>JAJYET010000024.1 GCA_021785655.1 bacterium | reverse complement strand
GCCTCCTTGATCACCATCTTCTCCAGGTTGAGGACGATGCGCACGGTGGTGGTCTTGGGGTCGGTGAGGATCTCCTTCATGGAGTCCAGGTCCAGCAGGAGGCCGTGGACCGAGCCGTAGATCTCGTCGGCCGGAAGCGGGATGCCGATGAAGGGCTGGACCATCGGGCGGGTCATCTTCATCACTCGGCGCTGGATCGGGAAGATCCGGTTGAGATACCAGCGGGCGACGTCCGGGAAGGCCAGCAGCTGCAGGGTCTCCCCGGTGGGGGCGCAGTCGACCACCATGACGTCGAACCTCTGCACCGCCGCGTGACGGCGGATCCACATCAGGCTGGCCACCTCCTCCATCCCCGGGGGGGTGGCCAGCTCCTCGGCGATGATGTCGTCCACGCCCTGGGAGTTGAAGAGCATGGCCAGGTACTGGTGGATCTTCTCCCAGTGGCCCTCCATCTCGTGCAGGGCGTTCACCTCCTGGGCGAAGAGGTTGGGCGCCACCTCCTGGGGCTCCGGCCCCAGCTCCACGTCCAGGGAGTCGCCCAGGCTGTGAGCCGCATCGGTGGACATCACCAGGGTCTTGAGCCCCCGCTCGGCGCAGCGAGCGGCGGTGGCCGCCGAGATGGTGGTCTTTCCTACCCCGCCCTTGCCGGTGTAGAGGATCACCCGCATGACGAAGGAGTATACGTTCGGGTCCCCGCGGTTCCCGGGAAGGTCAGTGCAGGAAGACGTACCCCAGGACCACGAGGACGGCCAGCAGCCCGGACACCAGCGCCACCCGGCGCAGATCGAGGATGAGGTAGGGGGTGCGGTCCAGGGGGACCGCCGGGTCTTCTCCGAGCGGCTCCAGGGCGGCCTCCTGTTGACGCCGGCGCTCCGCCCGGCCGGCGACCCTTCCCCGGCGGGGAAGCAGGCTCTCCTGGGCCCCTGCCGGGGCCGGCGGCTGAGGGCTCGCCTCGGTGGCCCCGCCGGTGGACCCCGCCACCTCCCCCGGGGCCGCCTCCGCGACCTCGCGCCGCGGCGCCCCGGCGGGCTGACGGCGGGGCAGCAGGGAGGCGGAGCCGTCGCCCTGGGCCACCGGCGCCGCCGCGGCGGCCTCCGCCGCAGGGGTGGTGCGAGGAGCCGGCGTGGCCTCGCCAGCCGGCGCGGCCGCTTCCACGCCCGCGCTGGGTCGGGGAGCGGGGGCGGGGCGCTTGCGCGCGGCTCCGCTGGCGCGGTGCCTGGTTCGTCTGGCCAAGTGGGGCTCCCGGTTGGTGGTGCGCGGCGTCTTCAGATCGGGCGCGGCGCCAGTTTACCCAATGCCCCGGGGGAGGCCCGGGTGGAGTCAAGGTGCAGGCAGCGAGCGCCAGGCGGGAGGGGGTCTTATCGGCGAAGGAGGGGACGAAGCGTTGCCAGCGCCCACTGCCTGCGTGGGCGATGCGTGTGGGGCCACATCTTGTGCCCAGAGAGGATTTAACCACACCATCTTGTGCAGCGCAAGCCCCGTCACCAGATCGTCAATCCCCCCCGGGCCGACGCGGAAGGGCCGCAGGCGCGGCCAGAACTCATCGCGGCTCCAACTCTGATACCGTCCGGGCCATGGGAGGCCTCATCGCCCTGATCGTCGTGGTGGTCCTGCTGGCCCTCTTGGTGCGGGCCACGGTCCGGGTGGTGCAGCAGGGCCAGAAGGGGGTGGTCAAGCGGCTGGGCCGCTTCCACGCCACCCACAACCCGGGGCTCATCTTCCTGCTCCCGATCCTGGACAGCATGACCCGGGTCGACATGCGAGAGGTGCCGCGGCGGGGCGACAAGCAGGACGTGATCACCAAGGACAACGTGGCGGTGGGGGTCTCGGCCACCATCTTCCACCAGGTGGTGGACGTCAACAAGGCACTCTTCGAGGTGCAGGACTACCTGGTGGCCATCGATCAGATCGGGCGGACCGCGCTGCGGGCGGTGTTCGGGACCATGACCCTGGACGAGGCCCTCTCGGAGCGCCAGAAGATCAACACCCTGCTCAGCGAGCACATCGCCGACGCCACCGAGAAGTGGGGAGTCAGGGTCAACCGGATTGAGGTCCTGGACATCCTCCCGCCCCAGAACATCCTCCGGGCGATGGAGGAGCAGAAGGAGGCGGACCAGCACAAGCGCTCGGTGATCCTGAAGTCCGAGGGGGACAAGCAGGCCGCCATCAACCAGGCCGAGGGAGAGGCCCAGGCCAACATCACGAGGGCCACGGCCCAGAGGCAGGCCACGGTGCTGGCGGCGGAGGCCAAGAAGCAGGCTCAGATCCTCGAGGCCGAGGGCCTCCGCGAGAGCCAGCGGCTGGAGGCCGAGGGCGAGGCGGCGGCGATCGCGGCGGTCACCCAGGCGGTGCATGAGGGACGGGCCAGCAGCGACGTCCTCGCCTACTGGCAGCTCAAGAACCTCGCCCGGCTGGCCGACAGCCCCAACTCCAAGCTGGTTGTGCCGGCCGACTTCGCCGGGCTCATGGGAGCGGCGGAGGCGCTGGCGGGAGCCACCCGGAGCGGTGGACCAGAGCCCTCAGCCAACGGCGCCGCCGGCGGCGCCTCGGCCGTGCCCCCCCCGGAACCGCCCCGGCGCAGCCGGCCCAAGGCGGGGTAGGTCACCCCAGGCGTCAAGGCGGCAGTCCGAATGGTCGGCAAGTGCTGAACGGCATCGAGGCGCTGCTCGGGGAGCAGGGGGTGGTCTCGTCCCCGATCCCCGGCTCGATCCACCTGGGCAATGTCCGGGCTCGCGGGGAGGACTGGCCGGCGGTCAGCGCCGTGGGGAACCCGCTTGCCGTGGGGGAGGTGGTCCTGATCCTGGAGATAGACCGGGGCCACCTGGTGGTCGCCCCCGTCGGGGATCCGCTGGGCTGACCTCCGCGCACCCTCGGGACCGCTAAGATGCGCCGCCGTGGGCGTTCTGGATTGGCTCCTCGACTCCGACCCGGCCATCCGCTGGCAGGTGATGAGGGATCTCCTCGGCGCCCCCGCCGAGCAGGTGGAGGAGGAGCGGGCCAGGGTCGCAGTTGAGGGCTGGGGAGCCCACCTGCTGGGCCTCCAGCGCCCGGACGGGCAATGGGAGGGGGGCGAGCCCGAGTTCACCTCCCCCGAGGCGGCCAGCTGGTGGCATTCGCTGCCCGCCGATCGGCGGGGCACCCTGTTCCCGGAGTGGACCTCGACCTGCTGGAGCCTCTCCCTGCTGCGAGAGTTCGGGGTTCCACCGCAGAGCGCCCCAGCCCAGCGGGCCGTGCGCCTGGTGGCGGCCCGCTGCCGCTGGGAACACGATGGGGAGCCCTACTTCGCCGGGGAGGTGGAGCCCTGCATCAACGGCCGAGTGGTGGCGGTCGGTTCCTACTTCGGCCAGGAGGTGGGGCCGGTGGTGGAGCGGCTGCTGGCGGAGCAGCTCTCCGATGGGGGCTGGAACTGCGAGCGCGAGAACGGGTCGGTGAGCGGCTCCTTCCACACCACCATCGAGGTGCTCTCTGGACTGCTGGAATACGAGAGAGCCACGGGGGGGTCGTCCGGCGTCCAGGAGGCCCGCTCAAGGGGCCAGGAGTATCTCCTGGAGCGCAGGATGCGGCGCCGCCTTTCCACCGGCGAGGTGATCGACCCCGAATGGGACACCTTCTCGTTCCCGACCTACTGGCACTACGACGTTCTGAGGGGCCTCGACTTCCTGCGCCTGGCGGGGACCGAGCCCGACCCCCGGGTGAAGGAGGCTGTGGAGCTGGTGCGGTCCAAGGCCGATACCCACGGACGCTGGCCGCTCGAGAGCCCCCACCCCGGCCGGCTGCACTTCCCCATCGACAAGGGGGAGGGATGGCCGAGCCGGTGGAACACGCTGCGAGCTCTCAGAGTGCTGAAGTGGGCGGATTCGGGATGACCGGCATTCCGGCCCCCGGAAGCAGGCACTGCCGCCGGAGAGTCCGAGGGATTCCTGCAGCCGCCGCCCCGCTCCCTCGCCCGCGGATGGTTGACACGGGTGGCCCGCCTTTCTAGCCTCAGGCCGGTGGACCGGGCGCACGCAGCCGACCGACCGAGGCCATCGCGGCGGCAGTCCGCGCTCCGGCGGCTCACGCTCTGGACAGCGGTCCTCGTCATCGTCCAGATGGGCGTCGGCATGGTCGTGAACCTGTACGTCCAGGCGCCGCCCCACCACCCGGGAGCGGAGCCCTCGGAGTACTTCTCCGGATCGTTCAGCAGCGTCGCCTGGGCGATCGGCTCAGGGCCGCTGGGCTCACTATCCACGCGGCCTTCGGGCTGGCGGTCGCCGCCATGGCCATGGTCCTCGCCGTGCGTGCGGTCACGCTCCGGGGGGGGTGGGTGGCGGCGCTGTCGGTGGTGGCCGCGGCGATGGTCATCGGGGCCGGGTTCAACGGCGCGAGCTTCCTGGACTTCAGGCGGCCCATCTCCTCCCTGCTCATGGCCCTGCTCGCGCTGGGGTCCCTCAGCTGCTACTTCCTGTGCGCCCACCTCCTCGGAGGGGAACCCTCGCCAGGGTGACGAACCTCGCCTTGTGCCCGGCGGCGTTTTTCCACGGCGGGCAGACCCGGTTCCGCGGCATCTGCAGAGATGGTCGGTAACCGGCGGTCACGTCCCCTACAGTGGAGTCAATGTCGGGACCGAGGTCGTGCTCGAGGCGGGCACGCCGAATCGATCGGGCTCCGCGCATGCGTCCTCCCACGTAGCGCGACCTGTACGTGCGCTATCGTAGAGCTTGTCCGGAGCGTCGTGGAACTTGAGGTGGTGGCTCCCGCCTGTGGCCCGCCGTGAGGCGGACTCGGGGCGTCTCAACCTACCCAGGGACAATGGGTACCGGCAACCAGCGTGTCAGGAAGTGCCCTGCAGCGGTGCTCTGGCGAAGATCGAGCTGTCCGTCCTTTCACTCCCGGCCGGGTGGCGAGTTGACGCGGGCAACCCCTCGGCGCTTGTTGGCCCCGATGGTCCCACTCATGCTTCGCCCGAGGTCGGCCGCCCCCTCGCCCACGGTCCAGGCGGTTCTCCGGCTGGTCACCACAGCTTTGGTGCACCCCCAACCGAAGGCCGCCGAACCAACGACCAGGATGGACAGCGGCAGCAGCGACCCGGGCAGCGGCTGTTGGAGCGAGAGGGGCCCCGGAGCGATCTCCAGAAGTGGCCCGGCCCCCAGCAGGAAGATGGGGTGGGTGATGTAGATCCCCAGGGAGTGGCGGCTCAGGCTCTGCGCCATCCGGCCGAACCGAAGGCCGCCCCAGGCCATGATCCTGGGGGCGGCCAGCCACAGGTCGAGGAACACGAGCCCGGTCAGCAGCAGCAGCGATGGACGCAAGAAGGCCCCGGTGCCGTGGACCCACGGTCCCCAGTTGGTGGCGATCCGGCCCGGCAGGCCGGCAAAGAGGAGGAGCAGGGCGCCAAGCGAGGCCGGCAGGGCCAGCAAGAGCCAGCGGCCGCCGAGGGTCATCCACCCCGGGTGGAGTCCGAGCCAGATGCCCAGTCCGAAGTACCCTACCCAGAAGGGCGACTCCTCAAAGCCGTAGTCGAGCAGGATGGTCTGGCCCAGGCCGCCACGGATCGGCAGCAGAACTCGGCCGAGCTGAAATGCCACCTGGACCAGGATGGCCACGATCAGGGCCACCAGCGAACTGCGGGGGCCCTTGGGCCAGAGCCGGTACAGCAGGTAGAGCTGCGGGATGAGCAGCAGGAAGAAGAGGTGGCCAGCCCCACCCGCCCACCAACCCCAACTCTGAGATGGCGCCGGCGACATGCCCTGGAAACCAACCGTCAAGGCGAAGTAGATCAGGGCCCAGGGAAGCCAGGGCAACAGAGTGCGGCGCAAGCGGTGCGTCCAGAACCGACCGGCTCCCGACGTCCGCGGGTGCCCGTGAGCGAGCAGAAGCCCGCTTAGCACGACGAAGAGCGGCACGGACACCCTCGCTGCCAGGCTCAGGTCTGAGTAGAGAGCATCTGCCGCTGCGGTGGCATGGGAGGGCCAAGGGGAAGCGTGGATGACGATGACCAGCAGGACGGCTGTCGCCCGCACCAGGTCCGCTTGCGGAAACCTGACCCGCGATCTCCGCTGGTGATCCCCGAGGCCCCCTCGCACCGTGCCGGTCAGCGGCTCGTCTCCCGGGCGCGGGATCGGCCCCGGGATCTCGGTCCAGCTGGTCACTGGCGACACCAGCTGTTCCTCCCTGGGCCCTCTTGCGCCGGGGCATGGCTACGTGTGCATGGGGCACATTCCAAAGCCCCCGTACCCCAAAGGGGACCCCGTGGCCGCCTGGCTGGGCCGTGCGGGGTCCCCGGGGGAAGGGGATGGTCGGCTGTCAGGGTCAGCTGTCGGTCTTGGTCTGGCTGCTGTTCTGCTGCTGGTCCTTGGAATCCTGCGAGTCGTTTGCGTTGCGCTGGGAGCTGGAGGCCGGCTCCGGAGTTTGCTTCGGCTCGGGCGTCTGCTGGGCATCGGGGGCGTCCTTGGAGCTGGTCGCCGCGGGAGTCTGGGTGTCGGGGGAACTGCTGCCCGGGGTCGTGGTGGCCGGGGCTGCCTGACTCTCCGCCGGATGTGCCGCCAGCACGGAATCGTTGCTGGTCCGGATCGACAGCGAGTAGATCGTCCCGTTGGGCGCCTTCACCAGCACGTCGTAGACCGGGATCCCATGCTCGGTGTCCGCCTCGGTCTTGAGCACCGCCGCGGCGCCAGCCCCGGTGAAGTGCTGATCGACGTAGCTCAGCGCCGCCTGGTCGGCGGCAGCGGCTGCCGGGCTGGAGGCCGAGGCCAGGCTGACCTTGGCCGGGATGGCTGCGCTCGCCCCGCCCGTGGTGAGTACGATCGCCGCCGCGCCGCCGGCCACCGCCACCGCGCCCACCGCCGTTCCGATCACTGGCACCTTCATTGCGAGTCTCCTTCTGTTGCGGGTGAATCCCTGGGTTTCACTCTGGCCGCCCTTCGTGAACGGGGGGTTGGCGGAGAGTGAGAACTCCCTCACTCGGGCTCGGCGTCACCCGAGAGCAACCGGTGGCCGACCCCCCGGACGGTTTGGAGCAGGGGGACCAGCCCGGGACGGTTCAGCTTGCGGCGCAGGTAGCTGACGTAGACGTCGACCACGTTGCTTCCCGGGTCGAAGGTGCACGCCCAGACTCGATTGGGGATCTGGGTGCTCGCCAGGAGTGGGGTCAGCGACTTCAGCGATCCGCCCGACGGGCTCGGGATCGCAAGATCGTTCCCTGCGTGAGCGACCACTACGGGAGGTGTGGTGTGGAATCCAGGGTTACGGGCACCACGATGCCAGTCTTGGAGGTGAGCCTCCAGCCGGGGGAGACCCTACTCGCCGAGGCGGCGAGCTCTCGTGGATGTCACCTGGAGTCAGGATGCACACCTCGGCAGGCGGGGGAGGAGTGTTCGGAGCGCTGCGTCGCGCCACCGGAGGTTCCACCATCTTCCTCACTCGCTACACGGCCGAGGGAGCGGTGGGAGAAGTGGCCTTCGCCACCAAGCTCCCGGGCCAGATCGTCCCGATCGATCTCGACGCCGGAGGATTCCTCCTTCATCGGCACGGCTTCGTTTGCGCCTTCGGCGAGGTCGACATCTCGGTGGGCTTCCAGCGCCGCCTGGGCTCGGCGCTGTTCGGCGGCGAGGGCTTCATCCTGCAGAAGATCTCCGGTCGCGGTCGCGCCTTCATCGAGCTCTCTGGGGAGCTGGTGCGTCGCGATCTCAACCCCGGTGAGCAACTCCTCGTGCATCCCGGTCATGTGGGCCTGTTCCCCGCCTCCATGCCCTTCCAGATTCGCACCATCCCCGGGATCGCCAACAAGCTCTTCGGGGGAAATGGGGCTTTCCTGGTGGAGCTGACCGGGCCAGGAACGGTCCTGCTTCACTCTTTGACCCTCCCCAAGCTGGCCGCCGAACTCGTCCCCTATCTACCGCTCCAGTCCCGCTGACACCGCCCAGCCCGCCGAGGTCACCTGCCGTCGGCCCGATCCGGGTCCGGGCGGGCAAGATTCCATCTCAGCCCTTCGGCCACCGTCCCGTCGGGGTGGGGATCTATGCCAGCCGCGCCTGGAGCCGGCGGCTGAACGCCTCCAAGTAGCTCTCCCCGGTCCCGCCGGGATGGTAGCCCGCCAGGGGCACCCGTTTGGCGATGACGGCTGCCAGCTCGGTGGCGGCATCCAGCTCCACATTGAAGGCCGCGCGCCTGGCGGCGGCCGCCGCAGCGCTGATGGCGAGGGCGCCGCGCTCTGCCCGGGTCATCATCACCCCGACCGTCACGTGCTCCGAACGGGGGCGCTCCCGCGACGGGGGCTCCCTACGGGGCGGCGGACCTCGCGTGACGACGTGCGGTTGGCGGGCCATCGATGCCTTCCAGAGTGGCTTCCAAGCCTGGCGTCAGGACACCCGTCAGGAGAGCATCGGCGGGGCATCAGGACACCCTGCGCCAGCCGCCTATCGCCCCCCCCGATGATCGAAACGGCCTGCCCCTGGGCGACTGTTGAGCTGGTCGCAGGGAGGGGACCGCCGGGTAGCCCCCCGGGTGCCGGGCCCTCCCGGCCCCCGATCGCGTCCGGCGACTGGCCGCCGCTCTTGGCGGTTCTCCCAAGTGGCAGCAACTCACGGGATGCTGCCGCGCCCCACCGTCAGCACGGACAGGAGGAGCCAGCACCTGGCCATTCAAACCCGGTTCCCCGCCTCCCGCCCCCTGCCGGTGGACCCTTGCGGTCCGCTCCCTCGCATTGCCGAGCATGGCGGCGCCATTCCGCTCACCGCCTTGCCGCGTGTCGCCTTGCACCCCAGTCCGCAGCCCCATGGCCGGGATCGGGATATCGGAGAAGAACCAAGACCACGCCGCCCCCGTTACCCTTGGTGGAGGGGGCCACGAACCCATCCCCGTCGCCGGGTTCGGGCGGGACCGGCTACTGAGCACTTCTTCGAACAAATGGAACCGGGAGATGAGCCCCGTCACGGCCGGGCACCCCGCGTCGGCGCCGAACTGAGGGGATGTCGCTGGCGTCTCCCAGGATCGGAGGTCCGTGAGTCTCCTTCCGTCCGCCGCAGCTGACGCATCTGAGTCCCAGGCAATCATGTGGGTCTGCCCTGAGCGCCTGGGGTGTGCCGCGAACTTGCGACGTCTGCTGGTGCCGGGGCCAGGGTCTCCCTGCAAGGGCCACCAGGCGATCCCGGAGTTCTGGCCCACGGCCCCGGACAGGGATGCCTCCGGCAGCGGTACGGGACCGGCCGGTGCCGCACTGCTCAGCACCCAGAGGGTGACCGGGCCGGGCAAGTACGAGCGGCCATGGTCTTGGTGAGGCCTCTCGCAGTCCTTGTGCTGCTGGTGACCTGCCTCTGGGCCGGCACCTGGATCGCCACCCCCACGACGCTGGGCCTGCGCGCTCAGGTGAGCCGCATCGACCAGCTTCACCACACCCAGCCGCTGACCCCCGGGCAGGTGCCGCGGTACCTTGCGGAGGCTGTGATCGCGGTGGAGGACGAGAACTTCTATCAGGACCACGGGATCAACGTCCAGGGCCTGGTCCGCGCCGCCACCTACGACCTGGCCCACCAATGCACCTGCCAGGGCGGATCAACCCTCACCGAGCAGCTGGCGGAGGACCTTTACATGAATGGCTCCGACCGGTCCATCTGGGGGCGCTGGGTCGACATCGTCCTGGCCCTCAAGATCACCGACCACCTCACCAAGACCCAGATCCTGGACGCCTATCTGTCCCAGGTGTACCTGGGGGACGGAGCCGTGGGAGCCGCCCAGGCGAGCCAGTCCTACTTCCACCAGCCGTTGGGCAAGGACACTTTGGCCCAGCTGGCACTCCTGGCTGGGCTGCCGCAGGCGCCCACCCTGCTGAACCCCCTGACCAATCCCGAGGGTGCCCGCGAGCGGCGAGCTGCGGTTCTGTCAGCGATGCTGGGCCTGCACTACATCAGCGGCGGGCAGGCGCGCGAGGCGGACGCTCAGCCTGTGCTGTAGGCGGGCGGTACCGGCCGGGCGCGGACGTGGGTACCAGAGGCGGCGCGCGGCCGCCGACCACCGTGCAGTGCCCGCTCCGCTCCCCTCGGTTCACACGTGCACCCACGGCCGCACAGGCCGTCTCCAGTCACCTGGCATCCTTGCGGCGCCAAGAGGACAGGCTGCTCGACCTTTTCCAGATTGGAGAGTTCGATGAAGGCGAGCTTCTCTCCCGGGTTGGGAAGGTGCGGGCCCGGCGCGAGATGGTGGAGGCTGAGCAGAGGAGCTTCCAGGAGCAGGATGGCCAACGCGGGCGGTTCGAGGTCATCCTGCAGTCCCTCGATCGGTTCACGACTCAGGTGCGGGGCGGCCTTGACAACCTCGACTTCAGCGCACGCCAAGAGCTCGTGTGGCTGGTCGCCCGGCGAGGTGCCATTGCGGAGGATCGGCGAGAGGTTCGGTCGTCCGGGCCCTTGTGCCGTCAGCAATTGAACACGCCGGGCACGGCCGAGGATTCACCCAGGGGTCCGCTCGATTGCGTCCCGCGCCACGAGACGCGGGCATAGAGCGCCACGTGCTCAGGCCCACTCGGCAGAGCCTCCTCGACCAGGGTGGTCCCGGACGGTAGCTGTCGAGCGAGAGCGGGGAGGGAGCTAGCCGGAAACCAGTGCATGGCGGTGCGGGGATGGATGTGCCGGCTGCGCGCCCACTGCCCCGGCTCATCTCCACAGCATGCCCTACGTTCGCAGGTTTGTGCCGACCTGTGATCGCTGCCATGAACAGTTCAGGAACCCCAGGCTGAGGGGCCGGCCACAAGGGGCTGGCGGTGAAACCCCGGCCGCCCGGATGGTCGCCGAGACCTCGATCGAACGGCCGTCGCCGCCCAGCGGGGCGGACGAGCCCCGGGGACTTTGATCAGTACGGGCACGACCCGGAAGTGCCGTGACCAGAGGCGCCAGCCCAGGGGTCCGTGCGGCCCGGGCCCCTGCGCCCAGCGGGCTCGAAGCGGGCGCGCCGCGACTCCCTGTTGAAGGAGGGCCTCCCTGGCTGCGGGACAGCCCGGTCCGAACCGTCCGGGGAGATGCCGGGCCCACGAGGGCGTGTGGTGACCGCAGCCTCAGGGCTCCCAGAGGGTGAGGCGGACCACCTCACCCGGACGGGCGTGGGTCCCGGGTGGAGGGACCTCCTGAACGACTGTTCCGGATACCGGCCCGGCGGCCAGTCTCCCCACCGAGACCGCGAGATGAGCCCGGCCGAGGACCCCCAGGGCCTGAGCGATGTTCAGCCACTCCACGTCCGGCACGGTGCCGGGCGTCGTCGGCTGCAGCGCCGGGAGCTGGCCGCTGTGGACCGGGCCCAGCCGCCACAGGGGCGGGGCCGCGTTGAGGTAGCTCCAGAGGTAGCCAGAGGGCGAGCGGTAGTCCGGGCTCGATGAGGCGAGAGCGGTGACCACCGGCACGACCACCTCCAGGTAGCGCTGGTGACGGACGGGCCCGGGCGATGTTGCCGTGGGGGTGGGAGGAGGCGGCGGCACGGAGAAGCTTCCTGCCACCAGGGCCACGTATGCCCCGGCGACTCCGGGGCCGGAGGCCGCCCCCCCACCGGCCAGTCCGCCGGTCTCCAGCAGCCGCTGGTCGCCGACGCGGGTCCAAAGAACGACGAAGGCTCCGCCGCCGTCGCCGGCGGACCAGAGCGCCTGGCGCAGGGCGGCGGCCAGGGCCGCCGGCAGCGGGGCCGCCGTCCGGACGGGACCGGCGATGAAGACGCTCAGGACCGCGGCCACCACCGTGGCCACCGCCAACCCCCTGGCGGCCCGCGGAAGGCTGCCCGGCGGGGAAACCGTGCGACCCATCGGCGCAAGGATAGCCCCCGCGCTTCGGCCAATGGCCCACCTGCCAGCTCACTGGCCCGCCACCGGGAGCGTGCCGCCGGGCGGCGACCGCCCCGGGTTCCGAGAGCCCCGTCTAGACGTTGAACAGGAAGTGCATCACGTCGCCGTCCTGGGTCAGGTACTCCCGCCCCTCCAGCCGGCGCTGCCCGCGCTCCCGGACTCCGGCGTAGCCGCCAGCCGCCACCAGTTCGTCCCACCGGCAGACCTCGGCCCGGATGAAGCCCTTGGCGAAGTCCGTGTGGATAGCGGCGGCGGCATCGACAGCGGTTGCCCCCTGGCGCACCGTCCAAGCCCTCACCTCCTTCTCCCCCGCGGTGAAGAAGGTGAGGAGGGAGAGGGCGCGGTAGCCGGCCGCGCTCAGCTGTCCAAGACCGGTCTCAGAGAGGCCCATCTGGGAGAGGAACTCCTGGGCCTCGGCGGGCTCGAGTTCGGCGAGCTCCGCCTCCAACTTGGCCGATACGGCGACGAACTCCGCACCCTCCTCCAGCACCCGCTCCCGCACCGGCAGGGCCACCGCTGGAAGCTCCCCTTGGAGCGAGGCCTCGTCCACGTTGCCCACCACGACCACCGGCTTGGCGGTCAGCAGTTGGAATTCGCGGAGGAGCGCCGCGTCCTCCTCCGCCACCTCCATCGTCCGGACCGGCTGCCCCTTCTCCAGCTCCTGCCGCAGCCTCTCGATCAGCTCCACCTCGGCGCGTGCCTGCTTGCCCCCGGCTCCGGCCCTGGCCACCCGGCCCACCCGGTCCAGCCGGCGCTCCAGGGTGGCCAGGTCCGCCAGCGCCAGCTCCAGCTCCAGGATCTCCAGGTCCCGGACGGGGTCCACCTCTCCCTCGACGTGGCCCACGTCGGAGGCAGAAAAACAGCGCAGCACGAAGGCGATGGCGTCCGCGCTGCGGATGTGGCCGAGGAACTGGTTGCCCAGCCCCTCCCCGCGGTGGGCGCCGCGGACCAGGCCGGCGATGTCGGTGAAGGTCACGGTGGCGGGGATGACCCGCGGGGGTTGGAAGACCTGGGCCAGCCGCTCCAGGCGGGGGTCGGGGACCGGGACCACCCCGGTGGAGGGGTCGATGGTGGTGAACGGGAAGGCTCCGACCGCGGCGTGGGCCCTGGTGAGGGCGTTGAAGAGGGTCGACTTCCCGGCGTTGGGCAGCCCCACGATCCCGACCGAGAGGCTCAACTCGCCCGGCTCCCGTCCATCCCCAGCCGGGCCAGGGCCGCCGCCAGCCCCCCGCGCCCCGGCCCGGGCACCAGAAGCGACGCCTGCGCCCTCACCTCCTCCGCCGCCCCCTCCACCGCCACGGCAGTGCCGGCGGCCCGGAGCATGGGCAGGTCGTTGGGAGCGTCCCCCAAAGCTATGGTCTGCCGGCGGTCCACCCCCAGGTGGCGGCAGAGCCAGAGCAGGGCCTCACCCTTGTCCACCCCCCGGGCCGTGATCTCACAGAACCCCACCAGCGACCTGGTCACCTCGGCCCGGTCACCCACCAGCTCAGAGACCTCCGCGAGGAGGCGGGGAAAGCGATCCAGGTCGGCGGTCACCAGGGTCATCTTGGTGGAGCCCTTGCCGAGCCGCTCCTCCAGGGGAGGATCCTTGGCGACCACCGCCTCGATCTGCGCCACGCTGGTGTAGAAGGCCACGTCGGCATTCTTGGCTTCCACCAGCAGCTCGTCGTCCTGGTAGATGTTGACCGAATACCCCCTCCGGTGGGCCAGCTCCAGAACTGGCAGCGCCACCTCCGGTGGCACCTCCTTCCGGTACAGGACCTCCCCCCCCCGCTCTCCGGGGAGTTCCCGGATCAGCGCCCCCTGGTAGCAGATCAGGGGAAGCCGCGTTTCCAGCTGGAGTGCATAGGGGAGGGCCGAGCGGTACATCCGGCCAGTGGCGATCCCCACCAGGTTGCCGGCCCGCTGGGCGCGGTGGGCCGCCTCGACGTCCACCGGGTCCAGGGTGAGGCGCCGATCCAGCAGCGTCCCGTCCAGGTCGGTGAAGAGCAGCTTCACCACCTGGGCCGCCGACCGGCCCGCGACCCGCCTCTCAGCTCGCCCACAGCTGCCATTCTCGCCGATCGACGGGGCACCCCCGATCTCCCCAGGCTGGGCCACCGCCCCGCCCGGATATAGTGGTGGTGTTGCCAGTTCGATCTAGACGCCCGTTCCGACCACAGGTTCGCACCTTCGCCCCCGTCTCCTCTGGGGCCGCACCTGCCGCCCCGCTCCCCACCCAATCGTTCGCCGAGCTGGGGCTGACCGAGGGGATGCTCCAGACCCTGGAGCGGGTCGGCTACAGCCACCCGACGCCCATCCAGGCGCTCACCATCCCACGCGCGCTCCAGGGGCGGGACGTGATCGGCGGGGCCCAGACGGGCTCGGGGAAGACGGCCGCCTTCGCGGTCCCGGTGCTGGAGCGGGTCGAGGTGGGTAGCCCCGACGTACAGGCGCTGGTCCTCTGCCCCACCAGGGAGCTGGCCGCGCAGGTCACCTTGGAGTTCGAGAAGCTGGCCGCCCACCTCCAGGTGGAGATCCTCGCCATCGTGGGCGGCGATTCCATGGGACGGCAGCTGGACGGGCTGCGGCGGCACCCGGCGGTGGTGGTCGGCACCCCCGGCCGGGTGCTGGACCACCTCCAGCGCCACAGCCTTAGGCTCGCCGGGATCCGCATCGCCATCCTGGACGAGGCCGACCGGATGCTGGACATGGGGTTCGCGCCGGACGTGGAGCGGATCCTGCAGCAGACGCCCAAGCAGCGGCAGACGCTGCTCTTCTCGGCCACCGTGCCAGCCTGGATCCATCGCCTCGCCGAGCGCCACATGCGCGACCCCGAGACCCTCTCCGTGGCCGGGGAGATGGAGCTGGTGCCCACCATCCGCCAATGGTGCATCGAGTGCTCCTGGGCGGAGAAGGAGGAGGCGCTGACCATGCTGCTGGACAGCCCCCAGGTCCGCACCGGGCTGATCTTCACCGCCACCAAGCGCAATGCGGACCTCCTCCACGCCGCCCTGCTGGCCCGCGGGTACGACGTGACCGTGATCCACGGGGACCTCAGCCAGCGGGACCGGGACCTGGCCCTGGAGCGCTTCCGGAAGTCCAGGGTGCGCTTCCTCATCGCCACCGACGTGGCCGCCCGCGGGCTGGACATCGAGGACATCAGCCACGTGATCAACTACGACGCCCCCTCCAGCCCCGAGGACTACGTGCACCGGGTGGGGCGGACGGCCCGGGCCGGCCGGGAGGGGGTGGCCCTCACCCTGATCACCCCCATAGAGATACTCAAGATCCGGGACATCGAGCGCCACACCCATCGGGCCATCGAGCGGCACCAGCTCTCCGACCTTCGCCTACTGGCCGGCTCCGTGGGCGAGCTGGTCGGCTGACCCTGCGCCCTGGCCCTCCAGGGGAGGGGTCAGGCGGTGAGCGCCCGCGCGTAGAGGCCGAAGACCCTGAGCTCCGAGGTGAGCCCTCCGAGCGCCGCGATGAGCGGGGCGCAGTCCTGGCCGGGTTCCAGCTCCAGGTCCGCGTAGAAGCGATACTCGAACGGAAGGTCGGGGATGGGCCGGGAGTCCAGCCGGCTCAGGTTCAAGCCCCGTTGCGAGCACTCCAGGAGGACCGCGGCCAGCGCCCCGGGGCGGTGCGCGGTCACGAAGCCGAGGGAGAGCTTGGCCGGGAGAGCGGGAGGCGCCAGCTGCAGGATGCCCGGGGCGCAGACCAGGAACCGGGTGCGGTTGCTGGGGCGATCGGCGATGTCCTCGGCCACCACCTGGAGGCGGTAGCGGGCGGCGGCGGCGGCGCTGGCGATGGCGGCGTCTCCGGGGAGCTGGTGCTCGGCCACCCAGCGGGCCGCCCCCGCGGTGTCGGGGTGGGGGACCGGTTCGATGCCCCGGTCGGCAAGGAAGCCGGCGCACTGGGCGAGCGCCTGGGGATGCGAGAGGGCCCGCCGCACCGGAGCCGAGGTCGCCGCCAGCAGCTGATGGCGGACCGCAAGGAAGTGCTCGCCGGCGACGAGCACCTCCGGGTGGGCCCAGAGCAGGTCGGAGACCTCCTGGACCACCCCGCCCAGGCTGTTCTCCACCGGAAGAACCGCGGCCCGGCGGGACCCGAGCCCGGCGAAGGCGGCGGCAAAGGTGGGCCGCCCGGTGGCGGGGATCCCGGGGAAGAGCTGCTGGGCCGCCTCCTCGGAGTAGGCGCCCGGCTCGCCCTGGTAGAGGACCCCCAAAACCTCCGGCGAGTTACCCCCTACTCCCACCGGTGCCGGGTGTTGGGGAGCAGCGGAGAGCGTGCCTGCTCGAAGGCCGAGATGGCCGCCTCCTCCCGCAGCGCCATCCCCAGCGGGTCCAGTCCCGCCAGGAGGCATTCTCGCCAGAAGGGGTCGAGCTGGAACTGGGCCCGCCGCCCCTCCCGGTCCCGGACCTCCTGGGCCCGAAGGTCCACGACCAGCCGGTACCCGTCGCGGCGGCGGGCGCGCAGCTGGAGGTCGGCGCAGTCCGATTCGGCGAGGGCCACCGGGAGCAGGCCGTTCTGGAGGGCGTTGGTGCAGAAGATGTCGGCGAAGGAGGGCGCCACCACCGCCCGGAACCCCATCTGAGCCAGGGCCCAGACGGCGTGCTCGCGTGAGGACCCGCAGCCGAAGTTGCGGCCGGCCAGCAGGATCTCGGCCCCTCGGTACGCGGGGTCGTTGAGCTCGAAGTCGGGGCGGTCGCGGCCCTCGGCGTCGTAGCGCCAGTCGAAGAAGCAGGCCCCTCCGTACCCCGCCCGCCCGGTGCTCTTCAAGAACTGCTTGGGGATGATCTGGTCGGTGTCGACATCGTCACGGGAGAGGGTGGCCGCCAGCCCCTCCACCACGGTGAACGCCTCCACCTCAGCGGCCCTGCGCCGCGGCGCCGAGGTCCGCGGGCTCGAGCTGCCGGACGTCCGCGAAGTGGCCCAGCACCGCCGCGGCGGCCGCCATCGCCGGGCTCACGAGGTGGGTTCGGCCCCCGGCCCCCTGCCGCCCCTCGAAGTTGCGGTTCGAGGTGGAGGCGCAGCGCTCACCGGGGGAGAGGATGTCCGGGTTCATCCCGAGGCACATGGAGCAGCCGGCCTCCAGCCATTCGAAGCCGGCGTCGCGGAAGATCCGGTCCAGCCCCTCCTCCTCGGCCGCCCGCTTCACCGCCCCCGAGCCCGCCACCACCATGGCCCGGACCCTCGGGTTAACCCGGCGCCCGGCGGCGATGGCGGCCGCCGCTCGCAGGTCCTCCAGCCGGCCATTGGTGCAGGAGCCTATGAACACCCGGTCCACGGGGATCTCCTCGATCGCGGTGCCCTCCTCCAGTCCCATGTAGGCCAGCGCCCGGCGCGCCGCCTCCCGGGCGCTCCCTGACGGGAGCTGCGCCAGCTCGGGGACCCGGGCGCCCACGGGGACGGACATGGAGGGGTTGGTCCCCCAGGTCACGAAGGGCTCCAGCTGGGAGGCGTCGATGCGGACCTGGCGGTCGAAGGTCGCTCCCGGGTCGGAGGCGAAGCTCAACCAGCGCTCCGCGGCGGCGGCGAACTCACGGCCGCGGGGAACGGCGGGCCGGCCCTCCAGGTAGGCGACGGTGGTCTGGTCGGGGGAGACCAGCCCGGCCCGAGCGCCGGCCTCGATGGTCATGTTGCAGACGGTCATCCGCCCCTCCATGGTGAGCGCGCGGATCGTACTTCCGGAGTACTCCACTATCGACCCCTGGCCGCCCGCCACCCCGATCTCCCGGATGATCCCCAGGGCCAGATCCTTGGCGGTCACCCCCTGGCCGAGCTGACCGTCCACGCGCACCTCCAGGGTGGGGGCCGGCGCCTGCCAGAGGCACTGGGAGGCCATCACCTGCTCGACCTCCGTCGTGCCGATCCCGAACGCCAGCGCCCCGAAGGCGCCGTGGGTGGCGGTGTGGGAATCGCCGCAGACCACGGTCATCCCCGGCTGGGTGAGCCCCAGCTCGGGGCCCACCACGTGGACGATCCCCTGCCGGCGATGGTAGAGGTCGAGGAGCGGGATGCCGACAGCAGCGCAGTTCTCCGAGAGCTGGCGCAGCTGCTCCCTCCCCACCGGGTCGGGGGTCTCCCGGGTGCGCTCCCAGGTAGGGACCACGTGGTCCATCACCGCCAGGGTGAGGTCGGGACGGCGCACTCGGCGCCCCGCGGCTCGGAGGCCCGAGAAGGCCTGGGGGGAGGTGACCTCGTGGACCAGGTGCAGGTCCACGTACATCAGCATCCGCTGGAGGGGGTCCCCAGCCACCCGGTGGGCGCCCCAGATCTTGTGGTAGGCGGTGCGCTGGGCCTCCAAGGGCGGTCCCTCCATCAGGCGGTACTGGATTGGGGTGCCCGCATCCGGGGATGGCGGACCGCCCACTCATAGCTGTCGGATAGGGCCTCGCAGGAGGCCTCCAGGATGTTGGCAGAGCAGCCGACCGTCGTCCAGCGCCGGCGGCCGTCGGACGAGTCCACGCCCACTCGGACGGTCGCTCCGGTGCCCCGGTCACCATCGATGACCCGCACGCGGTAGTCGACCAGCTCCACCTGGGCGAGCTCAGGAAAGTGGGGCACCAGGGCCCGGCGGAGGGCCGAGTCCAGGGCGGCCACGGGGCCGAGCCCCTCGGCGGCGGTGTGGACGACCACCCCCCGGACCTCAACCTTGACGCTGGCCTGGACGCTCCCGGCCCGGTCCGGCCCGCCACCGTTCGCCACCACGAGCGAATCGAGGACGGCGAAGGGCGCGGGGTCATCGTCCAGCTCACGGCGGGCCAGGAGTTCGAATGAGGCGTCGGCGTCCTCGAACGCCCACCCCGCTTCTTCCAAGCCCTTGAGCCGGGACACCAGCCGCAGCCGCCGACCCGCGTCCAGCGGAGGCAGCTCCAGCTCCGCGAGCTTGGCGGACACGTTGTGAGCCCCGCTCTGGTCCGAGACCACGGTTCTGGTGCGGTTTCCCACCAGCTCCGGGTCCACATGCTGGTAGGCGGCCCGGTGGCGGGCCATGCCGTGGGCGTGCAGCCCTCCCTTGTGGAGAAAGGCGGCCACCCCCAGGTAGGGACGATGGGGGTCAGAGGGCCGGTTTGCCAGGGAGTCGAACTGGGCAGAGAGCTGGGTGAGCTCGCGCAGCATCTTCGGGGCCAGGACCCGCCGGCCCAGCTTGAGCTGGAGGTTGGCCGCCACCACCGGCAGGTCGGCGTTGCCGCAGCGCTCGCCGCAACCGTTCACGGTGCCCTGGACCATGGCGGCGCCCGCCTCGACCGCCGCCAGTGATGCCGCCACCGCCACTCCCGAGTCGTTGTGGCAGTGGATCCCGACCTTCGGCCCGAAAAGTGCCACCACCTCCCCCACCACCTCCGCGATAGGCCCGGGCAGGCAGCCCCCGTTGGTGTCGCAGAGGGTGAGCCACCGGGCGCCCGCGCCGGCCGCGGCGGCCAGCGCCTCCAGCGAGTACCGGGCGTCGGCCCGGTACCCGTCGAAGAAGTGCTCGGCGTCGAAGACCACCTCGCGGCCCTGGCGCGCCGCCAGCTCCACCGACTCCGCGATCATCGCGAGGTTCTCCTCCGCCGAGCAGCGCAGAACCTGCACCACCTGCCAGCGGGAGGCCTTGCCCACCAGAGCCACGGCCGGCGTGGCCGCCGAGATGGTCACCTCCAGGGACGGGTCGTCGGACGCCGCCACTCCCGGCCGACGGGTGGAGCCGAAGGCCACCAGCCGGCTCCGGGAGAGGGGTGCCTGTGCCAGCCGCTGGAAGACCTGGGTGTCCCTGGGGTTGGCACCTGGCCAGCCCGCCTCCACATACGCCACCCCGAGGCGGTCCAGCCGGCGAGCCACCCGGATCTTCTGATCCACGCTGAGCTGGATCCCGAAGCCCTGCATGCCATCTCTGAGGGTGGTGTCGTACAGGACCGGGGCCGGGGCCCCGCCGGGGAGGCTCATGCTCGGACCGCCAGGCGTCCCGCGACCCGCTCCGCGACCTCGGATGTGGTGGCGGCGCCCCCGAGGTCGGGGGTTAGGCAGCGGTCGCCGACCGCCCCGGCCACGGCCCTCTCGACCGCCGCCGCCAGATCGGGTCGGTCGAGGGAGAGGCGCAGCAGCATCGAGATGGCGAGGATCGCCCCCAGGGGGTTGGCGATCCCCCGGCCGGCGATGTCGGGGGCAGAGCCGTGCACCGGCTCGAAGAGCCAGGGACCCTCTCCACCTCCGCTGGCCGAGGGCAGCATGCCCAGCGTTCCGGGGATGGCGGCAGCCTCGTCGGTCAGGATGTCCCCGAAGAGGTTCTCCGTGACCACGACGTCGAAGTCCGTGGGCCGGAGGAGCAGCCGGAGGGCGAAGCTGTCCACCAGGCAGTGCTCCAGCCGGCATTCGGGATACCTGCTTCCAACCTCCGCGGCCACCTCGCGCCAGAGGCGGGAGGTGGCCAGCACGTTGGCCTTGTCCACGGACGTCACCCGGCGCGATCGCTCCCGGGCCAGCCGGAACGCCACCTCCAGGACCCGGGAGATCTCCGCCTCCGAGTATTCGGTGGTGTCCACCGCCCGCCTCCCCGGTGCGGATCCGGCCTGTCCCTGGGGGCGGCCGAAGTAGGCGCCGCCGGTGAGCTCCCGCACGAAGAGGACATCGGCTCCGCGGACCCGCTCCGGGCGCAGGGGGCTCAGCTCCTCGAGCCCCTCCAGGACCCGCACCGGGCGGACGTTGGCGAAAGCCCCCAGCTGGCGGCGCAGCTGCAGCAGGCCCGCCTCGGGCCGCGCCGGGCCGGAATCCCAGCGCGGGCCGCCCACCGCCCCCAGGAACACCGCGTCGGCCTCGCGAGCCGCCCTCAGGGTGGCTGCGGGAAGCGGATCCAGGCCCCGGTCGATGGCCGCTCCCCCGATGGGATGGCGGGTCAGCTCCAGCTCGATCCCACTCCCCTCCAGCGCCGCGGCCAGCACCTGGAGCGCGGCCTCGGTCACCTCCGGCCCCACACCGTCGCCCGGAAGGGCCGCCAGCCGGAAGTGCTGGCCGCCGGAGGTCACGGCACCTTCCCGGGTTGGGGTCCCCCGACCTCGCCCACGATCCGGATCAGGGCCTCGTCCTCGACCTGCTTGCTCCCGTCTGCGACCTCCAGGAAGCGCTCCCAGACCGCGGGCAGCGCAGCTTGCGGCAGCTCCACCCCGATGAGCTGCAGCCGGTGCACCAGGGCGTGCCGGCCGGAGCGGGCGGTGAGGACGATCTGGGAGGGGTCGGCGCCCACGTCCTCAGCGGAGATGATCTCGTAGGTGCGGCGGTCCTTGAGGACGCCGTGCTGGTGAACCCCCGAGGCGTGGGAGAAGGCGTTGCCGCCGACCACCGGCTTGTTGGGGGGCACCGGGGTCCCGGTGAGCTCGGATATGAGCCGGGAGGTGGGGACCAGCTCCCGGGCATCCAGGTGATCCTCGAGCCCCAGTGCCGGGCGGCGCACCCGGAGCGCCATGAGAACCTCCTCCAGGGCGGCGTTCCCGGCCCGCTCCCCGATGCCGTTGATGCAGCCCTCCACCCGACGGGCCCCGGCGGCGATGCCGGCGAGGGAATTGGCGGTCGCCAGTCCGAGGTCGTCGTGGCAGTGGACGCTGACCAGGACCCGGTCCATCCCCCGCACCTGGGAACGCACCCCGGCCACCAGGGCGGAGAACTCCTCCGGGAGGCAGTAGCCGGTGGTGTCGGGGAGGTTGATCACGCTGGCCCCTTGGTCCACCGCCACCTGCACCACTTCCAAGAGGTAGTCCGGGTCCGCCCGGCCGGCGTCCTCGGGCGAGAACTGGACCGTCTCGCAGAGGGAGCGGGCGAAGGCCACCGCCTCTGTGGTTCGGCGCAGCACCTCGGCCCGGTCCAATCCCAGCTTCTGGGTGATGTGAACGTCGGAGACCCCGATGAAGACGTGGATCAGGTGGCGAGGGGCATCCCGCACCGCTCGGTGGACCGCCTCGATGTCGCCCCTGACCGCCCTGGCCAGACCGGTGATCGCCGGGCCCTCCACCTGGCGGGCGATGGTCCGGACCGCCTCCAGGTCCCCGGGCGAGGAGGCCGGGAAGCCGGCCTCGATCACGTCGACCCTGAGTCGGGCCAGCTGGCGCGCCACCTGGAGCTTGGCCGCGGGGCTGAGGCTGAATCCCGGGGACTGCTCCCCGTCCCGGAGGGTGGTGTCGAAGAACTGGACCACGCCGGGCGGCGCCACGGCCCCGGGTGCGCCGGCCTCCGGGACCTTCATGCCCTCTCCCCCGCCGGGGCCGGAACCTCGGCGACGGGCCGGATCCAGCTCATCTGGCCGCGCAGGCGCGCCCCCACCTCCTCGATGGGATGCCGGGCCTCCCGCTCTCGGCGGTCGAGGAAGGCCCGGCGGCCGGAGCGGTTCTCGTCGATCCAGCGCTCGGCGAAGCTGCCGTCCTGGATCTGCTGCAACACCTGGCGCATCCGCTGGCGCACGCTCTGGTCGATGAGGAACTCCCCGCTCTGGTAGTCGCCGAACTCGGCGGTGTCGCTGACGCTGTAGCGCATCAGCGAGAGCCCCCCCTGGTACATCAGGTCGACGATCAGCTTCAGCTCGTGGAGGCACTCGAAGTAGGCCAGCTCCGGCTGGTAGCCCGCCTCGGTCAGGGTCTCGAACCCCGCCTTGACCAGCGCCGACACCCCGCCGCAGAGGACCGCCTGCTCCCCGAAGAGGTCGGTCTCGGTCTCCTCACGGAAGGTGGTGAGCAGCACGCCGGCCCGGGTGGCCCCGATCCCCCTGGCATAGGCCAGGGCCCGCGCCAGCGCCCTGCCGCTGCGGTCCTGGTGTACGGCCACCAGCGCCGGGCAGCCGATCTCCTCTCGGAAGCAGGAGCGCACCATGTGGCCCGGGGCCTTGGGCGCGACCATGGCCACGTCGCACTCCCCGGGCGGCACCACCGTCCCGTAGTGGATGGCGAAGCCGTGGGCGAAGAGCAGCAGGCACCCCGGCTCGAGCGCGGCCGCCAGGCCGTCCCGGAAGAGCTGGGCCTGGTCGTGGTCCGGCACCAGCACCATTACCACGTCGGCGCCCCTGGCCGCCTCATCCGGGGACAGCACCGGAAAGCCGTCGGCCGCGGCCCGCACCCGGCTGCGGCTGCCCGGGGGAAGGCCCACCCGAACCTGGTACCCGCTGTCGCGGAGGTTCTGGGCGTGGGCATGGCCCTGGCTGCCGTAGCCGAGGATGGCCACCTCAGCCCCCGCCAGCTGGCCGGGGTCCGCGTCCTGGTCGTAGAAGATCTGCATCTGGTCAAGCCTCCTGGGGCACGGCGGGCTGAAGGGCTATCGGACGGCCGCGGGCGAAGTCCCGGAGGCCCAGCCCGGCGAACACGCTCTGGGCCGCATCCAGCGCCGGGGGTGGGCCGCCGAGAGCCGCGACCAGCCGCTCGGGGGTGCGTTCCACCACCTGGGCCCCTCGCCTCCCGAGCTCGGGCTCCAGCCCCCTGGCGAAGGGGGCCCGGAACTCGAAGAGTCCGAGGGTCCACTCCCTGACCCCGGTCTCGGTCAGGTCCTCCACCGCCACCACGTCGATGAGCTTGCGCAGCTGCAGGGCCGCCTGCTCGGGGGGCTGGATCCCGGTGTCGACCCGCAGCCAGAGCCGCAGCTCGCCCTGCTCGGGCCCCTTGGCCACAGCGCAGGAGAGGAGATGGTGCCCCCGGCGGCTCACGCAGTTGGTGACCCGCTGCAGGATCCCCGCACGGTCCTCCACCCGGACGCAGAGGAGCCGGGGCGAGCTGGCGGACCCGGTCACGGGTATGGGCACTCGACGAACTCCGAGAGGGTGCCGCCCAGAGGCACGATGGGGAAGACTCCCGCCTCGGGGTCGATCCGGAACTCCAGGACCGCCGGCCCGGGGTGGGCGATCGCCCGGTCCAGGGCGGGCCCGACCTCCGCGAGGTCTTCCACCACCTCCCCGAAGCAGCCAAACGCCCGGGCCAGGGCCGGGAAGTCGGGGGTCACCACGTGGTCCACCTGAGAGCGGACCCCGCCGTAGAAGTCGTCCTGAAACTGGCGGACCATTCCCAGCTGGCGGTTGTTGAGGATCAGCACCTTGACCGGAAGGTTGGCCTCCACCGCGGTGGCCAGCTCCTGCACCGTCATCACCAACCCGCCCTCTCCGCAGATGGCGAAGACCCGGCTCATGGGGGCGGCAGCCTGGGCCCCGATGGCCGCGGGGAGGGCGAAGCCCATCGTCCCCTGGCCCCCGGAGTTGAGGAACAGCCCGGCCTCATCCCCGCTCCAGCCGGTGGCCGCCCACATCTGGTTCAGACCGACGTCGGCGACGGTGATGTCGGCGGGGCGGCGGCGGGCGTAGTAGGCTCGGAGCACCTGCTGGGGCTGGAGCCGCCCGTTGTGGGGGTGCCGCAGCGGGTGCCGGAGGCGCCAGCTCTCCACCTGCCTCCGCCAGGCCGGGCGGGAGCTGGGCTCCACCTGGGCCAGAAGCCGCTCCAGCACGTCCCGGGCGTCACCCACGATCGGGCAGTCCGCCGCTACCGTCTTCCCCAGTTCGGCCGGGTCTACGTTGACATGGATGACGTGCTCCGCCCGGGGGGCGAAGCCGTCCAGGCGGCAGGTGACGCGGTCGTCTGCCCGCATCCCCACCATCAGCAGGACGTCGCAGTCGGTGACCGCCCGGTTGCAGTAGCCGGTGCCCATGAACCCCACCAGCCCGAGGCTCAGGGGGTGGGGATTGGGGAACACCCCGGTGCCCAGCAGGGTGGTGCCGACCGGGATGTCCAGCTTCGTGGCCAGCTTGAGCAGCGTCGACTGGGCTCCGGCGATGGCCACTCCACGGCCCGCCAGGATCACCGGGCGCCGGGCGAGAGAGAGGTGGGCCGCGGCGGTCTCGATCTGCTCCTCCGGCGCCGGCACCGGGGCGGCGTGCCGTCGGAGGCGTCCAAGTGGCCGGTCGTCCCCGAGGTGGGCCTGCTGCACATCCTTGGGAATGTCGATCAGGACCGCCCCCGGGCGCCCGGTCCGGGCGACCTGGAAGGCCTCCGCCACCACCTCCTCGATCTCCCCGGGGTCGCGCAGCTGGTAGCTGTGCTTGGTGACGGAGAGGCAGGACCCGATCACGTCCGACTCCTGGAACGCGTCCGTGCCGATGGTCGGGGTGGCGACCTGGCCCGTGATGGCGACTACCGGGACCGAGTCGAAGTGGGCTGTCGCCAGGCCCGTCACGAGGTTGAGGGCACCGGGGCCGGAGGTGGCCATGCAGACACCCACCCTGCCGCTCGCCCTGGCGTACCCGTCCGCCATGTGCGCCGCCCCCTGCTCGTGCCGCACCAGTACGTGCCAGATGGGGAACTGGGGGAGATGCCGGTAGATCGGGAGGTTGGCGCCGCCTGGGATTCCGAACACGGTGTCCACACCCTGCCCCACCAACGCCGAGAGCAGCACCTCGGCGCCGCTGCGAGCTTGGACCACCTCCAGCTCCGGCTGGCTCTGGCGGTCCTGGCGGAAGGCGGGGAAGGTGGACACGGCGACTACCAGTCGGTGCCGTAGGCGCTGGCGATGGAGGCCGTGACCGCGGCGTCGGCGGCCAGCCGGCGGACCTCATGGGAGGGCTCGGCGGCGTGACGCCGGCGCACCCAGTTGCGCCCGGCCTCGCTGAGCGCGATGTCCTCGGGGAAGGTCTCCGCCCTCGGTCCCTGGTCCTGTCGTTCCTGCACTTCCAATCCTCCTAACGGGTACAAAAAAAGCCCCCCGGGGTCTCCGGGGGGCTGCAAGCTCGGTACTGACGCGCAGACGCTAGCTGACGGCCCCTCCGGTAATTAGGAGTACTAGAGCCATCGGGCTCTCGAGGGCCGCCAGGGTGCGCTGCATCGCGTTCAAGGTGACCCAGGTATAGCAGGCTCGCCCGACGGCGTCAAGCGCCGTTGCCGGTTCGTGTTGCCGGCAGCGCCATCCAGACAGGCTGCCGTCCCTGACCGAGGTCAGCGCCGCCAGCCGTCGTAGCCCCAGGGTCCAGGCCGCCACTCACCCGAGGGCCCCCCGTTGGGGCAGTTGAGAGAGGGGCTGGGGCAGGACCTGGCCCAGAGGCCACCTGCCCACCCGCGCCGGGGAAAGCCGATGCCGGGTCGGGTCGGGGCGGGCCGCCCCGGACCAGCCCGAGGTGCAGGTGATGGAGCTGGACGAGGCCTCGCAACGCCAGGGCGAGGGCGTCGCCCCGGGGAGAGAAAAGGATGCTGGGGACCACTCCCGAGTTGAGGGAGCGGGTTGGCGCCGCCCCACCCCGGCCGCAGCGCAGGTGGCGGCGCTGGTGGGGCAGCTGGCGCCCCCCAGCCCGGGATCCCGCCAGCCGACCGCGGGCGGATTCCCCGTCCGCGCCGGCGCCCGGGGAGGTGCAGGGTGATCAGGCTGGGTCCCGATGGCGCCCGGGAGCAGCGGTCGAGCAGGAGGGCGGCGCCGATCAGAGGCGTGGCCGACGGCCCGGCGAGGACCAGCTGGGCTCGACCACTCCCGGGTGGCGCGATGATCGGGCCGGTACCCGGGGATTACTCCTTCCCCACCAGGCGACTCTCGGTGGCGAGGATGATCCGCCCGGCCCCGGCAGCGAACACGAGCTGGATGGTGGGGAGCATGTGCTCCAGGGCCGCCGGCGGACGGTGCCAGAGCGGCGGAGCCACCGGGGGCCCTGGGAGGAGGCGCCGAGAACCAAGCCCAGGAGGAGAGGAACACCGCCGGGCAGGCTCCAGGCCGGGCACTGGCGACGCAGTTTGCCAAGATCGGCAGGAGCGGCCGGTCTCGGGCCGGCTCGGGGCGGCGCCGGGGCCGGCCAGGGTGGCGGGGCGGGGGAACCGCTCACCCTCGGTCAGCTGCAGAACGGCTGCCTTCACGTCGCGATCGCAGGCGACAAGGAACGGGGTGGCCAAGATTGGTGCGCGACCGCCGCGCCCGGTCGCCTCATCCCGCACCCTACCGGAGTCTCCCTATTAGAACGCTGGAGTGTGTAAAGGGAGAGCATGTAAACCTTAAGCGTGCTACGATTGCGCCATGAGCGCGACCAACCCGTACCACTTCGGCTCGCCCGTCGACGAGCTCCATTTCACCGACCGGACCGAGCAACTGGAGAGGCTGGCCGCGGTCATGCTCAACGGCCAGAATCTCATCCTCATCGCGCCCCGGCGTTATGGCAAGACCTCGCTTCTTCGCCGAGCCGTCGACCTGGTGGAGGCCAGCGGAGGTCGGACCGGCCGGGTCAGCCTCATCAAGTGCAGCAGCGCCGACGACGTGGTCCAGACCCTGATGCACGGGGTGGTCTCGGGGCCCCTGGGATGGGTGCGGGGTCGGGCCACCGAGTTCAGTCGCTGGCTGCGGCGAATCCGGGTGGCTCCGGAGATCCGGATCGATCCGGCCTCGGGGCTGGTGGAGGGTGTCTCCCTCGGGCCCAGCCTGGCGGCGTCGGACTGGCGGGCCGTCCTTCCGGAGGTGGTGCGGATCCTGGGGGACCTGGCGGCCGACGACCCGGATCACCCGGTCTCCCTGGTGATCGACGAGTTCCAGAAGGCGTACGAGATCGCCCCCCTGATCGCGGACATCTTCAAGGATCTGGTGGACGACCTCCCCGGGGTGAGCCTGGTCTTCGCCGGCAGCAAGCGCCACATCATGGAGGCGATGGTGAGCTCGCCGGAGCACGGCGCTCTCTACAACGTGGGGGCCAAGCTCTACCTTGGGAAGATCTCCGAGGCGGACTTCATCCCCTACCTGACAGGGCGGGCAGCCTCGGCCGGGAAGCACCTCTCGGTGGCGGCGGCCAGCCGCATCTACCAGGCCGCGGCGGGGATTCCCAACGACGTCCAGCTCCTCGCCTTCTGGGCGTTCGCTCTCAGCGCGGAGGAGATCACCGAAGAGCTGGTCGACGCGGCGGTGGCCTATGCCATCGACGACCAGCGCGAGGAGTTCACCCTCGTTTTCGACCGTCTCAGCCTGGTCCAGCAGCGGCTCCTCAAGCTCCTGGCGCAGGGGCCGGTACGGGCGGTGACCGGCAGGGCGGTGCAGGCGGTCGTGGGGGTCAGCCACCGCGGTACCCTGGACGCCGCCTTGGCGCTGGAGCGGCTCCAGCTCGCCGAGCGCAGAGGCAACACCTGGACCATCGCCAACGGGCTTCTCGCCGAGTGGCTGCGCGGCCGGTACGAGTGATCCGGGATCCGGCTGGAGCGGGTGCCTCAAGTCCACAGGGTGCCGCCCGGGGTCGCGCACCCGCCGGGCAGGCGATCAGGGATTGCCTCCCCGCGATCTCCGCAGCGGAGAGCCGGCGCACCGCGAGGGCGGAGGTCCACCTGTCACCCTCGTCGAACGGAGCCTGATCGCCGGCGTCCAGGGTGGAATGCGGGGTCTTGGACCAGGGAGGCCGCTGGAGCTCTGGCCTCGGAGCTGCCCCTCTCCTGTCCGATGAGATTCCCAGGTTCGTCGGGGAGAATCGGGTCGACGGCTGGGCCAACTCGCCCCTGGGTGGGCGGAGGCAGGAGACGACTATCGCCAGACTGGTCGGTTCGGCGAGGGAGCCGCGGCGCTCCCCGGAAGGTTGGTGGCGGGCGGCGCAACGCCCTCACTGGACCCCACTCCTCCTCTTCTTGTCCCTGGCATCTGTGCTGCTGGCTTCCTGTGGTTCCCCGGCCCCCCGCGCCGGGGCCGTGAGCCCTTCCTCCGCCGCGCCGGCCGCGACGCAGCAGGCAGAAGCCGCGGCGACGCCCAGCGGTACACCGAGAGGTTCAGCGCCGACCGCCACCGCCTCGCCCACGCCGCCCTCCCCCAAGCAGGAGGTGGAGCTGGCGGTCCGGGTCTACCTCGAGCCGAACGACTACGCCCACCGGAACTACTGCGCCGAGGGGGCGATCGCCGTCCTGCTGTCCACCTGGACGGGCACCGTCCCCTCGCTGGATGCCATCGGTGTGGTCGCCCACGTGGTGGAGTCGTACGGCACCACGGGGGCCAATGCCGTGGTGGCGATCAACTCCTATCTGGGGCAGATCACCGGGACCCAGCGCTACGCGTACACCGGTACCCACATCACCTCCCTGGCGGTCTTCCAGCAACAGGTGGAGACCGATCTTTCAGGGCTCGGGCGCCTTATGGGCGCCGGGCATGGTAGCCCGGTTCTGGTGCACGTGATGACCGCCACCCTCCCCGGCTGGGACGGCTACCAGGCCCAGCACATGATCGCGGTCATCGGCTACAACTTCTCCGCCGGGACCGCCGGCGGCGACACCGTCACCTACGCCGAGAGCGCTGGCTCGGTGGCCGGGTACAACGGGCCCGAGGTGCAGACGATCTCGCTGGCGACGCTCTGGAACGCGATGCAGAACTACAACCAGGACGTCCCCAGCGACCCGGTGACGGTTATCTCCTGACGGCCTGGAGGCGGGCCCGGGGCCGGGTCGGGCGCCCCGAGCCCTCGCCGCAGGCCGTGAGGACGGCCGCCGCCCGCTCCCCAGCTGGGGAAGGGGCCCGTCGAGGACGGCGCTGGAGGCGGCTAGACCAGCTGGCCTTGGTATTTTGGCCTCCTCACCTGACCTCGGAGTTGGAGGGACACACTTGGCTGAGGTTGACCCGGGCTGGCCGAGCCGCAAGCTGGTTGAGGGCAGGGAGCGGGCGGCGGCCCGCGCCATGCTGCACGGGGCGGGATTCAGTCGGGAGGACCTCAGCCGCCCCCTGATCGGGGTGGCCAACAGCTGGATCGAGACCATGCCCTGCAACCTGGGCCTGCGCACGCTGGCGGAACACGTGAAGCGCGGGATCCGCGCCGCCGGTGGGACCCCCATGGAGTTCAACACCATCGCGGTGAGCGACGGCGTGGCGATGGGGACCGCGGGCATGAAGGCCTCCCTCATCAGCCGGGAGGTCATCGCCGACTCCATAGAACTCGTCTGCCGGGGTCACCTTCTGGACGGGGTGGTGTGCCTTGTGGGGTGCGACAAGACCATCCCCGGGGCGGCGATGGCGCTGGCCAGGCTGGACCTTCCCGGCTGCCTCCTCTACGGGGGCTCGATCATGCCGGGCCGCTTCCGCGGCCGCGATGTCACCATCCTTGACGTCTTTGAGGCGGTGGGGGCGGCCGAGGCTGGGGCCATCGACGACGAGGAGCTCGCCGAGCTGGAGCAGGTCGCCTGTCCCGGCGCCGGGGCCTGCGGGGGGCAGTTCACCGCGAACACGATGGCCATGGCCGTGGAACTGCTGGGGCTGGCACCGCTGCAGTCCGGTGGGGTGCCGGCGACGGATCCCGACAAGGCCCGGGTGGGGGAGGGTGTAGGGGAGGCGGCGGTGCAGATGGTTCTCTCCGGCCTCCGCCCGAGCACCTACCTCAGCCGTTCGTCCTTCCTCAACGCTGTCGCCGGGGTCATGGCCAGCGGGGGGTCCACCAACGCCGTCCTCCACCTGCTGGCGATCGCCCGGGAGGCCGGGACCGAGCTTCACCTCGACGACTTCGACGAGGTGAGCCGCCGGACCCCCTGGATCGCGGACCTGAAACCCGGGGGGCGCTTCAACGCCGTCGACCTCACCCGGGCCGGGGGAGTCGCCCTCCTGGTGCGGCGCCTCCTGGATGGTGGCCTGCTGGAGGGAGGTGCGGGCACCTGCACCGGCACCACCCTGGGTGAGTCCGCCGGAAGGGCCGAGCCCGGACCCCTGGAGCAGGAGGTGGTTCGGGGAGTGGAGTCCCCCTTGGCGGACACTGGTGGGACCGTGATCCTGCACGGCCCGCTGGCCCCGGAGGGGGCGGTGGTCAAGGTGGCTGGGCACCTCTGGCGCCGCCACCAGGGCCCGGCCCGGGTCTTCGACTCCGAGGAGGAGTGCATGGAGGCCGTGGCCCTAGGGGAGATCTCCGCAGGGGACGTGGTGGTGATCCGCTACGAGGGGCCCAAGGGGGGGCCCGGGATGCGGGAGATGCTGGGGGTGACCGCGGCCATCGTCGGTCAGGGGCTGGGCGACCGTGTTGCCCTCATCACCGACGGCCGGTTCAGCGGCGCCACCCACGGCCTGATGGTGGGACACGTCGCTCCCGAGGCCGAGGTGGGGGGGCCGATCTCCCTGCTTCGGGACGGCGACCAGGTGACCATCGACGTGGACCGGCGTTCCCTCTCCGCCGGGGTTCCGGAGGAGGAATGGGAGCGGCGGCGAGCCTCCTGGCAAGCGAAGCGGAGGCGACTTGGAGGTGCCTTCGACCGCTACCAGCTGCTGGTGGGATCGGCGGCTCGGGGAGCGGTGCTGGAAACACCGGACAGCTGAGCCTTGCCGCGCCCTGCTATAATGCGCAACGCACTATGGCTGATCGCATCACTGCGGCGGAAATCGGCACCCTGGCCGTGCTGGCCATCCTCACCGAAGCGCCCAACCACCCATACGGGGTGGCCCAGCAGCTCCGGATCCGGTATCGCACCGAGGCCGAGAGCCACACCCAGAGGTCCATCTACCGGGCGATCGAACGGCTGGGGAAGGAGGGGTTGATCGAAGTCGAGGAGACCCAGCGTGAGGGCCACCGCCCCGAGCGCACCGTCTACCGCTGCACCGAGGAGGGGAGGAGCCACCTCCGTTACCAGCTGGCGGATTTCCTCTCCGACCCGGGACGGGGGCCCGCCGCCTTCGAGGCCGCGGTGGCCCGCATGGGCTACCTCAGCGAGCCGGAGGCCGCGACCGCGCTCAGGGTGCGGCTGGCGGCGTTGAACGGGCTGGTGGCCCAGCTGGGCGCGGTCCAGACCTCGCTCCGCGAGCAAGTGCATCTGCCGCGGATAGTCCAACTGGAGGTGGAGTGGCGGTTGCGCCTGCTCAAGGCCGAGCAGGGCTTCACCGCCGACACGCTTTCGGCTCTGGAGTCGGGGGAGCTGGACGTAGGGGAGGAGTGGCTCACCTGGCTGGCGCGCGTCGGAGCCCGCCTTCCCGACCTCACGGGGATGAGCCGGGACGAAGTGCCGCTGGTGATGCGCCCGAGGGCCATCCGTGTGGAGGACTCCCATGCCCGATGAAAGGGCCGCCACGGCCATCGCCACCTCGGAGCTGCGCCGGACCTTCAAGGGGCGGCGGGGGACGCTGGAGGCGGTGGCCGGAATCGACCTCGAGGTCCATCACGGCGAGATCTTCGGCTTCCTCGGCCCCAACGGAGCCGGCAAGACCACCACCCTGCGGATGCTCGCCACCCTTCTTCCCCCGACCTCGGGGGAGGCCCAGGTCGCCGGAGAGGACCTTCTCCGCCACCCCGACCGGGTGCGGCGCAAGATCGGCTACGTGGGGCAGGTCGGAGGGGCCAGCCCGGACGTGACCGGCCGCTCGGAGCTGGTCTTCGAGGCCCGGCTGTACGGCGCCGATCCGGCCACGGCGAGACGGCGCGCCCAGGAGCTGATCACCGGCCTGGACCTGGAGGTCTGCGCCGACCGCAAGGTGAAGACCTACTCCGGCGGCCAGCGGCGCCGCCTCGACATGGGGATCGGTCTGGTGCACCGTCCGGAGCTCCTGTTCCTGGACGAGCCCACCACCGGGCTGGACCCCCAGAGCCGGGCGAGGATGTGGGAGGAGGTCGCCAGGCTGCGGGAGGCGGGCACCACCGTCTTCCTGACCACCCACTACCTGGAGGAGGCGGATGCGCTCTGCGACCGGCTGGCCATCATCGACCACGGTCGGATCGTGGCCCGCGGGACCCCGGACCAGCTGAAGCGGGAGGTGGCCGGGGACGTGATCACCTTCGGCGTCCGGGGGGAGGTGGGGACAGCCCTGGAGCTGGTGCGCCCCGAGCCCTGGGTGAAGGAGGCCTCGGTGGACGGCGAGACGGTGCGGCTCTACGTGGACCGGGGCGAGACCGCCGCCCCCAGCCTGCTGCGGCTGCTGGACTCCCAGGGGCTGGAGCTCCTCACCCTCAGCCTGTCCCGGCCCAGCCTGGACGACGTCTTCCTGCGCCAGACCGGGCGCTCGCTGCGGGAGTCCGGCCCGGCGGCCTGAGCTGCCGACGGAAAGGAGTTGATATGAAGCTTGCCGCCGACACCTGGCTGGTCTTCCAGCGCTACTTCTCCATCTTCATCCGCAACCCCGCCTGGGTGGTGGTGGGGATCGTCCAGCCCGCCCTCTACCTCCTGCTCTTCGCGCCGCTCCTGAAGTCGGTGGCCGGCCTCTCCGGCTTTCCTCCGGGCGGGGCCTACAACGTCTTCGTCCCCGGCCTCCTGGTCCAGCTGGGGCTGTTCGGCGCCTCAGGGGTGGGCTTCAACCTGATTGCCGAACTGCGCGAGGGGGTGGTGGAGCGGCTGCGGGTCACCCCGGTGAGCCGTCTGGCCCTGCTGCTGGGCAAGGCGCTGCGTGACACCCTCACCATCCTGATCCAGTCGGCGATCCTGATCGCCCTCGCCTTCCCCTTCGGGCTCAAGCTCCAGCCGCTGGGGCTGGTGGTGGTCCTGGGGCTGGTGGGGTTGATCGGGCTGCTCTTCGCCTCCATCTCCTACTGGGTGGCGCTGGTGCTCCGGGACGAGAACTCCTTCGCCCCGGTGATCTTCACCGCGGCGCTGCCCCTGCTGCTCCTCTCCGGGGTTCTGCTGCCCATGAGCCTGGCCCCCTCCTGGCTCCAGACCCTCTCCACCCTCAACCCGCTCTCCCATGCGGTGACCGCGGCCCGGGCCCTCTTCCTGGGCCATGTGGGCACGGCCGACGTGGCCGAGGGGGTGGCGATCGTCGCCGTTCTGGCGGTGCTAGCGGTGGCGGGGGCGGCCCGGGCCTTCGGGAGGGCCATCGCCTGAGTCTCAGCCGGCCCGCTGGAACCCCTGGGGCACCGGCCCCCGCCAGGCGTCCGGATGGAGGATCTTGGCCAGGATCTCGATCCCGTCGATCACCCGCGGCCCGGGGCGGTTGAAGTACCAGGAGCCGTCCACGGCATACACCTGGCCGGAGGCCACGGCCGGGAGGTCGTTCCAGAAGGGCTGGGATCGGAGGATGGCCAGCTGCTCCGCGGCGCCCTCCAAGCGGTAGCCGCAGGGCATGCAGAGCAGCACCTCGGGAGCGGCGGCCCGAAGCTCGTCCGTGCTGAGGCGGCGGCTGCGCTCACCCGCCACCCCGAGGACGTCCATCCCTCCAGCCACCGCCACCTGGTCCGGCACCCAATGGCCAGCCAACATGAGGGGGTCGACCCACTCCAGGCAGGCAACTCGGGGCCGCTCCCGCCCCGCCACCGCACCCCGCACCGCGTCCACCCTGGCCCACAGCCCGCGCACCAGCTCGGCTGCCCGCTCCCTCGTTCCGGTGGCCGCCCCCACCTCCAGGACCGAGCGCAGCACCCCGGCGAGGGTGGTGGGCTCCAGCGAGAGGACGGCGGGGTGGCCGGGGAGCAGGCGGGCCGACTCCAGCACCTGGGGATAGGCCACCGCGCAGACCTCGCAGAGCTCCTGGGTGAGGATCAGGTCGGGCCTCGCCCGCGCCAGCTCCTCCTGGCGGACGCGGTAGAGGCTGCTGCCCTGGTGCACCGCCTCGCGCACATGGCGGTCGATGTCCCCCGGGGCTCCGCCCTGCTCCGGCAGGGTGGCCTCGGTCATGATCGGCTTGAACTCGGCCTGGGGCGGGAAGTCGCACTCGTGGGTCACTCCCACCAGGCTCTGCCCCAGCCCGAGGGCGAAGCAGATCTCGGTGGCGCTGGGGAGCAGCGAGACGATGCGCATCCGGTTCAGCCGTCGGGGGACGCGGCCCGAGCCTCCTCCGCCGAGGCGGGCACCGCCTCCAACTGGAGGACCGCCACGCCCTTGCGCTGAGCCCACTCCACCACCCGTCGCTCGTGGGAGAAGATCACCACCTGGGAGGTCTCGCACAGCTCCAGCAGCGTGTCCAGCAGAGCGAAGCAGCGGTGGTCGTCCGAATTGACCGTGGGGTCGTCGAAGAAGAGGGGCAGCGCCTCTCCTCGAGGCGAGAGGGCCTGGGCCAGAACCATCCTCAGGCAGACGTAGATCTGCTCCTGGGTGCCCTGGGAGAGGTTCTCGACCGGGATCTGGCGCTCGGAGTTGGCCGCGGCCACATGCATGGAGAGGTCTGCGGGGTCCACCCAGGCCCTCTGGTAACGGCGGTGGGTCAGCTTGGGCAGGCGGGACTCGAGGCCCTGGGCCAGCACCGGGGCCAGGCTGTTGTGGATCTCCCCCTCGGCGCGCTCCAGCTGCTCTATGGCGAGCTTGAGGGCCTCCTCGGCGAAGGTCATGCGGGCCACCTTGGCCTCCAGCTCCTTCACCCTCTCCTCCAGCTCCACCAGGTCCCCGGCGGTACGCAGCTCCTGCTCCAGCCGCCCCTCCAGCGGGAGCCGCTCGGCGCGCAGCGCCTCCAGCTCCTTGCGGCGCTGGTCGTACTCCAAGCGGAGCTCGGAGCTGGGGCGCCCGGTCTTGGGGATGAGGCCCTGGCGCATCATCCCCCCGACCTCCGCCCGCAGCTCCTCCGCCCGGGTGACCAGAGCCCGCAGGTCCCGGCCGTTGAGCCGCTCGTCCCGTCGGACCTGGAGCTCGGAGCGCCGGCGAGCCGCCTCCACCGCGGCTCCCACCTCCCGGGCCATCTCCACCAGCCTTTGGGCCGCCCTGAAGGGGTCGGGCTCCTCCACCCCCGCCGCCGCGGCCCGCTGCTGGAGCTGCTCTTTGGCCCGGTCCCTGGTCGAGGTCCAGGAAGCCAGCTGGTGCAGCGCCTCCTGGAGCGGCGGCAGCTCCCGGGCGACCTGGCGCATCTGCTCGGCCGAGAGGTGGCCGATGCCCAGCTCGGCGACCCGGGCGCGGGCCCTGGCCCGCTGGGCCAGCACCTCCTCCTGAGCAGCCACCGTCTTCAACACCTCGGGGTCCTGGCTGCGTTTGGTTCGCCGCATCTCGGCCACCGAGGCGAAGCCCCCAACTGCCAGCAGCCGGCGCAGCCGGCGCTGGAGGAAAAGGAAGGCGCTGAAGGCCACCACCATCACCAGCAGCCCGCCCACGAAGAGCTCCACTGAGAAGGAGTTGCCCTGGGCGCTGACGGCGTTCCAGATGAGCAGAACGCCCGCCACCCCGCCCAGGGTGGCTATGAGGTCGGACGACCAGCGGTGCAGAGCCACCGCCCTGCGATCCAGCAGCTCGAGCCGGGCCGCTCCCCCCGCCTGAGCCGGAAGCGGCGGTACCGGCCGTTCCAGCGCCTCCGCCAGGAAGTTCAGCTCGGAGACCGAGAGCCTGTCGGCCAGGACCGCCTGGGAGGGGTCCTTGGGGGTGTGCTCCACCACCTTGGCCTCCGCCTCCCGCAGCTGCGTGGCCAGCTGGGGAGCGCCCTCCGCCGCCTCCCGGATGTCGGCGGCATTGGCCGGCACCTTTGCCTCTGGGAGCAGGGAGAGGGAGCTGTCGATCTCCTCGATGGCGATGAGGTCCTGGTCCAGCTCCGCCAGCTCCGCCGCCTTCCAGGTCCCCTCCGCCGAGGCCGCGGCCTGGACGGCAGCGGCCTCCCTGGCCCGCAGGTCGTCGCGGGACGTCAGCTCCTCGGCCAGGTGGGAGCGCGCCTCCCTCGCCCGGGCGAGAAGGCCCCGGGTGTCGTCCAACTCTCGGACGGCCTGGTCAAGGGGGCGGTTGGTGCTGCGGTCGGTGCGCAGATGCTCCTGCCGCCAGTTGCGCAAGGCCTCGATGGCGGCCGAGACCGTGGAGCCAGCCCCCGAGGTGGCGGTGGCCCGCTGCAGGTCGGACTGGAGCGAGCTGGCGCTGATGTCCAGGATCTGGTCCTGGGCCACCGTGGAGACCGCCAGAAAGGCATCCCTGCCCATCCCCAGAGGCGCGGCCACGTCCACGTTCCTCCCCCGGCGGAAGCGATCGGTGACATCGCCTCCCCGGATCAGATCCTCCACCACGCAGCTGTCCGGCTGGTCGAGGTCCCGCACGAAGCGGTAGCGCCCTCCGCCCAGCTCCACCTCGGCCTGGACGGAGAAGCTCTTGCCCTTCCAGGGCCGGAACCGGCGCAGCACCTGCTCGGTGCCCTTGGGCATCCGGCCCCGGCTGGGGAGCTCCACCCCGGCCAGCGCCACCCGCAGGGCGGTGTGCAGGGTGCTCTTCCCCGACTCGTTGGGTCCCACGATCACCGTCAGCTTGGGGTCGAGGTTGTAACGACCCCGCAGCGCCCCGAAGCGCTCAAGAGTCACCGAGATGACCCTCACCCCGCGTCCCCCCACCCACCGGGCCCGCCTCTCACAGCAGCCTCGGCTCCTCGCCCCGCAGCGCGTCCAGGCCCGCTGCCAGGGCGGCCTGGACCAGTGGGCTCTCGAAGTCCGGGCGGGCCATCAGGGCGCGCACGAACTGGCCCCGAGCGTCCGGGGCCTGGCTCAAGGACTCCAGGTCCAGCGCCGGGCGGGCGTCCATCACCAGCTCCACACAGCGGTCCCCGCGCCGGAGCCGCTCCAGGAGCTCGGTCGTCCCCATCCGGATTCCCGGGGCGACATCGCCGACCACCCGGAGCCGGACGCCCCGGTCCTGCCCCTCGGGGATCGCCTCCTCAAGCCTCTCGACGAGCGCCTCCGAGTGCTGGCAGCCGCTGACATCCACCTCCCTCTCCTCCAGGGTGAAGGTG
>JAJYET010000056.1 GCA_021785655.1 bacterium | reverse complement strand
GGCGGCCAATGTAGGTGAGACGTCGAATGGGTTGCGCAACTGGCCTGACGATTGTGGCACATCCGTCCGCCCGCGCGCGCCATGCGAGGTGCGCGGCAGCGGGCTCCGGTACGCGCAGGCGTCACCCCGCGGCAGTGGATCAGTCTCCACTGTGCGCTCGCGAATCCCCCATGAAGGTCAAGTTGGGGGGCCCGGACCGCGACTGATAAGGAATCCCCGCAGTTCGCCCTGCGCCGCCTGACACGGGCGCGGACTCCCGGCGGCGGCGCGATGAACCTCCGCTCCTGTCCGTGGCGACCCGGCGCGTTCTGCACGTCGACGGCAGCTAAGCTGCCGGAGCGCAGCGACGCTCTGCCCTTTGCGCGAGTGCAAAGGCGCCGAGTCGAGTCCGACGTGAGCCTGACACTTTCCGCAGCGAGTACGAATGTCCACCGCCAGGAGATGAATTGAGGGCGGACTTCGGGCAGTTCCACCCACGTCGCTACCGAGTCGACGGTGGACCGCTGCAGGCGCCGGCGAGACGGCTCGCGGTTCTGTTCTCGCCCGGCTTGCCGCACCGGGTTGCGGGCATCGAACACCAGGTGCCCATTCGTTGGCTGGGCGGCGTGAGCCGCTCGGGAGGTGGACGCCCAGTCGTCTTCGTCCCGGGACACCTTGGACAAAGCGACGATCATGGCCACCAGGTCCACCAGGAGCGGCGGAATCATTCCCGCATTCCCGGGGGGCCGGCGCACTCCGTCCCCAGCCGGCAACGCCTTCCCCGTCGAGCGCGCAGTCGGGCCAGCGTGCCGGTTCCACAGGCGATTTCGAGCCTAGGCGGGCATCCGGCTCGGCGCCGACGTCAAGGTAGGCGTCTAGGTCGCCGCCCTCATTGTCCAGGGCGTCGAAGAGCTGGGCGAGACGCGGATCCCCTAAAGCGGCTCCCGCCACGCGGCGGCTGGCTCCTCTGCTGGTCGATGAAGGATTCCGCCGCGCGCCGCGGGCGCGCTGGGACGCTCGGGACCGGTCAGCGCTCACCGAAAAGCTCACCATAAAGTGGGGCGCGCAGGCCTCCTGCCCACTGGCGCAGGGGCGCCGCGCGCCTCCTCGCCAAAGGAACTGGCCACCCCCCACCGACCCCTATACTGAGGTCGTGGCAGTGGGGGTCAGCGCCGGCGAGGACCTGTACGCGACCGGGCAGCACCGCGTCGACGAGGCCGCGCGGCTGCTGCATCTGGACGACGACCTGCATGCGGTTCTGCGCGAGGTCAAGCGCGTCTTCCAGGTCCACTTTCCGGTGGTGCGCGACGACCGGTCGGTGGAGCTGTACACCGGTTTCCGAGTGCACCACAACCTGGCGCGGGGTCCCGCCAAGGGTGGGGTGCGCTACGAGCCCCACGCCAACCTCGAGGCCACCAAGGCCCAGGCGATGCTCATGAGCTGGAAGACGGCGGTGATGTCGCTGCCCTTCGGTGGCGCGGCGGGCGCCGTCCGGGTGGCGCCGGAGCAGCTCAGCTCCCGGGAGCTGGAGCGGCTCACCCGGCGGTTCACCACCGAGATCGCGCTGCTTTTGGGGCCGGAGCGTGACATTCCCGCGCCCGACATCGGCACCAACCCCCAGGTGATGGCCTGGATCATGGACACCCTCTCGATGCACGCCGGTTACTCGGTCACCGCTGCGGTCACCGGCAAACCGGTGGAGGCCGGCGGATCGATAGGCCGCATCGAGGCGCCCGGCCGGGGGCTGGCGACCGTCTTGATGCACACGGTGCGCAACACCGGTCTCACCCTGGAGGGTGCCAGTGTGGCCGTGGAAGGATTCGGAGCGGTGGGCGCGACCTGCGCACGGCTGCTCACCGCCGCGGGCTGCCGGGTGGTCGCCGTCTGCGACCATGCCGGTGGTTGGCACAATGACAGCGGGCTCGACATCGCCGCCCTGGAGAGGCTCAAGGGGGAGGGCGCGAGGGTCCACGAGGGTGGAGTGCCGGGTGAGCCCATCTCCCGCGAGGACTTGCTGTCCCTGCCAGTCACGGTGCTGGTGCCCGCCTCGGTGGAGAGTGTCATCAATTCGGAGAACGCGGCGCGGGTGAGGGCGCGGATCGTGGCCGAGGGGGCCAACGGCCCGGTCACCCCCGCAGCGGAGGCGGTCTTGGCCGAGGACGGGACGGTGGTGATCCCGGACATCCTCGCCAACGCCGGCGGGGTGACCGTCTCGTACTTCGAATGGGTGCAGGATCTGCAGGCCTTTTTCTGGGACGAGGCGGAGATCTCCGCCCAGCTGGAGCGGGCCATGGTGCGGGCCAGCGAGCAGGTCTTTGCCTACTCCGCCCGCCACCACATCTCCCTGCGCCAGGCGGCTTACGCCATCGCCATCGGCAGGGTGGCCCGGGCCTCCTCGGCCCGCGGCATCTACCCCTGAGCGCCGGGGGGGATCAGCCCGCCAGCTGACGGGGCCGGTAGGGGGCCACCACCCGCTCGGGCTGGTACTCGAAGCGGTATCCCGCCCCGATCACCACGTGGATGTAGCGGGGACCGTCGTCCCGGGGCTGGATCTTGCGCCGCAGCCGGTAGAGGTGGGCGTCCAGGGACCGCACCTGGTAGGGGTCGCGCCGGCGCCAGACCTCGGAGATGAGCTGGGGACGGGAGACCACCCGGCCGGCGTGGCGGGCCAGGGTCGTCAAGATCCCGAACTCGGTGGGCGTGAGAGCCACCTGGCGCTCGTCCCGGCGCACCTCGTGGCGGCCGAGGTCGATGGAGAGGCCGGGGAACTGCAGCCGCTCGGGGGCCGCCGCGGCCCTCAGGAGCCGCGCCCGGCGCAGGCGGGCGTTGATCCGGGCCACCAGCTCGCGCACCTCGAAGGGCTTGCGCAGGTAGTCGTCGGCCCCCACCTCCAGCCCCACCACCACGTCCTCGGACTCGTGCAGGCAGGAGACCATCATGACGGTGGAGCGGACGCCGGAAGCTCGCAGCCGCCGGCAGACCTCCACCCCACTGAGGTCGGGAAGGACCAGGTCCAGGAGGATCAGGTCGGGATCGGCCTCGCCAGCCAGCCTGAGACCGGCCGTGCCGGTGCCCGCGGTGGCCACCTCGTAGCCGTTCTCGGCAGCGATCACCTGCACCAGCTGCAGCATGGCGGGGTCGTCGTCGATCACCAGCAGCCGGGCGGTGTGGGCGCTGAGGCCGGGGGCCGGGGAGGGTGCGCTCCAGTCGCCGGTGGGGGCGGGCGCGGGTGCCTCGATCACCGGCCGATTGTGTTGCGGGACCCCCTGAACTACCCGTCCTGGAACGACAACGGGTGGGTAACAAGGTGCGCCACAGGTGTGACGGAGGGCGAGAGGCGGGGCGTGGGGCTACCATGAAGGCGAGACCTGATCAGGAGTGGAGATGAGGATTCGACGCCCGTCGGGGGGGCGGAGGAGCCGGCTGGGCGCCGCTTTGATGGCGGCCGGGGTGGTGCTGGTCCTGGCCGGGATCGGGGTGCTGGTGCCGCCCCTGCTGGGGGTCTGGCAGCGGGGCGGCCACGATCACCAACTGCTGCAGAAGTGGCTGGGCAGCCAGGGGGCGATCACCAAGGTGCTCCCGTCCCAGGTGGTGGCCCCGGCGGGATCCGGCGTCCCGGGGGCGGCGGCCTGCGGCAGCGGCTCGCCCTCCAGCGAGTACCTCCTGTTGGCCTTCCCCACCCTGCCGGGAATCGAGGGGGTGGCGGGTAACGGCAGCTGGGCCCTCCTGACCCAGCGTTCCGTGGTCCACTACTCCGCCTCCCCCGGCCCCGGGCAGGAGGGCAACATGCTGATCGCCCTTCACCGAGAGCCCAACTTCGAGCCCCTGGGCAGCCTCAAGGTCGGTGACCCCGTGGTCATCACCGACCGCGCCTGCACCAAGTTCACCTACACCGTGACCCAGGTCTGGGTCGAGAGCCCCAACAAGGTGAGCCAGCTGGGTCAGCTCAGCGGCGGCAAGTACTTGACCCTGGTCACCTGCACTCCGCTCTGGGTCGACACCCAGCGGATCGTCATCCGGGCTGAGCTCACCTCCAGCGCACCCACCACATAGAGGGGGGTTGGTCCCCGCACACCACTAGATACGGCCTCCGGGGCCGGGGGCACCTGGGCTCGGTCTGGTATGCTGGAGCCCGGGTCGGCGAGCTTTTGGGTGGTGGCTCCGCACCCCCGGAGGAGGTGGTCGGGCTTGGACATCGAACTGGGAAGGGGCAAGCGGGCCCGCCGCGCCTACGGCTTCGACGAGGTGGCCCTGGTCCCGGGCAAGGTCACCATCAATCCGGACGAGATCGACATCTCCCTGCGCATCGGCGAGGTCGAGGTGCCGATCCCCATCCTGGCGGCGGCCATGGACGGGGTGGTGGACCCCAAGTTCGCCATCGCCATGGGCCGGCTCGGGGGCCTCGCGGTCCTCAACCTGGACGGCATCAACTGCCGCTACGACGATCCCTCCACGGTCTACCAGGAGATCGCCGAGGCGCCCCGGGAGCAAGTCAACGCGCTGCTCCAGGAGCGCTACCGGCAGCCGGTCCGGGACGACCTGATCCAGGCCCGGATCGCCGAGGTCAAGGCGGCGGGGGTGCTCTGCGCCGTCTCCACCACCCCGCCTTCGGCTGAGCACCGGCTGCCGCTGGTCACCGAGGCGGGGGCGGACGTCTACGTGGTCCAGGGGACCGTCCTCACCGCCCGCCACATCTCCAGCTCCTACCGCCAGCTGGACTTCGCCCAGCTGACCAGGGCTGCCAAGATGCCGGTGGTGGTGGGTAACTGCGTCGAGTACTACACCGCCCTGGAGCTGATGGCCACCGGGGTGGACGGGATCCTGGTGGGGGTGGGCCCCGGTGCGGCCTGCACCACGAGGGGGGTGTTGGGAATCGGGGTTCCCCAGGTCACCGCCACCGCTGATGTGGCCCAGGCCCGCAACGACCACCGCCGCACCGGGGGCAAGCCGGTCACCGTGATCACCGACGGGGGCATGCGGGTCGGGGGCGACGTCACCAAGGCGCTGGCCTCGGGAGCCGACGCCGTCATGATCGGTTCGGTATTCGCCGCTGCCGAGGAGGCCCCGGGGCGGGGGCACCATTGGGGGATGGCCACTCCGGACCCCAACCTCCCTCGCGGCACCCGGATCAGGGTGGGGACCACGGCCAGCCTCCAGGAGCTGCTGCTGGGGCCGGCCCGGGTGGACGACGGCAGCCAGAACCTGGTGGGGGCGATCAAGGTGGCGATGGGGGTCTGCGGCGCCCGCACCATCGAGGAGTTCCAGCAGACCGAGCTGGTCATCGCCCCGGCCATCCTCACCGAGGGCAAGCTGTTCCAGCGGGCCCAGCAGGTCGGGATGGCGAGGTGAGCGGCGGGGGGGCCGGAGGGTGAGCCTGGCTGCGGCCCGCGCCGGGAGCGCCGCCGCCCCCCCCACCGCCAGTCCGGAGACCATCCTGGTCCTGGACTTCGGCTCCCAGTACAGCCAGCTGATCGCCCGCCGGATCCGTGAGCTGCGGGTGTACTGCGAGCTGGTCCCGGGCAACCTGCCGGCCGCCGAGGTGGCCGCCCGAGCTCCCCGCGGGCTGGTCCTGAGTGGCGGCCCGGCGAGCGTCTACGATCCGGGGGCGATCCACCCGGATCCCGGCATCTACGAGCTGGGGCTGCCCATCCTGGGCATCTGCTACGGGATGCAGCTGCTGGCCCACGACCTCGGGGGCAGGGTCAGCCCCGCCGGGCGCCGGGAGTACGGGCCGGCCTCGATGGTGGTCGACCGGGGCGATGGGCTGTTCTCCGGACTGCCCTCGGAGCTGCCGGTCTGGATGAGCCACGGAGACGTGATCGACGAGCTGCCTCCGGGGTACCAGGCGGTGGCCCACACCGCCAACAGCCCGGTGGCGGCCATGGCCGGCCCCATGGGACGGTTCGGGATCCAGTTCCATCCCGAGGTGGCGCACACCCCCCAGGGGTCCTCCATGTTGCGCAACTTCCTCTATGAGAGCTGCGGCTGCCGCGGGGACTGGGCCCCAGAGGGGTTCGTCGAGCGCGCGGTGGCTGAGATCCGCCGCCAGGTGGGGGAGGAGCGGGTGATCTGTGCCCTCTCCGGGGGGGTGGACTCGGCGGTGGCCGCCACCCTGGTGCATCGGGCGGTCGGGGACCAGCTCACCTGCGTCTTTGTCGACAACGGGCTGTTGCGCCGGGGGGAGGCGGACCGGGTGATCGACGTTCTGACCCGCAACATGCGGATGCGGATCGAGAGGGTCGAGGCCCAGGACCGCTTCCTGGCCGCCCTCTCCGGGGTGGTGGACCCCGAGGAGAAGCGCCGGGTGGTGGGGCGGGAGTTCATCTCCGCCTTCGAGGAGGAGACGGGGAGGCTGGGCGGGGCGACCTTCCTGGCCCAGGGCACCCTCTACCCGGACGTGATCGAGAGCACCGCGCCGGACACCTTCGCCGCCCACAAGATCAAGACCCATCACAACGTCGGCGGCCTTCCCTCGGGGATGCGGCTCCGGCTGGTGGAGCCGCTCCGCTACCTCTTCAAGGACGAGGTCCGGGAGGTGGGCCGGAGCCTGGGGCTGCCGGGAGACCTCATCCACCGCCAGCCCTTCCCGGGGCCGGGGCTGGCCATCCGGGTGATCGGGGAGGTGACCCGGGAGCGGCTGGAGACGGTGCGCAACGCCGACTGGGTGGTCATCGACGAGATGAAGCGGTCGGGGCTGTACGGCCAGGTCTGGCAGAGCTTCGCCATCCTCACCCCGGTCAGCAGCGTCGGGGTGATGGGGGACTTCCGAACCTACGCCAACGTGGTGGCGGTCCGGATCGTGACCTCCGAGGACGGGATGACGGCGGACTGGGCCCGGGTCCCCTACGACGTCCTGGCGGACATCAGCCGGCGGATCGTCAACGAGGTCCCGAGCGTCAACCGGGTGGTGTACGACATCAGCAGCAAGCCGCCCTCCACCATCGAGTGGGAGTGAGCCGGAGGAGCGTCCCAGAGCGGGTCCTGGTCGTCGGCGGGGGGGGGCGGGAGCACGCCCTGGCCTGGGCCATGCGGCGCAGCCCCGAGGTGGAGCTGGTGCTGGCCGCCCCCGGCAACCCCGGGACCGCCGAGGTGGCGGAGAACGTGGCGGTGGCGGCCACCGACGCCCGGGCACTGGCGGAGCTGGCCCTCGCCCGCGGGGTGACCCTGGCCGTGCTCGGCCCGGACGCGGCGGTCGCCGCCGGGGTAGGGGACGCCCTGGCCGTGGCGGGGATCCCCTGCTTCGGGCCCACCGCCGCCGCGGGCCGGCTGGAGACCAGCAAGGTCTTCGCCAAGCAGCTGATGCGGCGCCTTGGGGTGCCCACCGCGGACTTCAGGGTCTGCTCCAGCTGGGAGGAGGCGCAGGGGCAGCTCCGGGGTCGCTCCGAGGGCGTGGTGGTGAAGGCGGACGGGCTGGCCCTGGGCAAGGGGGCCTTCGTCTGCGCCAGCGCCGAGGAGGCGCTCGAGGTCGCCCGACGTTTGCTGGTGGAGCGGGAGCTGGGAGAGGCAGGCCGGCAGCTGGTGCTCGAGGAGAGGCTCTCCGGGGAGGAGGCCTCCTTCTTCGCCCTCTGCGACGGGAAGGCGGCCCTGATGCTTCCTCCGGCCTGTGACTACAAGGCGGCCCTGGATGGGAATCGCGGCCCCAACACGGGGGGGATGGGCGCCTACGCCCCGCCCCAGCTGCCGTCCTGGGAGCAGCTCAACCAGCAGGTCCTGACCCAGGTGGTGGAGCCGGTCCTGGCCGAGATGGCGAGGTCGGGGTGCCCCTTCGTGGGCTGCCTGTATGTGGGGGGGATGGTGGTCTCGGGCCAGGTCCAGGTGCTGGAGTTCAACGCGCGCTTCGGGGACCCAGAGGCCGAGGTCCTGCTCCCCTGGCTGCCGGACCTCCTGCCGCAGCTCCGGCTGGCGACCCGGGGAGGACTGGAGCCCGGGGTGGCACCCAGCCCGGGGGGGGCGTCCGTGGGCGTGGTGGCGGTGCGCCAGCCCTATCCCGGACCGGTCGAGCCCGGGGGGGAGGTCCTGGGGCTGGATCGCCTCCCGGATGGCTGCCGAGCCTTCCAGATGGGGACGAGGGCCGGCCCCGGGGGACGGCCGGAGGTCTCCGGGGGCCGGGTGGTGACGGTGGTCGGCACGGGCCCCGACCTGGCGGAGGCCCGGGAGCTGGCCTACCGCGGGATCGCCGCCGTCCGGTT
>JAJYET010000023.1 GCA_021785655.1 bacterium | reverse complement strand
AAGGTGGTGGGGATCTTCCCCAACTCAGCCTCCCTGCTCCGCCTGGCCACCGCGGTTCTCCAGGAGCAGCACGACGAGTGGCAGGATGGCAAGCGCCACTTCCCCCAAGCCTCCTTGACTCAGCTCCGAGGCGGCGGCCAACAACTCCTCACCAACCCCCTCACCGCCGGGCTCGCTGCCTGATGAACTGCCCCCAGTCCCTCTCCCTAAATTCCACCACTCCAAGGGACTTGACTCTCGCCCTGTTGGTCATCTGGGCACCTCCTGGTTGATCGCTCCATCATCCCAACCAGGTGTCCAAGGAAATCGTGGACCAGGGGAGATAAGCACTGGCGTCCTAACTATGGGCAAGGACTATGGACAGATGGAGTATGAACACGGTCGTCGGGCTCCATCTGAACTCAAAAGATGGTGCCCCCGGAAGGACTCGAACCTCCGACACGCGGTTTAGGAATCCGCGGTCCTTGAGATCGCTTGCGCTGGTGGCCGAAGTGGGCCTGCACCAATTACTGCACCAACCCGGAAGTTGTCCACCGTTTCCACAGGCTGGGATGAGATCAGCCCGACGGCCACTGCAGCAGCGGTCCGCCGCCCGCTCACTGGCTGCGACGGCCTCCGTCCCACCATCCCCAGAATTCCTCGCGGGACACCTTGAGGTCATGGAGTAGGTGGCTGAGAGCCTGCGGCCAGAATGTCCGCCCGGGGTGGCAGTGGGCACCGACCGGCTGACCCTCGCGATTGCGGGCGCGGAGCTGAGGCGATCCCTCGCCCCGCAGGTCGCTGCCAAAGTGCTGCAGGAGACGTACCAGTTCGCGGTAGTGCAGCTCCGGGAGCGACCCCGAGCGCGGGCTCAGACGGCTACCAGTTCGACCCGGCCCGGCGGGTACTCGCGCAACTCGTCGAGAAGTTCTGGGTAGGTCCGGAGCAGCGCCCGCAGGTTCTCTATCGCTTCCTCGGTGCTCGCACCCTGAGCCACCGCCCGAGCCTCGACGGCGTGGGCCACCCACCCTTTTCCGGGAGCCTCGGTCAGCGTGACCGCAACTGACACGGGGTCGTCGTTAGCCACGTGCCGCATCGTACCATCGGCTACCACTGAGGATTACCCCGGCCGCTGCAGGAGCGGCACGTCAGAGCGCTATCACTGTCCAATGTGATATGCTTGTCGGCATGAGTAAGAGCGCAGACAACGCACCACGCCCCATCGACCCGATGACCGCGCTGAGCCTGCCGGATGGCATCGAGCTGGGTCCGACGACGCCCAGCGGCCAGGTGAGGACCAACCAGCTGCTGTTCTCCGTCCTGGCCGATCACGAGGCCCGGCTCGACAGGATCGAGGCGGAGATGCGTCGTCGCGGGCACCAGCTGTGACGGCTGCCCCCGACGGTTGGCGTCTCCTCGACGATGAGGACATACTGCGCCGGGCCTTCGCGGCCTACTTTCGCTATTCCAACGCCTACTCTCCTGACCAGCCAGCCAACACCAGCTTCCACTGCGAGTTTCAGGGCAAGGAGTACGTCTACTTGGAGAACGTGCGCGGCCCCTTGGCTGTCTACCGGGTGCGGAACGACGGGAAATTGAAGCGGCTGCGCCGCTGGCCCGCAGGACTGGGGCCAGCATGACCAACCCGTCGCCGACCCTCTACGCCTGACGGCGTAGATCACCCTGGCCGCTGGAGCAGCAGGCCCAGGCGGTCGGCTGCCGCCCGCTTGAGGGAGGGCATGAGCCCGGCGTAGGTGGAGGCCGTGAGGCTGACCGAGCTGTGACCCAGCAGGCCCGAGACGGTGGCCAGGTCGGAGCCCGAGCCCAGCATCAACCCGGCGAAGGCGTGGCGCAGGTGGTGCCAACGGATGACTGGCAGCCCGGCCGTCTGCAGGGCATCCTCGAAGCGGTGGGTCAAGCTGGGGCCATTGAGCGGCTGGCCCCGGTCGGTGGTGAACACCAACCCCGGGATGTATTCGCGCCACCTGCCCCCGGCGGCCAGCCTGGCCTCCACCTGCCAACGGCGCTGATCCTCCAGGACAGCCACGGCGTCGGCCGTGAGCGGGACGGTGCGTCTGCTGCTGGCGCTCTTGACCTCCACCAGCCGGTACTCGCCAGCGACCCGCTGGAGGGCCTGGGTGACGTGCAGCTCGCCCGCCTGCCAGTCAACGTCGGCCCAGCGGAGCCCCAGCAGTTCGCCCTGGCGCAGTCCGGTGTTGACGGCCACGCTCACCAACCGCTGCAGGCCGGGCTCGGGCATGGCGTCGATGACGGCCCAGGCTTCGGACGGAATGAGCACCTTGGGGGCCTCACGGGCCACCCGTGGCGGGTCGGCCAGGGCGGCGACGTTGCGGGCCAACAGCCCCTCGCGCTGGGCATCGTTGAGGGAGGCCCTGAGCACGGCCCTGACGTGGCCTGCAGTCCGTGGTGTTAGTCCACCGTCCACCAGCCGCCGGAGACCCTGCTCGACCTGAGCAGGAGTGAGCTGGGCCAGCCGGACGCGGCCCCAGGTGGGCACGATCTGCTGGGCCACAAGCTGGCGGTAGCGGGTGGCCGTGGAGGGCCTCAAGCGTCCGGCCACCTGCTCCACCCAGGTGCTGCACCAGCCTCCCACGGTGAGGCGCTGAGGCGGCGTCGGGAGGCCAGCTCCGGCCTGCTGCTGGAGCTGCAGGAGCTTCGCCGCAGCCTCTTCGCGGGTGCGACCGTAGGCGCGCCGGCGGCGGCCCTCGACGGTGACGGCGGCCACCCACAGGCCGTCGGCCTTGCGCTGGAAGATGCTGCCTTCGGAGTTGCCCCGGCGGCTCATGCCAGCCGCCACGTACTACTCGGCATGGCTGTTCCCGTCAAGACCCGGGTGGAAGTCCGAGATCATGCCGGACCTCTCCGACGGCTACTCCGAGGGCACCTGCTGCGGTCGTGTAGCCCTGCAGCCACGTCCCCTCGTCGAGGAAGTTGAGTGTGCTGAGGGTCTCCAGTGAAGCGTTGAGCGCAGCCACGTCAGTCGTCATGGTCTTCACATCCGCCTGCGCTGAGGCCGGCCAGTCAGTGGTCTCCAACTTAGTCTCAAGTGTTGAGAGTGCGGAGATCAGCGGTTGCGCTGTGGCTTCAGCCTGAGCATCCGTGGTCGAAGTGGTCCACGAGCTGCTTGCGGTCTGAAAGGCCGTGATCGCGACGTTGGTCGGGGCGACATCCGCCAAGTACGCGGCTGCCGCCGCCTTGACGCTCAAGGTGCCTGATGCGGGGCTGCTGCTGGGTTGTGGCGTTGCCTTACCACGAGGAGGCCCGGTGGAGGGCGCTCCCCCACAGCCCGCCACCAGAAGCCCAAGTCCTATCGCTGCCACCGCAAGTCCCTTGACCATATCGCTCCCTCTCCTGTGAGTCATGGCCGCTGCTGGCGGCTTTGCTGCTGAGTGACCGTCTCGCCCGGTGTAGGCCCAACCGCGGGGCCGAGCAACCCTTCCTGCCGGGCGCGCATGATCCAACGCGCGGCGGTGCTGCGGCTCTTGGGCAGCGCACGGGCAACCGTCGCAGTGGGATCGCGCTTGCCCAATGCCAGGGCTTGCCGATAGAGCCCAGCCGCGCGCTCCAGTTCCGTAGGCGTCACGCGCTGACCCCGGCCATTGCTGGGATCGCGGCCCCCGTCGAAGGTGACGGCGTATGAGTGCCGCCGTTCGTCGGTTGAGTCGCCCTCAACCCGGAACCAGTCGCCCTCGCGCCAGGTGATCGGCCTTGCGGCAGCTCGCAACGCGCGCTGCAAACTCTCTCGCACGCGCACCGACCGCAGCTCCGAAGCGGTGATCCCGCCTGGGGCCAGCCAGTCGCGGACCTCCAGTGCGAGGCGCACGATCTCCGCGCCGCGCTCGGTGACCCGTACGTCGAGCCCCAGGATTGCAGCTCCGGGCAAGTCGATCCGAGCCACAAAGCGGCTGGGCACCACCCGCCCGGCGGCGACCGGCACCGGCGCAGCCCGAGCGCTCGGCGATATCTGAACCCCGGGCTCCGCTGCCGATCTCATGGGCGCATGGTACGCCTTTGGTACGCATCTGGCAAGCCTCCCAGGGCGCGTCAGAGCTGTACCGACCTCTGACAGGTGCGGCATGATCTCAAGACCGCTTGCAACTGCCCAGCCGCCGGTGATAGGTTCGGGACAGCATGACCCAGACCACAGCGTTGGCCCGAGCCCGAGCGACGGCGGCTGGCGGCCAGGCTCGCGCGATCCGGCTGGCGGCGCGCGTGTCGCAGGCCGAGCTGGCGGCGGAGCTGGGGTGCTCACGGGCCTCAATCTCCCGCTGGGAGGCGGGGAGGCGGGTGCCGCGGGGCAGAGTTGCAGTTCGGTACTTGCATCTACTGCACAGGCTGCTCAAGACGATTGAGGGGGGCGTGGAGTGTGAATGAACTACTCACGGCGCCTGGCGTGGCCAGGCTGCTCAATTGCAGTAGGACTCAGGCCTACCTGATGCTTGAGCGGGGGGAGATCCCGAGTCTCAAGATCGGGCGGTTGCGGCGGGTACGCCCTGCTGACTTGCAGCACTACATCGACGACAGGGTAGAGGGCGGCGCGGTCCCAGCACCCCAGCTGCCCCCCGCCCGGCGCGGAAGGGCGTCCTAACGCGCGTCGTCGACTACCTTCGCCAGCGTGACCCCGAGGCCGCCGCCGAGCTGGACGGGCTCATCGCCAAGTACCCTGGGGACGGGGGACTTAATGCGCTTAATGCGCTTTTTGCGCAGGCCCAGGACTGGCCCGCGCCACTTGACGAGGCAGCCTTCCACGGGCTCGCCGGGGAGTTTGTCGGGGCCGTCGAGCCATTCACCGAGGCTGATCCGGCGGCTGTGCTGATCTCCTTCCTGGTGGAGGCCGCCAATGCAGTCGGTGGCGGCCCTCACATGATGGTGGGGGCGACGCGGCACCCGGCCCGTTTGTCTGCAGTAATTGTGGGACAGACCGGAAAAGCCCGGAAAGGCGACTCGGAGAAGCCCTCCTCCACGATCATCCGGGCAGCGGACCCGAGCTGGGGGTCGCGGGTCCAGCAGGGGCTTAGCTCGGGTGAGGGAGTGATCGCGGCGGTCCGGGACCGCGTGATCCGGCTCGACCCCAAGACTGGCGAACCCGTGGTCGTCGATGAGGGTGTGGGTGACAAGCGGCTCCTGGCCCTGGCTCCTGAGCTGGGCAGGGTCCTTCGAGTGATGGCAAGGGACGGCAACACCCTTTCGGCAGTCATCCGAGAGGCCTGGGACGACGGCGACCTCAGGGTGATGACGAAGGCCGCGACCGTCGCCACTAAGGCTCACGTCAGCGTCCTCGGGCACGTGACCCTGGAGGAGTTGCGGCGGGAGCTGCAGGACACCGATGCGGCGTCCGGCTTCGCAAACCGTTTCCTCTGGGTGGCGGCACGCCGGGCGAAGCTGCTGCCCGACCCCGCCCCCTTCGAGGGCGACGTGGTTGCTCGGCTGGCGGCCAAGGTGGCTCGGGTGATCGCTTTCGCCAAAAGCGTGGGGGCCGTCAAGCGAGATGCCGCGGCCTCTTCCCTTTGGGCCGAGCTATACGGCGACCTCAGTCGGGACCGGCCAGGACTCGCCGGGGCAGTGCTTGGCCGCCATGAGGCCCAGGCGGTGCGGCTTAGCCTGGTCTACGCGCTACTCGACCTGAGCCCGGTGGTGAGGTCTGAGCACCTCGAAGCCGCAGTCGCGGTCCTCGACTACGTGGCCGCCAGCGTGGTCCACATCTTCGGCGACGCAGTGGGCGACCCGGTGGCGGATCGCATTCTGGAGGCACTCCGCGAGGGCGAAGAGCTGACCCGCACCCAGATCTTTTCGGACCTCTTTGGCCGGCACCAGCCGCAAGCCCGGATCGAGTCGGCTCTCCGGCTCTTGGCCTCGCTGGGCCTGGCACATCGGGAGGTCCGGGCCACCGCGGGACGCCCTTCCGAGGTGTGGTTGTCTGGTAGCGCGGGTGCGCAAAAAGCGCAAGAAGCGCAGAAAGGGGGAGGAAGCGATGGGTGACCTGGCCCGGCTGCGAGAGCTGATGGCCCAGCGCGAGGCGCGCGGTGAAGACCCTGGGGTTGCCGCCCCCGTGGAGCCCACCTGGACCGTCGACCCGCCCGATGAGCTGGCCCCCTGGCCCCGGCCGCTGGGTGACGATCCCCGGCCGGACCTGGAGGGCAGCGCCCTTTGGAGCCGCCTGCTACAGCTCGCCGCCGGGGATGCTGACGACCCCGGCGGGGTGTACGGCCGCCTGCTCGGTGCGAGGGCCTGCGGAGCCATCCTGGAGCGGCAGGGGAAGGGCTGGCGGCTCGCGCCGACCCTCGACCCCGGCGAGCGCCTCTCGGTCTGGGCCAACCGGGCCGACTGGGAGGCCGATGCGGAGAAGTGGCTCAAGCCCCGGGCGGCCGAGATCGTGGCCCTGCTGCGCCAGCTCCCAGCCCCGGATGGGGAGGCCAAGGCATGATCGCCGAGCCGCTCGATGGCGTCCTGCGGTCCTGCGGGTGCGGCCGCCCAGACTTCGATGCAGGCTGCCCGGAATGTCTATACGAGCATGGTGAGCCCGAGGCGCTGGCGCCGTTTCCCCGCCGGTTGGCCTTCGTGGTCTACGCCGAGCCGGTGGCCCAGGGCCGGCCCCGGGTGGCCGTGCGCGGTGGCAAGCCCCATGCCTATCAGCCCGCCCGGAGCGCCCAGGCGGGCTGGGAGATCCGCCAGGCTGCCCGAGCTGCGCTGGGCGCTCAGGAGCCCTTCTCCGGCCCGCTCGCCGTGACCGTCACCGCCTGGGTGAGGATGCCCGCGAGCGTCCCCAAGTCCCGGCGGTTGACGGCCCAACCCACCCGGCGGCCCGATCTGGACAACTTCGTGAAGCTCACCTTGGACGGCTGCTCGCCGCTGTGGGTGGATGACTCCCAGGTCGTCGAGCTGTCGGCTGCCAAGCGATATGCGCTAGATGGACCGCCCAGATGGGCGATCACCGTGGAGGCGCTCCCATGATCCGGTGGGATTGGGCAAGGGTCACCGCAAGGTGGCTTCGGAGCCAAGGCTGGGTGGTGGTCGATATCACCGAGGCAGAGGAGCTGATCGCCCGGCGGGAGGGTCTCGACGTGGCAGTTGTCTTCCCCGTCGGCATGCGGCCCACGGCCGCAGCAGCCCAGCAGCTCGCAGCACTCGCCCCCGGCGGGGCGGCTGGCCTCTCAAAGTCTTGGCCGTCGCCGCCGGTTTCCACCCGTCGATCCCAGGAGGAAGACACATGAGCGGACCTGTCTACTTCGGCGGACTTCAGAAGCACGAGCCCGCGAGCGTGCCGGAGAGCGGCCACCATACCGGTGACGATGGGCGGGAGCATTACCACTGCTCGGTGCCCGGCTGCCAGCAGGAGCATCCGACCGGGGCGCATGCATCGGCTTGCGCCGGTGAGGAAGCCGTCGCCGAGGCCCAGCCGGTGGCGCAGAAGATCCACAGGGACTCGGACTCGGGCCAGTTCGCTCCCGACAGCAGCCGGGGCTCCAGCCCGGCGGAAGTTACCCACTTGGACCTGCAGTCGGCCCCCGACGCGGCCACGGTGGCGGCGAACTTCGGCAGGCCCTTGATCGTCCCGGGCCACGAGTCCAACAGTCCTCAGAACACGGGTGGCACTCGTGGCTGAGGCGACCGAGGTCATCGTCATTCGCGCCCTCGATGAGGCGAGCGAGCAGATCGCGGCGGTGGACGCTCAGTTGACCGAGATGGGCGTCACGGCGTCGGAGGCGGATGCCAAGGTGGCCGCGGCCGGAGACAAGGCCGAGGCCAGCTCGGGAGGCTTCAGCAAGCTGGGCATGGCGGGGCTCGCTGCTGCCGCGGGGGTGGCGATCATCGGCGCGGCGGCGGTCAAGTCGGCCATCGACTACCAGAGCGCGACGGCCAGCATCGCCGCCGAGTCCGGCACGTCCATGAAGGCCGCCCAGGAGGTGGCCGACGCCTTCCTGAGCATGGGGGGCAAGGTGGAGGCGAGTGCGCCGGAACTGGCTGCGGCCTACGCGCCCGTCGCGGGGGAGCTGAAGACCCTCTACGGTCACGCCCTGAACGCGGCCCAGGCGACCGGGTTCATGACCACGGCGGACCAGCTCTCCGTCGCCAGCAAAGAGCAGTTGGGCACGGTCACGAAAACCCTCACCGACATCATGCTCAGTTACGGCCTGAAGCTCGATCAGGTGAGCACGGCCTCCAGCGACCTGTTCAACGTCTCCCGGGGGCTGGGAGTCCCGATAGGGAGTCTGAGCACCAGCCTGGAGCGCATCGTCCCCATCGCCCGGGCAGCGGGGATGAGCATGGGACAGACGGGCGGCTTCATGCTGGACCTGGCGAAGGCCGGCGCATCCGGCCGGATCGGGATGCGGTACGCGAGTCAGGCGCTCTCGCAGCTCCTCACTCCATCGGCGAGCGCATCGAAGCTCCTCGACAGCCTGGGCGTCAGCCTGACGAACGCGCAGGGGAAGTTCATCGGCCTCCCCGCCGCCATCGGGGAGTTGCAGAGCGCGTTCTCGACCCTGAGCCCGGCCGAGCGCGGGACGGCCGAGAGCACGCTGTTCGGCAGTCGGGCGGCGGCGGTGATGGGGACGGTGATCCAGAAGGGCATCGGGCCGCTTCAGCGGATGACTGCGGAGGCCGAGAAGCACGGCTCGGTGGCGAAGGCCGCGGGCATACAGGACGCCACCTGGCACGGCCAGATGGCGATGCTGAAGTCGAGCGTGGACTCGATGATGATCTCGCTCGGCAAGGGCCTGCTCCCGGCGATCCTGGCGATAACCCATCCGATCATCGAAGCGGTCACCTGGCTCAGCGACATGGCACGAAAGTTCAGCGGGGTGGCGGTCGGCATCCTGGCGGCCGTGGGTGCCATCGGGGGCTTCATCGGCGCGATGATGGTGGTGCGGTCGGCGATGCGGGCGGCGAGCACGGCGCAGGAAGCCTTCGGCATGGTGCAGAAGGCGTTCGGCGCGATCCTGCGCACGGTGACCGGGGCACAGGACATCCAGGCCGTGAGCACCGACGCGCTGACCGCCGCGAAGGAGGCAGGCACCGCGGCCACCGGGGAAGCGACCATAGCCAACGACGCCCTGAACGTCTCCCTGCTGGCGAACCCGATCACCTGGATCGTCGTGGCGGTCCTGGCGCTGATCGCAGTCGTGGTCCTCATGGTGACCCACTGGAAGCAGGCCAGCGGGATCATCACCGGCGTCTGGCACGACATCACCACCGCAGTCGGCGACGCGGTGGGGTGGATCGTCTCCCATGTCGAGGGGATCGCCTCCGACGTGGAGGGAGTCTTCACAGACATCCAGAAGTTCGTCGCCGGGATCTGGTCCGACATGACGAACGCGGTGGGCACCTTCATCAACGACGTGGTGGGCTTTTTCGAGAAGCTGCCGGGTCGCATCGTGGGGGCGCTGGGGTCGCTGCCCGGAGACATCGGCGGGGTGCTGTCGAAGATCCCCGGGATCGGTGGGCTGGTGGGTGGCATCGGCGGTCTGCTCTCGCACCTGGCCGAGGGCGGGGTGGTGGACAAGCCGACCCTGGCGATCATCGGCGAGGCGGGCCGGGAGTTCGTCATCCCGGAGTCCAAGCTCACCGCCGCCTCTCCGCGGCCTCAGTCGCTCCCGAGGCTGTCGATGCCCGGCGGGATGGCTGCGGCCGGGGGTAGTGGGGCCAGCATCGTGTTCGACTTCACCGGCACGCAGGTGATGACCGACGCCGACATAAACGTCCTGGCCGACCGGCTGGGAAGCGCGATCACGAAGTTCCTCCCCGGCCAGGGCATCCAGGTCCGGCGATGACACAGGAGGGTTTGACCTTGAGGCTTGCACAACCGACCCAGGCCGTGAGCCGCACGCCAGCAGGCCAAGAGGCGGTCCCAGCCCCGCCAGAGGCCCAGGTGGTGTCCTACAGCCTGCAGGCCGCGGAAGCCCGCCAGCGGGCCGCTCAGCGGCGCGTGGAGCTGGAGGCCGCGGAGCGAGAGGCCGAGCGGCTGGAGGCCCTGGCCGAGCGCGAGGACCGGCGGCGGGAACAGCTCGCCGACGCACAGCGGCTCGAAGCTCAGGCCGACGCGCTGGAGGCTGGCCCAATCGCAGCCCTGCGGTCGCAGAAGGCAGCGGCCCTGCTGGCGTCCCGGGGGGCGGAACGGCGGGTTGCCAAGATCGTCCGGAGCATCGAGCACCAGCGGCAGTCGGCCACGATGGCCGAAGACAGGCTCAGGAGCGCCCGCCACGATGGCGATCCCGGCGAGCTGGCGAGCCTCACCCGTCATCGCAGCGAGCTGCAGGCGGTAATCGCCGAGCTGGAGCGGGGCCTGCTCGAAGCCCGGCGGGAGGCGGCCCTGCAGCAGCAGGTGGTGGCCGGAATCGAGCCCCAGCTTGGCGGCTACATCCAGGGGAGCCCAGCCTTCGAGGTGCAGCGGCTCCGGGGACGGGCCGAGCTGTTGCGCTCCCTCGATGGGCAGGATGAGGACGTGGTGCGCCGCCAGCAGGAGCAGGTCGCTCTGGCCCGCAACGCGGCGGGCACGGCGGAGGTGGCCGCTGAGGCTGCTCAGCTCCGAGCTGCCACCCGGGCGGCCGACACCGAGTCCCGGATCGCAGCCTGGCGAACAGGCCAGGCTTGGCTGCCAGGTGCCCGCCGGTGACGCCAGTAGAGACTCCGCTCAAGATGCCGCAGGTGGAGACACCCCCGAAGGCCCGCCGGGGCGCTCGGCCGGGAATGCACCGGCAGCTCCGCTGGCAGGCTGATCCGGTCGTGCTGGCCCGCCTGGAGGCCGTGGCCGACCTGCGCGGCAAGGGGTTGCGGACAGCGGAGATCGCCCGCGCGCTGGGGGTAAGCAGGGACGTTGTGCAGGATGACGGGCGGCGGCTGGCGGAGCTGGCCGAGGGCCACGCCATCGGCTCGCTGCAGGAGAGCGTGGAGCGGCTGAGAACCGTCTACCGGCTGGCGATGGCGGCCTTCGGGGACACCCCTAGCGGCTCGCTCAATCGGAGCGCCTACTTGTCGGTGGCGAGGCAGGCGGTCATGGATGAGGCGCGGCTCCTGGGCCAGGTGCCAGCCGCCGCGCTGCAGGCTCTGCCGGAGCCGGTCACTCGGCTGGTGATCCAATGGCTCGACCCCGAGGACTGGCGTCGCCACCTCATCGGCCCGGCGGGTGAGATCGTCGATGCGGCGGTCAGCGGCGAGCCCGGCTGAACCCACCCGCTGATCTCAGGCCGTTGGTGCAGTAGCTGGTGCAGTCCGCCAGCCCCGGCCCTGTGGACAACTGACTTCGGCACGGGCTGAAGCCGGGGCCTGCCCCCCACCTGCTGAGATCAGAGCCACTGCACCAATTACTGCACCAACCCGGGCGGTACGAAGTGGGACTCAGTGGCACTCGGTGAACTCAGAATGTGGTGCCCCCGGAAGGACTCGAACCTCCGACACGCGGTTTAGGAAACCGCTGCTCTATCCCCTGAGCTACGAGGGCCGGCTTGCCGGGGGAGCCTGCGGGCCGCTAGGCCCCAAAGTGGGGAACGGGGTCCCGGAAGTTGGGGCGCTGCGACGCATGAGCTGGTCCCGCCGACGCCCTGAGTCTAGTTGGAGCGGGCAGCTCCCGTCGCCGGCGGGGGTAGGAGACCGGGCGGGAGGTGGTGTCCCGGTCGCCATCCCGGGGTCGCCCCGAGGGGATGGGGGATCGGCCGACGGCCCTGGATGGCCCCTTCGACTTCATATAATCCGAGCGTGCTACTGGTCGCCAGCGCCAACGGCTCGGTGGGCATGAGCGCTGGCTGGGCCATCCTTTCCGCCGGGGGCACTGCGCTCGACGCGGTTGAGGCGGCAGCCCGCGAGGTCGAGGACAATCCCGACGACCACTCGGTGGGGTACAGCGGGTACCCCAACCTGCTGGGACAGGTCGAGCTGGACGCCTCCCTCATGGATGGCGAGACCCGTCGTGCGGGAGCCGTCGGTGGCGTGCGCCGCTACCGTCATGCCGTCAGCATCGCCCGGGCGGTCATGGAGCGGCTTCCGCACGTCATGCTCGTCGGCGAGGGCGCGGAGAGGCTCGCCGCTGAGGTGGGGATGGAGCCGGAGAACCTCCTCACCCCGGAGACGGAGGCAGCATGGCGCGAGGGGGTCAGCGGGGAACTGAGGCCGGACGACGCCAGGAGACGGCTGTTGGACCGGGTGGCCAGCCTGTTCACCGATCCTGAGCATGTGGCCGGGACCGTGAACTTCCTGGCGATCGACGGCAGGGGCCATCTGGCCTCGGCAGTCAGCACCAGTGGCTGGGCCTGGAAGTACCCCGGGCGGCTGGGGGACTCCCCGGTGATCGGGGCCGGCAACTACTGCGACGACCGCTTCGGAGCTGCGGCATGCACGGGCTGGGGGGAGCTGGCCATCAGAGGGGTGACGGCTCACACCCTGGTCACCCTGCTGTCCCAGGGCGTTTCGCTGGAGAAGGCCGCCACCGGGGCGTTCGCCGCTCTTTCCGGACTCGACGTTCCCGGGGGGGAGCCGATCATGAACCTCGTGGCCCTGGACCGGGAGGGGCGACACGTGGGCCTCAGCTCCCAGCCGGGCAATGCCTACGTGGCCTGGGAGGAGGGCATGTCCACCTACGTCACTCTTCCCCGGCGCGTGGTCGCCATCGCTCCCCGCTGACCCGGGGGAAGTGGCGCCCCGCGCCGATATGATCGGAACATCCGGCCGTTGTCGGCCAGCGCAGCCAGCGCCGGGAGGGCTCCCATGCAGCTGACCATCATCGGCGCCGGCGCCATCGGGGGGACCATCGGGGCGCACATGGCCCGGCGCGGGCACGACATCCTCCTCTGCGACACCGACCGGGACCACGTCGAGGCCATCAACCGCGACGGCCTCACCATCGAGGGCCCGGTGGCCAGTTTCACCGTCAGGGTGCGCGCCATCACTCCCGACCACCTCCCGGAGCGACTGGACCGGGTGGGGATCGCTGTCAAGAGCCATCACACCCGGCAGGCGGCTGAGCTCCTCCGCGGCCGGCTGTCGCCGGGCGGGTACGTGGTGAGCCTGCAGAACGGACTCAACGCCGATGCCCTCGCCGCGGTGGTGGGGGAGGCCCGGGTGCTGCTCGGATTCGTCAATTTCGGGGCCGACCTGATGGCCCCTGGCCGGATCATGCAGGGCAATGTCGCTACCTTCCGGGTCGGAGAGGTCCAACCAGGAGCGGTGACCCCACGGGTGCAGGAGCTGGCGGATGCCCTGCCCTATGCCGAGGCTACGGGCAACATCATGGGCTTCCTCTGGAGCAAGGAGGCTTACGGGGCGATGCTCTTTGCCGGAGCGGTATCCGACCTGCCGATCTCCGCCACCCTCGAACAGCAGGAGTGGCGTCCCCTCATGCTGGCCGTAGCCCGGGAGGTCCTGGCCCAGGCCCCGGTGCCCTGCGAGCCCTTTGATGGCTTCGCCCCCTCGGACCTCGACGGCTCACTTGACCGGCTCGCCGAATTCAACCGCCGCAGTGCGAAGTCCCACAGCGGCATCTATCGCGACCTCATGGTGCGTCACCGCCCGACCGAGGTGGAGGGCCAGATCGCAGATCTCAGGGGACCGCTCACCCATCACGTGGCCGAGATAATCCGCTCGATCGAGAGGGGTGAGCGCACCTGTGAGGTGGCCAACCTGGGCTTGCTCTCGGCGCTGCACCGGGCGGAGGAGGCGGGGCGGCAGCTGCAGGCGGTGGTCCGGCTGATCTCGGCGCCGGCCCGGGCTAAGACCGGGCCGCTCCTCGGAGTCCCGGTGGCCGTGAAGGACCTCTTCGATGTCGAGGGCCTGCCCCGGGGCAACGGCAACCCCGAGGCCATGGCCGGTCGACCGGCCCCGGCCGACAGCGCGGTGGTCGCCCAGCTGCGCGCGGCGGCGGCGGACGTGTTTGCCACCACCGCGATGCTGGAGTACGCAGCGGGCGCGACCCATCCAGCGGTGCCTGAAACCCTCAATCCCTGGGACCGGACCCGCACCGCCGGTGGATCCAGCGGCGGCTCGGCGGCCCTGGTGGCGGCAGGTGTCTGCCCCGCGGCCCTGGGGACGGACACCGGCGGGTCGGTGCGGATTCCCGCCGCCTACTGCGGGGTCGTCGGTTTCAAGCCGTCCCACGGCCTGCTGAGCCAGGCCGGGGTGCAGCCACTGGCGCCCACTCTCGACGACGTGGGGATCATCGCTCAAGACGCGGCCACGGTCCATCGGGTGCTGGGGGCGTTGGTGCAGGCGTCCCCCACCACCCGGGGCCCGCTGGTCATGGCCTACTCCCCCTCCCACTTTCGCGACCCCCGGATGGCAGGCGGCGTCTCTGGCCAGCTGGAGATGGCTTTGGAGCGGCTCCGAGGTGCGGGGGTAAACCTGGTGGAGCGCGAGGCCGGAGTCCTGAGCGACCTGGACCGACTCTTCGACCCGATCTTCCTGCACGAGGCCTGGCAGGCGCACGGTCCGACCGTGGAAACCCGCCCTGGCCACTTTGGTCCGGAGACGCTGCGGCTCCTCCGGGCGGCGAGCGCTGTGGGGGCCCAGGAGTATCGGATGGCGCTGGACCGGAGGGCGCAGCTGCTCCCAGGGTTCTCGGACCTGCTCTCGGGGGTGGACGCCTTCTGCACACCCGCGGTGCCCTTTGTGGCGCCACGAACCACTCCCCCCGTGGATACCCCCGAGGGTGAGGCCGAGGCGGCCTTCACGCGGGTGGTGAACGTGGCCGGGGCGCCAGCGGCGACCCTGCCCTGCGGCCTCAGCGAAGGTCTGCCGGTCTCCATCCAGTTGATCGGGAACCGTGGGGCGGACTGGCGACTCCTCGGCGCCGCGGCCGAGGTGGAGCGGATGTTGGGATTCGAACTGGCGGGGCGGCGGTCACCGGTGGCAGCTGCCGGGAGTGTCAGTTGAAAGCTGCTGTCTACCGGGGCGCCGGGAAGGTCCAGGTGGAGGCGGTGCCCGACCCTGTGATCGTGGAGCCCACCGACGCGGTCGTGCGCGTGGTCCGTTCCTGCATCTGCGGCTCGGACCTCTGGGCCTACCGGGGGGTGATTCAGAGGGCGGTCCCCTCCCGGCTTGGGCACGAGTTCCTGGGCGAGGTGGCGGAGGTGGGAGCCGACGTCCGCAGCCTGGCCCCTGGCGACCTGGTGGTGGCCCCCTTCCAGTGGAGCGACAACACCTGCCCTGCCTGCCGCGACGGCATCCAGACCTCCTGTGCGAACGGGGGGACCTTCGGCGCCCCGGGAACCGACGGCGGTCAGGGCGAGGCGGTGCGGGTGCCCCGGGCGGACGGGACCCTGGTGGCGGTGCCAGGTGGTATGGCCGGAGCCACCGATGCGCTGCTGAGATCCCTGCTGGCCACGACCGATGTGGCGGCCACCGGCCTCCACGGCGCCAGGCTGGCGGAGGTGGCCACGGGGAGCACTGTGGTGGTCATCGGGGACGGGGCCGTCGGCCTCTGCGCCGTCCTCGGCGCCACCTCCATCCTCGGCGCTGAGAGGGTGATTCTCTGCAGCCGCAACCCGCAGCGCCAGGAGCTTGGTCGGCAATTCGGCGCCACCGATCTGGTCTCCGGGCGCGGAGAGGCCGCCGTGGCCGAGGTTCGCGATCTCACCGGCGGGCTGGGCTCGCGCCATGTCGTCGAGGCGGTGGGAACTCCGGAGGCGTGGGAGATGGCGCTGGGGATGGCCCGGGAGGGAGGTACCATCGGGGCGGTTGGTGTTCCCCACACCACCCCGCAGCTGGCCCTCTTCCCCCTTCTAGTCCACCACCTGCGCGTCCACATGGGGGTGGCGCCGGTGCGCCGCTACCTTCCCGACCTGATCGACCGGGTGATGACCGGCCGCTACGACGCCGGGGCGGTCTTCGATCTCGAGCTTCACCTGGATGAGGTCGCCGAGGGGTACCGGGCCATGAGCGAGCGGAGGGCGATCAAGGTGATGCTCACATGACCCCGGTTCCCGGACCCGGCGCCAGCCGCTACCGCGGCTACCGCTCCTACCAGTACCTCGAGCCCCAGCGGGACTACCGGGTGTTCGAACTGTCCGCCGAGGTGGACCGGGTGCCCTCCCGGGCCGTGCCCACCTCCGAGGAGGAGGAGGGGAGGGTGCAGCGGCTCCTGGCTGAGGGGCCGATCATCTCCCTTCACGACCATCCCGTGGTGCTCCCCGCACGCATCGAGGAGTTGCTCGAATACCGGCGTCACGGGCGGGACTGGACCGGGTACCTGGGGCTCAGCCGCTCCGGGCTCCACGCCGTCATCGACAACCTGGCAGACGGGGAGGGTTTGATCACGTCCCGCAGCGGCTGGAAGTGGGATGAGACCCTGGCCGACCTGGGCATGCGCCTTTGCGATCTCGAACACCAGGACTACGTGCGCGTGGTGCGTCGCTTCTCGGACATCGAGGCGGCCCGGGCCGAGGGGCAGCTGGCCCTGATCCTGGGGATCGAGTCGGCCGCCCCGATCGAGAACGAGCTGGATCGCCTGGACATCCTTTACGGCTTCGGCATCCGCTCGGTGGGCGTCACCTACAGCGAGGCCAACCTCCTCGGCAGCGGCCTCGCCGAGGCTGACGACGCCGGGCTCACCGCCTTCGGGCGCCGTGCCGTCCGGAGGATGAACCAGCTGGGGATCCTCATCGATTGCGCTCACGCCGGCGACCGGACGACCCTTGAGACCATTGAGGCCAGCTCCGCCCCGGTGACCATCTCCCACGCCGGGGCGCGGGCGGTATGGCCGACCAGGAGGATGAAGCCGGACGAGGTGATCCGCGCCTGCGCCGACTCGGGGGGGGTGATCGGGATCGAGGCGGCGCCCCACACCACCCTCACCCGGGAGGAAACGCGGCACGGCATCGATACCTACATGGCCCACTTCGAATACTGCGCCGAGCTGGTGGGGATAGAGCACGTCGGGTTCGGACCGGACACCCTCTTCGGGGACCACGTGGGGATGCACCGGGTGATGGCCGCCTGGTTCGGTGAGGAGCCCGCCGTTCCCCCCCAGCCCATCGAGAGGGTCGACTGGGTTCAGGGGCTGGAGAGCCCGGCTGAGGCCCTCACCAACATCGTGCGCTGGCTGGTCGTCCACGGTTACCCGGACCGGGAGATTCTCATGGCGGCGGGGGGCAACGCGCTGCGCATGCTGGAGTTCGCCTGGCGCTCGGGAGCGGCAGGGTGAGGGCACCTGAGATGCTCCATGGCCGGCTCGCCCGGGTCGAGGCCCGGTGACCGCATGAGGGTGGCGGTGGTGACCGGAACCGCTCAGGGGATTGGTGCCGCCATCGCCTCGGCCCTGGAGGCCGATGGGGTCCGGGTGTTCGGGTTCGACCGGGACCGGGTGGACATCACCGACGAGGGCCAGGTGGAGAGCTACTTCGCCGCCCTGCCCCAGGTGGACATCCTGGTCAACAACGCCGGTGGGGTGTGCGGCCAGACCTTCTCGCCTCTGGAGGAGGTGACCGACGAGTCCTGGCGGGCGGTTGTGGACGCCAACCTGACCGGGACCTTCCATTGCACCAGGGCGGTGGTGCCCGGCATGAAGCGATCAGGCTGGGGGCGGATCGTCAACATCTCCTCAGGCGCGGGGCGCACTGTCTCCCTCACCGGGATCCAGGCCTATGCCGCGGCCAAGGCCGCGCAGATCGGGTTCACCAGGCAGATGGCCCACGAGCTGGGCCGGTTCGGGATCACGGTTAACTGCATCGCCCCAGGCTTCATCCTCTCCAACCCCACCACCCAGCGCCAGTGGGAGAGCTACGGGGAGGAGGGACAGGCTCGGGTGTTGGCGGGGATTGCGGTCGGCCGCCTGGGACTCCCGGAGGAGATCGCCCACGGGGTCCTTTTCTTCGTGGCCGAGGAGTCCTCCTGGATCACCGGCCAGACCATCTCCATCGACGGTGGCAGTGCCCTCCTGTAAGCGCCTCGGGAAGACCCCGCGCCCGACCCGGGCCAGGGCGTTCCCGGCCGGGCTCCGAACCCAGGGGCCGAGCGCGTCAGAGGAGCCAGGGCAGGAGGGGGTGTGAACGAAAAGGAGCGGCTGGGCCAGCTCGACCGGGACTTCTTCGTGGCCATGCATGAGATCGATCCCCTCACCGCGACCCAGCTCGGGGTCCCCGGCTACGACCACCTCCTGCCCGACCCCAGCCGGGCCGGGGCGGAGGCTGGGGCCGCGCGGCTAGCCGCCCTTGAGGCCCGCCTCCAGACGATCGACCAGGGCGCCTTGGACGCACGGGACCAGGTCGACCGAGATGTAATGGCACACCTGCTCTGGGCCCTGCGCACCAACCTGGAGGATGGGCTCTGGGCCAAGGACGCCTCGGCGGGAACCTACACGTCCCCCCAGTCCATGGCCTTCGCCTCGATCCCCGGGGCGCCGCTCCCGGGGGCCGACGCCGTGGCCGGATATCTCCAGCGGCTGACGGCGCTGCCGGGGTTCTTCGATGCCGTCCGGACCCGGTACCAGGAGGAGGCGGCAGCGGGATGGAGGTCCACCGTGGTCGGCATCCGGCAGGCCCAGCGGCAGCTGGAGGGGCACCTGGCGAGGGAGGTCACCGCCGACCCGCTCCTCGCGCCTCTCGTGGAATCCCCGGCGGCCACTCCGGCGGATCGGAGCCGCGCCGAGGAGGTGATCCTGGGCCACGTCCGGCCGGCCATGGCCAGCCTCCTCCGAGCTCTGCTGGACGACCTGCTGCCCCGAGCGCGGCCCGACGAGCAGGTGGGGATCTGCCACCTACCGGGCGGCGAGGGGATGTATCGGCGAGCGGTGCGCCGGCACACCACCACCCGCCTGGACCCCGAGGAGATCCACCGCATCGGCCTCCGCGTTCTGGAGGAGCTCGAGGTGGAGTGGGAGGAGGTAGGGTCACGGGCCTTCGGCGTGGCGGTCCGGGCTGAGGAGGTGAGGGCCAGGCTCCGCGAGGACCCCGGTCTGCGCTTCCAGGACGAGGGCCAGATCCTGGCCGTGGTCACCGCGGCTCTGCAGCGAGCGGAGGCGGCCCGGGACTCCTTCTTCCCCGCCTACCGGATTGCCGACTGCGTGGTCCGGCCGATCGACCCGGTGGAGGCCGGGAACGCCGCGATGGCCTATTACCGGGGCCCTTCGGCGGACGGCACCCGCCCTGGGACCCACTTCGTCCTCACCACCGACCCCAGCTCCCGGTTCACCTTCGAATATGAGGCGCTGGCCTTCCATGAGAGCACCCCGGGCCACCACCTCCAGATCGCCTCCGCCCAGACTCTGGGCCACCTCCCCAGGTACCGTCGCCACCTGGACGCCGAGGTGTGCGCCTATGTGGAGGGCTGGGGGCTGTACGCCGAGCGCCTGGCCGACGAGATGGGCCTCTACACCTCCAACCTGATGCGGCTGGGGATGCTGTCCTTCGACGCCTTGAGGGCCAGCCGGCTGGTGGTGGACAGCGGGATGCACCATCTGGGCTGGGATCGCCAGCGGGCCGTCGACTTCATGTGGCGAAGCACCGCGACCACCGGGTCCAACGTCAACAACGAGATCGACCGCTACATCGCCTGGCCCGGCCAGGCGCTGGCCTATATGATCGGCCGCCAGGAGATCAGCCGGCTCAGGAGCGCAGCCCAGACCCGCCTTGGTGCCCTTTTTGATGTCCGTGAGTTCCACGGCGCGGTCTTGAGCGAGGGGGCCGTGCCCCTTTCGGTCTTGGAGGGGGTGGTGGAGAGATGGAAGGCGGCTCGAGGTGGGGGCGGAGCTGATCGCCACCCCGTCGCGGTCGGCTGATGAGGGAGGTGTCCATGTACAGGTTCGCGCAGCTGGCCCCGGAACCCGGCTCGGTGGCCCGGGGGTGGGTGGCGGTCCCCAAAGTCGAGCCGGCCTGGGAGCTGCCGGCGGTGGTGGTTCGCGGTGCGGAGGAGGGTCCGACCCTCGCCGTGACCAGCGGGATGCACGCCGCCGAGTACGTGCCCATCGAGGCGGTCACCCGGCTCACCCGCTGGCTGGACCCAGCCCGGCTACGGGGCACGCTGGTGGCGGTGCTGGTGGTCAACACCCCCGGCTTCTATGAGCGCTCCATCTACGTGAACCCCCGGGACGGACGCAACCTGAACCGCTCCTTCCCGGGGTCCCCGGACGGCGATCCGGCGGAGCGGGTGGCCAACTTCCTGCTCGAGGAGCTGATCGCCCCTGCCGACGCCTACGTGGACGCCCACTGCGGCGATCTCATAGAGGCGCTCAGCCCGTTCACCCTCTGGACCAGGGCTGGGGACGCGGCCGTCGCCGAACGCTCCCGGCAGATGGCCCACGCCTACGGCTTCGAGCACAGCCTCGGGGTGGAGCCGGACTCCGTCCCCGGAGCCGCCTATGCGTCCGGCGCCCTACGCGGGGTGCCGGGGATCATCGCCGAGATCGGCCAGCAGGGGGTGGTGGATGGGGCGTCGGTGGCGCGCCACTTCCGGGGGCTCCAGAACGTGCTGGCCCACCTCGGCATGATCGACCCTCTGGCCCCCCCGCCTCCGCCGCCCATCGAGATGGATCAAATGGTCTGGACCAGGACTGACATCTCCGCCACCTACCATCCCACGGTGGCGGTGGGCGAGGATGTCCAGGGGGGGCAGGTGGTGGGCGAGCTGAGGGACATCTTCGGGGAAACGGTGCGCACCATCCGGGCGCAGGCCTCAGGGGTGGTGGTCTTCCTGGTCACCTCGCTGGCGGTCAAGGCCGGGGACCCGCTTCTGGGGATCGGGGTTCCGGCCGGCCGCTGAGGAAACCTCAGACCAGCTTCACGCCCGCCGCCGCCAGCTCCCCGAGGGCCTTCTCTCCCGCCCCGGTGGTGCGCTCCACGGCGGCCGTGGCGGAGCGCACCAGCACGGTTGGGTAGCCGAGGCGGACCGCGTCCAGAGCGGTCTCACGGACGCAGACGTCCAGAGCGAGGCCCGCCAGGACCAGGCGCCGCACCTCCCGCCTCTGCAATACCTCGTGCAGCTCGGTCGCCTCCACCCGCCCGGTGGAAGGTTCCCGGGACCCGAAGCCGGAGTAGCCGTCCAACTGCCCCTGGCCCTTGCGCACCAGGTGGTTGCGGCGGGGAAGCAGGGGGTGTAGCTCGGCACCCCAGCTGCCCTGCACGCAGTGCCTGGGCCAGAGCCCCCCCTGCTCCTGAAAGTGGGGGGTGACGGCCGGGTGCCAGTCCTGGGTGCAGATCACCTGGGCCCCCGCGGCAGCCGCCTCGGCCATTAGCGCGGCGCACTGCGCGGCCACCTCCTCGCCTCCGGGGACGAAGAGGGACCCCTTGGGGTCGGCGAAGTCGTTCTGCACGTCGACCACCAAGAGGGCGACGGACGGCCCCAGGAGCAGGGCGGTCCGCAGGTCCGATGTCACCTCCACCTCAGGTCTCAGCTTCTCTATGTTCCCTATATTGCTGCTGTGGGCACACCTGCCACTCCTCCGGCCCTGGGGGCGATGCACGCCGCCCCGCCCCGGCTGACCCCGGCCGAGGCCGAGGCGGTGGCGCTCAGCCAATTCGGCCAGCGTGGCAGGGCCCACCTGCTTCCGGGGGAGCGAGACCAGAACTTCCGCTTGGAGGTGGGGGGCGAACCTCCGCTTCTCCTCAAGGTTAGCAACCGGGGGGAGGACCACGGTGTACTCCGAATGCAGCTCCGGGCCCTCGGCCAGGTCGCCGCGTCCGACCCGGAGCTGCCGGTGCCCAGGGTCCTGCTCTCCCTGGAGGGCCTGGGGATGGCGGTGCTCCCGGGCGGCGAGGCGGTCCGAATGCTGACCTACCTTCCCGGGAGCCACCTCCGGCCCGATGACCTGACCTCCGATGGCCTCCACGAGATGGGTAGGACATCGGCCCGTTTGGGCCGCGCGCTGCGTGGCTTCTTCGACCCCGCGGCCGACCAGTCCATCCTCTGGAACCCCCGCCGGGTGGGGGAGGTGCGGTCCCTGCTCGGCTGGGTGCCTGACTCGAGGCGGCGGCTGGTGGAGACGGCACTGGACCGGAGTGAGCCCCGGGTCCTCACTTCACTGCCCACCCTGCGCTCTCAGGTCATCCACAACGACCTCTCGTTCAGCAACTTGACCTTCGAGAGCCCGTCCAAGATCAGCGGGATCCTGGACTTCGGCGACATGTGCCACACCGCCCTGGTCTCCGACCTGGCCGTCACCTGCGAGTCCATCCTGGGGATTCCCCACGGCTTCGACGCCCTGGCCATCGTGGCGTCGGGCTTCCAGGCGGTCACCCCGCTGGAGCCGGAAGAGGTGGAGCTGGTGCCCGACCTCCTGCTGGCCCGCTGGGCGACGCTCATAGCCGTGTCCGCCTGGCGGGGAGTGGCCTTCCCCGAGACCTTGGCATATGTCGGAGGCTGGCAGCACGGACCGCTGCAGATGCTCTCCCAGGTCGAGGAGCTGGGCGATGACCGCTGGCGCCGGCTGGTGCGCAACGCGGTCCAGGGTGCCCTGTCGCTCGCCCCCGGCGGAGTCGCGCCGCGGTCCGCGGCAGAGCTTCTGGAGGCCCGCCGCAGGCTTCTGGGGCCGGCGCTCTCCCCGCTCTCCTACTCCACCCCTCTCCAGCCGGTGCGGGGAGAGGGGGCCCTGCTCTTCGACCGTGACGGCACCGAGTACCTGGACGCCTACAACAACGTGCCGGTGCTGGGCCACGCCAACCCTGAGGTCGCCCGGGCGGTGGCCTCTCAGACGGCTGTCCTCAACACCAACACCAGGTACCTCTACCGCCCCGTCCTGGAGCTGGCGGAGCAGCTGGTGGCCACCATGCCTCCCGGCCTGGACACCGTGCTCTTCGTCAACTCCGGGAGTGAGGCGAATGACCTTGCCTGGAGGCTGGCCCGGGCCTTCACCGGCGGGGGCGGTGCCGTGGTGACCCGCCATGCCTACCATGGAATGACCAGCGCGGTGGCCGACTTCTCCCCGGACGAGTGGCACATTCCCGTCGGCGCCCCGCATGTGGCCCTGATGGACCCGCCGGACGGGTACCGCGGCCCGCACCGGCGCGAGCAGCCGGGATGGGCCGAGGGGTACCTCGACCAGCTCGACGGCGCGATGGCGGAACTGGCCGGCCGGGGGCTGGCTCCCGCGGCGCTGCTGGTCGATCCGGCCTTCACCAGCGAGGGCGTGGTGCACCCGCCGCCCGGCTACCTGAAGGACCTGTTCCTCCGCTGGCAGGCCGCGGGCGGGCTGGTGGTCGCCGATGAGGTCCAGACCGGTTATGGCCGGCTGGGCGCCCATCTCTGGGGGTTCGCCCGGCACGGCGCCCTCCCCGACCTGGTGACCATGGGCAAGCCGATGGGCAACGGCTATCCCATCGGAGCCGTGGTGACCAGGGCCGAGGTGGTGGAGGCCCTGGCACAGCAGACCGAGTGGTTCAGCACCTTCGGCGGCAACCCGGTGGCCTCCATGGCGGGCCTGGTGGTGCTGGGGGAGGCCAGGCGGCGGGAGTTCTTGGATCGGGTTGAAGATCTGGGGGCGCGACTGGGGCAGACTCTGCGCGCCTTGAGCCAGCGCCACTCCTCGCTGGGGGACGTGCGCCAGCTCGGCCTCCTCGTGGGAGTGGAATTGGTGCGCCACCCGGACCGCCGCGACCCCTTCCCGGAGCTGGCCGCGCGGGTGGTGGAGAGGATGCGCAGGCAGGGAGTCCTGGTGGGCCGCACCGGCAGGGACGGCAACGTGGTCAAGATCCGGCCGCCCCTGGTGGTCTCATCGGAGCAGGTGGAGCTGATCTCAGTGGCCTTCGGCCGGGCTCTGGACGCCGAGTCCTCCTGAAGGGGACCCGCATGACCCGGGAGGCGGAAGGGGACGACGTGGTGCCGGACGCACCAGGTGCCAGACCGCGGCCCAGGGACCGCCGGGAAGCAGCCCGAGGCCAGCTGCGGGCCCTGGTGGCCCTTCTGGGCCAGGCCCGGGAGCGCTGGGCGGCCAGTGCATCGCTCCGCCGCTCCTTCGTCGCCTGGGTGGCCCTGGGCCTGCTGCTGAGCCTGGCGTCAGGACTGGGCGCGGGGATCGTCGGCTCGCGAGCGGACCTGGGGCTGATCCTCGCGCTCATCTGGTGGATGTTGACCTCCGCGGCGCTGTTCCTCGGGCTGGGGTTGGCCGTCTCCTATCCGGCCCGCCGTCCCCTGCCCGGGCTGGGCCTCCCCAACGGGCTGACCGCCGTGCGCGCCTACATGGCCCTGCCGATCATCCTTTTCGCCACCCTGCCGGGCCAGTACCTGGCCCGGGACCTCTTCCTCTGTGCCGCGGCCCCGGTCGCCCTGCTTGACGCCCTGGACGGCTGGGTCGCGCGCACCTTCGGACCGGTAAGCCTTCTGGGGCGGGCCCTGGACCCCATCATGGATGCCACTTTCTTCTCGCTCGCCGCGGTGGGTTGTTTGTGGTTGGGGCTGGCCCCGCTGTGGCTGGTCCTGCTGGTGGTGGTCCGGTACGCCCTTCCGGCTCTCGGCTTCCTGCTCCTGTACCCCTGGCTCCCGCACCGACCGGACATGGTGGCCACCCGGTTTGGCAAGGTCAACACCTTTGCCGGGGGCGTCGCCCTCGCGGGCTCGTCGCTGCTGGTCCTGGGAGGGCTGCCGACCCTCATCTTCGACCTGGTCCTGGGGGTGATCCTGGCGGTGACCGCGGCCGGTCAGGTGGTGAGCCTGGCCCGCCGCACCCTCTCCGCCTGAGCCGGTTGTCCACTCGGGAGCGAGGCTCCCCACGATCCACGTCGCCGTCCGGGCGGGCGGTCGGACTGGGGTGGGGAGGGCCGTCCGGGGTCGCGATCCGGAGGCTTGCGCCTCCAGTCCGGGTCCCGGGCGAATGGCCGCCGCCTCTGGGAGAGAAGTCGCTGTGGGGGGACCCCACCCGAGCCGGCATGAGCCGGAAGTCAGCTGCGGCTGATCTCCACGATCGCCTCCGGGGCGACGAGCCAGTGGAGCGCGGCATGGGCCGGACCCAGCAGGGTGCCCATCTGCCCGCATTGGAAGAGCCTCCGGTAGGCCCGGCGGACTGTGACCTCCGCCAGGTGAACCACCCCCCCCATGACGGCGAAGGGGAGGAGCTGGAAGTCCACAAAGAGCGCCATCGCGGCGGCCACCCCCGGAGGTACGTGGACCTGGACCAAGAGGAAGACCAGAAGTCCCTCCCGCAGGCCGATCCCGTTGGCGGAGATGGGGACGAAGGTCACCAATAGGGCGATGGGCAGGGCGACGGCGAAGACCCCCCAGGAAATGTTGTAGCCCAGAGCCCGGCTGAAGGCCTCCATGGAGAGCAGGTTCAGGCCCCAGCCCACCCCACCCGCGGCGACGGAGAGCAGGACGGCTCGGGGCATCCCCCGGAAGTGGCCCAGGGCCCGGAGGAACCCGCCGAAACGCTCGGAGAGCTGGTGGGAGAGCCAGGAGTGGCGCGGTCGGTCATGGCCCCGCAGGCGGGCGAACCCCTTCTCGGCCACGAGGGCCAGTGCCCAGGCCAGCAGCATGGCCCCACTGAAGGCGGCGAACCCCACGACGTCGGTGGTGTGAAAGACAGTGGAGCTGAGCAGGGCTCCAGAGAGTCCCCAGAGGGCCATCCCCAGGGTGCCGGCCATCCGGCTGCCGACCAAGGAGGCGATGACCGGTCCGTGGCCCACCGACCGGCCCACCTGCACCGCCCGGACGGCGTCGCTGCCCACTCCGGCGGGCAGGACCTGGTTGATGAAGAGCCCCTTCATGTACCAGGCTCCGAGGTAGTGCCAGCCGATCCGCTTGCCGACGCCCCGGAGCAGGGCTCCCCACTCCACGACGCTGGCGACCACGGAGAGGCCCGCCAGGGTCATGGCCAGGAGGGCCCACTGCCAGTGCAGGTGGGAGAAGCGGGAGACCGCGGACCCGATGTCCACGGAGTGGACGAAGATGGCGAAGGCCAGCACTGTGACCGCGACCCTCAGTCCAGGGTGTTTCAGCCCCCCTCGGGCTCGCCTGAGCCAGCGCGACCGGTCACCGGTGACCACGGTGGCGCAGCATAACGCACGAGGCTGGGAGCCGCCTGTGACGTTATGGCTTCGTGTCACGATCGCCCTTCGCTATAGGATCGGAGCCGTGAGCCAGACCTCGGTGCTCGACTCCGCCCCCAGGATCGGGGTCCTGCCGGGGTACGTCCCCCCAGAGCGGATGGCAAGGCGCCCTCCCAGCCCACCGGGCTGGCGGGAGCGGCTCTGGGAGATGGTGCCTGGGGCCACCGTGTGGCTCTGTCTCTTGGGCCCGCTGGCGGTGGGTTTCGTGATCACCTTCACCAACTTCCAGTACCTGTGGGTCCTGGGCGCGTTCGCGGTGGTCCTGGACTGCTACTGGCTGGTGAAGCTGGTCCACACCTTCCGCTACGTGCTGCGTGGCATCCAGCTCCTGGAGGAGGCCCAGCGCATCCACTGGGGGGCCCGCCTGGACCGCCTGGAACGTCCCTCCGGAGGGCCCGACCCTCGCGCCATCGTCCACGCGGTCCTGATCCCGACCTACACCGAGAAGTACGAGACGCTGCGGGCCACCGTGGGAGCGCTGGCCGACGCCGACTATCCCAACCACCTCCGCATCGTGGCGGTCATCACCAGGGAGACGGACCTGCAAGGCTGTCGCAACGTGGCCCGGCTCCAGGAGGAGCTGGGGGACAGGTTCCTCGCCTTCTGGCACATCAAGGACCCCCTGCTGCCGGGGATCGTGGTGGGGAAGTCGGCGGCCATGGCCTACGGGGGCCCGGTCCTGCACCGGGCCCTGGTGGGATTGGGACTGGACTTGGACCAGGTGATCGTCACCGACCTCGACTCCGACTACCGCGTCCACCCCCAGTACTTCAACTACATCAGCTACCAGTACACCCTGGACCCCGAGCGGGCCACGACCATCTGGCAGCCGGTGCCAATCTTCCTCAACAACCTCTGGCGGGTTCCGGCGGCGGTGCGGTCGATGGCTACCCTGGCGACCCAGTGGCAGCTCTACCTGCACCAGCACCCCAAGCGGCTGGTGATGTTCTCTGCCTATTCCATGTCGCTGCGGCTGCTCTCGGAGGTGGGTTTCTGGGACGACGACGTGATCCCCGAGGATTCCCGCTTCTACTGGAAGGCGTTCTTCGTGTACGGGGAGCGGCTGCGGGTGAGAGGCGCCTTCCTGCCCATGTACGGCGATGCACCCCGGGCGGCTGACTACGGGACCACTCTGGTCAGCCAGTACGAGCAGATCAAGCGGTGGGCCTGGGGGGTGACGGATATCCCCTACGTCGCCGCCCGTATGACCCAACACCAGGAGATCCCGCTCCGGGTCCGGTTGGACCGCTTCCGGCTCCTCATCTTCAACCACCTGAGCTGGGCCACCGTCCCCCTTCTGATCCTGGTTTCTGGCACCCTCCCATCACTTTTCAACTACGACTACGCCCTCTCCACCACCGGGGCGCTGCTGGAGACGGTCGGCAGCCTGATCCTCCAGGTCACGCTGCTCAACATCCTGGCGGTGGCGGTCCTGGACAACCGCCTCCAGCCCCGCCCGGCGGATTGGACCTGGTGGCGCCGCCGCTTCGCCGACCTGCAGACCCTGATGTACCCCGTGGTGTTCGTGGTCCTGAGCGTCCTCCCCGCGCTGGAGGCCCAGACGCGGCTGCTCTTCGGCTCCCACCTGGAGTACCGCGTCACCGAGAAGCACTGATACCTGCCGGTACAATCCGAGAATGGCCGACCGCCCGGTGGTGTTCAGCGGGATGCAGCCGGACGGGGTCCTGCACCTGGGCAACCTGCTGGGCGCGCTCCGCCCCTGGGTCCAGGAGCAGTCCCACTATCGCAACTACTTCTGCGTTGTCGACCTCCATGCCCTCACCCGGCAGGAGCCGCGCGAGCTTGCCCAGAAGACGCGCGAGGTGGCGGCGCTCTACCTGGCGGCGGGGATCGACCCCGAGCAGTCGACCCTTCTGGTCCAGTCCCACGTCCCCCAGCACGCCGAGCTGGCCTGGATCCTGGGCTGCTTCACCCCGATGGGTTGGCTGGAGCGGATGACCCAGTTCAAGGACCGCTCCCGCAAGCTCTCGTCGGAGCGGATTGGGTCGGGTCTCTTCAGCTACCCGGTGCTGATGGCGGCTGACATCCTCCTCTATCAGACCGACCTGGTCCCGGTGGGGGAGGACCAGCGTCAGCACCTGGAGCTGACCCGCAACCTGGCCCTGAGGGTCAACCGCATCCTGGGCGACGTCTTTGTCATCCCCAGGGCCAAGATCGGCTCGGTCGGGGCCCGGGTGATGGCCCTTGACGACCCCTTGAGCAAGATGAGCAAGAGCGCGGATTCCGAGGCTGGCCGGATCGGCCTCCTGGACCCGCCGGACCGCGTGCGGACCAAGTTTCGTCGCGCCACCACGGACAGCGGCACCGCGGTCGACCTGGAGCTGCCTTCGCCGGGGGTCCAGAACCTCCTGGAGATCTATCGCAGCCTGACCGGTGCCGACGACGAGGAGCTGGCCGGGGCCTTCCAGGGAAAGGGCTACGGCCGGCTCAAGGAGGTGGTGGCGGAGGTGGTGATCGAGGCGCTGGAGCCGATCCAGCGGCGCTGCCACGACCTTCTCCGAGATCCCGTGTCCCTGGACCAGCTCCTCGCCGAGGGTGCCGCGCGGGCGAGGGAGAGCGCCGCGGCCACCATGGCCACGGTGAGGCAGCGGCTGGGGATGCTACCGGGCGGCTGACACCACCCGGCTCCGCTCTGGCCGGGGCGGGGCGGGGGCCGGGACCTATAATCCCGCCGATGCGGTGGAGTCGTGCGGGCGTCTTTCTAACCGCCGCGACCCTTCCCGCCTATGTGCTGCGGGGTAGCCTCCTGGGGAAGCTGCCCTTCACCGGGCTGGAGGTGGTGCTGGCGCTCACCGTGGTGGCGTTCGCCGTCGAGAGCTGGCGCCAGCGCCGGATGCCTCATTTGGACACCCCCTTCACCGTCCTGATCGCGGTGCTGCTGGTGGCCACGGTCATCGCCGTCGCCGTCAGCCCCGAGAAGCAGGACGCCCTGGGGATCGCCAAGGCCTACATCGTCGAGCCGGTCGTCTACTTCTTCGTCACGGTCAACGTGCTGCGCTCCAGCTGGGACTGGGAGAGGCTGACCTATGGCCTGTACGTCAGCGGCACCGTGGTGGCGGTCTCCCAGTTCGTGGCCCTGGGAAGGGCCCTCCAGGCCCACACCCTCAACCTCAACGTCGCCCCCCCGGTGCCGACCTGGCTCTGGACCAACAACAACTTCGGCGGGATCTTCCTTGACCCCCTGGTGGGGCTCGCCCTGGGGCTGGCCCTCTTCGGGGGTGTGCGCCATCCTCGGGTCCATTGGGCGATGCTGGCCCTGCTCGGGGCGGGCGACGTCCTCACCCTCAGCCGGGGATCCTGGCTGGCGCTGGTGGCGATCTCCCTGCTGGCGGCGGCGATCCACCCCCGGCGCCGCCAGCTGGTCCTGGCCTGGGCGGCGCTGGCGGTGGTGGCGCTTCTGCTGCCTCCCATCCGCCACCGGGTGGAGAACGAGCTCAATCCGAACAACCCGGCGAACTCCATGGTCACCCGGGTCCACCTCTGGCACGCCACCGTCGACCTGATCCTTGCCCACCCCTTCCAGGGCTCTGGGCTGGCCAACTACCAGCAGGAGATCGGACCCTACCGCGCCCAGCTCCACGACGTCGTCCACCAGACCCACGTCTACCCCGACCAGCTGGAGCTGGACTTCTGGGTCGAGCTGGGGGTCATGGGGCTGATCTTCCTGGTGGGCTTCTTCGTCGAGGTGGGGCGCTACCTCCTGCCCGTGCTCCGGGCGGGCCCCATGGCCCAGCCGTGGGCGGCGTCTCTGGTCCTGGGCTGGGCGGCCATCCTCATCCATGGCCTGGTGGACAGCCCGTACTGGAAGAACGACCTCTCGGTAGAGTGGTGGGCCCTCGCGGCGCTCCTGGTGGTGGCAGTGGTCCCGGCCGCCCGGCAACTGCGGCTGCGCCGACCTCCAGCCCGCGTCTGAGCGGGGCGGCGTGAGCCTCGCTCAGCGCACCGTCCGCAACACCGGGATGCTGTTCGCGGCCCGCACCGGGTCGCGCCTTCTGGTGTTCGGCGCCTTCCTGATCCAGCAGCACACGCTGGGGGCCACCCGGTATGGGGAGTTCGGGGTGGTGGTGGTCCTCAGCAACCTGGCCAGCATCGTGGGGGACGGTGGCCTGCAGATCGTCTATCTGCGCGAGGGCAGCCGCCGGCCCGCCCGTCTGGAGGGCTACCTCTCGGTGGTCCTGGGCGCCAAGATCCCCCTTCTCTTGGGGAGCCTCCTGACCCTGGCGGCCATGCTGGCCCTCACCAGCGGCCCGTCGCTCTTCTACCTGCTGCTGCCGGCGTTCGGACTCCTGGCCTTCACCTCGGTGGCCAACGTCCTGCGCAGCACCTTCTACGCCACCGGGGACATGCGCTACGAGGCCTTCGAAACGCTCTCCGAAGGGACGATCCTGCTGGTGGGCACCCTGGTGGCCGCCCTTCTTCGCCTGGGGCTGGCCGCCTACCTGTTGGCCTACGCCGCCTCCTACCTCTTCACGTGCGTGTACGCGGTGGTGATCATCAGCCGACGCTACTTCCGGCCTGGGATCCGATTCCACTTCCCCGCCTCCCGGCGCCTGCTCACCATGGGCCTCCCCTTCGCCCTGGTCTTCCTCCTCAACACCGTCTACTTCAAGATCGACGTGGTGATCCTGGAGGCCCTTCGGGGACCGACCGAGGTGGGCTATTACCAGGCCGGCTACAAGTTCCTGGAGGGGCTCTCATTCATCCCCCAGACGGTGATGAACGCCGTCTTCCCGGCGCTGTCGGTCCTGCACCTGGGCCAGCTGGCGGCTCTCCGCAGCGCCTACACCGTGACCATCAAGCTGCTCACCGCGATCGCCGTCCCGGCGGCGGTGGCGCTGGCCTTCGGGGCGGGGCCGCTGATGGCGCTTCTGCGCGTCTATCCCCAGTCCGGCCCGGCGGTCCGGATCCTGGCCCTGGCGTTGGTATTCCTGTTCGTCAACAACACCTTCGTCTTCGGCCTGGGGGCGATGAACCGGCAGCGCGACAGCGTGGTCCTCTCGGTTCTCAGCATCTTCGTCAACGTCAGCCTGAACCTGATCATGATCCCGCTGTTTCCCCGCGCAACCGGCTATCTTGCCTGCAGCTGGGCTACCGTGATCACGGAGGTCTTCCTGCTGGTCGCTGGGTACGTTATGGTGCGCCGCCAGCTGCAGCAGCTCCCCTGGGGGCGGGAGCTCCTGCCGGTGCTGGTGTCCGGAGCGCTGATGGTGGGGGTGATGGCGGTGCTCTCCACCCAGAACGTCTTCTGGGTGGCGGCCCTGGGCGGTGCCGCCTACCTGGGCAGCCTCTGGGTGACCGGGGCGATCTCCCCCGACGAGGTGCGGATGGCCCGTCGGAGCCTCAGACGGGCGGCCGAGGAGCCCGCCGATGGCTGACACCGACTCTCTGATCCGGCCCCGCGAGGCGGTGGCCGCACAGCAGGGAACTGCCCGGCTCTGGCCCCTGCTCCTCCTCCGCCCGGTCCTGGACGCCCTGGCCGTCGCTCTGGGGGCGCTGATCGGGTACCAGTACCGCTTCCATGTCTCCGGGGTGCCCATCCCCGGGGGCCAGGTCCCCTCCTTCCAGGAGTACGCCATGGCGGTGCCGGTGGTGGTGGGTCTCTGGTTGGTCACCTTCCTGGCCACCGGACGTTACCGGGTGCGCCGGGGCCAGTCCTACGTCGACGAGATCCTCTCGTCGGCGGGCTCGGTGGCCCTGTTCGTGATCCTGGCCCTGGCGCTGGAGGGGCTCTATCGGGGCTTCCCCTACTCCCGCCTGGTGCTTGCGGACGCCTCGATCGCCGCCCTCCTCCTCTTCATGGTCGACCGGGCGGTGGTCCGGGTGGTGCAGAGTGCGCTGCTTCGTTCGGGGTACGGGGCGGTCCGGGTGCTGCTGGTGGGCGGCGGGGAGGCGGCCGAGCTCCTCATCCGCCGGCTGCGCATGTTCCCCGAGTACGGCTACCGCTTGGTGGGCCAGGTCGTGGTACCAGGCCAGCCCGAGCCCTCGCCTGACCTGAGCCTCCCCAGCCTCTCCATGGAGGATGGTCTGGGCCGGGTGGTCGAGCGGGAGCGCTGCCAGCTGGTGGTGCTGGCAGGTGTGGGCCCGCACGAGCAGCTGCTGGAGATGGCCCGGGCCTGCCTGGAGAGGGGAGCTGAGGTGAAGGTGGCCCCAGATGTCCTGGAGATCATGACCAGCGCCGCGGGCAGCGAGGAGGTGGCCGGAATCCCCTTGCTGGGAGTGAGGCCCAACCGTCTGGTCGGGGTCAACCTCGTGCTGAAGCGGGCCTTCGATGTGGTCGGGACCCTGATCCTGGCCGTGCCGGCGGTGCCGGTGGTGGCGGTGTGTGCTCTGGGGATCGTGCTCACCTCGCCGGGATCTCCCTTCTACGGCCAGGAGAGACTCGGCTACCGGGGCAAGACCTTCCGGGTCTGGAAGCTGCGCTCCATGGTCCCGGACGCCGAGCGGGAGACCGGCCCCATCATGACCCGAGAGAACGACGACCGTCGCACCTCGGTGGGCAGGGTGGTGCGCCGTTTCAGCCTGGACGAGCTGCCCCAGTTGTGGAATGTGTTCATGGGGGAGATGAGCCTGGTGGGGCCGCGCCCCGAGCGGCCCTTCTTCGCCCGCCGGTTCGAGCAGGAGGTGCCCCGCTACCGGGAGCGGCTCGAGGCGCTGCCCGGGGTGACCGGGTGGGCCCAGGTCAACGACCTGCGGCAGGGATCCGGAATCGAGGAGAGGGTCTTCTACGACCTCTACTACATCGAGAACTGGTCGCTGGCCTTCGACCTCAAGATCCTGCTCCTCACCCCGTGGCGGATCCTCTTCCACCGCCATGCCTACTGAGCTGCCCGACCGTCTGGTACCTTGGCCGCGGTGAAAGGGCTCGTTCTCAGCGGGGGCAAGGGGACCAGGCTCCGCCCCATCACCCACACCGGGGCCAAGCAGCTGGTCCCCATCGCCAACAAACCAGTCCTCTTCTACGGCCTGGAGGCACTGGTGGAGGCCGGGATAGAGGAGATCGGCATCGTGGTCGGCGACACCGGCGACGAGATCCGCCAGGCGGTCGGCGACGGCAGCCGCTTCGGGGCCCAGGTGGAGTACATCTCGCAGCTGGAGCCGCTGGGGCTGGCCCACGCTGTCCAGGTGTCGCGCCAGTTCCTCGCCGGTGAGCCGTTCGTGATGTACCTCGGCGACAACTTCATCACCGGGGGTATCGGGGAGGTGGTCCGACGCTTCGCCGCCGACCAGCCGGACGCCCTGATCCTGCTGAAGCGCATGCCCGAGCCCGAGCGCTTCGGGGTGGCGGAGCTGGAGGACGGACGGGTCGTCCGCCTGGAGGAGAAGCCCCGGCATCCCCGCTCCGACCTGGTCCTGGTGGGGGTGTACTGCTTCCAGCCCAGCATCATGGAGGCGGTGGACGCCATCAGCCCGTCGGCCCGGGGTGAGCTGGAGATCACCGACGCCATCCAGTGGCAGATCGACAGGGGGCGGCGCGTGGAGGCCCATGAGGTCGCGGGCCGGTGGATCGACACCGGCAAGATGGACGACCTGCTGGAGTGCAACCGGGTGGTGCTGGACCTGCTGGAGGAGCGGCGGCTGGGCACCGTCTCCGAGGACTCCCGTCTGCTGGGCAAGGTCATCGTCGAGGAGGGGGCGGAGATCATCGGCAGCACCATCCGCGGGCCGGTGATCGTGGGCGCCCACACCCGGGTGGTGGACTCCTTCGTGGGGCCGTTCACCGCGCTCTACCACCACGTGCTGGTGGAGGGGAGCGAGATCGAGCACGCGATCGTGCTGGAGAACACGGTGATCCGCGGGGTGCGCAAGATCGAGGACTCGCTGATCGGCAGGGATGTGGTGATCGAGCGGGGATCCACCCTGCCCCGAGCTCACAAGATGATGCTGGGCGACCACTCCCGGGTCAGCCTGGCCTGAGGAGGTTGCCATGGCCTGGCAGCGGCTGACACCGGAGCTCGAGGCGGTGCTCGAGAAGATGGCCGAGACCCCGGCCCCGGCGAGGCTCGGGGAGATCGACCAGGTGATGGTCAAGTCCCTGACTCTGCACCACGACCAGCGCGGCTTCTTCACCGAGCAGCTGAAGCGCGGGGACACCGATGACCGCGGTAGGCCCTTCCTTCCACCGCAGGAGTTCAGCCAGATGTCGCGCTCGGTGGCCTTCGCCCGGGGAGGCAATCCCCCGGAGTTGATCAAGGCCTTCCACTGGCACCGCAGGCAGTGGGATTACTGGGACATCGTCTCCGGGGATGCCCGCATCGTGCTGGTGGACCTCCGCCCGGACTCCCCGACCCTGGGCCGGATCCAGGTGCTGATCGCGGGCGAGCGGGCCCCCAAGGTGGTCGCCATCCCGCCGCTGGTGGCCCACGGATATCAGGTGCTCTCGCTCCGGGACGTAGTGCTCTGCTACTACGTCACCCACCCCTACGACCCCCAGGACCCCGACGAGGGCCGGATCCGGTATGACGACCCCCGGATCGGGTTCGACTGGTCGGTGGAGAACATCTGAGGTGGAGGGGGCCAGCTCTCAGCTCGGCCTTCCCCGGGACCTGCCGGGCCGGCTCCTGGTCGCCGGGGGTGCGGGGTTCATCGGCTCGGCCTTCGTCCGCCTCCTCCTGGCCCTCGACACCGGTCCCGAGATCACCGTCCTGGACAAGCTCACCTACGCCGGCAACCTGCGCAACCTGCAGGAGGTCGAGCACCATCCCCGGTACCGCTTCGTCCAGGGGGACATCTGCGACCGTGAGCTCGCCGACCGGCTCGGCGCCGAGGTCGACTGCATCGTGAACTTCGCCGCCGAGAGCCACGTTGACCGCTCCATCCTCGATCCGGACGCCTTCATCCGCACCGACGTGTACGGCACGTACTCCCTGCTGGAGGCCGCCCGGCGGCACCACCACCGCCGCTTCCTCCAGGTCTCGACCGACGAGGTGTACGGCGACGTGGAGGCACCCCAGCTCTCTGTCGAGTCCGACCCCCTGCGTCCCCGCTCCCCCTACTCGGCGAGCAAGGCCGGCGCGGAGATGCAGTGTCTCGCCTACCACGCCACCTACGGATTGCCGGTGGTGGTCACCCGCGGCTCCAACACCTACGGGCCCTTCCAGTACCCGGAGAAGATCGTCCCGCTCTTCGTCACCCAGGCTCTGGACGGCGGTCCCCTACCCGTCTACGGGGACGGGGGAGCCGTCCGCGACTACCTGTACGTGGACGACCACGCCCGGGGCATCGCCACCGTGCTGGCCCGGGGTGAGCCGGGGGCGGCCTACAACCTGGGACAGGGGGCCGAGCCGCTCAACGGGCTCCAGGTGGCGGATTCGGTCCTGGAGCTGGTGGGGGCGCCCCGCGAGCTGATCCAGCACGTGCAGGACCGCCCCGGCCACGACCGTCGCTACGCCCTGGACAGCTCCCGGGCCCGCAGCCTGGGCTGGGCTCCCGAGCTCGACTTCACGTCCGGCATGGCCCGGACCGTGGCCTGGTACCGCCAGCGCCGGGACTGGTGGGAGCCCATCAAGTCGGGGGAGTTCCTGGAGTTCTACCGCCGCAACTACCGGCCCCTGGAGCCGGCCGGCCCGACCTCCTGAGCGCCGCCGTGCGGGTCCTGGTCCTGGGAGCCGGCGGCCAGCTCGGCCGCGACCTGGTGCCCCAGCTTCGGGCCGCCGGCCACGAGGTGCTGGCGCTTACGCGAAGAGACCTGGACATCGCCGAGGAGGGGGCGCTGTCCGGGCTCCTCGGCCGCTCCCACTTCGACCGCGTGGTCAACTGCGCCGCCTACACCAATGTCGACCGTGCCGAGGCCGAGCCCGAGCTGGCGGCGCGCTGCAACTTTCGGGGTGCGGCGCTGGTGGCGGCGGCCTGCGCCGACTCTGGGGTGCCCCTCTGCCACCTGAGCACCGACTTCGTCTTCGGCGGCGATCCGCCAGAGGGGGGCCGGGGGTGGTTGGAGTCCGACCCCGTGAGCCCCCTTGGGGTCTATGCCACCACCAAGCGTGAGGGGGAGCTCGCCTGCCTCGCGGCCGGGGGACCGCTCTATCTGGTGCGGACCTCCTGGCTGTATGGCACATCCGGGCCCAACTTCCCCCTGGCGATCCTGAGGAGGGCGGTCGCCGGCGAGCCGCTCAAGGTGGTGGCCGACCAGGTGGGCAGCCCCACCTGGACCTTCGACCTGGCCCGGGCCCTGACCCGGCTGCTGGAGCTTCCTCCCTGTGGTCTCGTCCATCTTTCCGGGGGAGGGCGGACCACCTGGAACCGGTTCGCCGAGGAGCTGCTGCGCCAGGCCGAGCTGGGGGTCGCGGTGCGCCCGGTGAGCACTGCCGAGTGGGGGGCGGCGGCACCGCGCCCCCGGTTCTCGGTCTTGGAGAGCGAACGCTGGGAGGAACTGGGGCTGGCCCCGCTGCGCGCCTGGCAGGAAGCGCTGCGGGAATATCTCACCTCGGAGCCGGAGGTGGCGTCCATCCTGGACCGCCCGGGCTGAGCCGTGACCGCGCTGGATCCGGGCGGGGTGCGGGCGGTCATCTGCACCTACAACTCCCGCCTCGACGTCTCCCGGGCGATCGAGTCCTGCCTTCGGGAGGGGATCTCTCCCGCGCACCTCACGGTGGTTGACAACGCCTCCTCGGACGGCACCCCGGAGCTGGTTCGCCGGCTCTACCCGGAGGTGAGGCTCCTAGCGGAGGCTCGCAACCTGGGCTTCGCCGCCGCGGTGAACCGCGGAACCAGGGACAGCGGTGGGGACTCCGTCCTGCTCCTCAACCCAGACGCGGAGCTGGAGCCAGGCGCCCTCAGGGAGATGCTGGGGGCGCTGGCCGCTGACCCCCGCCGGGCGGCGATCTCTCCTCGCGTGGTCCGCCCCGACGGCCGCCTGGACCCCGCCTGCCGGCGGCAGTTCCCCAGCCCCCAGGTGGCCTTTTGGCGGCTCACCGGCCTGAGCCGGCTGTGGCCCAGGAGTCCCAGGTTCGGCGCCTACAACCTGACCCACCTGCCCATCGACCAGCCGATGGCCGTGGACAGCGGCACCGGCGCCTGCCTGCTGATCCGGCGCCCGCTCCTCGACTCCGTCGGGGGGCTGGACGAGGGCTACTTCATGTACGGGGAGGACCTGGAGCTGTGCTGGCAGCTGCACCAGCGCGGCGCCCAGGTCTGGTACCAGCCCACCGCGGTCGCCACCCATGGCAAGGGGAGGAGTTCGGAGCAGGTGGCGCTGCCCATGCTGGTTCACTTCCACCGCTCCATGTGGCGCTTCTACCGCCTGCACTACATGCGAGGCGCCGGGGTGGCCCTGGCTCCGGCGGTGGGGGTGGGGATTCTGCTGCGCCTCGCCGCCCTCCTCGTCCTCAACTCGGCGCGCCCTCACCCCAGGGTCAGCCCGTGAGCGCGGACCCGCAGGTGGCCGCGATCGTGATCAGCTGGAACGGGGGCTCCGACCTGGTGGCGGCGCTCGGCTCCCTGGGGCGGCAGACCCTCCCGCCGGCCGAGGTGATGGTGGTGGACAACGGGTCTGTGGACGGGAGCTCCGAGTGGGTGGCCGGGCAGGCCGGCGTCCGGATGATGCGCAACCCACGGAACCTCGGCTTCGCGGTGGCCGCCAACCAGGGGATCGCCGCCACCACCGCCGGGCTGGTCCTCCTGCTCAATCAGGACGTGGTCCTCGACCCTCCCTTCCTGGAGGTGGCCGCCCGCCGCATGGCCACCCACCCAGAGGCGGGGGCGGTCGCCCCCCGCCTGCGCCGCCAAGGGGTCCTCGACAGCACCGGGCATCAGCTGCACAGCAGCCTCTGGGTGTCCAACCGGGGGCACGGGGAGCCGGACGACGGCCGCTACGCCGAAGCCGAGGAGGTGTTCGGGGCGTCGGCGGCGGCGGTGCTCTACCGGCGGGAGATGCTGCAGGACGTGGCGCTGGATGGGGAGGTTTTCTGCGCCCGCTTCTTCGCCTACTTGGAGGACGTGGACCTGGACTTCCGGGCGCGCTGGCGGGGATGGTCCTGCTGGTACGAACCCGGGGCCACCGCCTCCCACGTCCGGGGCGGGAGCGGGCTGCACCGCACCGCCGCCATCGAGCGCCACGTCCTGGCCAACCGCTTCCTGCTCCTGGAACGGGTGGCGCCACCCAGCTGGCGGCGGGGCCGGGGGCAGCTCCGCCCCCGGGCCCTCCTCCTCCTGCGCTGTGGGCTCGCGGCGCGCCGTCATCCCACGGCGCTTCTCGGACTGGTGGACGCTGCCCGGCAGCTGGGCTGGGCGCGCCGGGACTGGCGCCGGATCTGGCACGGCCGGCGGGTGGGGGAGGGGGAGATGCTCCGCTGGGCCACCCCGACGCCGTGGAGGCGCCTCCTCCGGCGCTCGCCTTGACCCCCAGCGCAGGGCTGCGTCAAGGCCGTTCCTAGGCAACGGACAGGACGCGACACGCGTCTGTCCGTGTGCTGGGACCACCGGTCGAGGCGGTGGGCTCCGGGGCGGTCCCGGTTCCTGCTTCACGGCCACCTGCCGGGCGAGGCCCGGGC
>JAJYET010000055.1 GCA_021785655.1 bacterium | reverse complement strand
TGCAGCCTGTCGTCTTCGTCCACCTCAGCCTCCTCCCACGAAGTGCACCACCTCGACGACCGCACCCTCCGGAACCACCGCGGTCGTCAGGCGCTCCCGTGGGACGATCTCCCCCCCGACTTCCACCGCGACGCCGGACGGATCCACCCCGAGGCGGGCCAGGAGCCCCAGGACGGTTTCCCCCGGTGGAGACTTGCGCGGCTCCCCGTTCAGCCTGATCCAGCGCCAGGGCGTGGCGCCCGCGGCCTCCTGACGCAGCCTGATGGCGGCCAGGCGGGGGTCGGGAGCGCCGCAGACGGCCCGCACCACCGCGACCATGTCGGCGCCGGCCTCGATCGCCGAGGCGCCCTCGTCGAGCCCCCCGATGGCGACCACCGGCACCCGGGAGACCCCCGCGGCCGCGGTCACCTGCTGGAAGCCCACCGCGACGCCGTCGGGCTTGGTCGGGGTCGCCCGCACCGGCCCGGCGGCGATGTAGTCCAGGGAGAGCGGCTGCGCCTGCAGGGCCTGCTCGGGCGTGTGGGTGGAGAGTCCGATCAACGGCCGCGGTCCAAGCCGCTCCCTGGCCTCTTCCACAGCGGTGTCGCCCTGACCGAGATGCACCCCATCCGCCCCCGCTGCTAGGGCCAGGTCGACGTGGTCGTTCACCAGGAAGATCGCCCCGCCCCGTCGGCAGGTCTCCCGCAGGGACTGGGCCAACCCCACCAGCCCTGGCCAGGGCTCACGCTTGCGACGCAGCTGCACGAGGTCGGCGCCCCCGGCCACCGCCGCCTCGACCAGGGCCGGCACCTCCCCGAGGGGGGTGAGGTCGTCGGTGACCACGTAGAGCCGGGAGGCTCTCAGCCGGGTGCGCAACTCCTCCGCTGCCAGCGCCATGTCCTCTTTCAGATCGCCCTGGGCCATCGCCCCATTCTAGGTGGAGCTGAGATCAATCTCCCCAGCGCGGCTCCCGGGGCACCCTGGGGAGGATCTGGGTCACCAGCTCGTAGTTCAGGACCTGGAGCCGATCGGCGACCTGCTCGACCGTCAGCTCCGCGCCCTGCTGCCTCCCGATCAGCACCACCTCATCACCGCGAGCCACCTGCGGGTCGGCGGTCACGTCCACCATCGCCATGTCCATGCAGACGTCGCCGGCGAGGGGGTGCTGCTGACCGCGGATGAGGACCGATCCCCAGTTGGCGGGCCCGCGACGGAATCCGTCGCCATACCCCACCGGGATAGTCGCGATTCGCGTGCGCCGCTGGGCCCGGAAGCGGTCCCCGTAGCCCACATACTCGCCCTCTTCGACCCAACGGACCTGGGCGACAGTGGTCTTGAAGGCCAGCACCGCCCGGCGGCGGCGGCCATCCGCGGTCCGGAGCCCGAGGAGCTCACCTCCCAGCCGCACCATGTCGAAGCGCGCATCCGGCCGGGTGACCCATCCGGACGAGCTCGCGACGTGGCGGAGTCGGAAGGGGTGATCCCCAACCGCATCCAGAGCCCGGCGGAACCGCTGCAGCTGAACTTCGGACGCGGCCGCGTCCTCCCCCTTCCGCAGATGGGTGTAGATCCCCTCGAGGTCCACGGCGCCGGCGGCAAAGTCCACCAGCTGGCGCACCCCCTCCGGGGGAACCCCGAGCCGGCTCATCCCGGTGTCGACCTTCAGATGGGCGACCGCGCGTCTCCCCACTCGGGCTCCGGCAGCAGCAAGGGCTTCCAGCACCTCGCGATCGAACACGGTGACGGCCAATCCCATCCGCACCGCCAGCTCGACCTGGTCCGGAGGGGTGTAGCCGAGTACCAGGCAAGGGGAGGTGACACCGGAATCCCGCAGCTCCGCGGCCTCGGCCAGAGTCGCCGTGGCCACCCAGGACGCTCCGGCATCCACTGCCGCGCGAGCCACCCGGACCGCTCCGTGGCCATAGGCGTCGGCCTTGACCACCGCCATGAGCCTCACCCCGGCCAGCTGGGAGACCACCGCGCCGACGTTCTCGGCCACGGCCGCCAGGTCAACCTCCACCCAGGTCGGTCTCCGGGGCGAGCGGAACCGGAGGAGCGCCCGACCGGGCTCGGGGCGCACCACCGGGGTGCCCGGCGGCGCCAGGGCCGCCACCAGCCGCTCCATCCGGGACGCGGACGTGCCCTTGATCAGCACACTTCCACCCACCTCCAGGACCTGGCGGGCGCGGGCCTCGGCACTCCCCAGCCCGACTGCGCCCTCCCCGCCCGGGGCTGCTGACGGAAGCACCCGGAGCACCTCGGCGAACGGCCATCGGGCCATGCGTCCGGCCTCCCGGACCCCGCCGATCAGCGCCAGGCGGGGTGAACCCAGGACGCCGAGCGCCGACCCGGCCAGATCCAGCGATCCAGGGGTCATTTCGAAGGAGTCGTCCAGCAACCGTCCGCCCCCCACGAGGGGCAGGACCCGCAGCCGGCCCGCGAGTGGGGACACCTCGGCCAACCCCTCCACTCCCCTACCGAGGTCCTCTCCCAGGGCGAGGAGGCAACCCAGGGCAGCTCCGAATCCCACCTCCGCCAGGCGAGGATGGAGGGTGGTCGGCACCGCCCACGATCGCCCGCGAGCGCGCACCCGGCAGGCCCACCGGTCGGGCCACGCCGAGCCACCCTCCTCCGCGCCGACCTCGACCGCAGCTCCGCTACCCAGCGGCCCGAAGTACACCGCCCCGGTCCCCCAGCGGCCGAGCAGGGCGGCTGAGCTGGCGGGGGCCACCAGCCTGGCCCTCGGGGCCCACATGCGGGCCACCTGCGCCGCCAGCGCCCGAGATGAGCTCCAGTAGAGGCTCTTGGCATCCTCGAGCGAGGTGAGGCAGACCACCTCTGGCGAGGCCATCCGCACGAGTCGCCTCTCCTCCAGCGACCCATCGGCCACCACCTCCAGCACCGCCGGGCCGGACTGCGCCCCCTCGGCCTCCGAGAGGGCCAGGGGGATCCCCAGGGAGTCATTGCGATCCCCGTTGGCCGTAACCGGCACCCCGGAGGACCTCCCCCACGCCGCCAGCAGGCATGCCTGGGCGGTGCTCTTGCCCAGGCTGCCGACCACCACCACCGTCCTCAGCGCACGGAGCCGCCACTGGGCGAAGGCCTCCAGCGACTCCCGGACATCGGGGACCAGGATCACCGTCAGCTCGGGGCCGGGCGGCAGCCCGAGCTCCTCCCCGGGGCGGTCCACGAGGAGGCCGAGGGCCCCGCGGCGGACCGCGTCCCCAGCATGGGCGTGGCCATCGCCGGTGGCACTCCTCAGGGCGGCGAAGAGCTCCCCACCCTTGAGGTTGCGGCTGTCGTGTCCAATGGCTGAGAAGACCCGCTGCCCCCGGGACAGGACCGCGGGTCGGACGCTCGAGAGCGCCTCCAGGAGCTCGTCCAGCTCCAGCATCAGCGGTGGGCCCTTCCCTCCAGCCAGAGCCGGGCCGCCTCCTGGGTCTCCACCAGCTGGTCCGCAACCTCGGAGGCGAGCAGCCCGGCGCGGCCCCGCAGCTCGGCCAGCCGGGTCCCGGCCGCGGCGTGCAGGAAGACCCCGGCCCTGGCGGCCGCCGCGGGCACCTGCCCCTGGGCCATCAGAGCCCCGATCAACCCCGCCAGCACATCGCCGGCACCTCCTACTGCCAGAGCGGAGGTGGCGTGGGCATCGGTCGAAACTTCCCCCGAGGGCTCGGCCACGAGGCTCCCGGCGCCCTTCAAGACCACCACCGCGGAGAGCCCGGCGGCCAGCGTGCGGGCCGCCATGGCGCGGTCCGCCTGGACGGCGGCCGCGGTCGTCCCCAGAAGGCGGGCGGCCTCCAGAGGGTGAGGGGTGACGACCGATCCCGGCGGCAGCAGGGATCGCAGGTCGGGGGTGCGGCTCATGGCGTTGAGGGCGTCGGCGTCAACCACCAGCCCGCCTCGGGAGGAGCGGAACACGGTGGCCACCAGCTCCGCCACCCCCTCGGTGCCCCCGAGGCCCGGGCCCACGACCACCACCTCCCCCTCCGCCTCGGCCAGCCGTCTGGCGAGGGCGGTAGCCGAGTAGTGTCCGGAGTCCAGCGGGAGGGGCACGCGGATCACCTCGGGGGGCAACCCGGGCGCCGGCTGATCGACCGCCACCACGCACCGCACCTTCCCCGCCCCACCCCGAAGTGCTCCCCGGCAGGCCAACTCCGCCGCCCCGGGAAACTGAGGACTTCCCGCCACGACCAGAACCGTCCCGAAGGTGCCCTTGTGTCCCGTCGGGGGCCGCGAGGGCAGAGCCACCTCGTCTGGGACCTGGAGAGGGACGAGGGTCGCGGTCATCACGGCCACCGCCACGGCCACGCCGGCGTCATGGGTGAGGGAGATCTCCAGCCCGGGAACAGGGTGCCCGAGCACCAACGCCTCGGGCGCCCCCCCGGGGCGGTGACGAACCGAGATCTGGGGGTAGGCAGGCAGCGGCAGACCGAGACTGCCGTGGACCTTGCGCACCGCCTCCTTAGCCGCCCAGCGCACCGCCAGCCGCTCCGGCCGCCCCGCACAGTACTCGACCTCCTCGGCGCTGAAGAGCTTCTGGGCGAAGCGGGGCCGCCTCTCCAGGAGCCGGGCGATCCGGGCCACCTCGGCGACGTCCACCCCAGTGACCACCGCCGGACCTCGGCCCCCTTCCGGGGTCACTCCACGGTTACGGACTTGGCCAGGTTGCGCGGCCGGTCCACGTCCAGCCCGCGGCTCACGGCAGCGTGGTAGGCGAGCTGCTGCCCAACCAGGATGTCCACCATCGGGGAGACTATCTCCGGTACCCGGGGCACCTCGACCACGTGGTCCGCGAGGTGGTCCAGACCGTGGTCGCCCTCGCTCACCACCGCTAGCACCGGACTCTGGCGGGCGCGGACCTCCTGCACGTTGCTGCGCACCTTCTCCCTGGTCGGGCTCTCGGTGGCGATGGCCACCACCGGCAGGGAGGGACTGAGCAGCGCGATCGGTCCATGCTTGAGCTCACCTGCCGGGTAGGCCTCGGCGTGCAGGTAGGAGACCTCCTTGAGTTTGAGGGCGGCCTCCAGCGCCACCGGGTAGCCGTACCCCCTGCCCATGTAGAGAACGCTCCTATGCTCCGCCAACCAGGCCCCCAGCGGTGCGATCCGCTCCTCCTCGCTCAGAACTCGCTGCTGGGCCGCCGTCACGGAGCGGAGGCCCGCGGCGAGCCGGCTCCGGTCCCCCAGCCCCAAAGAGCCCCGGGCACCGCCGAGCCGCATCGCCAGCAGCAGCGAGACCGCCACCTGGTTCAAGAACGTCTTGGTCGCCACGACGCAGATCTCGGGCCCGGCGTGGAGGTTGACCATGGCGTCTGCCTCCAGCGCCAGGGTGCTGCCCAGAACGTTGCTCACCGCCAGCAGGTAGCTTCCCTGCTCCTTGGCCCGCCGCGCGGCGGCCAGGGTGTCAGCGGTCTCCCCGGACTGGGAGATGGCGATCGTCAGGGTGTGCCGATCCACAGCCTGCGGCCGGTACCTCCACTCCGAGGCCACCTCGACGGCGGTGGGGAGGCCGGCCAGTTCCTCGATGGCGTGCTTGGCCAGCATGCCGGCGTAGAAGGCCGAGCCGGCCGCCACGATCTGCACCCGGCGAAAAGCCCGCAGGGCCTCGTCCCCGACGTCCCAGTCGGAGAACTCCACCCGCCCGTCCGCCAAAAGCCGCCCTCTGAGGGCGTTCTCCAGGGCCGCCGGCTGCTCGTGCATCTCCTTGGACATGAAATTGGGGTACCCGCCACGCTCGGCCTGGAGGACGTCCCACTCCACCCGCACCACCCGGGGAGCTGACTCGCTGCCGTCGGCGATGGAGGTGACCACCGGCCCAACCGGGCTCAGCACAACCATGTCTCCCTCCCCCAACACCAGCGCCTGCTTGGTGTAGGGGATGATCGCCGTCAGGTCGGAACTGAGGAACCACTCATCCGCCCCCACCCCCACCACCAGCGGCGCGTTGAGCCGGGCCCCGATCAGGGTGTCGGGGTCCGTGGAGCTCAGGACCACCACTGCGTAGGCCCCGCGCAGCCGGCGCAGGGCCCGCCGGGTGGCCGCCACCAGATCCCCCTCGTAATAGCTCTCGATCAGGTGGGGCAGCACCTCGGTGTCGGTCTCGGAGCGGAAGACGTGCCCATGGTCCGCCAGCTCCTGGCGCAGCTCGGAGAAGTTCTCGATGATGCCGTTGTGGATGACGAAGAACCGCTGGCCGCAGTCAGCCTGCGGATGGGCGTTCTCGAAGGTGGGTCCCCCGTGGGTGGCCCACCTGGTGTGGCCCATGCCCACCTTGCCGGCGATCTCCTCCCCGTCGATGCGGTCGAGGAGCGCCTGGACCTTGCCGGCGGCCTTGACCGCCACCGGCGCGCCCCCCGACCCCAGGACCACCACCCCGGCGGAGTCGTAGCCGCGGTACTCCAGCCGGCGCAGGCTGTCCAGGAGGACTGGGGCCGCCGGGCGCGGTCCGAGGTAGCCGATGATGCCGCACATTGGACCCGCCTCCCCTAGAGCCTGTTCCCGGGAGTTAACGAGACTTACGCCTCAGAGGTTACTGGGAAACATCCTAGGGGGTGGCCGAGGGTGAGGGCGTCGGCGTGGGCGCCACGATCGGCGCCACGTCCACGACCACGGTGACGGTGGCCGACGAGGAGGTGACCCCCGCAGGCAGCACCAGCGGGATCTGGAAGGTGGTGGTCTTGGTGAGCCCGCTCAGGTTGACCGTCTCGGTGTCGATCGCGGTGAGGCCGGTGATGGTCCCCGAGGGGCCGGTCACCACCACCGTGAGGGGGGTGGACTGAATCCCCACGACCTCGTATCCGGAGGCTGGTTGCCCCGATGTGACCACGTAGACCACGACGCCGCGGTTCGATGTCTGGGAGGAGATCACCGCGTTGACGGTGACCACCTGGGGGGTGAAGCTGATGTAGCTCTTGAGATCACCCTCGTGCAGCATGACCACGGTGGCGCTCTGCGCGACCGAGCTCTTGGCGTTGGCAAGCGAGATGGTGGCCACCGCCTCCAACTTGGTGATGATGGAGCTCGGGGCGCGCACCGACACCGTGGCCGGACTCACGGTGGTCTTGGAGCTCGCCCAGGAGTATCCGGCGGGCGGGAGCTGGCCCGCCGCCACCTGGACATGGACCGGCAGATCAGCCGTGACCATCCTGTCGACCATCACCGACACCTTGGCGGGGTGGGACCAGAGCTCGATCAGGCTGGGGTCCCCGTTGGACACCCGGAGAGGGACCTGGTAGCGCCCGGGACCCTTCACCGAGGCAAGGTCCACCGACGCGCTGAGCGCGGAGACCACGCGAGCGGAATGGACATTGGAGCGTATCCCCGCCACCTTGAGGGTCACGTCGCCGATGCCCTGGGCCCCGGGGGACGAGGGCAGGACCACGAGCCCACTGGGAAGTCCGAGGACCTGAACCGGCACCTGGACGCTGGCGAAGGCCGGAGGGTTGCGGGCGTACACGACACCCACCCACATGCCGCAGGCCACCAGCAGCGCCACCGTCTTGAGCCGCCAGTTGCCGCCGACGAGCCGCCTAAGCCCTGATGCCATCAGTTCCTTCCCACCACGGACGGCTCCTCTCGCCGCCCGCCCCGGCGCAGGCGCATCGCCCGGCGGTGGCCCTCAAATGTCGGCAGCCCAAGGAAGGCGGCCAGAAGCGTCGCCAGCTGTTCGGCGCCCAGTCCTGACTCCAGCTGGCCTCCCAGGGCCCAGCTGATCCGGCCCGTCTCCTCCGAGACCACCACCACCCCCGCGTCCGTCTCCCGGCTCAACCCCACCGCGGCGAGGTGGCGGGTACCGCTCCCCCGAGTGCGAAGGTCCTGTTCGGCCAGCGGCAGCACGCAGCCGGCGGCGACCATCCGCCCCTGGTTGATGACCGCCGCCCCGTCATGGAGCGGGGACTTGTAGGTGAAGACCGTCACCAGCGCTTCAGCACTGAGGATCGCGTCCAGCCGGACTCCGGTGCTCACCACCTCGCCCAGTCCGATCGCTCCCTGAACCACGATGAGCGCCCCGGTCGCCGTCTCCCCCAGCCGCACCGCGGCCCGGACCACCTCGTCTACCTCCCGCCGGAGCGCCGCGGTGTCGGGCGCCAGCAGCCCCCGCCGCAGCCGTCCCAGGCGGCCCATCTGGTCCAGAGCGCGCCTCAACTCCGGCTGGAACAGGATGATCACCCCGATCAGGATCACCTGCCCGCCGTTGGTGTAGATGAATTTGAGGACCGGCAGGTCCAGGATGGACGCCAGCGCTCCCAGGGCGCCGATCAGCAGCAGGCCGACGAGGATCTGCATGGCCTGGGTCCCCCGGATCAGGACCAGGATCCGGTAGATGAGGAAGGTGACGATGGCGATGTCGAGGGCGTCCTGCCAGCCCACCGTCTGCAGCATGACCCGCAGGGTCTCGCCGAGGTTGAGTCCGGACAGGACCAGCACTAGCTA
>JAJYET010000054.1 GCA_021785655.1 bacterium | reverse complement strand
GGAACGTGACGATGGCGATGTCGAGGGCGTCCTGCCAGCCCACCGTCTGCAGCATGACCCGCAGGGTCTCGCCGAGGTTGAGTCCGGACAGGACCAGCACTAGCTATCCAGCCCCCCGCCCCGAGCTCACCCCTCCGCCCCGGTCGGACCGAAGATCTCGGCCAGCAGGGCGAGCTGCATCCAGTAACGGTTCTCCGCCTGCTCGAAGACGATCGACTGGGGGCCGTCGATCACCCCGTCCGTGATCTCCTCCCCCCGGTGGGCGGGAAGGCAGTGCATCACCCTGGTCCCTTCCGGAGCGCGCTCCAAGACCCGCTCGTTGACCTGATACGGCCCGAAGTCCTGGCGCCGATCCTCGTGCTGCTCCTCCTGGCCCATGCTGGTCCAGACGTCAGTGTAGATGACCTCCGTACCTGCCAAGCCCTGTTCCAGGTCATTGGTTACCAGCACTCGGCCGCCGCCCACTCCGGGCAGCTGCGCCGCGGCCTGCAGGACCCCGGCGTCCGGCTCGTAGCCGGAGGGGGTCACCACCCGCAGGTCGATGCCGCCCACCTGGGCACATTCAATCCAGGAGTTGCAGACGTTGTTCCCATCGCCTACGAAGGTGACCCTGGCGCCGGCCAGATGCCCCACCTGCTCGCGCACGGTGAGGCAGTCCGCGAGGATCTGGCAGGGGTGCCCCAGGTCGGTCATGGCGTTGACCACTGGGGACCGCATGGCCCGGGCCAGCCCCCGAAGGTCGCGCTCTGAGGGGATGCGCGCCACCAGGCCATCGACAAAGCGATCGAGGATCCGGCCCACGTCCCCCACGGATTCCCGCTTGCCCATCTCGATCTCCCGATCGAAGAGGGCAATCGGATGCCCCCCCAGGCGAGCGATCGCCGCCTCGAACGAAACCCGGGTGCGGTTGCTGGGCCGAAGGAAGATGAGGGCGATGGAGCGCCGAGCCAGCGGAGTTCCCGGGTCCGCCCCCTGCTTGAGCTCCCCGGCCCTCTCCAGGAGCGCCAGGAGCTCCTCGGGGCTGAGATCTCCCACCGCGAGCAGGTCGCGACCGCTCAACCCCATCGTCTCGTCCCTCTGCGGACGGCCCTAGCGGAATCCGCTCCGGACGTCCTGGCCCACCGGCCGGCGATCAGCGCTTGGTGTACTGGGGGGCCTTGCGCGCACGCTTGAGCCCGGGCTTCTTCCGCTCCTTCATCCGCGGGTCGCGGGTGAGAAGGCCGGCCGCTTTCAGCTGTGGGCGAAGCTCGGCGTCCATCGCTACGAGCGCCCGGGCCAGGCCGTGGGAGACCGCCCCGGCCTGACCGGCCACCCCGCCGCCCTCGACCTTGACGCTGACCCGAACCCGCTCCGCGAGCCCGGCGACCCGCAGCGGACGCAGGGCCATCTCCTCCAGTTCGCGACGCCCGAAATGGCGAAGTGGCTCCCGTTCGTTGACCATGGTGGTGCCCCCGCCCTGGTACACCCGGACCCTGGCCACCGCCGTCTTGCGCCGGCCGGTGCCGTAGGCGTAGCCCTCGTGCTGGTCGTCGCTCACAGTGGCAGAACCTCCCCACATTCGCCGAAGCGGATCGCCACCGGACCCTGGGCCTGGTGGGGATGGTCGCTGCCGGCGTAAACCTTCAGCCTCTTGGCCTGCAACTCCCCGAGGGTGTTGTGCTGCAGCATGCCCCGGACCGCCAGGCGCAGGGGCGCGGTGGCGTCGCGGTCGACCACCTCCGCGTACGTCCTCTCCCGCCGTCCGCCGGGGTAGCCGGTGTATCGGTCATAGATCTTTCCGGTGCGCTTCTTTCCCGTCACCTTCACGCCGCGGGCGTTGACCACCACCACGTGGTCGGCACCGAGTGCATGGGGGGTGTAGTCGGGCCGGTGCTTGCCCCGCAACACCCGGGCGATGTTGACCGCCAGGCGCCCCAGGGTCTCGCCCTCGGCATCCACCAGCCACCAGCGCTCGCTTCCGGAGCTGACCCCAGACGGGCTGAAGGTCGGCTGGGCGATGCTGCTCATGCCGCGACTCCCTTGTGCACAGGCCAACGGTACTCCACCTGCCAGAGGTGCAGCCCTCGGGCGGGCGCGGCCCAGGGACTCGCCACCCTGGAGACGGGCCTCTCCAGCCACTCTTGCAGCGCTGCGGCGGGCATCCGCCCCGCCCCCACCGCGACCAGGCAACCCGCCAGCGAGCGCACCATCCCGCGCAGGAAGGCGTCAGCCCGGAATTCCAGGCGCACGCCGCCCGGGGTCTCCGCCAACTCGGAGCGATCCAGAGTCCGGACGGTCGAGCCACCAGGCACAGGGCTGGCGCCGAAGGAGGCGAAGTCGTGGCGTCCCAGCAGCCGCCGCGCGGCCGCCCGCATCGGTGCCAGCTCCAGGGGGTGCGGCTGCTCCCACCAGTACATCCGGCCCACCGGCTGGGGCCGCGCGGCGGTGCGAACCAGGTAGCGATAGGTCCTCCGCCAGGCGTCGCGCCGGGGGTCGAAGCTGTCGCTCATCCGCGCCACCTCGGTCACCCGGACATCCGCCGGCAGCGCCCGGTTGCAGGCCGCTCTCAAAGCCGGGGGGTCCCAGGGGCTGCCCAGCCGGACCCGGGCCACCTGCCCAAAGGCGTGGGCCCCGGCGTCCGTCCGGCCCGCTGCGCTGACCGTGACAGCCTCACCGGTGGACCTCGCCAGGGCCTCCTCCAGCCGCCCCGCCACCGTGGCCACCCCGGGTTGGCGCTGCCAGCCGTGGTAGGCGGAACCGTCGTAGGCCAGCTTGAGTCCGTAGGTGAATCGCTCGGGACTCAATCCACCAGCTCCAGGATCACCACCGGCGCCCCGTCGCCGGGCCGCGGGCCCTTGGCCACGATCCGGGTGTAGCCGCCGGGCCGGTCACGGAACTGGTCGGCGTACTGGTCGAAGAGCTTGGCCGCCACCTCCTCCCGGGAGATCTGCCGCGCCACCTGGCGGCGGTGGTGCACGTCATCCACCTTGGCGGTGGTGACCAGCTTCTCCGCCCACCGCCGCACCTCCTTGGCCTTGGCCTCAGTGGTCTCGATACGCCCGTTCTCGAAGAGCGCGGTGGCCAGATTGCGGGTCAAGGCTTGCCGGTGGGCCGAGGTGCGCCCCAGCTTCCGGCCGGCCTTGAGATGGCGCATCCTAGCCGCGCTCCGCCGGCTGGAAGACCGAGTCGATCTCGGACTCCGGGACGAATCCCTTGGCCACCAGCTTCTGCTTGATCTCGTCGAGCGACTTGGTGCCGAAGTTGCGCAGCGCCATGAGCTCCTCCAGGCGCATCGCCAGGAGGTCGCCCAGCTTGGTGATGTCGTTGGCCTTGAGACAGTTGAGAGCGCGCACACTGAGCTCCAGCTCCTCGACCGGCACCTCGCTGAGCTTGCTCTTCTGGTCCGCCTCCCGCACCACCGCCTCGGTGGCGGAGCTGAGACTGTCGCCAAAGCTGGTGAAGAGGCTCAGATGGCGGCTGTAGTACTGAGCCGCCCGGCTGACCGCCTCCACCGGGGTGATGGTCCCGTTGGTCCACACCTCGAGGGTGAGCTTTTCCCAGTCGGTGTCCTGGCCCACTCGGGTCCGCTCCACCAGGAAGTTGGCCTTGTTGACCGGGGTGAAGATCGCGTCCACCGAGATGACCCCGATCGGCTGCCCCTCGCGCTTATTGCGCTCCGCCGGCGAGTAGCCCCGTCCCAGCTCTACGGTGAGGTCCATGCGCAGGGAGGAGTGGGGCCCATCCAGGGTGCAGATATAGAGGTCGGGATTGGCGATCTCCGCGTCGGCGTTGGGGGTGATATCCGCCGCCGTCACCCGCCGGGGGCCCTGCACGTCGAGGCTCAGGTGGGCCCCATCGGGGTTGTGGCAGGTGAGAGCCAGCTGCTTGAGGTTGAGCAGAATCTCACCCACGTCCTCCTTGACGTGCTTGATGCTGGAGAACTCGTGGGCCACGCCCTCGATGGACACGGCGGTCACGGCGGCCCCCGTCAGCGATGACAGCAGCACCCGCCGAAGCGAGTTTCCCAGGGTGGTGCCATAGCCCGCCTCCAAGGGTTCGATCTCGAAGCGCCCGTAGTCGCGCGCGCTGGAAACTTCACGGACCGTCGGTTCAATCGCAGTCTCTGGCATCAGCAGTGAGTTCCTTTCGTCTGGGGGCGCCGCCGCCCCGGGGTTAGCGGGAGTAGTACTCGACGATGAGCTGTTCGTCGATGCTGGTCTCCATCTCCCCGCGCTCGGGAAGGCGAACCACATCGACCCGGAGCTCCTCCGGATAGAGGCTGAGCCAGCTGGGAACCGCCTGGCCGGCCCGGAAGGCCACCGAACGGGTCACGGGCTCCTTCTCCTGGTGGCCGGGACGCACCCGCACCACCTGCCCGGGACGGACCTGGTAGGAAGAAATGTTGACCACCTTGCCGTCCACCTGGAAGTGGCGGTGGCTGACCAGCTGTCGCGCCTCGGCCCGGGAGCTGGCGAATCCGGCCCGGTAGACCACGTTGTCCAGCCGCTGCTCCAACATCTGCAGCAGCGCCGTGCCGGTGACCCCCTTGCTCGCCGAAGCTCGCTCGAAGTAATTGCGGAACTGGGTCTCCATCACCCCATACACCCGCCGCCCGCGCTGCTTGGCCCGGAGCTGGATCCCGTACTCACTGATCCGGCGCCGGCGGGCCAGCCCGTGCTGACCTGGCGGGGTGGCATTGCGCTTGGTGAAGGTGCAGCGGTCACCCACGCACTTCTCACCCTTGAGGAAGAGCTTCACGCCCTCGCGCCGGCAGAGCCGGCAGACCGGGTTGTGGGGATTGGCCATAGCTCAGACCCGCCGCCGCTTGGGCGGGCGGCAACCGTTGTGGGGGATGGGGGTGACGTCGACAATGGCGGTGATCTCCAGCCCGGCGGCCTGCAGGGAGCGGATGGCCGCCTCCCGGCCCGAGCCGGGGCCCTTCACCAGCACCTCGATCGACTTCAGCCCGTGTTCCATGGCCCGCTTTGCCGCCGCCTCGGCGGTCAGGCCCGCGGCGAACGGGGTGCTCTTGCGCGAGCCCTTGAATCCCGACGACCCGGCGCTGCCCGAGGCGATGGTGTTGCCCTGGGTGTCGGTGAGCGTCACGATGGTGTTGTTGAAGGTGCTGAGCACGTGCGCGTGCCCCACGGCGATGTTCTTGCGCTCTCGCCGTCGGGTCCGGACCACCTTCTTCTTCTTGGCCAATCAGTCTCCTACTCGGATCCTCGGGGCCAACCCCGGGGAACCGCTACTTGCCCTTCTTCCGCCGCACGCCCACGGTCTTGCGCGGACCCCTGCGGGCCCGGGCGTTGGTCCTGGTCCGCTGCCCGCGGACCGGCAGCCCGCGCCGGTGCCGGAGCCCCCTATAGGTCCCGATCTCCATCAGGCGCTTGATATTCAGCGCCACCTGCCGGCGCAGATCTCCCTCCACCTTGCCGGGCAGCTCCTTGGCCACCACATCCCGGAGCCGGCTCACCTGAGCCTCGGAAAGCTGTCCTGACTTGATCCCGGGATCGATCTGGGCGATCCGCAGCACCCGCTGGCTGGTGGTGAGCCCGATCCCGTAGACGTAGGTGAGAGCTATCTCGATCCGCTTGTCCCGCGGGAGGTCGACACCGGCGATCCTGGCCATCTGGGTCTAACCCTGCCGCTGCTTGTGCTTGGGGTTCTCACAGATCACCCTGACCGTGCCGGCACGCCGGATCACCTTGCACTTGGTGCAGATCCTCTTCACCGAGGCCCGGACCTTCACTGCCAGCTCCTCAATTCGCCTTCAGACCACCCTCGCCAGGATCCTGCCCCGTCCGGGATCGGTGGCCGACACCTCGATCACCACCCGGTCCCCGGGAAGGAGCCTGACGCTCGCCAGGCGCGCCCGGCCGACCGCATGCGCCACCACCTTGGCCCCGCCCGCCAGCTCAACCCGGTAGAGCGAGTTGGGCAGCGACTCGAGGACCCGACCCTGGACCTGTCCGGGGTCAATCACGGTGAAGGGCGCACGAAACCAGACCAGGTTTAGCCCGCTGAGAGTATAGCCCATCGAGGGTCATGGGGGGAGCTGTCATCCCACGGTCCCGGGCAACGTGGTGAGGACCAGCGGCCCGTCCCCGGTGACCGCCAGGGTGTGCTCGAAGTAGCAGGACCGCCGCCCATCCGCGGTGACCACCGTCCATCGGTCCGGCCGCACCAGGGTTGCGGCCCCGCCCTCGTTCACGATCGGCTCGATGGCCAGGCACAGCCCGGGCTTGATCTCCAGGCCGCGGCCCGAGCGGCCGAAGTTGGGTACCTCCGGGTCCTCGTGCATGTCCCGGCCGATGCCGTGTCCCGTGTATCCCCGAACTATGGAGTACCCGTGGGCCTCGACATGCTGCTGCACCGCCGCCCCGATGTCCCCCAGCCGGTTCCCCGGCCGGGCCATCTCGATGCCCCGGTCCAGCGCCTGCTTGGTCACCTCAATCAGGCGAGCCCCCTCGGGGTCCGCCGTGCCGCAGGCCACGGTCAGGCCGGCGTCCGCCCACCAGCCCTTGTAGACCAGCCCGCAGTCCAGGCTCACCAGGTCGCCGGACCGCAGTTCCCGGGGGCCGGGAATCCCGTGCACCACCTCCTCCTGGACGGAGACGCACAGGTGCTTGGGGAAGCCGTCGTAGCCGAGGAAGCCAGGTAAGCTCTGGCGGCGGCGGATCTCACGATTGGCGATCCGGTCCAGGTCGTCCGTGGTCATCCCCGGCTGCACCGCGTCCGCCAACAGGGCCAGCACCTCGGCGAGCCGCCAGCCCGCCTCCCGCATGAGGGCAATCTCGTCGTTGCGCTTCAGGGTGATCAACCGATCGCCTGCACCAGAGCCCGGTTGACCTCCTCCACGCTGGCACGGCCGTCCACCCGGACCGTGGGGACCAGGTTGCCGAGGTATTCCAGCACCGGCTCGGTCTGTTCCCGGTAGACCCGGAGCCGCTCCTTGATGATCTCCGGAGTGTCGTCCTCGCGGCGCTCCTCGGCGGCCCGCCGGGAGAGCCGGGCGACCAGATCGTCCTCCGGGACGTCCAGGACCGCCACCAGGTCGACCGGAGTGTCCATCTTCTCGAGCAGCTCCTGGAGGGCGCGGGCCTGGGCCACGGTTCGGGGAAAGCCGTCCAGGACGAAACCCCGGAGCTCGCCGTCCTCCTCCAGCCGGTGGCGGATCATGTTCACAATCAGCTCGTCGGGCACCAGCTTGCCGGCGGCCATGTAGTCGGAGGCGAGATGCCCCAGCTCCGTGCCCGCGGCCCGGTGCTGGCGCAGCATGTCTCCGGGGGCGATGTGATCCAGGTCATACCGCTCCCGGAGCAACTCCGCCTGGGTCCCCTTGCCCGACCCCGGAGCGCCGAAGATGATCAGCCGCCGACGCAGTCCCTGCCCTCCCATCGGCACCCCTCAGCGAATGAAACCCCGGTACTGGCGCATGAGCAGCTGCGTCTCCAGCTGCTTCATGGTGTCGAGCGAGACTCCCACCACGATCAGGATAGCGGTGCCCCCAAGGTACAGCCCCTGGCTCAGCTGCTGGCCGGTGAGGTAGGCCGCCAGCAGCGGCACCACCACGGTGATGAGGCCGAGGAACACCGCCCCGGCCAGGGTGATCCGGCTCATAACCCGAGCCAGGTAGTCGGCCGTGGCCCGTCCGGGACGGATGCCCGGGATGTAGGTGGCACTCTTTTTCAGGTCGTCGGCCGCGTCCTCGGGGTCGAAGGTGACCGCGGTATAGAAAAAGGTGAATCCCATGATCAGGCCGAAGTAGAGGACCTGGTAGACGACGTTGAAGAGCACGTCGGGGCCGGTCGGGGTCCAGTAGGTGTGGAACCAGGTGGCGATCTGGCCCACCACTCCCCCGGTCTGACCCGCGGGGGGCAGGAAGAAGTTGCTGAATATCTGGGGGAAGAACATGATGGAGATGGCGAAGATGATGGGAATCACCCCGGCCTGATTCACCCGCAGGGGCAAGAAGCTGCTCCGCCCCTGGTACACCTGGCGCCCCACCACGCGCTGCGACGACTGGATGGGGATCTTGCGCGTGGCCTGCTGGACGAAGATGATCCCCGCCGCCAGGACGATGGCGATCACGGCGAGAGCGAAGATGGTGAAGGTCTGGGCCTGGCCGCCGTTGGTGAAGGAGATCACGGTGTTGGGGATCTGGGCCAGGATCCCGGCCATGATGATGATCGACACCCCGTTGCCCAGGCCGTACTCGGTGATCAGCTCTCCGAACCACATGATGATCACCGTGCCTCCGGTCAGGATCACGATGATGCCCAGGGTCTCGGCGATGGAGATGTTGGAGGGCAGGATGGAAAGGCCCTGGAAGCTGTAGCTCTCGAAGAGGCGGGTGTAGCCGAACGCCTGGAGCAGGGCCAGGGCGACGGTCAGGTAGCGGGCGTACTGGGTGAGACGCCTCCGGCCCAGGTCCCCCTCCTTGGACAGCTCCTTGACCCGGGTCGAGATGACGGTCATCAGCTGCATGATGATGGTGGCGTTGATGTAGGGATTAAGCCCCAGGGCCACGATCGATATCCCGGCGCTGCTGCCTCCGGTGGACACCCCGCTCCCCGAGAAGAGGTTGATCAGGCCGAGCAGGCTGTTGTTCTGGTAGAGCTGGCGCAGAGCCACCGTGTTGACCCCGGGGATGGTGATCACCGCCAGCATGCGGAAGACCACCAGGAGGCCGATGGTGATGAGGAGCTTGCGCCGCAGCTCCGGGACCTGCATGGCGGCGCGCAGCGCCCCGAACA
>JAJYET010000022.1 GCA_021785655.1 bacterium | reverse complement strand
TGGCTGGCAGCGCTTCAGGAGGTCGCTCAGGCCACCCTGGCGGGGCGGGAGCCGACCGATGTGCTGGGGCTGGTCGTCGCCCACGGCCGGGAGCTGATCGGTGGCGGAACGGCACTACTGGCTCGCGCGGTCGGCGGCAGTCGGCAGGGTCCCGAGGTGCTGGCCGCCGCAGGTCCGGGAGCCAGGAGCCTCGCCCGGAGGCTGGGGGCCGCCCCCCGGGATTCGGTCCTCAGGGCCGTCCGCCAGGGCCGGCAGCTGGTGATCCAGTTCCCGACTCCGCCCCGGTCCGGCCACGGCCCCGGAACGGCGCCCCTGGCAGTCCTGCCATTCGGGAATGGCGGGCCCAACCGGGCCGCGCTGCTGGCCCTGGGGCCGGCCGGGGCGCCGCTGCCGGAGGCGGAGGCGGTCGAGATGCTCGCCGCGCTGGCGGCCCAGAGCGCGATGGCGCTGGAGTTCCAGCAGGTCCAGCGGGAGCGGCAGCGGTTGGCCCTGCTGGACGAGCGGGAGAGGATCGCCAAGGAGCTCCACGACGGGGTCATCCAGTCCCTGTTCGCCGTTGGCATGGGGCTGCAGGCCGTGGCTCCAGCCGCCGATGAGGTCACCCGCCAGCGGATCGAACGGGCGGTACTGGAGCTTGACCAGGTCATCGGGGACCTGCGGCGCTACATCTTCGGGCTTCGTCCTGGGATCCTGGGCGCCCGCCAACTGGCGGAGGCTCTGCACCGCCTGGGGGCGGATTTCCAGGACCGCTGCGGGGTCCGCACGGTGGTGGAGGTGGAGGAAGAGGTGGAGGCGCGGCTCGGCGCCCAGGCGGGCGAGCTGGTCCAGCTGACCAGAGAGGCGCTGTCCAACGTCGGCCGGCACGCCCAGGCCACCAGCTGCCGGGTACAGGCCCGGGTGGGGACGAGGTCCACCGTCGTCACCATCACCGACGACGGTAGGGGCTTCGCCGTTCGCACGGCCCGGGGCCGCGGCCAGGGTCTGCAGAACATGCGGGATCGAGCTCGCGGCATCGGCGGCAGGCTGGAGATCACCTCCGTCCCCGGCCGGGGCGCCCGCCTGCGTCTGGTGGTGCCCCATGCCTGAGCCCGCCGCGCCCGGTCGGTTGCGGGTGATGCTGGTGGACGACCACGAGCTGGTCCGCGACGGCCTTCGCGCGGTCCTGGGCGCCTCCGGGGAGTTCGATATCGTCGCCGAGGCCGCGGACGAGGCGGAGGCGATCCGCGAGGCCGAGCGCACCAGCCCTGACGTCGTCCTGATGGACGTGCGACTGGGGGCCGGCAGTGGGATCGAGGCGACTCGGGAGATACGGGCCCGGAGGCCCAACACGAGGGTCCTGATGCTGACGTCCTTCGCGGACGACGAGGCGCTGTTCGCCTCGATCATGGCTGGCGCGGCCGGTTATCTCCTGAAGCAGATCCGAGGTGGGGAGATCGTGGCCGCGGTCCGCGCCATAGGGGCCGGGGGAAGCCTTCTGGACCCCGCCTTGACCCGCACGGTCCTGGAGCAGTGGCGGGAGGCCAGGAGCCGGCTCCGGGACGAGCGGCTCGCACGCCTCTCAGCCCAGGAGGAGCGCATCCTGGGCCGGGTGGCGGCTGGGCGCACCAACCGGGAGATCGCCGCCGAGCTCCACCTGGCCGAGAAGACTGTCAAGAACTATGTCTCCACCATCCTGGACAAGCTGGAGGTGGCCCGGCGGGCGGAGGCCGCCGCCTATCTGGCGCGCCACGTAAGGGGCCCATCCTGACCGCCCATGGTGTCGGGGGTAGCGAGGGTACGCCGCGCAGCGCCGAGGTTTCGAGCGGGTGGCCTTGGGGGGCCATCCCCTCCCGGGACCCGACTGGACGGCCAGGCCACCGGCAGGCGCCGGGGAGTCTCAGACCCGAGACCTGGACGGCTCCCCAGCTTCCGTGGGGTGCGTCTCCACTCCACCAGCCCCCACTGCGCCCGCCACTACCGCCGCCGCCGCGGCGTGGCCAGCGGAGATGCCCCGGTGTGGCTCCAGCACCTGGTCGATGATCCCGTAGTCGACCGCCTCCTTCGCCGTGAGGAAGAAGTCCCGGTCGATGTCCCGCTCCACCTGTGCCAGCGGGCGACCGGAGTGGTGGGCGATGATCTCCGCCATATGCCGGGTGTTGGCCAGCACCTCGCGCAGCTGGATCTCCATGTCGCGGGGGGCGCCGCGAGTTCCGGCGGTGCCTTGGTGGATCATGATCTTGCTGCTGGGAAGCGCCATCCGCCTGCCCGCCGCCCCCCCGCACAGGATCATCGCGGCGGCCGACATCCCCATCCCGATGCAGGTGGTCGCCACCGGACAGCTAACCTGCTGCATCACGTCATAGATGGCGAAGCCGGCGTAGGCCATCCCACCGGGCGAGTTGATGTAGAGGTGGATCTCGCGCTCCGGGTCCTGGCTCTCCAGGTAGAGCATCTCCGCCACCAGCAGGTTGGCGACCCGGTCGTCCACCTCCTCACCCAGGAAGAGGATCCGTTCTTTCACCAGCAGGGAGTAGATGTCGAAGGCCCTCTCCCCTCTGGACCAGCTGTCCAGGACGGTCGGCACGAGGCCGGCACTCACAGACGGTCGTCCGGCGAGGGCCACCGGGTCGCCGCCACCCGGGTCATCCTTCCCCCTTCATATCACATAAAGGATACCATGGAAGGTATGGCAGGGTCTGGGCCGGGAACGACCAGATGACGGGGCGCAGGCACGAAACCCCCTTCCCGGGGTTCCGAGAGATGGCGGAGCGCCGCCGGCAGCTGGGAGGCGAGCTCGCGGCCCGCCGGCTGGCCGCGGGGCTGTCGCAGACGGAGCTCGCCGCCAGGATGGGCACCTCGCAGTCCGCGGTGGCCCGGCTCGAGGCGGGGAAGGCGGATGCCAGGATCTCCACGGTGACCAGGTACGCGCACGCGCTGGCTCTTCGGGTGGAGATCACCCTGGAGGACCGTGGCTGACGACCCGGCCCCCCCGGGCTGGGCGTTTCTGGAGGAGCAGCTGGCCGCCCGGGGGACCATCCTGATCCAGGGGCACCTGGACCAGCAGCTGGCCACCCACGCGGCCGCCCGGCTCATGGAGCGTGACGCCGTCTCGGATGCGCCGGCGCGCGTCCGACTCTCGACTTCATCGGGGGAGATCGGCGCCGCCCTGACTGTCATGGACACCATCGCCGCCCTGGGCGTCCCTACCGAGGTCACGGCGGTGGGAGCCGTACAGGGACCTGGCCTGGGTGTGCTGGCAGTCGCCGCCAGGAGGCTGGCAACCTCCAACTGCCGACTCGCCTTCTCCTCCCCGCGATTGCAGCTGGAGGGGGACCTGAGGGGTCTGGCCGGACTCCTCGATGCCGAGTTGCGAGATCAGAAGCGGTGGCTGGAGCAGGTGGCCGATGCCACCAGTCGGCCGGTGGAACTCGTGGAGGCGGACCTCGCCTCCGCGCTCAACCTCTCGCCCGAAGCGGCGCTGGGCTACCGGCTGATCGACGAGGTGGTCGGCTCGCCCGGGTCCTCGACGGGTTCGGTGACGTAGGGATCCTCCGGCTCGCCCCCACCGACCGCCACCCGGCCAGGCGGGAGGTCGCTGGAGCGCTCCGCCAGGCCGAGGACCTGGTCGCCGATTCCCTGGTGGCGGAGCACCTCCCACCCGGCTTCGGGGGCCAGGGGGGTCGAGGCGACCACTTGGTCTCCCTCGATGTGGACGTCCCAGCCCAGGTTCTCCAGCCGGCGCAGGACCGGCGAGAGGATGGCGGCGCGATCGTGGATCTCCTTGGCGGCGGCCGCGATCCGCACCGAAACCGGCAGGTCCTCCGGAGTGGGTCGGTCCGGGAAGCCGAAGGAGTGCATCTCCATGTAGGTTGCCATGTGCCGGGAGAGGGGCTGACGGGTCACCTCTCGGAGCTCCTCACCCGCCCGCCGGATCGGCCGGAACACCAGCCTCACGGGCTGCTCCGCGTGGGCGCCAGAACCCCCAGGTTGCTGGCCGGGCCGTTGAGGGCGGGGCCGCTGGTCGAGGGCGGGGTGTAGTTCTGCTGCTGATTGATCAGCATGTGGTTGGTGATCAGGAAGGGGCCGCGGCTGTCCTCGCGGATGTACCCCATGAGCGCCATGATGAGGGAGATCGCCACCCCCACGGTGATGAGGGAGACGGCCTGTCCCCTCCCCGCGTCCCCCCAGTGCAACCTTCCCCGGGAGAGGTGGACGGCGTAGACCGTGATCGCGGTGATGGTCACCCCGGTGAAGACGATGAGGGCCGTGAGCTTCCAGGGGATCATCTGCCCCCAGGGGATCAGCAGCCCCCCCTGCCAGATCGGGACGTTGGCGTTGGCGGCGAAGACGCTCTCGTAGCTCCAGGCCAGCGAGGAGGGGGTGGAGATCAGCAGCCAGGCGGCGAACGAGAGGGCGGTGCACACCGCCAGCGCCGGGGAGCGGAAGCCGCTGACCCGGACCCGGCGCCACAGGTAGAAGATCCCCACGGTGAAGATCGCCCCCAGGAGGAACACCTGGAAGAGGAAGGCCACCGAGAGCCCGCCCAGCATCATCTCGTACCACGAGGCGTAGGCATGGAGCTGGATCTCCTTGGCGTACTCCCACCCGACGAGGGGCTGGGCGATGGTGAACCCCACCGCCCACATCAGCCCGTAGTGGCCCATCCAGTCCAGGTAGGCGCGGTGCAGCTGGTGGCGAGAGCGCCAGAGCAGGCGGATCCCCGCCACCAGTGCCACCATCGCTCCGGCGAAGGCGATGTTGCCCACGAAGCGGTGCAGCTCCAAGGGGATCTCCGTGGGGTTCATGAGGATGAGGGGCAGGTTGAAGGCCGGGCGGGGGGTGAGCATGTAGGAGGCCACCACGTTGATCAGCAGCATCTGGATGCTGGCGTTGATGAAGAGGAGGAGCTCGAGACCGACCCGCAGCCCCCTCACCCTTCCCAGTCGGTCCCAGCGCGCATACAGCGGATAGAGGCAGATGATCTCGCCAATGAAGGCGGCGGCCTCGGCCACGAAGGGCCAGAACAGGATCCGCTCCAGGGTCACGAAGAAGTGGCTCCAGAGCCCCAGGAAGAGGATCATCACCGCGAAGATGGCCAGGGAGCCGCCGACGGCGAAGGTCGCCCCCAGCACCGTGACCAGCCCCTTGGAGAAGCGGTCGTAGTGGGGGTTGCGGCGCTTCCAGCCCATGAAGTCGGTGACGGCCAAGATGATGTACCCCCCCTGCTGGAAGGCCGCGAACTGGACGTGGGCGAGCATCAGCAGGGCGACCAGGGCGGTCGCCACACCGGTGGAGATCGGGACCGGGGTGAGGTGGACGCTGGAGGCGAGGATCAGATGCATGTCAGAGGTTGAAGAGCCGGTTCACCGCGAGCAGCGCCTCGAAGAGGAGGAACAGCACCACGAACAGGGCCGGGATCATCACCTCGGGGCGGCGCCAGGGCTCCCGTCCCGGGCTCCGGTCGAGGAAGGGTACCAAGATTAGGAGGGTGGTCCCGATCCCCGGCACGATGAAGACGCCTACGGGGATCATCCAGGCCTGGGGGAACTGCACCAGCATCTGGTCGAGGGGGAGGAAGAACCACTCCGGGGTGGGGACGTAGTTGAGGGCAGCCGGGTTGGCCGCCCGCTCCAGAGGGGCACCGACCACCACCGCCATGATGAAGATCAGCAGCACCAGCCCGAAGCTGACCACCGAGTCCTTGAACACCTGGGAGGGGAAGAACTCGTCCAGGTCCACCGGCACCGCATACCCCGGGTCCGAGGGGATCGCCGGATAGGGGTACTCCACGTGGGCCATCCGCCGGGCCCGCTCCTCCGCCGTCTCCTCCTCCACCCCCTCGTAGTTGACCCAGGATCCGTGCTCGCCGTGACGCCGAAGCAGGATGAGGTGCAGCCCGATGAGGGGGACCAGGAGGGCCGGGAGCAGCCAGATGTGGATGGCGAAGAAGCGGGTCAGGGTGGCCGGCCCCATCTGCGCCCCGCCCCGGAGGATCTCCTGCAGCTGGGTCCCGAAGATCGGGAAGTACTCGATGACGTGGGTCACCACCACCGCCGTCCAGTAGGCGGCCTGGTCCCACGGCAGCATCGCTCCGGTGATCCCCAGCCCCAGTACCAGCAGGAAGAGGACCACCCCCACGATCCAGTTCAGCTCTCGGGGCTTCTTGTAGGAGCCGCTCACGAAGGTGCGCACCATGTGCAGCCCGATCACCACAAAGAGCACGTAGGCGCCCCAGAGGTGCATCCCCCGGACGATGGCCCCGAACTCATCGTGCCGCTCGGTGAAGTTGAGGCTCTCCCAGGCCTCGGTGGTGGAGGGCACGTAGGTCCAGAGGAGGAACATCCCGGTCACGATCTGGTTCACGATGAGGATTAGGGTGGCGCTGCCCAGGGAGTAGGCCCAGGCTCCCCGCCTCGGCACCGCCTCGTAGAGAAGCTGGTGGACCAGGTCGGTGACCCCCAGCCGCTCGTCCACCCACCTGTAGGTGGTGGCCATCACCCCCGCGAACGGCCGGCTCAGGCGCCCCGCCAGACGGCTCCTCTCGGCTGCCATCGCCTACCCCTCCGTGAGCACGTTGCGGACGTACAGGGTGGTGCCCACCAGCTTGTGCTGGTAGCGGAAGAGCGGCTGCGGCGGAGGCCCCCCGATGTTGGTCCCGTCGATGCTGTAGAGGCCGCCGTGGCAGGGGCAGAGGAACACATTGAGGTTGATGTCCCAGTGGACGTCGCACTGCATGTGGGTGCAGACGTTGGACAGGGTGATGAGCTGCACCTTGCCGTTCAGGTTGAGCTTGACCACGTAGACGGTGCGAGGCACCGGGGGCACCTGCCAGGCGTCCCCGCCCTGGTCCAGCAGGACCACGTAGGCGGTCGGAAGCCCGACCGGGACGTGCTGGATGTCGGCCACCATGACCCAGGGGTATCGCCCCTTGTAGAAGGCGGGGCTGAGGATCGAACCCACGATCGGCGCCCCGATGAGGAGCCCAATCCCGGCCCCGGTCACCTGGATGCCCAGGGTCATGAACTTGCGCCGCGACATCCGGCGCTGGGAGATGGCCACCTCTTGGTCAGCCACTGCCGCGCACCACCAGCAGGATCAGGAGGCTGAGGCAGAGCGACAGGAAGAAGATGAAGGTGAAGAAGCTGGCCCCCATCGCCAGCCAGCCGGACATTGTGTCCCCGGCCACGAAGAGGTGCCGCACGCGACGCATGGCCATCCAGAACCCCGCCAGCATCACCACGAAGAAGGAGGTGATGATCAATCCCAGGTACCAGGCCGACTCGAAGTCCTGATAGTTCACGGGAGGGTCCCTGGCGGGGCGTTGAAGTTCTGCGCGGACTGGTGCAGGGACAGCAGGCAGGAGGTCTGCCCGGTGCCGGCGTCGATGCCGCAGGGAAGCTTGGCGTTCTCCTTCACGACCCCCATGAAGATGGTGAGGGCAAGCGCCGCCACGGCCACCGCACCCATCGCCCGCGGGACCATGGGCGCGAGCGGCACCCCCGCTCCACCCCGGCGCACCTCCATGAGGTAGCGTCCAAGGTTGATCGCGGTGGCGATGAACGCCACGAAGAGTGCTGTGTAGCGCAGCCAGATCAGACCCGAAGGGAGGATGGCGGCGGGCAGCGCCGTGCCCGCCATTCCCAGCAGCGAGACGGCGGTCAGCCCCGCCCCGGGCCCGGACGACGGTCCCCGGTGGAGCCAGAAGACGAGGTTCGCCCCCACCACCACCACCGCCAGAAGACCCACCTGGCCGATGAACATGCTCCCGGAGTTGAGGACGAACAGGTTGTCGAAGGCCCCCATGGAGCTGGTCTTGATCGCCTCGGCCAGCAGGAAACCGGAGATCGGTTGGGCCAGAAGGAAGATCGACCCAATGGCGAAGGTGACCCGGCTGGTCCAGGTGTGGTACTGACGCTCCTCCTCGGTCTTGGCGCGCCTTGCCCTCCAGACCGCGATGGCCGCCAGCACCAGCGCCGACCAGGAGAGGGTGGCGCCGGCGTAGTGGAGCAGCAGCCAGGGGTAGCTCGGCGAGTACATGGCGTGGGCCGAGCTGACCGCCGTACCCGGGGTGAGGGCGAAGCTGTCCAGCTGGACGATCATGAACAGGAAGAGGTACTGGATCAGCGCGAACGTGAGTCCCACCGCGAGGTGGAGCCTCGGCCCCAGGCGATCCCACCCGTACACGTAGAGCAGCAGCAGGGGAATGCCCACGAAGAAGCTGGCGAAGGCGATGGTCAGCGGGAGCAGCAGCAGGTTGAGCAGGGTCCCGATCAAGCGGCCGTAGAGCCCGGTCAGCAGCACCACCGCGAAGACCGCCCAGGTGGCGCCGAAGCTGTAGAGGTAAAGAACCGAATGGGACAGGCCGCGGGCGTAGCGAAGGCAGTTGGGACTTGCACCGGGGCGCCTCCCGGCCAGCTCCATGAAGGGGGCGATCCCGGCCGCCCCCAGGATGTAGCCCACTATGGCGATGTGGATGAGGAAGGTCGCCCCGATGGCGAACTCGGCGCCGAGGGTGCCCAGGGGCAACCGGGGTTGCGGGCTCGGGAAGGCAGACAGCAGCACTGGCACCCAATGCTGACGGGCTGAGGGGGCCCAAGGCAAGCCGGGCGCGGCGCGGGGATAATCGACGGGTGCCGGAGCCAATGGTCCTTCTCCACGGGGAGGACCGCTATCTGGTCACCGAGGCCGCCGTCTCCCTCCGGACCCAGCTGGTGGCGGAGATGGGCTCCGAGCTGGGGCTCGAGGAGTTCCGGGATCTCTCCGACAACGACGCCATCGAGCGAAGTCTGGCCAGCCCCCCGTTCCTGGCGCTGCGCCGGGTGGTGGTCCTCTGGGACCCTCAGATCGGCCCCCGCGGTACGCGGGAGACGGAGGAGGTGCTCCGAGCGATCTCCCACCGCGCTGACACCACCGCGGTGATCATCGTGGTGCGGGCCGTGGTGCCGGCCACCAACCACCTGCTCCGCGGCCTGCGCGAGCTCGGAGCGGAGGTACGGCTGGTGCCGCGCCCCAAGGGGGCAGCCCTCCGGCACCACGTCGATCAGCGCGTACGGGCCCGGGGTCTCAACCTCGCGGCCCAGCTCTCGCCGAAGCTGGTGGAGATCGCTGCCGAGAGCCTGGGGCGCCTGGAGATGGAGCTGGACAAGTTGGCCCTCTATCCGGACCGGACCGGGGAGCCGATCGGCGAGGAGGTGGGGTATCGGCTCCTGACCCCGGTGCCCCCGCGGGAGCTCTACCGCCTCACCGATGCCATCTTCGATTCGCCCACCCGGGTGGGAAGCCTTCTCTCCGGACTGCTGTCCCGTCCCGAGGTGCCCCCGCAGTTGGTCATCGGTGCGCTGGCCAGGGCGCTCCGCGATCTCATCTCCATGGCCGACCGCGGCCCTGGAGCCCTCCCGTCATGGAGGGCCGAGCGGATGAGCGGCCAGTTGCGACGAGCCGGGGCACCGCGGCTGCGCCGCTGGCTAGTCGCCCTCGCTGACCTCGACTGGGAGATTCGCGTCGGAAGACTGGACGCGATCCAGGGTCTGGAGACGCTCCTCGCGCGCATGGCGGCGGAGCTGTCGCCCCGCGCCAGCTGACCTCAGTCGCGCTCGGCCTCGGACCCCGCGCTGCGGCGGCTTCGCTGCGCCGTGCGCACTGTCTTGGTGACCGGCTTGGCCTTGCCGGCCGCCGTCTTCCGCTGCGAGGCGGTGGACTTGGCCCTCGTGCCCTGAGCCGACGCCCGCCGGGTAGCCGCCGCAGACGGGACGGTGGTGGCCGCGGCCAGGGCACGCATCAGCCGCGACTTGCGCCGGGCCACGTTGCGAGGATGCAGCACCCCGTGCTCTGCCGCCTTGTCCAGCGCCGAGGTGGCGAGCCGCCCGAGCTCCAGCGCCTCATCCTCTCCCGTGGCCCGGCGAGCCTTGGCCACCGCGGTGCGAACCGCCGAGCGGACGGAGCGGTTCCGATCATGCTTGCGCTGGGCGGCGCGCACACGCTTGCGAGCTGAACTGGTGTTGGCCAAGACTATCCCCGTTTACCGCCCCGGGAGGCGAACTGAATCAAGCGCCGACGCGCCTCTTGCCCGGCCAGTATACGGCAGCGGGGAAAGGGCCTGAAGTGGCGGTTAAAGTAGGCCGGATGCTGGCAGTCGCGGTGGCTCCCGCCAAGCTGAACCTAGCCCTGGAGCTGGTCGGTCGGCGCGCCGACGGGTACCACATCCTGGCCGCGGTCTCCCAGACGGTGGCCTGGAGCGACCTGGTGGCAGCCGAGCTGGACCAGGATCCCACCGGCCCCGGGGGGATATCGGTGACCGTCACCGGGCCCTTCCGGGACGGCGTCCCCCAAGGGCCGGACAACATCGTGGCCCGGGCCGCTGCGGCCCTCCGCCGCCGTGGGGAGGGTCGAGAGGTGGTGTCGGTCGCGATCTGGAAGCGCATCCCGACCAGGAGCGGACTCGGCGGCGGGTCCTCCGACGCCGCGGCGGTGCTGCGGCTCGCCGCCGGCGACAACCGGTCTCCGGGGCTCGCCGAGGCAGCCCTCGAATGCGGCGCCGATGTGCCGTTCGCCCTTCGCGGCGGGGCGGCTTACCTGGGCGGGGTGGGCGAGGTGCTCACGCCCCTCCCTCCCCTGGCACCGACGGTGATCCTGGTCGCGGTGCTGGGAGCCGTGGAGACCGCCCGGGCGTACGCCGCGGTTCAGCCCGAGGAGCTGACCGACGGCAGTCGGGCAGCGGCCGTGGCCGAGGCCCTCGGGAGAGGCGAGCTGCCGGCCCCCGAGCTCCTCGGCAGTGCGCTGGAAGCAGCGGCCCTGCGCGTCGCCCCGGATCTGGCGCCACGGCTGGAGCGGCTACGCGCCGCTGCGCCCCATCTGAGCTGGGCGATGACCGGCAGTGGTGGGGCCTTCTTCGCCCCGGTCCCAGCGGCTGCGGCGGGGGCGGCGCTGGCTGCCTGCAGGTCCGCCCTCCCGGGACTGCCAATACGCGCCACCACGCCGGCATGAGTCGGCCGGACCCCCGGATGAGGTTGGCGATCCTGGGCGGGAAGCTCACCGCCAGGGCCTCGCGCAGCCTGAGGATGGGCGGTGGCACCACCCTCCCCGGCGACGTCGCCCGGGCCATAGATCCCCTGGTCCTGCGCAAGCTGGGCGCTTCTCCCGGTCGCGGCACCGTGCTCGTCACGGGCACCAATGGCAAGACCACCACCTCCGCTCTCCTGCGGCAGATCGCGGCCGCCGCAGGCTGGCGCGCTGGCGGGAACCAGAGCGGCTCCAACCTCATCTATGGCCTGACCGCCGCCGCCATCGCCCAGGCCGACCTCCGGGGACGGATGGAGCTGGATTGGCTGGTGCTCGAGGTCGACGAGCTGAGCGCGGCGGCGGCGGCCAGGGAGATGCAGCCGCAGATTCTGGTGGTGCTCAATGCGTTCCGTGACCAGCTGGACCGGTCCTTTGAGGTGGACCAGGTCGCGGCTCGCCTCGGGGAGGCGGTGGCGGCCTTGCCCCCGACGGCGGCGGCGGTCCTCAACTCGGACGACCCGCGCATCGCGGCTCTGGCTGGCCCACCCAAGGCGCTTCTCTTCGGCATTGAGGACCGGGGAGTGGACCGCGGAGGACTTCCGGAGTCGGCCGACCGGCCGGTCTGCCCACGTTGCGGAGGTTCACTCCAGTTCGGTGCGGTCTACTACGGTCAGTGCGGGGACTATCGCTGTCCCGCCTGCGGCTGGTCCCGCCCCACACCGTCTCTGCGGGTGACCCGGGTGCTGACCGCCGGCCTGGACCACGTGGAGCTCACCCTGGAGGGACCGGGAGGAGGTGCCGGGCCCCTGGAGGTGCCGCTGGCTGGTGCGCACAACGCCGCCAACGTGGCGGCGGCGGCGCTGGCGGCGCTGGAGATGGGCGCCACCTGGGATCAGATCGGGCGCGGGCTGAGGGCGTTCCGCCCCGCCTTCGGCAGGTCCCAGGTGGTGCGATGGGGCCAGGGCCAGGTGCGCCTGCTCCTGGCCAAGAACCCGGCGGGAATGCAGGCCAGCCTCGAGGCGGTGCTCGGTGGAGACTCCGGGCCGGTGCTTGGGCTGGCCCTCAACGACGGAATCGCAGACGGCACCGACATCTCCTGGATCTGGGACGTGGAGTTCGAGCGGCTGGCCGCCGACGGTCCCCGGTGGATCGTAGTGAGCGGGCGGCGGGCGGCAGAGCTGGGACTGCGTCTCCGGTACGCGGGGGTGGACGGGTCGCGGCTCTTGCTCCGGCCCGCACCAGAGGAGGCCCTGGACGAGCTGGCGGAGCGGGCTGCGCCGGGGATGCCGGCCCCGGCCCTGCTCACCTACACCGCGATGCTGGCCTGGCACCGGGCGGTTGTCGGCACCGGGGAGGCCGAGCCCTTCTGGAGGGAAGGCTGATGCCGGGGTCGGGATCACTGCGCCTGGGCGTCCTCTACCCCCTGGAGATGAACCTCTACGGAGACCGCGGCAACGTCCTGGCACTGGTGCGACGGGCCGCGCTCCGCGGGGTCGAGTTGGAGGTCAGGACCCTCGGCCTGGACACCGGGGACCCCGACGACATCGCCGCCTGCTCCGGCTTCCTGATCGGCGGGGGCCAGGACCTGGACCAGCTGGCCCTGGCCCACGATCTGGTGGCCGGCAAGGGGCCGGCTCTGAGGGAGCAGGTGGCCGATGGAGCCCCCCTGCTGGCGGTCTGCGCCGGCTACCAGCTCCTGGGGGAGCACTATCGGACGGCGGCGGGCGATCTCATCCCCGGGCTCGGCATCCTGCCGCTGCGCACCGAGGCGGGCCGCCGCCGCCTGGTGGGCAACGTCCTGGTCGCCGCCAATGCTGGACTCGGCCTCGCCAACCCCCTTCTCGTCGGCTTCGAGAACCATTCGGGCCGGACCATCCTGGAGCCGGGGCTGTCGCCCCTGGGGAAGGTGGTGCGGGGCAGGGGGAACGACGGTGAATCAGGGCTGGAGGGAGCGGTCCTGGGATCCGTGCTCGGGACCTACCTGCATGGCCCGCTTCTGCCCAAGAATCCCGCACTCGCCGACTGGTGGCTGTTCACCGCGGCCGACCGCGCGGGGACCACCGTGGACCGCTCCCAGCTTGACGACTCCGCGGAGGAGGCCGCCCGCCGCGAGGCGATCCGGATCACCCTGAGCGGTTCCCGGACCAGGGGATACCGCCTCCTGGGGCGGCGGCCGCGGATCAGGCGAACTGGCTGAGCGAGGACTGCGGCAGCTGAGGCAAGCCGGGGAGGATCACTGCCGGCTTGGAGAGGCCGAAGTCGGCTCCGAAACGGCTGAAGTCGACCGCCATCTTCAGTGCCATGCTGGCGCTCCCGGTCACCGCCGGGGCGCCGCTGGGCGCCAGCATGGAGAGGCCCCCCAGGTCGAGCGTCGCCGAGGAGGACGAGGTCAGGCGCTGGGGAAGATGGTTGGTGGTGGCCACCCAGCCGTCCACTGTCGTGGGCCCGAAGGTGACCAGCTGGGAAAGGATCCCGGCACCAGGGGTGGCTCCGCCGGATTGCCCGAGGCTGCCCAGGGCGCCCGCCACGGCGGCCGCGAGCGCGGAACCCGGCAGCTCCGCCCGCAGATGCTCGGTGGGCACCCCGTTCACCGTTCCTCCACTGCCCAGGTTGGCGACGCTGGTGGCCGACTTGAGGCTCGAGAGCAGCTGCCGTAGCTGAGTCTGGAGCGCTGTCGCGGAACCGGGCAACCCCGGCGCCGCCCCGGACCGGAGCGCATACCACTGAGTTCCGTTGAGACTGAGGTACCCCGCGCCGGCAACCTCGAGGAGGTGGACAGTGCCAGGGAGCAGGGCGGGCAGGCTGTAGGTCACCTCCGCGGCCCCGCTGGACTGGTAGAGGACCACCCCGCTGATCGTGGAGCCTGAGAGCTTGGCGGCCTGCTGCTGCAGCTGCTGCTGGGCTGCGGCGGGCAACCCCGAGACCCCCTGGAGGGAGATGCTGACGGTCGCGGAGAAGTCGGCCTCGAAGCTGGTGCCAAGGGCCGCAGTCCCCGAGGTGCCCAGGAGGTTGGCGGCCACCGCGGGATTGCGATGGTGAGCGACCGCCCCGCATCCGGCGAGGAGTACGGCGGCCACGGCCGCGGTGAGAAGTCGGCGCCCCTGCATAGCCGCATGCTAGCCCATGGTGCTCGACACGGCTCCGGCGCAAGCTGATCGTCACAAGCCGGCCTCGCCGTAGTAGCTTTGCACCGTGCCCGATCCCCTGCCCGCCGGCGTCCACCCCGAGGTCGGGCGCGAGGCCCCGGCCGATCCCATGGCGGATCCGGCCAACTACATCAACCGCGAGCTGAGCTGGCTGGACTTCGACTTCCGGGTCCTGGCCGAGGCCCGCGACCCCCGCGTCCCGCTGCTGGAGCGGCTCCGCTTCTTAGCCATCACCGCCAACAACCTCGACGAGTTCTACATGATCAGGGTGGCGTCCCTGCTGCGGCAGGTCGGCGAGCCTCTCCAAGCCACCCACCCTGACCGGATGACCCCCAAGGAGCAGCTGGCGGCGATCCGTCGGCGAAGCTCGGAGCTGGCCGCGGCGCAACTCCACTGCCTCAGCCGCGAAGTTGCCCCGGCGCTGGCCAACCAGGGCGTCCGGCTGGTCCTCGGGGAGGAGGCGCTCTCTCCGGAGGAGGAAGGAGAGTGCTCCCGCTTCTTCGAGCGCCAGCTCTATCCGCTCCTCACCCCGCTGGCCATCGACCCCGCCCACCCCTTTCCCTACCTCAGCAACCTCTCCCTCTCGATCGGGGTGGTGCTGGACGACCCCGAGGACCCGGGCGCCCGGGTGGCGCGGGTCAAGGTGCCCTCGGCGGTGCCGCGGTTCTTCCGCGCCGGGCCCCAGGGGTCGTTCGTGCCCGTGGAGCGAATCATCGCCGAGCGTCTGGACCGCCTCTTCCCAGGGATGCGTATCGTGGCCCGCGGCTACTTCCGGGTCACGCGGGACGCCGACTTCGACGTGGACGAGGACGAGCCCAACCTCCTCTCGGCGATCGAGGAGGAGCTTCGAGAGCGCCGCTTCGGAGCCATCGTCCGGGTGGAGGCCGGGCCACGCCTGCCGACCGAGGTGGCCGCCATGCTCGAGGCCGAGCTGGGCATCGACTCCGGCGAGATCCAGGCCGTCGACGGGATCCTTGACCTGACCGGGCTGGCCCAGGTGATCGATGCGGTCGACCGCCCGGACCTGGCCTACCCCGCCTTCAGCGGCACCACCCCGCCCCGGCTCCTCAGCGTCCAGGACCAGGAGCCGGACTTCTTCGCCGTCCTGCGGGCCGGGGACGTGCTGGTCCAGCACCCCTACGACTCCTTCGCCGCCACCACCGAGCGCTTCATCGAGCAGGCGGCCCGCGACCCCAGGGTCCTCGCCATCAAGCAAACGCTCTACCGGACCTCGGGGGACACCCCCCTCATCGGTGCCCTCACCCAGGCGGCGGAGGACGGCAAGCAGGTGGTGGTGCTGGTTGAGATCAAGGCCCGCTTCGACGAGCAGAACAACATCCGCTGGGCGCGGCAGCTGGAGCAGGTGGGAGCCCACGTCGCCTACGGCGTCCCTGGCCTCAAGACCCATGCCAAACTGGTGCTGGTGGTTCGCCAGGAGGAGGGGACGGTTCGGCAGTACGCCCACATCGGGACCGGGAACTACAACGCGGTCACGGCCCGGGTGTACACCGACTTCGGCCTTCTCACCGCCCGCCGGGAGATCACCCAGGAGGTTGCCGACCTCTTCAACTACCTGACCGGATACTCGCGGAAGCACGACTACCGTCATCTCTGGGTGGCCCCGATAAACGTGGTGGAGCGCTTCGAGGCCCTGCTGGAACGGGAGCTCGAACACCTTCGGGCCGGCCGGCCGGCGGGGGTGCTGGGCAAGGTGAACGGGCTCACCGACGAGCGGGCCATCTCGGCGATCTACCACGCCTCGGCTCAGGGGCTTCCCATGCGCCTTCTGGTGAGGGGCATCTGCGCCCTGCGCCCCGGAATCCCGGGCCTCAGTGAGACGGTCACGGTCCACAGCGTCGTCGGCCGCTTCCTGGAGCACGGCCGCGCCTTCGTCTTCGAGAACGGTGGCTCCCCGGAGGTCTTCATGGGCTCCGCGGACCTCATGGGCCGCAACCTCTATCGCCGCGTCGAATGCATGGTCCCCCTGCTCGACGCCTCCTGTCGGCGCGAGGTGCAGGAGGTTCTGGAGCTGACCTGGGCCGACCGACGCCAGTCCTGGAAGCTCGAGGCCTCGGCCGCCTGGAGGCGGCTGGACCCGGCCGGCGAGGCCCCGGGGATCCAGGAGCTGCTGATAGAGCGGGCCAGGTCCAGGGCGCCGCGCTGGGTAGGTGCAGGGGAGGCCGGGGATGGGTAGCGCCGAGGCCCTGGCCTTCATCTCCTCCAACCATCGGGCGGTCCTGGCCACCTACCGCCGGGACGGCACCCCCCAGCTGTCCCCGGTGGTGGCTGGAGTGGACGGGGAAGGACGGGTGGTGATCAGCAGCCGGGAGGGGGCGGTGAAGACCCTCAATGTGGGCCGAGATCCCAGGGTGGCGCTCACCGCCTTCACCGATCGGTTCTTCGGTCCCTGGGTGGTGGTGTGGGGATCGGCCGAGGTGGTGTCCCTCCCGACCGCCCTGCCCCTCCTGGAGGAGTACTACCGGGCGGTGGTGGGCGAACACCCGAACTGGGACGAATATCGAGCCGCCATGGTCACGGAGCGCCGGGTCCTGCTGCGGATCACGGTGGAGCGTTCCGGCCCGGAGCGCTCCGGCTGACCGCCCTGCCCCCGGAGCGGCTCCGAGTCGCCCTCGCCAAGGTGGGAGAGTTCGCCGCCGCGCGGGTGGCGCCGGGGATGCGCCTTGGGCTGGGCACAGGCCGAACTGCCTCGGCGTTCCTGGACGCCCTGGAGCCGCGCGTCCGCCAGGGGCTGGTGGTTTCGGCGGTCTGCACCTCCGAGGCCACGGAGCGGCGCGCCCGTTCGATGGGCATCACTCTCCTCCCGGACACCGGGCAAGGGCTGGACCTCGACATCGACGGTGCCGATGAGGTCACCCCAGGGCTGGACCTGATCAAGGGAGCGGGGGGCGCCATGGTCCGGGAGAAGATGGTCGCCGAGCGGAGCCGGCGCTTCTGGGTGGTCGCCGACTCGTCCAAGCAGGTGGGACGGCTGGGCGAGCGGGCGGCGCTCCCCATCGAGGTGCTGCGCTTCGACTGGGAAGGCACCCAGCGCCGGATCGAGGGACTCTGCCGGCTCAGGACCAGGCTGCGCGGCGGCCGCGACCCCTTCATATCCGACAACGGCAACTTGGTGTTGGATGCGGACCTTGCTGGCTGCTCCGAGCCGTGGCGCCGGCTGGCCCAGCGGCTGGCCGAGGTGCCAGGAGTGGTGGGGCACGGCCTCTTTCTCGACCTGGCGACGGCGGCCGTGATATCGGACGGCCACGGGGTGGAGGTGCTGGGGAACCTGGAGGAGACCCGCTGAAGTCAGCGACGACGGTTGAGGCCGAGGATCAGGGCCAGGGGGATCACCACCCCCAGGAACCCGGTCACCACAGCGATTCCGTTGGGGAGCTGCTTGGGATTGGCCATCCCCACATACGAGAAGAGGGCCGAGAGGACAGCCACCGCCAGGATGATCACGATGGCCCCCACCAGGACCCAGGTCTCGCTCTCCTGGCGGGAGACCACGAAGTCCGGCCAGCGGTTGCGCACATAGCGGTAGACGCTGAGAGCGGTGAGGCTGTTGAGGATGAGGGCGCTGATGAGGGCGCTGACCGCCACCCCCCAGCGAAAGGCCCCCAGCTGGGAGATGACCCAGGCCGAGAAGTTGACCACCAGCAGCCCCACTGGCGTGGCCAGCCCGATGAGAGGCAGGATGCAGGAGCGCCAGTCTTGGGGCAGAGGGATGTAGATCCTGTTCTGCGCAGGCGCCCGCCCGTAGCGGCCCCTCCCCTCTGGCTGGCCTTCAGGCATCTCGTCCCTCAAATCCGCACCTGGCGGGCGCCGAACCTGGCCGCCATTGTGGGGCAGCGGCTGGGCCTTCCCGCATGATCGCAGCCGCGCCATGAATCTGGTCGACCTGGCCATCGTCCTGGCCCTGGCCGTAGCTGGGGTGTCCGGGTACCGGCGCGGGCTCACCTTCTCGGTCCTGTCGATGGCCGGGCTCCTGGGCGGCCTCCTACTCGGCTCCTGGCTGGCCACGCTGATACCGGCGCGACTGCACGGCTTCTCCAGCGCCGAGCGCACGGCGTTGGCCATCGCGGTGGTGCTGGCGGTCGGCTTCCTGGGCAACGCCCTGGGCGGCCTCTTGGGGGCTAAGGTGCGGCTGACGGCCCTCAGGACGCGGATCGGAGGGGGCCTCGACTCGCTGGCCGGGGTGGCCTGGAACCTGATCGTCACCCTGGCGGTGAGCTGGTATCTGGGCTTGATCTTCGCCGCTGGACCCATACCGCAGCTCTCCAGTCAGATCCAAGGCTCCTCGATCCTCCGCTCCCTGGCGCGCACCCTGCCGGCCGGACCGGCCTGGATGGGAGACCTCCAGCACCTGCTCAGCTCGGTGCCCTTCCCTGAGGTCTTCGCCACCCTGGTGCCACCGCTCCCGGGACCGGTGCTGATCCCCCACGACCTGGCCGCCCACCCGCAGGTGGGACAGGTGGCCGCCGAGACGGTGAAGGTGATCACCAGCGGCTGCGGGGGCCTCATCGAAGGGAGCGGCTTCCCGGTCGGCCCCCAACTGGTGGTGACCAACGCCCACGTGGTCGCCGGCGGCCACTCGGTCCAGGTGCAGGTCCCGGGGTCCGCGGCGCCCCTGGCCGCCGAGGTCGTGTACTTCAATCCCCAGGTCGACCTGGCGCTGCTGCGGGTCCCCGCCCTTCGACTGCCCCCGCTCACGTTCAGCCAGAACTCCCCGCGGGGAACCGAGGGAGCGGTCGTGGGCTACCCCGACGGAGGGCCGGAGCAGGTGGTGGGCGGCGCGGTGCGGGGGACGGTCGAAGCCGTCGGTCGGGACATCTACTCCCAGGGGTTGGTTACGAGGCAGATCCTGGTGCTGCAGGCGGAGGTCATCCCCGGCAACTCGGGCGGCCCCTTCGTCAGCCTCTCCGGACAGGTGCTGGGGATCGTCTTCGCGAAGTCGCTGGTGACCACCAACGAGGGGTACGCGCTCAGTGCCGCCGAGGTGCTGCCCGAGATCTCCAGCAACCTTGCCGACACCGCCCGGGTCGGGACGGGGTCCTGCGTCTCCTGAGTTTACTTAGGCGCGCTAATTAGGTAGACTAACCATGTGAGCGCACTGGCGGATCGGGACCACGGGGTCGAGGCGGTGGGGGCAGAGCTCGGAGAGAGGCTCCCAGGGATAGTGAGCCGGCTGTCCAAAGGGCTGCGCCAGGCGCACATCCCGATCGGCCTCAGACCGGGAGAGTTCCCGGTCCTCTCGTTCCTCCTGAGGAGACCCGGCGCGACGGTCTCGGAGCTGGCCCAGGCCGAGGGGGTGCGAACCCCCTCGATGACCGCCCTCCTGGCCCAGATGGAGGCGGAGGGCTTGGTCTCCAAGGCCGGAGACCGATCTGATCGCCGCTGCGTGCGGGTGGGTCTCACAGCTCGGGGTGAGGAGCTGGCCGAGGCTGCCATCGCGGCCCGGCGGGCCTGGTTCGCGGCCCGGCTATCCGGCCTCACCAGGGCGCAGATCGTGGCCCTGGAACGGGCGATGGAGGTGCTGGAGCGGCTCACCGAGGTGGAGCCGTGATCCGCACCCCGCTGGCGATCACCCAGCGCACCTTCCAGGCGCTGTCGACGCGCAACTACCGGCTGTTCTTCGGGGGGCAGCTGGTCTCGGTGACCGGCAGCTGGCTGCAGTCCACGGCCCAGGCCTGGCTGATCCTGCAGCTGACCCACTCGGCCTTCATGCTCGGCCTGCTGGTCATGGTGCAGTTCCTGCCCAATCTGCTCCTGCAACCCTTCGGCGGGGTGATCGCCGACCGCTTCCCCAAGCGCCGCATGCTCATCGCCACCCAGAGCTCGTTCGCCGTGGTGGCCGGCGCCCTCGGAATCCTTGTGGGCCTGCACCAGGTGCAGACCTGGGAGGTGTTCCTGGTGGTGACGGCGTTCGGGCTGATCAACGTGGTGGATGGACCGACCCGGCAGGCGTTCGTCCCGGAGATGGTGGGCGGTGACCAGCTGCCCAACGCTGTCGCCCTCAACTCCACGGTCTTCAACGGGGCCCGCGTAGTGGGGCCCGCGATGGGCGGGATCCTGATCGCCACCGTGGGCACGGCCCTGTGCTTCGACCTCAACGCCATCTCCTATGTGGCGGTGATCGGAGCGCTCTGGCTGATGCGCCCCAAGGAGCTGCACCTGAGCCGACGGCCCCGGTCCACTGAAGGCGCTTTGGCCCAGATCCGTGAAGGAGCCGCCTACGCCCGCCGCACCCCGGAGGTGCTGATGGTGATCCTTCTCATGCTGGCGGTCGGGACCTTCTCCTACAACCTCTCGGTGATGGTCCCGGCGTTGGCCCGCAACGGCCTGCACGTGGGCGCGACCGGCTTCGGGCTGCTCTCCGCCTCCCTGGGCGTGGGGGCTCTCCTGGGAGCTCTGGGAGTCGCCTACGCGGGCCGGGCGGCGGTCCCGGCGCTGCTGGCGGGATGCGCCGTGTTCGGCATCTTCCTCGCCGGTGCCGGCCAGATGGAGGGCATCGTGCCGGCCATGGCCCTGCTGGCGGTGGCCGGGGCCGGGATGATCGTCTACTCGGCGATGTCCAACAGCATCATCCAGCTGCACACCCCAGCCCACCTGCGCGGCCGGGTGATGGCGCTGTACCTCTGGGTCTTCCTGGGCACCACCCCCATCGGCAGCCCGCTCGCGGGCTGGGTGGAGGAGAACTTCGGCAGCCGGGCGACCCTGGCGATGGCGGGGTCGGTGGCCCTGGTGACCGCCGCCGTCGGTGCCGCCCTCTGGGCCCGGCGCCGGCCCCGCGGCGACTACTCTTCCTCGGCCGACTCTCCGGGCAAGCTGGCGGACGTCGCCACGGCGTGAAACCCGCCGTCCACATGCACGATCTCGCCGGTGGTGGCGGGGAAGTAGTCGGAGAGCAGGGCGACCACGGCCTTCCCCACCGGCCCCGGATCCCGGGCGTCCCACCCCAGCGGTGCCTGGCGCTCGAAGGTCCTGGGGAACTGGGAGAAGCCGGGGATGCCCTTGGCGGCCACCGTGTAGGTGGGGCCCGCGGACACCGCGTTGACGCGGACCCCGCGGGGCCCCAGGTACTGGGCCAGGTAGCGGACGACGGACTCCAGGGCGGCCTTGGACACCCCCATCCAGTCGTACCCCGGCCAGGCCTGAGTGGCGTCGAAGTCCAGGGTCACCACCGAGGCGCCGGCGGGGTTGAGCAGCGGCAGGAGGGAGACCACCAGCTGGCGCAGGGAGTAGGCAGAGATCCGCAGCGCGGTGGCTGCCGACTCCCAGGGGGTGTCCAGGAAGGCCCCACCCAGGGCGTCTGTGGGAGCGAAGGCCACCCCGTGGACGATCCCGTCCAGCTGCCAGGCGCGCTGCGCCAGCTCGGCGGCCAGCCTCTCGAAGTCCGCGTCCGAGGAGACGTCGAGCTCCAGGACCTCCGGCACCGGGTCCAGGCGCTGGGCGCTGCGCTCGGTGAGCCGCATCGGCCTCCCGAACGAGGTGAGGATCACCTCGGCGCCGTCCTCCTGAGCCTGCCGGGCGACGGCGAAGGGCAGGGAGGCTGGGGTGAGGACCCCGGTGACCAGGATCCGCTTACCTTGGAGCAGCATCGGGCCGTAGGTTAGCGGCTTGGGGGCGGAGTTGGCTGGAGGGGCCTTTCGCCGGGGTCGGCTACAATCCCGGCACATGGCCGCCGGGACCAGGCCTAGGCGCCGCCGCGCCGGGCTCTCGACCCACCGATCGTCCTTCTCATGGGGCCGGCACCCAGCCCTGCTGGCGTTCCTCCTCCTGGCTGGCTTCGCCGTCTCCGGCGTGAGCGGTGCGGTCGCCTACTTCCTGCCCGCGGTGACCACCGCGCTGCACGTCACCGGCCAGAAGACCACCGGACATGGGGGCAAGGCGACCCACCCGGGCGCCACGGTCACCCCCCCACCGCCCGGCCAGCCGTTCACGGTCCTGCTCCTGGGCTCTGACAACGACACCAAATTCTCGCCCAGCAGCGTCTTGACCCAGACCATGATCCTGGTGCGGGTCGACCCCGCCACCCACCACGCGGTGATGCTCTCCATCCCCCGAGACCTCTGGGTGCCCCTCTCCACCGGGGGAAGCGCCAAGATAGACGCCGCGTACTCCTACGGGGGTGCGGCGGCGGCGATCCAGACGGTGGAGAACAACTTCAACGTCACCGTCAACTACTGGGCCTGGATCGGCCTCGGGGGGCTGGTGGGTCTGGTGAACCAGCTGGGCGGGGTGGACCTCCTGGCCCAGATGCCCATCCTGGACGTCCAATACCCCTCCGACCTCACCGGGAACAACCCGTACGCCAACCAGCGGATCGCCATCCTCCCCGGCCCCCAGCGGCTGGGTGGGGTCAACGCCCTCACCTACGTCCGCTCCCGCCACGGGGACATCCTGGAGGACATCGCCAGGGGCCAGAAGCAGCAGCAGCTGCTGGTGGACATCAAGGACACCGCCAAGCTGATGAACCTCGCCGACATCCCCCGCATCGCCAGCAGCCTGGCGGGTGAGGTGCGCACCAACCTCAGCCTCTCCCAGATCAGCTCGGTAACGGCGCTGGCCCACGACTTCAGCAACGGGGACGTCACCCAGATCGTGATGCTGGGCAGCGACTACCGCAGCCAGAACATCAACGGGCAGGCCGCCCTGGTCCCCATCTGGCCGGCGATCAACTCCCTCATCGCCCAGAACTTCCCGCCGGGATGAGCTCCCGCCAGTTCCTCGCGAGCCTCGCCACCGTCGCCCTGATGGCGCTCTTCGGGTACGGGGTGTGGGCGGTCCTGGGCACCCTGCAGAGCAGGGCCAACCACGTCGTGGACCCAGTCCAGTCCCAGGCCCTGCTGGCCCTCCCGGGGACCATCTACCTCGCCCAGGGAGGCTCGCTCTACAGCCTCCAGGGGCTGCACTTCACCAGGCTCAACACCCCGCCCGGCAACTGGGTGCAGGTCGCCCCCGCCACCGGTGGGGACCTGCTGGCGGTGGATAAGGGCAACGGCTACAGCGACCTCTACCTGTTGAGCCCCGGTGGCCAGGTGATCCGCACCCTGCTCCAGGAGAGTTCCCCCAAGTACTTCGACAACCACTTCGTCTACTACCCGCGGGTCAGCCCCAACGGGCAGAGCCTCTTCTATGCGTGGAACTGGATCGACCCCTACGCCAACTACAACGTGGACTTCGAGATCCTTTCAGGACCGCTCTCCAGTCCGGGATCCAGCACCACGGTTTGGAGCCTCTCCAACCTCTACTACCAGGGGGGGGACGTGGAGCCGCTGCCGCTGGCCAACGGGTCTCTCATCTACGTCAAGTACGCCACCGACACCAGCACCGGAGCCGTCTACTCCCAGCTGGCCTTGGTAACCTCACCCGGGGCCCAGCCTCAGTACCTCACCACCCCGGCGCAGAACTGCAGCGAGCCCGCCCTGAACCCCCAGGGCACCGAGATCGCCATGATCTGCTCCAACAACCAGCTCCAGACCTCGACCCTCGACCTGGCCAGCTGGAACGGCAGCAGCCTGGGGACCCTGCAGGAGCTCTCCAGCGGGCCCATGGCGGCCATGCCCACCTGGGCTCCGAACGGGCAGAGCCTCATCTTCATGAACGTGCCAGAGAGGGCCCTCCCCTTCCAGCTCTACTGGGTCCCGAAAGCGAGCAGCGCCAAGCCCGGGGCGCCCCAGGAAGTGACCCAGAACCTCTCGCTCACGGCGACCTCGGCGCCGGTCTGGTATCCGTGAACTTCGTCGCACCCCGAAGCTGGTCCACGAAGGAAGCGGGCGACGGCACCCGGTCCCAGCAGCGGCAGTGGTGATCGGCCCCTGGCCGGACCGTTGGGGGACGCTGGGTGGCTTCCAGGGCTGACGGCGAGCGTCGCGGCCCTGGCTCGGGCTGCGGGCTAGCCCTGCGGCTCGGCCGCAGCCGGCCGGTGCCTGGCGATGGAGGCCGCTGCTCGGTGGGTTCCGGCTAGGTTCACCGAACTGGAACTCCCGGGACCCGAGGAGGCTGCCAGGGCCGCCCCAGTTCATTCACCAGCAGGGCGATGAGAGCTGTCCACCCGGTCTGGTGCGAAGCCCCCTGGCCGCTCCCGTCCTCAGCGTGGAAGTACTCGTGGAAGAGCAGGCAATTCCGCCAGGTGGGATCCTCCTGGAATTTCGAGTACCCCCCGAACACCGGTCGCCGTCCGTCCACGCCCCGGCGCAGGAGCGAGACCGTGCGTTCCGCCAGCCGGTCGGCCACCTCTGCCAGATTCAGGGACGGGCCGCCCGGTGCGGGGAACTCGTGGGTGAAGCCGGACCCCAGGCCGACCCCCAGGAGGCGCAGCGCCTGTATCAAGAGGTATCCCGTGGGCAGCCAGATCGGGCCCCGCCAGTTGGAATTGCCGCCCATGATCCGCTCCTCTGCCGGCCCCGGCTCGTAGCGGACCGGAGGCATCTCGGGCACCAGGTGGGACTGGAAGGGCTCCCGCTGGTGAGCCTTGGACAGGGAGCGCAGCCCGAAGTCGGAGAGGAACTCCTCGGGACTCAGGAGCCGGTCCAGGAGGCGGTGGAGCCTCTCCGGGCCGAGGAGGGAGAGGACCGCATAGGGATCATCTCCGGCTGCCCGGTAATGGAAGGCGCGCTGCTGCTGGGCGGCCGCCAGCTGCTGTGCCAGCCGGGGCAGGCGGTCCAGGGTGTGCTGATGCACCACCTCGGTGGCCGCCAGCGGTAGCAGGCCCACCAGGCTGCGCACCCGCAGCACCTCGCTGCGCCCGTCGGCCAGCCGCAGCCGGTCGTAGTAGAAGCCTTCGGTCTCGTCCCACAGCCCGGGCTGGCCGTCATCCCCGTTCAGCGCCTGGGCGATGTGGGCGAAGTGGTTGAAGAACCGGATGGCCATGTCCTCGTACTGCGGCTCCTCCACCGCCAGCTCGGCGGCGATCCGGAACATCTTCACCGCGAACATCCCCACCCAGGCCGTGGCGTCCGCCTCCCAGATCTCGGCCCCCGAAGGTAGGTGGCTGCGGTCCACCGCGGAGATGTTGTCCAGCCCCAGAAACCCGCCGGCGAAGATGTCGTGGGCGCTCACATCCCGGCGGTTCACCCACCAGCCGTAGTTGAACAGCAGGGCCAGGAAGGCCCGCTCCAGGAACTCCCGGTCAGGCCTGCCGGTGCGGTTGCGCTCGCGGACGTAGATCTGCCACACGGCGGCGGCGTGAACCGGCGGATTGGAGTCGGAGAAGCTCCATTCGTAGGCGGGAAGCTGTCCATCCTCCCGGGTGTAGTCGGGTCGCAGCAGCAGCAGCACCTGGCGCCGCGCCAGCTCCGGGTCGTACGGCTGCAGCGCCAGGGCATGGAAGGCCAGATCCCAGGAGGCGAACCAGGGGTACTCCCAGCTGTCCGGCATCACGATCACGTCCGCCGCCCGCAGGCCCCGCCAGCCCGAATTCCTGCCCCCCAGGCGTGACGCCGGGGGCGAAGGCTCGGCGGGGTCACCGTCGAGCCACCGGGCGACGTCGTACTCGTAGTACTGCTGGGTCCAGATCAGCCCGGCCAGCCCCTGCCGCAGGATCAGCCGGTCGTCGTCGTCGCAGGCCGGCGGGGTGGAGCGCAGGTGGTAGGCGGCGGCGGCAGCCCGCTGGCGTTCACAGACCGCGTCCACGAACGTGGTCGACAGCTCCTCTCGATCGCCCCAGACCCAGCGCACCACCCGGCTCTCCCCCGCTCCGAGCTCCAGGACGAACTGGGCTGCGGCTCGGGTCCCCTCCATGGCGGGATTGCACAGGCTGGGATCCTGGCGCACCACCGCGTCCCCTATCGCTCCCTTGGGGTACCGCGTCGTCCCCGGGACCCCGAACAGCTGGGCCGTGTCAGTCTCGTTGTCGCAGAAGAGGAAGGAGGCCCCCGGGTCGACCGCCAGCCGGTAGCCCGGGAATTCCGGATGATCGAGGGTCACTCCCCCATCCCCCAGCGCGAGCCGGGGCGGCGGCTGCCCGGACCATGACCAGGTATTGCGCAGCCACACCTGGGAGAGCAGGTGGAGTCTCGCCGGTGTCGCGCTGCGGTTGCTGACGGTGACGCGACAGCAGACGACCGAGGGTGAGTCCTTGGCGTATTCCACCTGGACGTCGAAGTACCGGCCATCCTCGAAGTAGCCGAGGTCCAGCAGCTTGAGCTCGGGGCCGGGCTCCCGGTTGCGCTCCCGAAGCTCTTGATACGGGAAGGCGGCCATCGGGTAGCGGTAGACGGCGGCCAGGTAGCTGGAGTCCGGCAGGGCGTCCAGGTAGTGCCAGTATTCCTTGGCGTCCTCGCCGTGGTTGCCCTCGGCATTGGTGAGTCCGAAGAGCCGCTCCTTGAGGATCTCGTCTTCCCGGTTCCAGAGCCCCAGCCCGAGGCAAACCAGCTGCCTTCGGTCGGAGATGCCCAGCAGCCCGTCCTCCCCCCACCGGTACGCCCTCAGCCGGCTGTGCTCGAAGGGCAAGTAGGCCCAGGCGTCCCCTTCCGCGCTGTAGTCCTCCCGGACGGTGCCCCACTGGCGGAGGGAGAGGTACGGGCCCCACAGCCTCCCGGCATCCTCCCCCGGCGCGTCGCGGGAGATGGGCAAGGGTGCGGGCACCGCGAGATTGTCTCAGCCGGAAGGTGTCCGGGGTCTGGCCTCGTCCCGGCGTGCCCTCCGACCAGGGGTCCCGTCCACGGTGAGGGCCAGCGCCGGGCAGGCACCGACGGTGCGCCGAACCAGGCTCCCCAGCTGGCGCGGCAACGGGTCAGGGGGGATGATCGGATAGCCGAAGTCATCGAGGGTGATCAGCTCGGGAAGCATCTCGGCGCACAGCCGGTGGCCCACGCAGAGGGTGGGATCCACGTGCAAATAGCGGCGGCTCACCGCGGTTCCGGTCCCAACGGCAGCGGCAGCGACGACTGCCGCTGGCCAAGGCATCCCCCCGCCCGGTGGCGCTCCAGCTCGTCTGGGAAGGCCCTCACCGCCGAGCGGGCGAGGTTCACCGCCCCGTCCGGGTGCCGGCAAGCGCCTCTACCCTCGATCTGGTCGCCCCAACGTTCCAGCCGCGCCAGCGCCGCCTCAGACCCGCTCTTCACAGCCTCTCCCATGGCCGAGGCCAGAGCGGGAAGGCCGAAGGCGCACGGCCCACACTGGCGGGCGCCCTGCGCCGCCAGCCACGCCAGGATCCGCCCTGACTCCCTGAGTCCGCAGGTGCCCTCGGGAAGGAGGTGGAGGACCCCGGCGCCGGGGGTCGCCCCCGCAGGCCGCAGGCCCTGTCGGGACAGCGCGAGGCCCGGGACCTGCGGCGCTCGGAGCCAGGAGCCGAAGTATCCGCCCACCAGCAGCGCGACCGCCCGGGGGTCGGCTCCGGCCGTGTACAGGATCTGGGGCAGGGGCGTGCCGATGGGCACCTCGTGGACCCCCGGGGCCTCCACCGCCCCGCTCAGAGTCACCAGCATGGTGCCCGGCTCGTCGGTGACCCCTTCCCCCCGGAACCACTCGGGTCCGAGCCGGACCACCAAGCCGAGGTGGGCGAGGGTCTCGACGTTCTGCACCAGGGTCGGCAAGCCTCGCCAGCCCCGGTCAACCACCCGGGGAGGCTGGTACCGGGGCAGGGCCGAGCCGCCCTCCAGCCAGCGGATCAGCGCGGACTCCTCACCCCCGACGAAGTTCTCCGGCCCGCGCACCACCTCGACGGGCACCGGAACGTCTCGGCGCTCCCGGAGGGCATCCTCCACGGCCACCAGCGCAGGGGCTGAGTGGGCGATCAGAAATGCCCGCCGGGCGCCGAGGATCCGAGTCGCCGCCAGCAACCCGTCCAGGACCAGGTGGGGCCGGAGGCGGAGGAGAAGGTCATCCTTGCCGGCCGCCGGTTCGGTCTCCGACCCGTTGACGACCACCACCGATCCCGGGCCGTGGCGACGCACGGCGGCCAACTTCTCGGCGGTCGGGAAGCCGCCGCCTCCCCGCCCGCGCAGTCCCGAGCGCCGCACCCGGTCCAGGAGCTGTTCGGGCCCGGCCCGTCCCGTCCAGGCTGAGATGTCTCCCCCCAGCCTGCTCACATGGTGAGCCAGAGGCTCAGCTCCGGCCACCTGGGGCCCGGACAGGAGGCGCTGGGTCCAGGGGCCGCTCCGGGGCAGACCCAGATCCGATGGCGCGACCGTGGCCGCCACGCTCACGAGTCCTGCCCTCCGTCCTCACCCCCCTGGCTGGCGGGGACGGCACCGAAGTACAGCAGCCCCGAGACCGAGGTCGCGGGCACGGGGCCCTGGATGGTCAGCTCGGCCGGCACCGCCCCGCCTCCACCGCGGGCGAGCCGGAGGACCAGGGACCCCGGCACCACCGACACGACCGCGCCCTTGTAGACCTGGGAACCCAGGGCGGGCCGGTAGGTGACCGTACCCCGGTCAACCGTTACGGTTCCGTCCGGGAGCCGGCTGGCGGCCAGCGAGACCAGCAGCTGGCCTCCGGCTCCCCCCTGGACCCGGCCGGAGATGGTGATCGTCTCCCCCTGGCCGCTCGGGGAGGAGGTGGCCGAACCCAGGAACCGGGCGGTGAAGGGCACCTGCGCGGATGCCTGCCCCCTGGCGGCGGCGGGCCCTCCCGAGGCGAGTGCGGTCGTGGGGCTCCCAGCCCGGCGGGCCCAGCCGCTCTGCAACGGCCCAGCCGTCGACCAGGCCAGGACAGCCATGGGGGTAGCCGCGACCGCCACCATCAGAAGGCCCCGCACCCCGGCCCGGGGCCTGGTGGCCCGAGCGACGCGGAAGATCACAGTCGCCGCCACCAGTCCCACGCACCCCACCTCGAACCCGAAGACCCAGGTGAGCCTGGTGTCGGTACCGGTGCCCAGCGAATGGAGAACGGCAACGGGCCAGGAGAGGTAGGTGAGCCAGTGGATCACCCGCCACCAACGGGGGCGAAGGTGAGCCCGAAGCAGGCTGGTCACCACCACAGCGCCCATGAGGTCCAGACTCAGGGTGCCGAGCCCCAGCCACAACGGCCGGTAAGGACTGACGAAGGGCACCAGGGCCGCCCACCAGCCGACCGGGACGAACGGGTCCAGCTCGATGGTGACCACGTGGATGGCCAGGAGCACCACGGCCAGCAGGGCCAGGTTGCGGTGCATCGCCTGCACGGCGAACCGGGGCCAGGTCCCAGGGTGCCACCCCCCCTGGATGGCGATCCCCAGGACCAGGTTGGCCGTGAGCACCGCCAGCAGCACCAGCCCACTCCCCCGGGCCAGGTACCAGAGCGTCATCGATCCTCCGAGAGCGGCCACCATCGTCAGCGTCCGGCCTCAGCAGCCAAGGGGGCCAGCTCTTCCCCCTGGGAAGGCCAGCCGCCGTGATGGAGGACCCGACCGTCCACGGACACCAGCCGGGCGGCGGCGCCGAACTGTCCCAGAAGGGCCTCCGCCCGCCCACCTCCGACCAGGGAGGCGGTGGCGAGGGCATTGGCCCCAAGGCAGGTGCCGGCGACCACGGTGACGGTGCGCCAGCACCCTTCTGCAGGACGGCCCGTGCCGGGATCGATCAGGTGGTGCAGGACGGTCCCCCGGCGGACCCAGTGCCTAACGGCGGTCGAGGAGGTTGCCAGGCCCCGGGCGAGAAGGCTGACCGTCTGCCCTGGCTGGCCCTCTCCCCCCCGATGGTCGTCGCCGACCCGGACCGTCCAGCCACCCGCGGGCACCGGGCCCGAGGTGGCGAGGTCCCCTCCCAGGCTCACCAGGCAGGAGCCTCCGGAGGCCGCCCCAGCCAGGGACGCGGCGCGGTCGGCGGCCCAGGCCTTGGCGGTGGCGCCCAGGTCCAGCGACAGGCCCGGGGGGCGGGTCAGGACCCGACCTTGGAGCTGGACCTGGCGCCATCCGGGAGCCGGCCCCGAAGTGGCTGCTGGCAAGCTGGACGACTCGGCGAGCTGGGAAAAGTCGCGGTCGTATCCGGCGGCCAGCAGGGCGGCGCCAACCGTGGGGTCCAGTAGGCCGTCGGTGGATCGCGACCAGTGGAGCGCATCGGCCAGCAGACCGGCTAGCTCATCGCTGACCCAGACCCGGTGCCGGGGATCCGAGTTGACCCGGGACAGCTCGGAGTCAGACCTGAACCGGCTGGCCAGGTCGTCCACGCGGGCGATCACCTGGTCGGTCGCGCTCAGCGCTGGTGTCAGTGGGTGCCCGTCGGCCACCAGGACGCGGGCCGTGGTCCCCAGGGCCGGACGCCACGCACCCTCGGCACCGGGGATACCTGCCAGACGGACCCAACCCCCGTCCACTCAGGACCCGCCGGAGGTGACCACCGGAGGAGCGGCTGCCGGAGCTGGGGCAACCCCGCCGCCGGAGGCCGCTCCCCCAGTTGCCGAGCCGGGGGTGGTGCCCCCAGTTGAGGAGCCGGATGCCGGCGTGGACACCGGGGTGCTGGTGGGGTGGGCATTCCGGCCGGGAAGGGCATTGGCCACGGCCGCCGCCACCGCCGCGGTGGCGGCCATGGCCGCCACGGTCAGCCAAACGGTGGCCCGCCTCACCAGGGATTCGCCTCGAGTCCGCTCGCGCTTGCTGAAGGGAGGGGTGAGTGACATGGGGCGATGGTGCCATTAGAAGCTTGGAATGCAGCCCAGAGAGCACTGGGAATACCCTGGGCGCGAGGTAACGCAAGCTAGTTGCGCAACCTGCTTGCTTTATGTATGATGGGGTCATGGGCAGAAGGCCGAAGATCGCGGCAGCGGTTCAGGAACTGATGGCGGCCCGCGGTCGGCATGCCTGGACGCTCGAGGAACTCCGCCAGGCTCTGGCGGCCAAAGGGGTCCGCGCCGACTTCTCGTCCGTGTTCCGGGCCACGGCGCGACTCGAGACCGAGGGGGCTTTGCGCCGGGTAGAGCTGGACGATGGCCGCACCCATGTCGAGATCCAGGACGAGCACCACGACCACTTCCGGTGCGAGCTGTGTGGCGAGGTCCTGGCCGTCCCCTGTGAGGCCTCCGGGGCGGCCATGCGGGCTCTCGAGGACGCCACCGGTCTGGAGATCCATGACCATCACCTGGTCCTCACCGGCGTCTGCCAGGGCTGCCGGGGCGGCTCCCTTGGGCGGTTGGTGGTGAGCGCGGCGGGTGCGGCATCGTGATCGGGGCGGTCATCAATCTCTGGGACCCGGTGCATGTCACCGGGCTGGCGATCTTCGTAACCGCGCTCATCCTGGGCATGGTGCACGGGATCACCCCGGACGAGCACACCTGGCCGATCACCTTCAGCTACGCCATCGGCAGCTACTCCACCAAGCGGGGCTTCCGCTCCGGACTGATCTTTTCGCTGGCCTTCACGCTGCAGCGCGCGATCGCCGCCGAGCTCGCGTACCTGGGCTTCAGCCGGATCCTCACCCTGGCGGGGGCGGACTACGCGATCTACGTGGTGGTGGGCATCCTCATGGCCTGGGCGGGGTTGATGATCGCCAGACGAAGCCGGCTCCCATTCCACTTCCACCTGCACATCCCCTGGCTGCAGAAGGATGCCGCCTTGGTGCACTCGGGGCAGGAGTTCCCCACCCCCGGCTGGGTGCAGGACCCGCGGCCCTGGATGCCCGCCGTCCACGGCTTCGTGGCCGGATGGGGATTCGGCGCCTTCGCGATCATCATCTACACGGTCCTGGCGCCGGCGATGCCCTCACCCCTCCTGGGGTGGGTGCCGGGGGCGCTCTTCGGGATCGGGACCACCATCGTCCAGGTGCTGGCCGGCGCCGCCTTCGGCCGTTACGCCTCCCGGCGCGGACTTCCTCCGGAGGCCGTGCGGCACGTGGCGCTCACCGTCGCAGGGCGCACGCTCACCTGGGGTGGGCTGGCCTTCGTCGTGGGTGGGGTCTTCGGCCTGGCCTTCCCCCAGGTCGCCAACCTCAGCTTCGCCACCGGGATCCAGGTCCACAACCTGGATCAGATCGGGATGCCGCTCTTCCTGGTGGTGTTCGCCGTGGTCGGCGTGGGCGTCACCTCGCTCATCCGGGAGACCAGGTCCTGGTCCCGAAGGCAGGCGGCCCAGGGGGCCGCCGCCTCTCATCCGGCCTGATGGCCGGGGCTGGTTGACCCGGGTCACCCGGCAGGGCTGACCTCCAACCCGACCACCGGGTCCGGCTCCTCAGCGGCCGGCTCTGGCGCCAGCGGGCGTTCGACGGGTATCCGCACCTCGAAGGTCGCCCCTCCTCCCTCGGTGGGCCGGTGCGCCACCGTGCCCTGGTGGGCAGTCACGATGGCGCTCACGATGGAGAGGCCGAGTCCCGTGCCCCCCGTCGCCCGCCCCCTGGAGCGGTCGGCGCGATAGAACCGCTCAAAGATGCGCGCCGCCAGCTCGTCCGGGATCCCAGGACCGTGGTCAACCACCTGCACCACTCCCACATCTCCGTCCAGGCGGGCGCCGATCTCCACCGCCGTACCCTCTGGGGTGTGGACCACGGCATTGCGTACCAGGTTGGTGATCACCTGCCTCAACCTCGCCTCGTCCCCCTGGACCACCACCGGGGAATCCGCGTGAACCCGAATCCGGTGGCGGCGATCGGCCGCTGACTGGTCCGCGGCCGAGTCCACCGCCAGCTCCGCCAGATCCACCGGCTTGCGATCCAGGGGCCGCCCCCGATCGAGGCGGGCCAGCAAGAGCAGGTCATCCACCAGAAGTCCCATCCGGGTGGCCTCGCTCTCGATCCGGCTCATCGCCTTGTCCAGGTCCTCCGGGTTGGAGCGAGCCCCGCGTCGGAACAGCTCGGCGTAGCCTCGAATCGAGCTGAGGGGTGTGCGCAGCTCGTGGGAGGCATCCGCGGCGAACTGGCGCAGACGGGCCTCAGATGCCTGGCGCTCAGCGAATGCGCTCTCGATCTGGGCCAGCATCTCGTTGAGGCTGATGGCCAGCTGGCCGATCTCAGTCCGCTCGTCCACTCCGTGGACCCGCTGGCTGAGGTCTCCCCCGGCGATCTTCCTGGCGGTGTCCCGGATCCGCCGCAGCGGGCGGAGGCCCAGGTCGACCAGCCACCAAGCCGCCAGGCCCAGGGCCACCAGCACCACCGCCCCCACGAGAATCTCGAGGGTCTGGAGCTGGCTCAGGGTCGCCTCCACCGAGGTGAGGGGCATGGCCACCACGAATGGCTCCTCCGGCCCGCCGGCAACCTGGACGCCGACCAGCAGCCCGCGGAACGCGACCCCGGCACGGTTTCCCGGCGCGGTGAAGTACCGGGGGGCGGTGGGGATGTTGCCCGAGGTGACGGAGGCCGGCAGGACCGGCCGGGGGGTGGTCTGCGCTGACCCCCAGACCACCCCCTCCTCGCTCCCGCCGGGCCCGATGAATGCGGCGTAGCTGCCCTCCGGCAGGGCGGTACTGGTGGGGCAGTCGCCGTGGGTGACCTGGGAGATCACGCAGGCTTTGGCCGAGTCCACGGACTGGAGGAGATCCTGCTCCAGCCGATTCCATAGGGATGACTGCAGCGCCAGATAGGTGACGGTGTCGGTGGCGACCATTCCTGCCGCCACCAGGGCGATCAGCGCCAGGAGGAGCCGGACACGGAGGGTCACGGTCAGCCCCGGGGCAGCCGCAGAACGTACCCCATGCCCCGCACGGTGTGGATCAGCGGCGGATCGAAGGCGTCCACCTTCTTACGAAGGTAGCTGATGTAGGTCTCCAGGATCCCGGCGTCCCCACCGAAGTCATAACTCCACACGTGGTCGAGGATCTGCGCCCGGGTCAGCACCCGGCGGGCGTTGATGAGGAGGTAGCGGAGGAGGCGATACTCAGTGGCCGTGAGCTCGATCCCGTGCTCGCCTCGGCGCACCTCGCGCAGGTCCTCGTCCATCTCCAGGTCCGCGAAGGTGAGGATGTTGCGGCTCTCCTGGCGGTGACCGCTGCGCCTCAGGATGACCCTCACCCGCGCGATCAGCTCATCGAGGCTGAAGGGCTTGGTCACGTAGTCATCCCCCCCGACCGTGAGTCCCCGAACTTTATCCTCTGTCGCGTCCTTCGCAGTCAGGAAGAGGATCGGCACATCGACCCCGGTCGCTGCCAGGGTCCGGGCTACCTCAAAGCCGTCCTGGTCAGGGAGCATCACGTCCAGGATCACTAGGTGGGGCTTGAACTGCCGGACCTTGTCCAGCGCCTCCCGGGCGCTGCGCGCCGTCTCGGTGTCGAAGTCGGCGTAGCGGAGGGCCGTGGAGACCAGCTCGACCAAGTTGAGCTCGTCATCCACGACCAGAACCCGCGTGCGCTCGTCCACGCGCGAATTGTGGACCCACTTACTGAGAGTTGTCTGGGTGGCCTCTGAGCCGGCTGTGCCGGCACTCCGAGCAAACTCTCAGGCTGGACACAGCGCCCCCCCAGCTCAGGGGATCAGAGTTGCAGCTGTCGCCGGTACGGGCCCTGCGGGCCGGTCCGGCGGCAGCCCTATCCTTCCCTCCCCGCAGCGGCCCGGCACCAGCCGGGTCGCTGTATTTTTGCGCCCCGTTGGGCTTCCGCGCACGGGTGGAATCGCCTTCAACCGCAGCGGGTGATCGCCCGGGTGGCTCCCTCTTGGTGCTCCTAGCGTGGACTCCAGGGGGCGGCGGCGTCCCCCACCAACGGGAGAGACCAACGCTGCTGATCTGGGCGGTTTTGCTGCTGGCGGTGGCGGCCCACGAGGGGGCCCACTTTATGGTCCTGCGCCGCCTCGACGCCCGGCCACGCCCCACCATGGGCATCCTCGGCCCGGGCTGGGCATTCGAGTCCCGTCACCTCACCGACCGGCAGCTCCGCCTCGTCTGGGCCGCGGGCCCGGTGGCCGAGGCCCTGGTGTGGGCAATGACGGCGGAGCTTGCCAGCGGTTCGGCGAGCTCTCTCCTCACCCTGCTACTGGTCCAGCTGGTGGCCAACACGCTGCTTCCCGGTAGTGATGGCTGGAAACTGGTCGGGACACGGGCCGACCGACATCACCAGCCCCGCATCCGCAGGAGGGGCGGCAGCTCCCTGGCGCCTATTTGAGCCCGCCTCGGTTCAAGCTGGTCTGACCCACCGAAGTCACCCCCAGAGCGCCTCCACGGAAAGGTAGCGCTCGCCGTTGTCATAGGTGAAGGTGAGAACGCGCGCGCCGTCCGCCATCTGGGGCTCCAGCGAGGCCACAGCCGCCAGCGAGGCGCCCGAGGAGATCCCCACCAGCACGCCCTCCTCACGGGCCGACCGACGGGCGTACGCGAACGCCTCATCGGCCGACACCTGGATCACACCGTCCAGCAGTTCCTGCCGCATCACTCCGGGCACGAAGCCGGCGCCGATCCCCTGGATCGGGTGGGGGCTGTGAGTTCCGCCGGACAGCACCGGCGACAGGGCCGGTTCGACCGCGTACACCTTGAGTCCAGGCCACCTCTGCTTCAACACCTCGGCACACCCGGTGATGTGCCCCCCGGTGCCCACGCCCGTGACCAGGTAGTCGAGCCCATCCGGGAAGTCCGCGGCGATCTCCTCGGCCGTGGTCCGGCGGTGGACATCGACGTTGGCCGGATTGTCGAACTGCATCGGCATCCAGGCGCCCGGAGTCTCCTCGACCAGCTCCCGGGCCCGGGCGATCGCGCCCCTCATCCCCAGCTCTCGCGGCGTGAGGTCGATCTCCGCCCCGTAGGCCGCCATCAGCTTGCGCCGCTCGACGGAGAACGACTCTGGCATCACCAGGATGAGGCGGTACCCCTTCACCGCGGCCACCATGGCGAGGCCGATCCCGGTGTTCCCAGAGGTGGGTTCGACGATGACCGACCCCGAGTTGAGGACCCCGTTCCGCTCTGCGTCCTCGACCATGGCGAGGGCGATCCGATCCTTGATGCTGCCCCCGGGGTTGGCCCTCTCCTGTTTGAACCAGACAGCCACCCGGCGGTCGAAGAGGTGGTTGATCCGCACCACCGGGGTTCTGCCGATGGTCTCGAGAATGCTTCCGGCTCTCACGTTGCCTCCCCGGCCCGGGTTCCGGCCGTGCTCAGATGACGAAGTCGGGTGGGTCCAGCATCTCCCCCACCTGGCGGACCCGGACCTGACTGGAATGGTAGACGAGGGAGTAGGGAGCGACACTGCTGGTCAGCCAGACGTTGCCGCCCACCACGCTGTCATGCCCCACCACTGTGTCACCACCCAGCACGGTGGCGTTGGCGTAGATCACCACCCGGTCCCCGATGGTGGGGTGGCGCTTGGTGCCGCTCGCGTCCTTGGCGACGCTCAGGGCCCCCAGGGTGACCCCCTGGTAGAGCTTGACATCGTCGCCAATCACCGCGGTCTCCCCCACCACGATCCCAGTCCCGTGGTCGATGCAGAGCGCTCGACCGATCGAGGCGCCGGGATGGATATCGATCCCGGTCCGGGTGTGCGCCACCTCGGCAAACAGCCTCGGGAGCACGGAGAGGCCCTGATGGTGAAGGTGGTGAGCAATCCGGTAGGTAGCCATGGCCAGGAATCCGGGATAGGCGGAGATGACCTCGTCGAGACTCTCCGCGGCCGGATCCCCCGCCAGGATCGCCTCCGCGTCCCGGGCCACCTGCTCGCGGATCACCGTCAAAGAGGCGAACAGCTGCCGGGAGACCACGCGCCCTCGGCCCTCATTCACCATCCCCCGCACCAATTCGCCCAGCCGGACCTCAAGGTTCTGAAGACCGGCCAAGATATCCCCGCGGTCGCGGATGACCGTTGATGCCAGCTGGGGGAAGAGGAGCCCCAGGAGGTCGTCCATCCAACCCTCCACCTCCCGGCGCAGGGGTATCCCCCGGGTGCCATCCCCGTGGGCGGCGGCGAGGTCACGGACCAAGTCGGGGTCCAAGTCCACACCCAGATTCTCCCAGCCGCGGCCGGCCCGGGGCCAATGGCATCCATGACCCCGGCCGGCTCGGCTTCGGCTGGGAGCCTGATCGGACCGGGTATCATCGACCACGACGACTTGGGGCCGTGGCGCAGCGGCAGCGCGCTTCCTTTGATCGGGTTGCCCGCGCCGGGCGCCCAGATCCCGCGCTTGCCCGCCAGCTGAGCGATATGCGAGGCCTTGAATTCCTCATACATCGCAGTGGTACGCTGTTCAACTATCTCCTCAATCTCACGCTTGTGGGCGCGATTGTCGCGAGATAGACCGCGGCTACGAAGCTCCAGAACCATATTGGGCGCCTCTCATAGATTGAGAGTACACCCGAAGTTGAGATCTGGCAACTGATGGCGACCGCTGACCCGCGGCGACCACCCCATTATAGCCTCTCACTTCAGAAGCAGGACACCAGCTCCTGACGACAGGGTGGTCCCTTCTCGGCGGCACGCGACAGAAGTGTCCAGGGAACCCGGGGCGGTTCACTCCTCGTTGTCACACCTACGAGGCCCCTGTGGGACGCACGGCCAACTTACCGATTAGGTGCAGACCTTCCTCCCCTGAAATCTGGAGATTGGGGACGTCCAATACGAACTCCACCATGAGCCACCAACTGCCGGACTGAGGAGTTCGCCATTCAAACGTGACGGTCTTGGAATGCCTCAGCGCCCTCGGGCTCGCCCAGAGCACTTCCGCCCCGAGCGCCGACAGTCTCTTCCTGTCCATCGTAATAGGAAGAGGCACTGCGCTCTTGGGAGCAACGTCGACCACGACCTCCCGAATCACCTGCCCTCGCGGCACCACGATTCGCAGCCTCACCTCAACCGACGTGGTTGCCCTTACAGTCAATGCGTCAGTGAGGGACAGCCCATGACCTGCCACGGCGGCCGAGAACCCCGGCCCTGGGGGCGGGGGCCCGGGTTCTCGGCCGCACGCGGTCACTGTGCCAGTGACGCCCGCCGCCAGCGCGAAGACCGCTACGGTTCGAAGCGCTATCGCTGCGAGACGCGTCCCAGCGGTCACGGCCGCTGCTACTGCACCACCATCAAGCCAATTGACTCGCCGCCCTCGGCAGGAAGAAACCACACAAGGCCCTGGCCGTTCGAAGCCATAACGCCAAGGGTCACTGGCACCACACTGGTGGCACTCGGGAGGGCTCCGGCCGGTCCACCGCCCATTCCGGAACCAACTAGGATTGAGCCAAGTGAAAGCGTCTCTACTACTTGACTCGAAGGTGAGACTAGTTCTGCGCCGACCGCAGTCGCGAGCAGTGTCTCTGACTGGGATACGGGTATCCCAGGCCCAACCTGAGCATTGACACCGCTCGTTCCTGATGGTAGCAGTGACGTCATCGCGCTGCCCGACACGACTGCTGACATCTCTTGACTTGCTGCGCAGCCCCGTCCACTTGCGAGCAACGTCGCTCCTACGTCGACCAGATTCAGAGCCGAGCATCCGACGTCCTCAACTACCCACTGCACTCCGTTCCACTCCGCGACCTCTTCTGCTGGTATCGTGCCCGGAGCACTTGCCCAAACGATCACGGAAATAACCCCGTTCGGAGCCACTGCAAGGTCAGCTCCGTTCCCGGTCAACACCGTATCCACAGGGAGCTCGACCGCGCCAAATTTGCCGGTCGAAGGACTATAGGTTTGCAGGACACTGCTGTACAGACGGCCAATCACGAGCGATCCATTCGACTCGGCCGCAAGACTATCGACGTCTTCGAAATCGACAGCTGACAGTCCCGGCACGGTAGGGGGCGGAGCTTCGACAGTCTGTGCGACGAGTGGAGCAGTCGGTAGCGGGACTACTGAGACTGCGCCTGAGCTGGGCTCGATCCCGACCAGCGAATCGTTGATACCGACCCAAACAGTCCCGTTGTTCCCGATCGCGATGGGAGTTACGACGCCCGAACGCAGTGCCGCGAGATGCGGAACTCCGTACGACTTGACGGTGCCCGAGGAGACCGAGTAGTCGAACAGCTCATACTGGGACGAACTCTCAGCGAAGTACCACACATTCCCAGTACCAGCGGGTGCGGTCAGCCCCGAGGCCCGACTGTAACCAGCGGGGACAGTCACTGGGTAGGATATGCTCACCCCGGGCGGCACGCTCTGCGGAGCAGATACGGCCCCCACAGACTCCAAGCCGCTGCGGTCCACCTTTGGAGCGATCGTACCCATACCGCCATGAGTAGCTAGGCCGATCAAGGCAGCCACGGTCGCACAACCAGCAGCCGCGAACAGTTCCTGCCGGCGGCCACTGTGCAGCCCTTACGGGCTCTGAACATGGCACCTACCCATACGCGTGGAATGCTGAATAGTAGACCCACCAGCTAGCTGAGTACGGTGCCTGCTGGTAGGGATCAGTCGAGATCTCGCCTTGCCAGAGTTCGTCACCTTGGTGGCTGTCAATTCCCAACTCGGTGCTGGTGTTGTACGACCCGTTCGTTCCCGTAGTACCGAACAGGGCGTTGGAAACTGAGGGCCAAGATCCACTAGCGTCGTAGCCCTCGATCAGGGCCTCCTGATAGGTATCCGTAGGACTAATGAGCCAGGATGTGCCGATGAGTGTTGACCCCACAAACATGTAGTACTGGCCCCGGACCACTCCGGATGTCTCCTGGCCCGTGAAGATGGAGTCAAAGAACTGGTTGCCCAATCCGTATTGCGGGTATACCGACAATTCGCCCGTGAAGTTCGTATAGTAGTCATGAGTCTCTTCAAACATCACCTGCGATGTTTCGGTGCAGCAGTCCGCGGTTCCGATCAGGTAGCCCGCCTGGATCCAGTCCTCGTTGCCTTCGTCCGCTGTCGCCGATGTGTTGGAGCCTAGCCATGCAGCCATGTGATTTGACGAGGATCCACCGTAGCTTTCGCCCTCAGCCCGAATGTAGCCGTAGACTCCTTGGTTAGCCGCGTTGTTCGTTATGTCACCCGCATAGCGGTACGGGGACGACGCCAGCGCGGTACCGAGCGGTGACGCCAAGCCGGCCAGGGCGGTCGCGACAGCCAGTGCGCCCATCTTGGCGAACCGCCTGAACGGGTGATGGGGGCGGACCTGGAAATGACCTCCTGTGTAACACTTCCACAAGACGGACCCTCCCCCCCAACTCGCGTCAGGCCGCGCCTAACTCCGCAGGTGCGGCCCAGAGCCACCGGCCGCTAGATCACCGAGTAGAAAGGTAACAGGAGAATGTCCTACTTGTCA
>JAJYET010000021.1 GCA_021785655.1 bacterium | reverse complement strand
AGACTGAGGCCAGGATGCTCTTCGACTACCTCCCGCTCCTCACCTTCCTGGTGATGATCGTTCTGTTCGGGGTGGGGATCACGCTCGTGATTCCCCTCATCGGGCCCAGAAAGCCGACCCGGGCCAAGGGGCTGCCCTACGAGTGCGGGATTGTGCCTGCGGAGAGTGCCCGCCGGCGCTTCTCGGTCACCTTCTACCTGACCGCCATGCTCTTCATCGTCTTCGACGTGGAGGCGATCTTCCTCTATCCCTGGGCGGTGCTGGTGCGAAGCACCCTGCATCTGTTCGGACTCATTGAGATGGCGATCTTCGTGGCCCTGATCGCGGTGGCGCTCGCCTACGTGTGGCGGAAGGGGGCTCTGGAGTGGGACTGAGAGGGGAGGGCCAGCTCATCCTTCCGCCCGGGGCCACAGGGGCGCTCTTGGCCGCGGACGGCACCGCCCTTCCCGGGGCGATCCCACGGTCCATCCCAGGGGCCCGCGATCTGGCCGACGCCGCCGCCGAGGAGGGGGTCTTCACGACCACCGTCGGCAAGGTGATCGCCTGGGGCCGCTACTCCTCCCTCTGGCCGGCGCTCTTCGGCCTCGCCTGCTGCGCCATCGAGATGATGGGGGCCAGCAACCCCCGCTTCGACCTCTCGAGGTTCGGCGCCGAGGTGTTCCGGGCCTCCCCCCGGCAGGCGGACCTGATGATCGTGGCCGGCAGGGTGTCCCAGAAGATGGGGCCTGTCCTGAGGCACATCTACGACCAGATGCCCGAGCCCAAGTGGGTGATCTCCATGGGGGCCTGCGCCTCCTGCGGTGGCATCTTCAACAACTACGCGATCATCCAGGGGGTGGACAAGGTGGTTCCGGTGGATGTCTACATCCCGGGCTGTCCGCCTCGTCCCGAGGGTTTGATCGACGCGGTCATGAAGCTGCAGCAGAAGATCGCCGCCACCCCGGTCACCGGCGTGCGCCAGTAGATGGGAGACAGATCTCCCGCTCCCCCAATGGAGGGCCGTCGGGCGGCCGACCACCTGCGAAAGGCCTTCGGAGATCCGGTCAAGGTCGCCGAGAGCTGCGGGCAGGCGGCTGCCGAGGTGCCGCCGGACCTCCTGCTCCCCGCCGCGGAGGAACTTCGGCGGCACCCCGACTGCCTGTACGAGATGCCTGTGACCATGACCTGCGTGGACTGGCCTGAGCGCGAGGAGCGCTTCGAGGTCGTCTATCTACTCCGATCCCTGGTCCACAACGACCTCTGCCGCCTCACGGTGAGGGTCGCGGAGGGGCAGGAGCTGCCCACACTGTCCCACCTGTACCCGGGGCTGGGGTGGCACGAGCGGGAGTGCTACGACCTCTTCGGGCTCCGGTTCTCGGGGCATGCGGACCTGACCCGGATCCTGCTCCCGGATGACTGGGAGGGACATCCCCTGCGGAAGGACTACGTGTCCTTTGGCGAGCCTGTCGCCTTCACCCACAACCTGGAGTGGGCGCTCTCCCCGCAGGACCGGCCGGAGTGGATGCCGGGCGCGGTCCGGGGATCCGTGGAGAGGCCCTGATGGCCACCCTGCCCCCCATCCGCGGCTCCGGCACCCCGGTGGACGAGGTACCGGTCCAGGGGGGGATCCCCCGGCTCCACCCCGGCGGCCAGGGGGAGTTCCTGGACAAGATCGACCAGGGGGAGGAGCTCCTCGAACTGAACATGGGCCCGCAGCACCCCTCCACCCACGGGGTGCTGCGGTTGGTGCTGAGCCTGGACGGCGAACGGGTGGTGGAGTGCCGCCCGGACATCGGGTACCTGCACACCGGGTTCGAGAAGAGTTTCGAGTCCCACACCTACCAGCAGTGCATCCCCCTCACCGACCGGATGGACTACCTCGCCCCACCCATCAACAACTTCGGCTTCGCGCTCACGGCCGAGAAGCTGCTGGGGATCGAGGTTCCCCCCCGGGCCGAGTACATCCGGGTGATCGTCGCCGAGCTCTCCAGGATTGCCAGCCACCTTATCTGGCTGGGGACCCACGCCATGGACCTCGGGGCCACCTCCATGTTCATGTACTGCTGGAGGGAGCGAGATCGGATCCTGGACATCATGGAGTGGATCTCCGGGGTCCGGATGATGACCAGCTTCATCCGGGTCGGGGGGCTGATGGCCGACGTCCCCTCCGAGTTTGTGCCCATGGTGAAGGCGTTCGTGGCCGACTTCCCCAAGAGGGTGGACGAGTACGAGGGGTTGCTCACCGCCAACCCCATCTGGAGGCAGCGGACCGTGGGTCTGGGGGTGCTGGACGCCGCCGCCGCCCTCGGCTACGGGTGCTCGGGGGCGACCCTGCGGGGGTCTGGCGTCCCCTACGACGTCCGCAGGGCCCACCCCTACTCCGGGTACGAGCGGTTCGAGTTCGATGTCCCCGTGGGGGTCAACGGCGACGTCTTCGACCGCTACCTGGTCCGGGTCCGGGAGATGCGGGAGGCCTGCAGGATCGTGGAGCAAGCGGTCGAGGGCCTGCCCGGGGGGCCGGTGAACACCCCCGACCGCAAGGTGGCCGCCCCCCCCAGAGCCGAGATCGACAACTCCATGGAGTCACTGATCCATCACTTCAAGCTCTACACCGAGGGCTTCCGCCCACCCGCGGGTTCCACCTACTCGGCGGTGGAGAGCGCCCGCGGGGAGCTGGGCTTCTTCATGGTCAGCGACGGGGGCAACCGACCCTACCGCTGCAAGGTCAGGGGCCCCTCCTTCAGCAACCTATCCGCCCTCTCCCAGATGGTCCGGGGAGAGCTGGTGGCCGATGTGGTCGCGGTGGTGGGAAGCATCGACATCATCCTGGGGGACGTCGACCGCTGACTCGGCTCACCTGCGCCGGAGTGCCCGGGGCAGGATGAGCACCGCCTCGAGCACCGCCAGGAGGAGGAGGGCGGAGGCGATCCGGGGCACGAACTGGGTCACCTCCGGCGGTGAGGTGAAGAGCCAGGCCACCAGCGCGGGTACCCCGACCGCTGGGACCACGGCGAACAGGCGGTCTCGGCTACCTAGCCCGAAATAGACGAGGAGGTTGACCACGGTCAGCCCCACGATGCCGGCGGCGAAGAGGAGGAGCAGAGAGGAGTCGCGCTCGTAGCTGCGCCCCAACACGACTCCCAGGAGTGGACGGGAGAAGAGAGCGTAGGCGGCGACCACCACCAGGTCCACGGTCAGGAGCAGGGCGGCGGTCTGCAGCAGAAGGCGCCGCCGGACCTGCGCATTGGGGGCCGCGGCCACCCGGGGGTACATGACCGCGCTGAGGCTGCTGGTGCCGAAGAACAGGATCTTCCCCATGACCGACAGTCCGGAGTAGAGGCCGGCGCCGTACGGGGTGAGCACGTGGCGCGCGGAGACGACGTCGATGTTGTTGAAGATGGGAGCGGTCGCGGCTCCGGCCACCACTGACAGGTCCACCAGCCGCTCCGGCGCCTCCCCTCTGTCAGGGCGGGCGCGGTGCCGGGGATAGAGGGCGGATCCCAGGGCACCGGCCACCGAGGCCACGGGAACGGCCGCGGGCCCGAGCCCGAGGTGCAGCAGCACCACCGCCAGCACCACCATCGTGCCCCCGTAGAGGAGGAAGTTGACGGCCAGTCGCCCGAAGGCGCGGCGGCCCTGAAGGAACCCGCGCTGGGCCCCACCCATGGCCGAGATGGGCCCGGCGATCACCGTCAGGGCCAGGACCCAGGGGTCCGTGAGGTGGAGCAGGAAGGCCAGGATCAGGTCCACGGGCACCATGGCGGCGCCCAGCCAGATCCCGATACGCAGCGCCGAACGCCGCAGCCTCGGCCACATGGCGTCGGGGTCCAGACCGCTGGCCGCCGCCCCGGCCACGTCCCGGGCCGCACCGGCGGCCACGATGAAGGTGGTGGTGTACAGCAGGTTGAGGACGGCCACGACCGACGTGGACTCCCCGTTGGCCACGGTGCTGAGGTGATGGGCCCCGTATGACTGGGCCACCAGCACTCCCGCCCCCGAGCCTCCTATCCCGATCAGATAGAGGATGTTGTGCAGAACCAGGGGGTTTCGGAGGATCTGACCCCAGGCACGGGCGGGGGCCGCCGCGGCCTCGGCGACCGGGGCCCGGTCCGGAGGGCTTTCCACCTCATCATCCTGAACGATCGGCCCCCCGGCCTGCACCTCGGGACCGCAGGGAGGCTTGGTAAAGTGGGGGCGAATGAGCAGCGAGCTGAAGCGCTGCCTTCTCCGTCCACCGGGGAGCGAGGTCGGACCTGGGATGCTTCCGTGCGGGGCGGGGGGGCACGATGCCTGAGAGCGAGGGGGACGCTTCGAGCGCCGCCCTGGCGCCCGGCACCCTGCAGCGCCTTCGGGACCTGCGCTCCCGCTACCCGGTCGCCCGCTCGGCGGTGCTGCCGGCGCTCTGGGTGGTTCAGGACGAGTTGGGCTATCTGCCGCCGTGGTCCGAGGAGCTGGTCGCCGAGGAGCTTGGTCTTCTCCCGGGGGATGTGGCGGCCGTCTCCAGCTTCTACTCGATGTATTTCCAGCATCAGGCCGGAAGGCACTTCGTCCAGGTGTGCCAGAACGTCTCCTGCGCTCTTCGGGGAGCCGACGACCTGCTGGCCGGGCTGCGCGAGTGGCTGCAGGCCGACGAGGAGGGGGCCAGCCCTGACGGAGCCTTCACCCTGGAGGGAACCGTGGAGTGCCTTGGCGCCTGCGGAGGAGGGCCAATGATGCAGGTGGACCGATACAGCTACGAGGACCTGACCGTGGACTCAGCTCGCGAGATCCTGGAGCGGGTCAGAGGGAGTGCGGGAGGCGGGGCCGGTGCCTGACGGGCTGGTCCTTACCCGTCACCAGGGGGCGCCGGGGCTCCACACCCTGGACGGCTACCGCAAGGTGGGCGGATACCAGGGGCTGGCCCGAGCGCTGGAGATGGGCCCCGAGGCCATCGTGGCAGAGGTCAAGGCGTCCGGGCTGCGCGGCCGAGGAGGAGCGGCCTTCCCCACCGGAACCAAGTGGGGCTTCCTCCCCCAGGGGGTGTTCCCACGCTATCTGGCCGTGAACGCCGACGAGTCCGAGCCGGGTTGCTTCAAGGATCGTGTGCTGATCGAGGAGTACCCGCACCAGCTCTTGGAGGGGGTGCTGATCGCGGCCTTCGCCCTCCAGGCCAGCCACGCCTTCATCTACATCCGGGGGGAGTACCGCCAACAGCGGGAGCTGCTGGAGCAGGTGGTCCGCGAGGCCTACCGGGCCAAGCTGGCCGGCAAGCGGATCTTGGGCAGCGACTTTGGCTGCGAGGTGGTGGTCCATGGGGGGGCTGGCGCCTACATCTGTGGCGAGGAGACCGCCCTCCTGGACTCTCTGGAGGGCCGGCGGGGCCAGCCCCGTCTCAAGCCCCCCTTCCCGGCGGTCAAGGGCCTGTACGGCCAGCCGACCGTGGTCAACAACGTGGAGACCCTCTCCAACCTGCCCTACATCGTCACCGCGGGAGGAGCCGCCTACGCCGCGCTGGGCACCGAGGCGAGTCCTGGCACCCGCCTGTTCTGCGTCAGCGGCCATGTGGAGCGGCCGGGGACGTTCGAGGTGCCCATGGGGCGCACCACCTTCCGGGATCTCCTGGGGCTGGCCGGGGGGGTTTGGAGAGGTCGTCGATTCAAGGCCATGCAGCCGGGTGGGGGCTCGATGCAGGTCCTGGGGCCCCAGCATCTCGACGTTCCCCTCGATTTCAAGGCGGTGGCCGATGCAGGCTCCTCGCTGGGGGCGGGTGCGCTGGTGGTGATGGACGAGACCGCCTGCATGGTCGAGGTCTCGCGGCGGCTGGTGGACTTCTACCGCCACGAGTCCTGCGGCAAGTGCGTGCCCTGCCGGGAGGGGACCTACTTCGAAAGCCAGCTCATGCACCGGCTGGAAGAGGGCCGGGCCACGGCCGAGGAGCTCGCCACCCTGGCGGACATCTGCGCCGGGATGGATGGGCGATGCTTCTGTCCGCTCGGCGACACGGCCACCTGGTTTGTGATGTCCGCCTACCGCATGTTCAAGGATGAGTTCGACGCCCATGTGGGGGCCGGCCACTGCCCGGTGCGGGCTCGCCTGGGGGCGGCCGCCTGATGGGGGAGGCCGCGGCGCGCCCCGACCTGGTGCGGGTCACCGTGGACGAGAGGGATGTCGAGGTCGCCCCCGGAAGTCTGGTGTGGGACGCCTGCGAGAGGGCGGGGGTCTTCGTCCCGGTCTACTGCGCACACAAGAAGCTGGAGCCGGTCGCCGTCTGCCGGATGTGCCTGGTCGAGGTGGAGGGCATGCCCAAGCTGCAGCCGGCCTGCGCCACCCGGGTGGCGGACGGGATGAAGGTGCGGACCCTCACTGAGCAGGTGCGCAAGTTCCGGGACTCCAACCTGGAGTTCCTCCTTCTGAACCACCCCCTCGACTGCCCGGTGTGCGACCGGGGCGGGGAGTGCGACCTGCAGGACTTCACCCAGCGCTTTGGCCCCGGGCGCACCCGGCAGAGCATCCAGCAGAAGGTTCACTTCGATAAGGCCATCCCCCTCTCGGACAAGATCTTCCTCGACCAGGAACGGTGCATCCTCTGCTGGCGCTGCGTGCGTTACTACGAGGAGGTCACCGGGGAGCGGGAGATCGTCCTGCAGCAGCGCGGGGTGCACACCGTGGTGGACACCTTCGAGCGGCAGCCGCTGCGCAGCCAGTTCCAGGGCAACCTGCCGGAGATCTGCCCGGTGGGAGCGCTGACCCACGCCAAGTACCGGTTCCGGGCGCGCCCCTGGGACCTCCGCCGCACCGCCAGCGTCTGCTCCCACTGCAGCTACGGCTGCAACCTGTTCGTCGACGCCCGCGACGATCAGATCGCCCGGTACGCCAGCAGTGACAACGAGGACGTGGAGGACAGCTGGCTCTGCGACCGGGGTCGGTACAGCTTCCCCGAGTACAACACCCGTGAACGGGTGGCGGCCCCGGAGGCGGTGGTCACCGGGGGACGCCAGGTGGTGTCCCATCGGGAGGCGTTGGCCCGGGCGGGAGGCCAGCTGCTCAGGATCATCTCCGACGAAGGGGCGGAGGCGGTGGCGGTCGTGGGGTCTGATCTCATGACCAATGAGGAGGCGTTCGTCCTCCAGTGGCTGGCCCGCGAGGTGATCGGCACTCCCCACCTCGACCACCGGCTGCGCCCGACCCCTCACCTGGACCCCTCCGACTTCGAGCTCAGCATCGCTGGCATCGAGGAGTGCGACCTCCTCCTGGTGCTCGGGGAGGAGCCGGAGCGGCTCTCCCCGGTCCTCACCCTTCGTCTCCACAAGGCGGCCACCAAACGGGGCCGGCGGGTGGTGCGGCTCGAGCCGCCCTACACCTGGACCGAGAAGGCGCAGGCCCAGAGGGTTGGCGTGCTTGCCAGCGAGCTCCACCGCGACGCGGGAGCTGCCATCCGGGACCAGCTCCGAGGTGCCGGCCACAGGGCCGAGCTCCTCACCGTCATGGAACGGGTCAACAGCCGAGGGTGCCAGGACATGGGCCTCCTGCCCGGTTGGCTCCCCGGTTACGTTCCCGCCCCCAAGGTGGGGATGGGGCTCGCGGAGATCCTGGAGTCCTGTGCCACGGGCCGCCTGAGGGCGCTTCTGGTCGTGAACCCGACGCCGGAGCTTGAGGCTTCCCCGGAGTTCGAGGCGGCCCTCCGCGGGGTGGAGGCGGCCGTCGTGATCACGGCGCATCCGGGAGCGGCCAGCCGCGGCGCCAGCGTGCTGATCCCGGGGCGGACCATCGTCGAGAAGGCAGGCACCGTGACCAACACCGAGGGGAGGGTCCAGCGGGTACGGGCGGCGATCGAGCCCAGCCTCACCATCCCCACGGACCTGCGCACGCTGGGCGAGCTGGCCGGGGCATTGGGAGCCGACCTAGGGGTGGCTCCGATGGCCACGCCCGTGTTTGAGAAGCTGGCCGCGGCGATCCCCGCCTATCGCGGCACCCAGGCCAGGATGAGGGCCAGATGGGGGAGGAGGGGGTGAGCGCCGCGGCGACCTCGGTCCTGCTGGCGGTGGTCGTGGCGGTGGTCAAGGGTGTCCTGATCATCTTCGTCCTGATGACGGCCTTCGCCTACCTGACCCTGGCGGAACGCAAGGTCTCAGCGCGGATCCAGCTCCGCTACGGCCCCAACCGGGTGGGGCCCTTCGGGTTCCTGCAACCGGCGGCAGACGGAGTGAAGCTGTTCACCAAGGAGAAGGTGGCGCCGGAGGGGCGGGACAACTTCCTCTACCTGCTGGCCCCGGCCCTGGCCGCCTGCGCGGCGCTGTTCGCCTTCTCGGTCATCCCCATCGACCAGACGATCTGCATCGCCGGGACTCACGGCGCCGGGCCCCTCTCGGCCTCGTGCCCCGGTGGTTACCCGCTGCACTGGGACCTGGCCCACCTCAATATCGGCCTGCTCTTCATCCTCGCCATCACTTCGCTGGGGGTGTACGCGATCTTCCTGGGAGGCTGGGCAAGCAACTCCAAGTACCCCCTGCTCGGGGCCCTGCGCAGCTCGGCCCAACTGATCAGCTATGAGATGGCCGTCAGCTTCGCCCTCATCGGGCCCGTCCTGCTGGCCGGCTCCCTCAATCTGGAGACCATCGTCAACCAGCAGCACTCCCTCTGGTTCGTGTTCCTCCAACCGATGGGGTTCCTGCTCTACTTCACCGGAGCCTTGGCGGAGACCAATCGGCTGCCCTTCGACCTTCCCGAGGCCGAGGCCGAGTTGGTGGCGGGCTATCACACCGAGTACTCAGGGATGCGGTTCGGCCTCTTCTTCATGGCCGAGTACATCAACATGGTGACCGTCTGCTCCATCGCGACCGTGGTCTTCCTGGGCGGCTGGATGGCACCCTTTTTCTTCCTGCCCAACTGGCTGGGCCCGATCTGGTTCGTGGCCAAGGTGGCCCTGCTGCTGTTCCTGATGATGTGGGTGCGCTGGACCTTCCCCCGGCTGCGCTACGACCGCCTCATGCAGTTCGGCTGGAAGGTGTTGCTGCCACTTGGCCTGGCCAACCTGATGCTGACCAGCGTTTTCGTGGCACTGCGGTGAGGCCCGAGATCCGCCGCCCGGAGGTGAGCTCCTATGTTCCGTGAGCTGCTGGGGGGGTTGCGCACCACCATGCGGGAGATGGTGAGCCCGCCCATCACCATCCAGTACCCCGAGGAGCAGCGTCCTGTCCCGCCGCGGCACCGCGGCCGCCACATCCTCCATCGCTACGACAACGGGCTGGAGAAGTGCATCGGATGTGAGCTGTGCGCCGGGGCCTGCCCGGTGGGCTGCATCTACGTGCAGGCGGCGGAGAACGATCCGGAGCACCCGGTCTCGCCCGGGGAGCGCTACGCGATCCGCTATGAGATCAACCTGATGCGCTGCATCTACTGCGGCTACTGCGCCGAGGCCTGCCCCACCGAGGCCATCACCCTCGGCCCCCGACTGGACCTGGTCGACTACAAGCGGGAGCGTCTGGTGGCCACCAAGGACGACCTCCTGGAGGCCTGGCCCGGGTTCCAGCCACTCCCGGTCGCCGTCGCCCCCGGTCTCGGCCAGGCCGCCTCCCAGCCCAGCCTGAGAGGGGCCGGGTCGAGCCACGCCGGCCCCGCCGGGTCGGCACCCGGGCTGAGGGCTCCGATCCCCGGCCGGAGGGGAGGGTCGGAGTGAGCGTGATCTTCGGCCTGGCGGCGGTGATCGCCTTCCTGGGAGCCCTGGGCGTGGTGCTGAGCCAGCGCACCATCTACTCGGCGATGAGCCTGGTGCTCAACATGGTGGCCTTGGCGGTGCTCTTCCTGCTCCTCGACGCCCAGTTCATCGCCGCCGTCCAGATCATCGTCTACGCCGGCGCGGTGATGGTGCTCTTCGTCTTCATCATCGCCCTCCTGTCTCCGGGGGCGGAGGAGCGGCTGCGGTCGGTGGAGTTGCGCCTCTTGCTCGGCGGGGTTGGCGCGGTGGCGTTCACGCTCCTCATCGGGCGCCTCACCCTCAATGGGATCACGGTGGGGGCCCATGGGCGCCTGCACGGCGCCCTGGGGCCGTTCTCACCGGCGGCAGTCAACGCCCACGGTCAGGTCCAGACCCTCGGCGACCAGCTCTTCACCACCTACCTGCTTCCCTTCGAGGTGACCTCGCTGATGCTCCTGGTGGCGGCCGTGGGAGCGGTGTACCTCTCCCGACGCCGGAGGCAGCTCGCGTGAGCGGGCTCTTCCCCGGCTTCCTCATCCTGTCAGCCGCGATGTTCGGCATCGGGGCGGCCGGGGTCCTGGTGCGCCGCAATCCGATCGTGGTCTTCATGTGCATCGAGCTGATGCTGAACTCGGCGAACCTCGCTCTGGTCACCTACGCCCGCTACACCCACACCATGGCCGGCCAGGTCTTCGCCCTCATCGTGATCGCGGTGGCCGCCAGTGAGGTGGTGGTCGGGCTGGCGCTGATCACCGGCGTCTACCGCAGCGGGCGGCGCCTCGACCTCGACGAACTCAGCGAGATGTCCGAGTGAACCCCCAGCTCACCCTGGTGCTCAGCGCCGTGGTCCTGGGGCTCCCCACCGCCTCCTTCGCCGTCAACGCGGCGACGGCCGGGCGCCTGCCGCGCCGGGTCGTCACCTACCTGGGGCCGGGATCGGTGCTGGGGGCCTTCGTGGCCACCCTGGTCCTTCTGGCCACCATGCTCGCCCAGAGCCCGTCCCACCGCGGGGTGACGGTCACCTTCTGGAGCTGGCTCAACGCGTCGGTAGGTGCCGGATCCGGCGTGTCCGCCCACACGGGCCTCAGCGCCGCCTTCAGCGTGCGCATCGACCCCCTGGCCGTCCTGATGATGCTGGTGATCACTGGGATCGGGGGGCTGATCCACGTCTACAGCGTGGGCTACATGGCCGAGGACCCGAGCTACAACCGCTTCTTCGCCCTCATGAACCTCTTCATCACCAGCATGCTGGTCCTGGTGATGAGCAACAGCATGGTGTTCCTCATCATCGGCTGGGCCATGGTGGCCTTCGCCTCCTACGCCCTGATCGCCTTCTGGTACCAGCGGCCTTCGGCGGTGGTGGCGGGGCGCAAGGCCTTCGTCACCCAGGTGATCGGGGATGTCGGCTTGGTCCTCGCGGCCTTCCTCATCTTCCTCAACCTGAGGGGCCCATCCGGCCGGCTCCTCCACACCGTGGACCTGCAGACCATCTTCGCCAACGTCGGGCCCGGGGCCCACTTCCATGGCGGCCTGGGGCCGGTCGGCGGGGGCATGGTGACCGCCATCGGGATCCTGCTCTTCCTGGGTGCCGCGGCCAAGTCGGCGCAGTGGCCGCTTCACACCTGGCTGCCCGACGCCATGGAGGGTCCAACCCCGGTGTCGGCGCTGATCCACGCCGCCACCATGGTCACCGCCGGTGTCTACCTGGTGGCCCGGTTCCACCCGGTCTTCCAGCAGGCGCCGGTGGCGGCCGGGCTGGTGGCGGTGGTGGGGATCGGCACCGCCCTCATGGCCGCCATCATCGGTTGCACCCAGTTCGACATCAAACGGGTGATCGCCTACTCGACCATGAGCCAGATCGGGCTCATGATCTTCGCGGTCGGCGTGGGCGCCTACTCCGCGGGAATGTTCCAGTTCTTCACCCACGCCTGCTTCAAGGCGCTTCTCTTCCTGGCCGCCGGGAATGTCATCCATGCCCTGCACGACGACCAGGACATCAGGGTGATGGGGGGACTGCGCCGGCGGATGCGGTGGACCTTCGTGGCCTTTGCCGCTGGCTCCCTGGCCCTGGCGGGCATCCCGATCTTCGCTGGCTTCTTCAGCAAGGAGGAGCTCCTGGGGCAGGGGCTGGCCCTCGGGCCGGCGGTGCCCTGGCTGTGGGTCATAGGCGTGTCGGTGAACGTGCTCACCAGCTTCTACATCTTCCGGGTCGTTTGGGTGGCGTTCACCGGAGAGCCCAGGTCCGAGAACGCCCAGCACGCCCACGAGGCGCCCTTGGTGATGTTGCTCCCGGTGCTGGTGCTGGCCGGCCTCTCCACGGTCGTCGGGTTCCTCAACATCGACTTCGCCGGTTTCGCGCCGGTGACTTTGTTCCGAGCCTTCCTGCAACCGGTGGTCGGCATCCCGGCGGCCCATGCCAGCGCCCTGGTGGATGGGCTGGCCCTGCTCGTGGGCGTCCTGCTGAGCCTCCTGGGCCTCGGGGTGGCCTGGGCGGTGTACGGGAAGCAGGTGCTGTCCCGGGAGTTGATCCCGGCGCACCTGCCCTGGCTCTATCAGCTCTCCTTCCGCAAGTTCTACTGGGATGAGGTGTACGACGCCGCGCTGGTGACGCCGGCACTGGCGGTGGCCACCGGGGTGCGGCGGGTCCTGGAGCCCGGGGTGTTCGACTCGGCGGTGGGCGGGGTGAGGGACGCCGTGGCCCAGTTGAGCGCCGACCTGCGGACCTTCCAGACCGGGTTCCTCAAGGACTACGCGCTCTGGTTCTTCTTCTTCGCCGTCCTGGGGGTGGTGCTGATGGGGCTGAGGCTCACATGAGCTGGCCGATTCTCTCGGTCACCCTATTCCTGCCCCTGGCGGGGGCGGTCGCCATCCTGGCCATCCCGTCCTCCCGGGCCCGGGCGATCCGCCTCGCTCTGATGGCGGTGACGGCCCTCACCCTGGGCCTCACCTGCGTCGTCCTGGTGGCCTACCTCGCGGTGCCCCCCTCGGCCGCCTCCAAGCTCAGCGGGACGGCCAACGGCCAATCTCTCTCCGCGATCCACTCGCCCATAACCTTCCAGTTCCAGGAGCAGGTCAACTGGTTGCAGTCGGGAACATCGCTGTCCCACCTCCACCTGGCCTTCAACGAGGGCAATTCCGCCTTCAACCAGGCCGCTCCGCCGCCGATCAACTTCTCCTACCACCTGGGGGTGGACGGACTCGCGGTCTGGCTGATGGCGTTGGCGGCGCTCCTCTTCCTGGTGGCGGCGGTGGTCCTCTCCCAGCGGGAGACGCGGCTGCGCACGTTCGCGGTCCTGATGCTGCTCTCCGAGGTGGGGGTGCTCGGGGTGCTGACCTCTCTGGACCTGATCCTCTTCTACTTCTTCTGGGAGGCCGCCCTGATCCCCCTGTACTTCCTCATGATCGGGTGGGGGGATGGCAACCGGGGCCGGGCCGCGCTCAAGTTCATCATCTACACCGTCGCCGGCAGCCTCTTCATGCTGCTGGCGATCTTCGGGGTGTACTTCATCACCGGCGCCCAGACCGGCGTCTACACCTTCGACCTGCCGACCCTGATCGCCGCCCAGTCGCTGGTCCACACCACCCAGGCCACCACCTTCAGCCTGTTCGGCCACAGCTTCTCCCTGCTCAACCCCCAGGAGTGGCTATTTCTGGCCTTCGCCCTGGCGTTCGCCATCAAGGTGCCGCTCGTCCCCTTCCACAGCTGGCTGCCCGACGCCTACAGCTCCGGCACCACCCCCTTCCTGGTGTTCTTCGCCGGGATCGTCAGCAAGCTGGGCGCGTTCGGCCTCATCCGCTACAACCTCACCCTCTTCCCGGAGGCCAGCCACACCTTCCAGCCCCTCATGCTGGGCCTGGCCATCGCCAGCATCCTGTACGGCGCGCTGGCGGCGCTGGCCCAGACCGACATCAAACGGATCGTGGGCTTCGCCTCCATCAGCCACCTGGGCTTCGTGGTGCTGGGGATCTTCGCCCTCAACGTGGACGGGCTCAACGGAGCGATCATCCAGATGGTCAACCACGGCATTGTGATCGCCGCCCTGTTCATCTGCGTCGGGGTGGTCGAGTCCAGGTTCGCCACCCGCACCCTGTCGCAGCTGGGCGGGCTGGCGCGCCCCATGCCGGTACTGGCGGGGCTGTTCCTGGTGGTCACCCTGGCCGGGCTGGGCATGCCACTGCTCAACAGCTTCGTCGGGGAGTTCCTCATCCTGCTGGGCGCCTTCCAGGCCAGCCCGGTCTGGGCAGTGCTGGCCAGCCTGGGCGTGATCCTGGCCTGCTGGTACATGCTCCGGCTGTATCAGGGGTTGACCCAGGGCGAGCTCCGCCTGCCGGGGACGGAGGCGGTTCCCGAGCAGCTCCAGGCGGTGTCCCGCCGGCTGGGACGGTTGGACGTGGGCCCGGTCGAGGTGGTGGCCCTGGTCCCGCTGGTGGCTCTGATGCTGGTCCTCGGGGTGTATCCCGCCCCGGTCATCCGCTACGGGCGCTTCAGCGCCGCCCAGTACGTGCAGGCGGCTAACCGTCAGACGGCCACCGACCCGGCGCTGGCGAGCGGGCGCACCGCCGCCGGGAGCCTGCCATGACGGCCGCCACCGCGCCCGGCTACCCGCTCCACTTCGTCCCGGCTGGCGACCTCCTGGGGATCCTGCCCATCCTGATCGTCGGGGGAGGGGCGGTGGCGGTGCTGATGTGGGACCTGGTCCGCCCCCGCCACCAGGAGGTGTGGCTGGCGGGACTGACCGGACTCTTCCTGCTGGCCGCCCTGGGGACCGCCATCGGGCAGTGGGTCGCCAACTCCGGCCCCATCGTGGTCTTCAACGGAGCCTACGCCAACGACCGCTTCGCTCTCTTTGCCGATTTCGTGGTGCTGATCACCGCCCTGGCGGTGGTGGTGCTGAGCCCCGGGTACCTCCGCCGCCGGGGTCTGGCGGAGGGCGAGTATTACATCCTGCTGCTGGCCTCGGTGGCCGGGATGCTGGTGCTGGACGGGGCCCTCAACCTGATCGTCATCTTCCTGGGCATCGAGCTGCTCTCCATCCCCCTGTACGTCCTCGCCGGCTTTGCCCGCGACGACCAGCGCAGCCAGGAAGGAGCGATGAAGTACCTCTTGCTGGGCGGCTTCGCCTCGGGCTTTCTCCTGTACGGGATGGCCCTCTTGTACGGGGAGACCGGCCACACCTCGCTGACCGCCATCCACGCCTTTCTCCTCCAGGGCGCGACCTCCGGGCACATCGACCCCATGGTCCTGGCCGGGGTGGGCCTTCTGGCGGTGGGCCTGGCCTTCAAGGTGTCCGCGGCGCCGTTCCACTGGTGGACCCCCGACGTCTACCAGGGCTCCCCGGCGGTGGTGACCACCTTCATGTCGGTCGCCACCAAGGTGGCGGCCTTCGCGGTCTTCCTGCGCCTCTTCTCCGCCACCCTGGCGCCCTATCGGGCCGAGTGGACGGTACCCATCGCGGTGGTGGCGATCGTCTCCATGATCTATGGCAACGTGGTGGCGGTGGCCCAGACCTCGATCAAGCGCCTTCTGGCCTACTCGGGCATCGCTCAGGCGGGCTACATCATGATCGGGGTGGCGCTGGGCCGCCCCGATGGCACCCAGGCGTCGCTCTACTACCTGGCCGCCTACGCCTTCATGAACACCGGAGCCTTCGCCGTAGTCACCATCCTCAGTCGGAGGGGAGAGGACTGCGACCGCTATTCGGAGCTGGCGGGCCTGGGCCGGCGGGAGCCGGTGCTGGCGGGGCTCATGGCCCTGTTCATGCTGTCGCTGGCGGGATTCCCCCTCACGGTGGGCTTCTTCGGGAAGTTCTTCCTCTTCTCCGCGGCCATCCATGACGGGCAGCTGGCGCTGGCCATCTGGGGGGTCCTGACCTCCGCCGTCTCGCTCTTCTACTACCTCAGGGTGATCCTCAAGATGTACGCCCCCGCGGCCGACGTCGGATCGCTTGAGGAGTTCGAGGTGGCGTCCGTGTCGCCCGCGGGCACCGCCGTGGCGGCGCCAACCGCCGTGGGGCCCGCGGTCCTGGTTGTGGCCCTGGCGGGGGCTGGGACCATCGTGCTGGGCATCTTCCCTGCCCTCATCTACACCCTCCTCCAGGGCATCTCGGTCGTCCACGGCTGAAGGGAGGGGGAATGAGCGGCCCGGGTGAGCCCGCCTCTTCGGATCCCGGGCGGCCCATCCGCCTCCGAGGGCTCGTGAGCCTGGTCATCCCCGCCCACAACGAGGCGCCCAACATGCCCCGGGTGGTGGGCGGAGCACTCCGGGCGCTGGACGAGGTGGCCGAGGCCTTCGAGGTGGTGCTGGTGGACGACGGCAGCACTGACCGGACCGTCGACGAGGCCCGCCGGGCCATGGGCGCCAGCGCCGACAGGTTGCGAGTCGTGAGGCACGAGCGCAAGTCAGGGTACGGGGTGACCGTGGCGGACGGCCTGCGCGCGGCACGAGGGGACTGGGTGGCCTTCATGGACGGCGACGGCCAGTTCGACCCCGCCGATCTCCGCCGGCTGGCCGCCGAGGCCGAGGGCGCCGACCTGGTGGCGGGATTCCGGCTGCGGCGCGCCGATCCCTGGCACCGCTCCGTGGTGAGCAGGACCTTCAACCTCTTCGTCCGGGTCCTCTACGGGGTGCGCTATCGGGACGTGGATTGCGGCTTCAAGCTGATGCGGCGCGAGGTGCTGGTGGCCGCCCACCCCATCCTGGCCCGCTCGGCGCTGCTGAACACGGAGATCTACTTCAAGGCCAGGAGGGCGGAGCTGCGGGTGACCCAGGTGGGGCTCACCCACCACCCGCGGATCGCGGGGGTCAGGTCGGGGGGGCGGCTGGTACCGATCCTGAGGGCGGTTCGCGAGTTGGTCAAGCTGCGCTGGCAGTTGGCCCGGACCTGGGCACCACCGCCTAGGCGGACCTCCGGAAGCTCTCCAGGGTGAGGGCGAGTCCTTCCTGAAGGGCGACCTGCGGACTCCAGCTCAGCCGGGCTTGAGCTCGCGCCGGGTCGAGGTAGCTGGCGGGGACCTCGCCCGGCCTCGCCGGCACGAACTCGGGTTCGGCTTGCAGCCCCCCCAGGGCGGTGAGCGCCCTGGCCACCGTCATGATCGAGGTGGGGCGTCCGGTGCCGATGTTGATCGGCCCCTGGACGGTGGCTGCAAGCGCCAAGACGTTGGCGCGGGCCACGTCCCCCACGTACACGAAGTCGCGGGTCTGCTCCCCGGTCCCGGTCACGCGCGGCGGCAGGTCATCCAGCACACGGCGGCAGCTGATCGCCACCATGCCCGCCTCCCCGGTCCCGTCCTGATGCGGCCCGTAGACGTTGCCATAGCGCAGGGCCGCGTACGACAGCTTGAAGGTCCTCTGGAACATCCCGAGGTATCCTTCGCCAGCCAGCTTGGCGGCGCCATACGGGGCCAGCGGGCGCGCCGGAGCCGTCTCCCGCGTGGGGAGACGCCTGGCCCGCCCGTATATGGCTCCTCCGGAGGAGGCGAACACGAACCGGGGCCGTCCGGCGTCCACCACCGCCCGCAGCAGGGCGAGTGTGCCCACGACATTGTTGAGGGCGTCCCCTGCCGGGTCGCGCAGCGACCGGCTCACCCCACCCTGCGCCGCCAGGTGGAGCACGGCGGTGGGCTGGAAGCGGGCCAGGGACTGGAGGGCTGCCGGGGTGGAGATCTCCGCTTCCACCCGGTCCGCCTCCGGGGGGACCTCAACCCCACAGGCGTGGCGAAGGTCGTCGATCACCAGCACCTTGGCCCCCTCCGCGAGGAGGAGCGCCACGGTATGGGTCCCGATGAACCCGGCCCCCCCGGTGACCACCACCCGAGGAGCCGGCCTGGAAGGGGTCACCCGGCCATGGTACCGGAGCCGCGCCCCAGCTCCCAAGTTCGTCGGGGTCAAGCGGGGTGGGAAAATCGGACGGAGGGGCAGAGGCCCCACATAGCATGAGACCGCAGGCGGAGGAGACTTGAGCAAGATCGCAGCTCGCTTCGGCATGTTCGGAGCCGGGAGCGAGGTCAACCAGCGGCGTTGGCTGCTCGCATCCCTCGTGCTGTTCCTTCTGCTCCGACTTCCCTCCTGGTTCGAGCCTCACTGGTACACCGACGAGGCCGGCTACGCCAACACCGCCTACCTGGCGGCCCACGGGCGGGTCCTCTACCTCACCGTCTGGAACAACAAGCCCCCACTCCTCTTCTGGATCTACGACCTAGCCCTCAGCTGGTTCGGCCCCAGCGAGCTCGGGCTGCACCTCATCTCCACCCTGGCGGGGGCCCTGACGCTGGCGGTCATCTGGCGGATGGTCCGCCGCGAATGGGGGGGGAGAGGCATGGGCAGGACGATGGTCGTCGCCACCCTTCTGCTCGGGCTGCCCCTTCTCAGCGCCGAACTGGCGCTCCCGGAGAACTTCCTCATCTTCCCCGAGGCTGCCGGGATGCTGCTGCTGCTGCGGTCCTTCTCGGAGCGGGGACGGTGGCGGGCGGCGCTGGAACTGGCGGCAGGGGTGGCGTTCGGGCTGGCCTGCCTCATCCAGCAGACCGCCGCCGCACCGCTCCTGGCCATGGTGTTTCTGGTGGCGCTGATGCCCCGGTCGGGGTCCGTGCGCGGAGCCCTCAGGTTGCTGGCCGCCGGAGCGGTGGTGACCCTGGCGGGGATCGCTCCCTACCTGTTCTGGGCTGGGCCGAGCCACGTCTACTACTTCCTGGTGACCTCCTTCGAGGGCTACACCTCACGCACCCTCCCCCTCAACATCCTCACTCTGCTTCCCCGGGGAGCCGCCGCGCTCCTGCTGGTTCTGGGGGTGGTGGTGGCCCGGAAGCGGGATCCGCGCTCGGTCCTGATCTGGACCTGGCTGGGGGTGGACCTCTTGACCTACGTCCTCCCCAACCGACCGTACCCCTTTCATCTCCTGCCCGCCGTGGTGCCCTTGGCGCTCGTGGTGGGCAGGCTGCCCCGGCCCTCGGCGGGAGCGCTGCGGCTCTCGTTCGCGCCACTCGTGGCCGGCGCCCTCCTCAGCGCCGCGCTCTGGGGCCAGCTGATGGCCACCTACCTCCCGATCGACGACTTCTACACGGTCGGGCGCACCGTCCTCTACTACCCGATGTTCGTGGGCCGGGCCACCGGCGTCGTCTCCAGGGCCAGCTACCAGAACTTCTACGACTACCGGGTGCGGGCCGAGGCCCAGGCCGGACGCTGGATCAGGGCCCACGGGCTGAGCGGTGCTCGCACCGTGGTCTGGTCGGCAGACAGCTGGGCCTACCTGTTGGTCCCGGTGCACGCGGTGCTGCCGGCACCGCCCATATACAAGGACTTCGACTGGCTCGGTCAGTCAGGCTTGATTCAGCGAACCGTCCAAGAGCGGCCCGAGCTGATCATGGTGACCAACGACGCCCTCCAAGGGTACGGGCCCCTCCAACCGATCCTGAACCGGCTGTACACCAAGGTGGAGACCTCCTCGGACGGGTCCCTCTGGCTGCTCAAGTCCGATCTGCAGCAGGTGGGGTTAGGTCGCGCCGTGGGCGCCGTGCCCGCTCCGGCCCCGGGCTAAGATCGGGGCATGCGGGTGCGGGTGGCTCCTTCGGCGGTCGTCGGCCTCGCGGTGGTGGCGCTGCTGGCCGGATGCGGGCAGCCCGCCGCCACCAGGCCTCGGCCCACCGCCTCGCCCACCCCACCCTCCGTGACCCAGCTGGTGGAGGCGGCCGCCCACACCTTCATGAGCCAGATGGTGGCCAACAACTACCCAGCTCAGTGGAACGAGCTGGCGCCTCAAGCGAGGGCGATGTGGCCATCCGAGGCCGCCCGGACCGCCTTCCTCACCACCAAGTTCCGGGGGGCGGCGGCCGTGACGGGGTTCCAGATGGGAGCGCCGACGCCATCCTCCACCTGGGTCGACAGGGAGGACCCCCAAGTGCAGGTGGCGGGCGCCTACGCCGTCCCGGTCCGGGTCGAGTTCAGCTCACCGGCACAGGTCCTACCGGCGGGGGTGGCCACCGACTACTCCAAGCTTGAGCTGATGCTCGTGCCCCAAGCCTCAGGTCCCCCGCTGGTGGTGGGGGAGGGGCCCGGCTCAATCGATGCGCCGGTCATCGTGCCACCATCTCCCCCCACGGAGACCGCCTCGGTCCCCATCCTCATGTACCACGTGGTGGCTCCGTTCCCGAATCCCGCCCAATGGAACAGTACTTACGCATACGATCTGGAGTACGGGCTCACCGTGACCCCGTCGCAGTTCGCAGGCCAGATGGCCTACCTCTCCTCGGCCGGCGCCCACGCCATCTCACTCACCCGGCTGGCGGACTTCCTCCTGTACGGGCTGGCCCTCCCGTCCAGGCCAGTCGCGATCACCTTCGACGATGGCCGGGAGAGCCCGCTGCAGAACGCCGTCCCGGTCCTCCGGAACTATGGTTACACGGCCACCTTCTTCGTCCCCAGCGGCCTGGTGGGCAGGTACGTCACCACCCGCGCGGGCACCAATCCCCAGCACTACCTCACCTGGGCGCAGATCGATCAGCTGGCCACCACCGGATTCTGGATCGAGGACCACACCCTCTTCGACAACACCCCCCTCTGGGGCCTTCCCAGCTCGGAGGTCCAGCAGCTGGCCGGGCAGACCGGGGCCGCCATCGCGGCCCAGACCGGAGTTCCAGTCCAGTTCATCGCCTACAGCGGCCCGTGGCCGTTCTCCACCGCCTCGCAGAGCGGGCCGGCCGAGACGACTCTGTTCCAGGAGTTGGGTCAGCTCGGCTACGTCGGGGGAGCGGTGGATGCTCGAGTGGACTCCGCGGCTCAGGCCACCGGCGAGATCTGGCAGATGCCCCGGGTCCGGATGAATCCCAATGAGGCGGGAGCCGCTCTCGGCCCGTGGCTCTCCTAGGGGGGGAAGTGGACGGAGAGGACGTCGAGGTGGTGGTGGAGATCCCCCGGGGGAGCCGCAACAAGTACGAGATGGACCACACCACCCACCGGATCCGTTTGGACCGGGTGCTGCACTCCTCGGTCCACTATCCCACCGACTACGGGTTTATCCCCAACACGCTGGCGGAGGACGGCGATCCCCTGGACGCCCTGGTGGTGGTCGAGGAGGGGACCTTCCCGGGCTGCGCGGTCCCGGCCCGGCCGATCGGGCTCCTGCACATGGCGGATGAGAACGGGAAGGACGTCAAGGTGCTCTGCGTCGCGGCCTCGGATCCCCGTTTCGACGAGATCCGCGAGCTGAGCGACCTGGCTCCCCACTGGCTGCGGGAGATCGAGATTTTCTTCGAGACCTACAAGCGCCTCGAGGATTCCAAGGAGGTCTCCGTTGGGGGCTGGGAGGGTCGGGATGCGGCCTGGAGGTCGATCCTGGACTGCCGGCGACGGCTGGGGGAGTCGGCCGGCTGAAGTCGGCCCAGGTCCGACTGCCTAGAATGGAGTCGGTTTCCGCATTGGGGTGGGCTCATGCCCGGGCAGGGGAGGTCCGATGAGGCAGAAGGTTTCGGTGATCGGCGCGGGAAACGTGGGGGCCACCACGGCCCAGCGACTGGCCGAGATGGATCTCGTCGACGTAGCGCTCGTGGACGTGGTGGAGGGGCTGGCCGAGGGGAAGGCCCTGGACCTTCGCGAGGCGGCCCCGGTGGTGGGATACGACAGCTCGGTGGTGGGCTCCACCGACATGGCGATCACCGAGGGGTCCCAGGTGGTGGTGGTCACCTCTGGCCTGGCCCGCAAGCCGGGGATGAGCCGGGATGACCTGATCAGCGCCAATGCCCAGATCGTGGCCCCGGTTGTGGAGCAGGTCGTGCGGCACTCCCCGGAGGCGGTGCTGGTGATGGTGACCAATCCCCTCGACGTCATGACCGAGCTCGCCATCCGGGCCAGCGGCCTGGACCGTCGCCGGGTGATCGGGATGGCCGGGGTGCTGGACACGGCCCGGTTCCGCTCCTTCTTGGCCGCCGAACTGGGGGTCTCCGTCCGCAGCGTGGAGGCCTACGTGCTCGGTGGGCACGGGGACACCATGGTGCCGCTCAGGGGGGTGACCAGCGTGGCCGGGGTACCGGTGGGGCGACTCATCCCGGAGGGGAGGCTGGAGGAGATCGTGCAGCGGACCCGGGACGGGGGCGCGGAGGTGGTGAAGCTGCTCAAGACCGGCTCCGCCTACTATGCCCCGGCCGCCGCGGTGGCCCAGATGGTGGAGGCCGTCCTTCGGGACCGCGGCCTGGTCCTGCCCTGCGCCATCCGCCTGGAGGGGGAGTACGGGCTGAGCGGGGTGGTGATGGGGGTCCCGGTCAAGCTCGGAGCCGGCGGGGTCCAGGATGTCCTCGAGGTGGAGCTGACCCGGTCCGAGAGAGAGGAGCTGGAGCGGTCCGCGGCCGCCGTCCGTGAAGTGACGGCGGTGCTGGGCTGATGGCAGCCAGCCTCTCCTCGCCGTCCGCGGCCGACGTCCGCCGCCAGGACCGCTGGTGGATCTACCCGGCCAACGTCGTCACCTGGCTCACCATCTTCGGGATCTACAGCCTCTGGACCATAGTCTTCTTCCACTCCGACCAGTTCCATCAATACCTGTCGCCGTTCTACTCCCCGCAGGTGGCGGTGGGGAGGACCCCGGCCTCGCCGGCCCTCTTCATCTTCTACATCCCGCTGGGATTCCGGGCCACCTGCTACTACTACCGCAAGGCCTATTACCGATCCTTCTTCGCCGACCCTCCGGGATGCGCGATCCGCGAGCCCCAGCTCCTCACCGGAGCCTCGCCGACCGGCAGGGGCGCCGCCTACCGGGGAGAGAGCCGGCTGCCCTTCGTGCTCAACAATCTGCACCGCTTTCTCATGTACTTCGCGGTGGGCTTTGTGGTGGTGCTCTGGATCGACGCCTACAACTCCTTCTGGTACCACGGCCACCTGGGATTCGGCCTGGGCACCGCGCTCATGCTGGTGAACATCGTCTTCCTCACCGGCTACACCTTTGGCTGCCACTCCCTCCGCCACCTGGTCGGCGGAGGGATGGACTGCTTCAGCTGCGCCCTCGGAGGACGGCAGCGGCACCGCGCCTGGCGGGGGGTCAGCTGGCTCAACGCCCGCCACTCCACCTTCGCCTGGATCAGCCTCTTCACCCTCATCGCCACCGACCTTTACATCCGTCTTTTGCAGTACGGGGTCATCCACGACCCGCATCTCGGCTTCTGAGGAGGGGAGGATGGCCGCAGAGGCGGAGTACGACGTACTGGTCCTGGGGGCCGGAGGGGCGGGGATGCGGGCGGCCATCGCCGCCGCCCAGGCGGGCTGCTCCGTGGGGGTGGTCTGCAAGTCCCTCTTGGGCAAGGCCCACACAGTGATGGCCGAGGGCGGGATCGCCGCCGCGTTGGGCAACGTGGACCCCGAGGACTCCTGGCAGACCCACTTCGGGGACACCATGCGCGGCGGGGCGATGATGAACAACTGGCGCATGGTGGAGCTGTACGCCCACGAGGTGATCGACCGGGTCATCGAGTTGGAGCAATGGGGCGGGGTGTTCGACCGCACCAAGCAGGGCAAGATCAGCCAGCGGGCCTTCGGCGCCCATTCCTGGCGCCGCCTGGCGCACATCGGTGACCGGACCGGATTGGAACTCATCCGCACCTGCCAGGACCGCATGGTCCATCAGGAGGGGGTGACGGTCCACATGGAGACCACCATGACCCGGTTGCTGAAGGATGGTGACCGGATCGCCGGGGCCACCGGGTACCAGCGGGCGGATGGGGAGTTCACCACCATTCGGGCCAAGGCGGTCGTACTGGCCACCGGGGGGTGGGGCCGGATGTACCGCATCACCTCCAACTCCTGGGAGGGGACCGGGGACGGGGCGGCCATGGCCTACGAGGCCGGCGCCGAGCTGAAGGACATGGAGTTCGTCCAGTTCCACCCCACGGGGATGGTGTGGCCACCGGGCGCGAGGGGGATCCTGGTCACCGAGGCGGTCCGGGGAGAGGGCGGCATACTGCGCAACTCTCTGGGCGAGCGCTTCATGGAGCGCTACGACCCGGTGAAGAAGGACCTCTCCTCCCGCGACGTGGTGGCGCGCTCCATCTTCAAGGAGGTCCAGGCTGGGCGTGGCTCGCCTCATGGGGGAGCCTTCCTGGACGTGACCCACCTGGGGGCCGAGACCATCCGTCGGCGGCTGCCGTCCATGTACGAGCAGTTCCACAGCCTGGCCGGGGTCGACATCACCAAGGAGCCGATGGAGGTGGCCCCCACGATCCACTACACCATGGGGGGCGTGAACGTGGAGGCCGAGACCGCCGCCACCACCGTGCCCGGGCTGTACGCCGCCGGCGAGGTGGCGGCCGGCCTCCACGGCGCCAACCGGCTGGGCGGGAACTCCCTGGGCGACATCCTGGTGTTCGGCAAGCGCGCGGGAGAGGCCGCCGCCGAATACGCCAAGAGGCTGCCGCAGCTCCCCGCGGTTGACGAGGGCCAGATCGAGGAGGAGCGGCGGATCTTGCTGCGCCCGCTGTCCGGCGGGGAGGGGGAGGACCCCTACCGGCTGCACCGAGAGCTGCAGGAGGCCATGCAGGCCGGGGCGGCCATCGCCCGGACCGAGGAGTCGCTGCGGGAAGCTTTGGAGAGGATTCTCGAGCTGAAGGAGCGGGCGGGGAGGATCAGGGTGCTGGGCGACCGAGCCTACAACCCAGGCTTCAGCACCGCTCGTGATGACCTCTTCATGCTCACCGTGAGCGAAGCCATCGTCCGCTCCGCCTTGGAGCGCCGCGAGAGCCGGGGGTCGCAGTGGCGGTTGGACTACCCGGACCGCGACGAGGAGCTGGGGCATGTGAACTTCGTGACCAGGGTGGGTGGAGGTGGCCACATGGAGGTGGCTCAGCGCCCACTGGACCCCATGCCGGAGAGGCTGGCGGAGCTGGCCGCTGGCCAGACCCGGGTGGCGGCGACCGCGGTGGCCGACGCCGCCGAGGCCAAACTGCGGGCACGCCAGAAGGGGCAGCCCGCTCCCCAGCCGGAGATTTCACCCGACGAGGAGCTGCCCAAGAAGCTGCGCATCGCCTACGAGGACGGGGAGACGGACCGGGAGGTCACCTTCCGGGTCTGGCGGGGAGACGCCTCGGGCGGCGCCTTCCAGCACTACCGCGTGCCAGTGGTGGAGGGCATGGTGGTGCTGGACGGCATCCACTGGATCCAGGCCAACCTGGCCGGCGATTTGGCCTGCCGCTGGAATTGCAAGGCCGCCAAGTGCGGCTCCTGCAGTGCCGAGATCAACGGGCGGCCGTCACTGATGTGCAAGACCAGGGTCGACGAGGTGCTCGCCCTCTCCAAGGAGGTGATCGTGCAGCCCATGCAGGTCTTCCCCAAGGTGGAGGACCTGGTGACCGACGTGAGCTGGAACTACGAGGTCAACCGCAAGATCCAGCCCTTCACCCCGGCGCCCGGTGAGGTGGCGCCCTTCGACATTCAGCAGCGCGACATCGAGCGGGTCATCGAGCAGCGCCGCTGCATCGAGTGCTTCCTCTGCCAGGACGTGTGCCATGTGCTGCGGGAGCACGACGGTACGGGGCGCTTCTTCGGTCCCCGCTTCATGGTGCGGATGGCGTCGCTGGAGATGCACCCCAAAGACGTGCTGAACCGCCTGCCCCAGCTTTACGGAGAGGGTGGCCTCGCCTATTGCAACATCACCAAGTGCTGCACCGAGGTCTGCCCGGAGCACATCCAGATCACCGACAACGCGATCATCCCGCTCAAGGAGCGGGTGGCCGACCGGCACTTCGACCCCCTCCGGGGGGCTCTGCGGGTCCTCCGGGGCGACACGGGAAGCGGAAGGTAATCTGGGTTTGTCAGTTCAGGAGGTGGGCCGGTGGGCGCACCTCCGGTTGGGAGGTGTGCCATGCCGGTGAGGAGCGCGCGGGCGGTTTGGGAGCCCAACGAGGCCGGAGGGGGTGGCGAGATCGTGCCCGAGAGCCGGGACTTCGTCACCAGCTACTCGCGCCGATCGCGGTTTGAGCAGGGGAGCGGAAGCAACCCCGAGGAGTTGCTGGGAGCCGCACACGCCGCCTGCTTCTCGATGGCCCTCTCCCTCGCCCTCGCCGGCGCGGGCCACGAGCCCGAGCGGGTGGAGACGGAGGCCAAGGTCCACATCGACCGGCAGGAGTCCGGTTTCCGGATCACCCTCATCGAACTGTCGACCGTGGGGAGGGTGCCCGGCATCGACGAGGCCACCTTCCGCGAGTTCGCCGAGCGGGCCAAGGCAACGTGTCCGGTCTCGGTGGCCCTGGCGGGACCGGAGATTACCCTGGAGGCGCGCCTGGCGTCCTAGCGTCGTCCTGGCCCCGGACTATCACCACAGGCACGGGAGAGTGCTGGCTGCACTCCTGGCTCACCGAGCCGAGGAGCAGCGCCTTGAATTCCCCGAGCCCTCGGGAGCCCACCACCAGCAGGTCGGCGCCTGCGGCCCTCTCTACCAGGACCCGCGCCGGTTGCCCGCGGTAGACCCGCGTGCTGACCTCGATCCCCGGGGCGAGTTGGGTGGCGCGCTGGCGTCCCGATTCGACCGCCTCCTGGGCCGCCGCCTCAAGCACTTCGACCACCTCTTGGGAGGCTCCCGCTGAACTGACGGCGGAGATGCTCCAGGCGCTGACGAGCTCCAGGCTGTCGTGGCGCAGCTCGGCTTCGCGGCAGGCCCACTCCAGGGCCACCAGGGAGTGACGCGACCCGTCCACCCCGACCACGATTCTGCCCATCGGCTGCCCCCCTGGGTTTCCCTGTACTGGGGCCCGATGATACCTGGCAGAGGTCCGACCAGCCCGCGGCCCTCCCGACCCCTCCTGGGCCATGGCTGCCGGTCGGGCACCTGGGCCGGCTGTTGGGCTGCGGAAATCGGGATGAGGGGGCATACCTCTTCCTGTTGCGCGACAATGGACCCGGGGACTGCACGCTCAGTGGGGCGCCGACCATCTCCTGGCCTCGGGGTGTCGAGTCGAGCCTCCAGGGAGGGCTTCTCACCGCCCCTCCAGCGAACGGCGGCAAAGGACTCTCCGAGAACCAGGCCTATGGTCATGGAACTAGCCAGGTCGGGCCGGTGGTCCTAACACCCCACGGGGTGCCCGCCGCGTTCGAAACAGTGGTGTTCCCTGGCCCAGGAGTGAAGGGGATCTGGGCGTGTGAGGAGACCGCGTTTTGTGGTCCAGGTCGTATGAAGGAATTTGGGTTAATGGCCACCCAGCCCGGCGGGTTGGGGTGACCTGCTCGGCGATGGTAGACGGTGCAGGTGTCGGGGTGCTGTGGGTCGGCGGGCCACCGCAGTTGGGCGCTACGGCCTGTACAGCGTCACGTTTCTGGGCCCGGCCGGGGTTTTGGTGTCTCACCGGCGGGTGCCACCGGGTTTGGCCCAGCAGCTGGCGGAAAATGCCGCCGGAGACAGCCAGCCCAGGGCGCCGCGGGGATGGTGGCGGTTGTACTGGTCGCACCAGTCGTGGTAGAGCACCTGGGCCTCGGTGATGCTGGTGAAGACCTCGCGGGAGAACAGCTCGTCACGGGCCCGGGAGTTGAAGGACTCCACGTAGGGGTTCTGCCAGGGGCTGCCCGGCTCGATGAAGGCAGCTCCGGTCCCGGAGAAGCGGCCCCGGTCACTGGACCCCCCACCCTCACCGCTGAGCCGGCCTCGCCTGTTGGTCATCTGGGCACCTCCTGGTTGATCGCTCCATCCTCCCAACCAGGTGTCCAAGGAAATCGTGGACCAGGGGACGATGGGATCCAGGCGGGGTACCGCGGTGGTGGGAGTCCCCGCCGCTTACTCCTCAGTCTGGGGCATGCAGCACTGGCTGGCTCCCGTCTCGGCGCCGCAGCAGCAGGTATCCGGACACACGGCCGCGGCCGTGGTGCTCGGTAGAAGGGCATTCGGGCACTCTGCCCGGCGCAGGCAGTCAAGTCCAGGTGTGACCACGTCCGCCCGGCGGATCGAAGCGGCGGGGCAACCCGCTGACGTGGAGAGCCACCACGGGGTCAGCGTCGGCATTGCGGGTACCGGGTGCGAGGGCCAGTCCAAGCGCCCAAGGCGTCAGGGCAACCACCCACGTGGCGCAAGACCCGAAACGGCGACGGCCTGCTTGGCACAGCCCAGGTCGGGGAGGACCGTTGGTCCCGACCGGGTGTCGCTCATGGGCACTCCGGAGGAATGCTGACCCGGCTCTCCTGCCAAACCGCCCAGGATCGGGACCCCGGAATCCACCTCGAAGCTGTGGGCCGTCTGCTTTAAGTAGATCACTTGAGCTGAGCCTCCACTCGGGGGAGGCTCACAGAGGCGGCTCCGGGGAATGCGAAAAGGGTGGTGGCCCCCCGTCGAAGCCAAAGTGATCCACGGCCCGGCTGGCGGCGCCGGAGGTAAACGAAGAGCATCCCGCCGATGAGGAGGATCCAGATCCAAGTCGTTGCCAGGAAGTGGGCCATCTCGTGGTCTCCTCCGTCTTGTTGCCTGCTACGACGCACTGGTGGCGGACACCGTTGGCACGGAGACGGGCGGCGCCGTGGCGGCCCGCCAGGCGCGCAGCCGGCTGGCGTTGCCCACCACCGAGAGGGAGGAGAGCGCCATTGCCGCGGCGGCGATCATGGGTGACAGCAGAATCCCGAAAAATGGGTAGAGAATCCCGGCGGCGATGGGAATCCCGATCGTGTTGTAGCCGAAGGCGAGCCAGAGGTTCTGGCGGATGTTGCGCATGGTCGCCCGCGACAGACCGATCGCGGCGGGGATGCCCGAGAGCGCCCCCGACATCAGGATCAGGTCTGCGGCCTCGATGGCGATGTCCGTTCCGGTTCCGATCGCCAGGCCCACGTCGGCCTGCGCCAGCGCGGGCGCATCGTTGATCCCGTCGCCAACCATCGCGACTCGGTGCCCCTCCGCCTGCAGCTGGGCCACCGTAGCGGCCTTGTCCTCAGGCCGGACCTCGGCGAAGACCCGCCGGATTCCCACCTGGCGTCCCACGGCCTCGGCGGTGAAGCGCGCGTCCCCGGTCAGCATCACGACCTCAAGTCCGAGCCGCCGCAGACTGGCGACCGCATCTGCAGAGTCAGGCTTGACAGCATCGGCCACGGCCACGACCCCGGCTGCCCTCCCGTCAACGGCGACCAGCATCGCCGTCTTCCCCTCGGTGGCGAGCTGGGAGGCCGCCACTTGGAGAGACCCGACCAGGGTCACACCCTCGGCGGCCATGAGGCGAGAGTTGCCGACCGCGACCAAGTGCCCGCAGACCTCAGCCTTCACGCCCTGGCCGGTCACCGAGATGAACTCGCTGGCCTTAGGCACAGACAGTGCCTGATCTTTGGCCGCAGCCGCAACCGCGGTGGCGACGGGGTGCTCGGAGTCGGCCTCGGCCGCAGCCACCAGGCCGAGCAGGTCGGCCTCGGACAGGGATCCGGCTGTCACGATGTCGGTGAGGCTCGGGTGCCCCTGGGTTATGGTGCCGGTCTTGTCGAGCACGACGGTGTCAAGCCCGCCGGCACTCTCCAACGCCACTGCGGAGCGGATCAGGATGCCCTCGGTGGCCGCCTTGCCCGTTCCCACCATCACTGCCAGCGGGGTCGCCAGTCCCAGGGCGCAGGGGCAGGCGATGATCAGCACTGCCACCGCCACGATGAGGGCGTCGCTGAAGACGGGCCGAGGTCCGGCCGCGAACCAGATCCCGAACGCCGCCATGGCCACCAGGAGCACGCCGGGGGCAAAGAACGAGGAGATCCGGTCCGCCAGGCGCTGGATGGGCGGCTTCGATCCCTGCGCCCGCCGCACCAGCTCCACGATCCGTGCCAAGACAGAGTCCGCGCCCACGCGGGTGGCCCGGATCCGCAGGGAGCCAGTCTGGTTCACGGTGGCCCCAGTCACCGCCTCGCCCGGCGCCTTGGCGACCGGCAGGGGCTCCCCGGTCAGCATCGACTCGTCGATGGTCGAGCGCCCGTCCACGACCTCCCCGTCGACGGGGACCTTCTCGCCGGGCCGCACCAAGACCAGATCCCCGACCTGGACTGCCTCCAGGGGGATCTCCAACTCGCCGTCATCGCGAATCACCCGGGCGGTCTTGGCCCTGAGGCCCAGCAGCGACCGGATCGCCTCCCCGGTGCCGCCTTTGGCCCTCGTCTCGAACAAGCGGCCCAGCAGGATCACGGTCAGGATGAAGCCCACCTCCTCGAAGTAGACACCCCGGAACCGCGCCGGGGCGATCGAGGGCACCATGGTCACCACCAGGCTGTAGAAGAACGCCGCCGAAGAGCCTATGGTGATCAGGGCGTTCATCTCGGCGTTGCGGTGGATCAGAGTCAGCACCCCGGCGCGCAGGATCGGCCAGCCGGTGTAGAGGTACACGGGGGCGATCAGGCCGAGGTCGAACCAGGGATTGGTCAGGACCCCGGGCAGCCAGGCGGCATGGAAGAAGTCGTGGACCATGGCCCCGAACAGCACCGGGATGGTGAGAACGGCTCCCACCGCTACCCTCCTGGTGAGATCCCGCAGCTCCGCCCGGCGCTCGGCCGTCTCGGGATCTCCCGGCGCCGCGTTGCCGCTCTGGGGCCGGGCTGTCCCGTCGTACACCAGGGGCGGCACGACGCAGCACGAGGACGCACCCGCTCGCGACCCCGCTGACGGGTCGACGGGACGGGAGGCAGGGGTCACAGCCAGCTCCGGAAGCTCCTCAGCGGTGGCGATCAGGCTACCGTGCAGCATCCCCATGCCACACTGGAAGGGGTGCTCGCCCACGGGCGGCGCCGGCAGCTCCACCAAGGTCTGCGCAAAGGGGGCGAGCTCCGCCGACACGCCGAGGTCGGGCACCACCAGAGTGGCGCTGCAGGCGCCATCCTCGCGGCGGTCCACCACCAAGCGTACCGGGACGCCCGCCCGCGCCAAGATGTGGCCGGGGTGATAACCACCGTCCACCACCAGGAGGGCCTCTTGGAATGTGCCTTGAGCGCGGTCCTGCGCGGTCCCACCGCGACTCCCGTTCGAATCTGGTCCGAATCCGGCGCTCAAGGGGGTGCCTCCTGCGTGCGGACCTTCAGCCGTTCCCGGCCTGCCTTCTCCCTCCTCGACGACCACCACCCCGTGGACCATGTTCATGCCGCAGGCGAAGCCGTACTCGCCCGGCCGCTGGGGGCGGATCGTGACAGTGGTGGTGGCGAAGGCGGGGAGTTCCTGGTTGATGCCGAAGTCGGGAAAGACCACGCGCGAGGTGCAGTCACCCGACTCCTGGCGGTCGAACACCAGCCGGAGCGGCACGCCAACCTGGGCCCGGATTCGGTCGGGGCTGTAGCCACCCCGCACGGTCACCCGTACCTCCTGGACACCGCCAGTCAGGGCGGCCTCGGCGGTCGGCCTCGGCCCGAAGAACCAGTAGCCGAGGCCGATGGCGAGCGTCGCGTCCGCGCCGATCACCACGAGGTCCGCCACGTTCATCTCCGACACCTCCGCTGGCCCACCAGGCAGCCGCACCCTGGCCGCATCACACTCGCTCTTCGTCCCCGGGAACGATTTCGCACCTCTCCACCGCCGTCGCGGCCGGGCATGCCGGTGTGGCCACGAGCAAGCGCAGCCGGAGACGCTCGCCTCCCGCCGGGGCAACCGCGCGAGGCCAACGACGGCCCAAGGCCATAGCGCTCACCGATACGTCGTGCCTTCGCTGCACTGGAGTGAGCAAGCCACATGTCGGCGAGAGGGACCCGCGAGGGTCGCCAGCGTGGCAGCGAGACGGAGTGCGGTGGCACCGTCCCGGCGACCGTCCTCACCATCACCGTGGCTCTGGTGATCCGCGATCTCGAAATGACATGCCGGCCGCCCCGGGGTCGTCAGTTGGGCCGGGTCGTTCGGCGACCAGCCTCCGGTCGAACTCTCGGCGCAGCTGGCCTGCGGAGGGACGTCCATACGGGACGAGGCTGCCGCCGAGCAAGACTCCCGGCGGGAAGAGGAGCCGATCGAACGGGCAGTGTCCCAGGGTCCCGGCGACGGCCAGGTCGAGGCCGGCGCCGAGGAGCAGCACCTCGATCACGACGGCATGCGTCGCTACGGCTGAGGCGAGCAATACCACGGCCGTGATTACTGCGGCGACTCCGAGCACGATGCGCCCGGCCCGTTCGGCCGGGGTGATGTTGATGCTCGGCCAGTGCAGGTGGCTTCGAGGCGCGGTCTGCCTTCCGGGAGATGCATTCGGAGTGTCGGGGGGTCTGGAGTGCCGCAGGACCCTCAGGCTCATGGTCCGACCCCCGGGTGAGGCGTTCTTACCTGTCGTGTTGTGTCCGGTGTGGGACCTACCAGGTCAGGCCCGCGTCGAATTGCCGTCGTCACAGCCGCATCACCTGCCGAATCGTCCCCGCAACCTCGGTGAGGGCGGTTTGGCCGTCCGCGTTGGAGCTTCTCGTGGCCGAGAGGACGCAGTGCTGGAGGTGGTCGTTCAAGAGACCGACCGCCACCTCCTGCAGTGCCCGAGTCGCCGCCGCGACCTGGGTCACGACGTCGGGGCACCACGTGTCCGCTTCGATCATCTTCTGCAGGCCCCGCACCTGGCCCTCGATCTTGTGCAGCCGGGCGAGGTAGTCTTCCTTGCCGGTGGCGTAGCCGCGGACCGGGCGGCGCACCGCCACCCGATCCATCGGCACTGAGCCGTGCCCGCAACCCGCGTGTCCGTCAGTCACGGTAGTCATGGCTGGCTCCCGGCGCTGCCGGGATCTCCGGTGCTTCCGGCGGCCAGCACTTCGCGCAGTCGCCGGTACTCCTCTGCGTCGATCTCGCCACGAGCAAGCCGCTCCTCCAGGATCTGGCGTGGTCCACCGCCCCACTGCCGCGGGCCGGCCAAGCGGGTGCTTGAGACAACCAGGGCGTACAGCGCCCAGATCAAGAGGGCCCAGAAGGCGATCATGCCCGCCGCCATCAGGGCGACCTGCCAGAAAGCCCAGCCGCCTCCGTACCAGAACATCATGGTTCCACCTCCTTGGATCGGATCCGGAGCCGTCCGGTTCCCTGGATCCCATGGTCTGTCTGGATACCCATAGGGGGTTAGGGTGCTTTCACCCACCAGCCAGGGGTGGATTCCACCGTGTTGCCACCCGGCCATCCCCGCCAGGCTGAGGCGGTGAGGCATGAGCCTCGCGGGCTTGCGGAGTGGAGGAGCGAAGTGATGGCACAGACCCCCAGCCAGATGGCGGTGAGGCCGATGCCTGCATGGCCCAAGGATGCACTGCGGATCGCATTCGGACTGATCTGGGCGATTGACGCCGCCCTCAAGTGGCTGCCGGGCTTCCGCTCCGGCTACATGAGCCTGCTCATGTTCGAGGCTCGGGGACAGCCGAGCTGGCTTCGCCCGTGGTTCGACTTCTGGATCACCCTGCAGCACCCCAGAGTTGACCTCTTCATCTACCTGTCGGCCACAATCGAGACCCTGATCGCCGCGGCGCTCCTGCTGGGCTTCGCCCGTAAGCTCACCTACGTCTCGGCGGCCGTCTTCAGCCTGCTGATCTGGTCGACCGCGGAGGGGTTCGGGGGACCATACACGTCGGGTTCCACCGACATCGGCACCGGCATCATCTATGCGGTGGTGTTCATGGGCCTGCTGGCTCTCTGCGCATATGCCGGCCCGGCGCGCTTCAGCGTCGACTATTGGCTGGAGCCGCGTGTCTCATGGTGGTGGCGGCTGGCCGAGGTCGGCCGGCCCAGCTTGCCCCAGCCAGCAGCTGCGGGTGATGTCCCGACCGCCATCGCCACCGGCGACGTTGGCGCGACTACAAAGATGAGGTCGCTGTGAACCGTTAGGCCAGCGGGTCCCAGTCGGCGCCACCATCGACCGATCCCAGAATCGCCTCACCTTCGTGGTTGCCTCGGGCACGCTCGGCCTCAACTCCGACCCTCGCCTCCAGCACCCCTGGGGGGAAGGACCGGGTGGCGCCCCAGTGCCAGCAGCACCTGCCGGGACTTCGCCGTCGGCGCCTCGCCCGCCCGGGCTTAGGTGACGCGACGGCCCTCGGGGACTAGTCGGCCGACCGCAGCTGAGATCCAGGCCGCAGGGTGGTCTGGGAGTCCAGGTGGGCCGCCAGCAGGGTGGCGTGGGCGCGATCCAGCCCGCGAAACTCCGCTCCTCCATCGTCCAGCGCCTTGACGCGGGTCCTGCGGGCGTGAGGGATGCCCCAGCCACGTCGAGTCCGATGTACCCGGCAGCGATGGCCAGCAGGGTGTCCGATCCGGCTCGCAGGGATGACGAGGGATGAGGTCTGGTCGGCTCCCGGAAGCTGGGCACCGTGACGTCGGCCCCGCTGGCGCTGATGACCGGCCGGTCGGCGATCCACCATCTGCCCTCCGTCCCCTCGACCAGAACCGTGCGCGCTTCCATTAGCTGCGCCACACCGGTGATCAGGCGGAGTCGGGGCTCATGGGCCCGAGGCCCCTCCGCGTGCCGCGCTGGCGCAGGACTTGCACCCACCCCTTCTTCGCGTGGACGCCCGGGAAGTCGGAGGTCAGGCGCTGGCGGCGACCTGGGGAAGGCTCAGCTCAACCGCGATGGCCTCCGGGGAGAGGTAGGGCTTGCCGATGAGCTTGCCATCCCTGAGGGAGAGCTCCAGAAGGCCGCCCTTGGCACACTGAAGCCGATGCAGGGCCCAGGGGGGCCGCCGGTCGGCGGCGGCCCAGTAGGCCTGGATGGGGTCCCCGTGGCTGATCAGCACGAATGGCTGCCCGCCCTGCTCGCGGAGCCCCTGTTGGACCACCGCCTCCACCCGCCGGTACATGGAGGCGACGCTCTCGTCGCCCGGCAGCAGGCCCGGCCAGATCATGTGGGCGAGCCAGCGGGGCCGCCGCCACGGGATCTGGGCGTAGGGGATGCCCTGGAGGTAGCGGCCGAATTCAGCCTCGATCAGCCCCGGTGCCCGGAAGAAGGGGACTGCACCCCCCATCCGCTCCCGAATGATCTGGGTGGTCTGCACGGCCCGCTCCAGCGGGCTCGTGTAGATGGCGGCCACTCCCCGGCGGCCGAGGAAGTCCCCGAGGCGCACGGCCTGCTCCCGTCCCCTCTCGCTCAGGGGGTAGCCGGGAAGGTGCCCGTAGATCACGCCGCGCGGATTCTCCACGTCGCAGTGCCGCGCCAGGTAGCAGACGGTGACCCGGGCGCCGCCAGTTGAGCCGCTCACCTGCCGATTGTAGGGGCAGCCCATCCGACAGCAGCCTGAGGCCGGGCGACCTCTCGCCGCCCGCAGGGGGCGAGAGGGAAACCGTCAGAATGGCCACCGTCAGCCCCCTTAGCTCAGTGGATCAGAGCGGCGCCCTTCTAAGGCGACGGTCGGTGGTTCGAATCCACCAGGGGGTACGTGCAGCCGGCCCGACTGCGGGACCTACACTGGCGTCGCCGTCGCAGCAGAGAACGTGGCAGGGCTTCGCATGTTTGGAGAATCCGGGGGGACCACTTGAGCGGGGAACCACCACCGACAAGATCTCCGGACGGCCCGGGGAGGCGCACTCGGACCCTGGCCCTGACCCTCTTCACCCTGCGTCGGCTCCTCGCGTACGTGGCAGCCGGCAAGCCGGACGTTGAGGGGCTGGAGCTGATCCCAGCGTCGGGGCCGCTCCTGCTCTGCGCCAACCATGCCTCCAACTACGACCCCCTGCTCCTGGGCGCGGCGGTGCCGCGGCTGATGCATGCCATGGCCAAAGCGGAGCTTTTCCAGAACCCGCTTCTGGCCCGGTATCTCAGGGCCTGCAACGTCTTTCCCATCCGGCGCGAGGAGGCCGACGCGGCCGCCCTGCGCACCGCCCTCGGTGTGCTGAAGAGCGGCGGGGTGGTGGTTCTGTTCCCCGAAGGGCACAGGAGCCACGGGGCAAGGATGCGCCCCTTCTCGCGGGGCGCCGGGTACCTCGCGCGCCGCTCCGGGGCCCCGGTCCTGCCCTGTGCCATCTGGGGCACCGAGCGGGTGCTTCCCCGGGGAAAGCTGCGCCCGCGCCGGGCTGACGTCCACCTGCGGTTCGGCCCCACCTTCTTCCCGGTGGGCGCGGACTCGGAGGCCGCAACTAGAGACCTCGAGCGCCGGGTCGCGGCCCTCCTGCCCCCGGAGCGGCGCCCGTCAGCCGATGGCGACCAGGGTGATGGTGAAGATCAGGGTGCTGTTGACGGGGATCTTGCTGCTCGGTGAGGTGCAGCCATAGCCCAGCGCGGGGGGGATGACCAGCTCCCTCTCGCCGCCGACCTTCATCCCCGGGATTCCCTCCACCCAGCCCTGGATGACATGCCCTGCGGCGATGGTGAGGGAGATCGGCTTGCCCCCGTTGTCATTGGTCGAGTTGTCGAAGACGGTGCCGTTGGGGAGTGACCCCACGTAGGTGACCTGCACGGTGTTGCCGATCGCGGCCGTGGCCCCGGTGCCGATCTTGAGGTCCTTCACCTCCAGATTGCCCGCGAGGGTGCGCGCGCCCGACAGGGTGTAGCTGGGCGTTGTGGAGGGGTTGACGCAGGCGCTGCCGGAGGGGCTCGGGGATGGCGACGGTGAGGTGGCGCCCTGGACCCGCACCGAGGGGGTGGGGGAGGGGGGGGCGACGCCGGAATCGAAGGAGGCGCCGCACCCGGCGAGGACCAGGACCGCCACGGTTCCAAGAGCCAGGGTCGGGACGAGGCGGAAAGGAGCCGCAAGTGTCATCGGGGAGTCTCCTATTGGGCCACGGAGGGGGCCGTGACCACTGTACGGCGGGGCGTCCTGTGGCTCAGGTCCGGTGATGGCCGTTGCGGGCCGGGCAGACGTGCCCCGAGGGGTCCATGGGCAGCTGGCACAGGGGGCAGAGCGGGCGACCGCCCTCCACCACCAGGAGGCAACGGTCGGCCAAGCCACGCATCTGGCCCAGGCTGGCCACCAGGCGGACCCGCCGGGGCTCCGCCTCCGTCTCGGGCTCGGCCTCGACACCGGTCAACTCTTCCATCACCAGGGTGCAGCCGCCCCCGGGGTCGTCCAGCGAGATCTGGATCGTGCCCACCCTCCAGCCCGGGGGGCCGAGCGGCCCGGTTGCGGCGGCGGGCGCCGGCTCGGGGAGCTGGTCCGGCATGGCCGCCAGCAGATGGGTTCCCAACTCCACCACCTGGGCCTTCTCCATGACCAGGGTGCAGGTCCGGGTGCCCTTGGACGCCTCCAGGTAGAAGGTGCGCTGGCCCGGCTCCCCCTCGACACCCACGGTGATGCTGTCCACCGGCTCGAGGTCGAGCTCATACTCCGCCATGGCTCAATTGTGCCCGGGTCGGGCGGGGGCGCGGCGCTCAGCGCTCAGACAGGGGGCCCCGGTTCTCCTCCGCCCGCTCGATGTGGGCAGCGGCGTTCACGATCGCCAGATGGGTGAAGGCCTGGGGGAAGTTGCCGAGCAGGTCCCCGCTCTCGGGGTCGAGCTCCTCAGAGAACAGTCCGAGGTCGTTTCCGTGGGCCACCAGCCGTTCGAAGAGGTCCCGGGCCGGCCCCACCTGGCGCTGCATGCAGAGGTTGTTGACCAGCCAGAAGCTGCAGAGCAGGAAGGTGCCCTCCTTACCCTCCAGGCCGTCCGACCTCCGGTAGCGGTAAACGAAGCCGTTGGCGTCCGTGAGGTCACGCTGGATGGCCAACACGGTGCTCCGCACCCTGGGGTCCAGGGGCGGTAGGAAGTTGAGCATGGGAATCATGAGCGCCGTGGCGTCCAGGGCGTCCTCGTCCAGGGCCTGGCGGAAGGCCCCAAGCTGGTCGCTCCATCCCCTGGTCAGGATGGTGTGGCGGATCTGCTCCCGAGTCCACACCCAGCGATCCCGGTGGGGGGTGTCCAGCCGGAGCTGATCGGCGAGCCGCAGCCCGCGGTCCATCGCCACCCAGCAGAGCAGCTTGCTGTAGAGGAAGTGCCGCTTGCCGCCTCGCACCTCCCAGATTCCGTTGTCGGGGTGCTCCCAGGAGCTGGCGACGTGCTCCAGCATGTCCACCAGGCTGCTGCGCACGTGGGGCGCCTCCAGCCGCCCGAAGCTGAGGTGCAGGAAGGCTGAGTCCATCGCCTCCCCGTAGATGTCCAGCTGCAGCTGATGGGCCGCCCCGTTGCCGATCCGCACCGGGCGGGATCCCCGGTAGCCCTCGAGGTGGTCCAGCTCGACCTCGCGCAGGTCGGTACGACCGTCAATGCCGTACATGGTCTGCCAGCTCCGGGGGTGATTCTGGTGGACCCGTCCCAGCCAGTCCATGAAATTGGTGGCCTCCTCCTGGTACCCCAGAAGCTGGAGGGCATAGATGAGAAAGCTGGAGTCCCGCAGCCAGGTGTAGCGGTAGTCCCAGTTGCGGCCTCCCCCCACCCACTCGGGCAGGGACGTGGTGGGGGCGGCCACGATCGACCCCTCGGGGTCGTAGATCAGAAGCTTGAGAGTGAGGGCCGATCGCAGGACCAGGTCGCGGTAGGGCCCGTCGTACTTGCAGCGTCCGATCCAGTCCCCCCAGTACCTGCGAGTGGTGGCCAGGAGCTCCTTGGGGTCCTCGTGGAGCTGGTAGCTCCGGTCCCCGTCATAGCGCATCACCACCGCCTGGGGCTGGCCCCGGCGCAGCTGCAATCTCTGAACCCACCTGCCCGCGGCCGCCTCCCACCCCCCGGGGCCGTCGAGGTGGAGGTGAAGGTTCCGGTGGCTCAGTTCGAGGCAGCTGCCTCCTTCCCCCACGACCTTGAACCGGGCCCCGGACTTGCCGTACCCAGGGCGGGCATCGAGGTGCAGGGAGGCCTCGAGGTCGGCGTCCGGGGCCTCCAGGATGCGGACCAGGACGTGGTCGTGCTCCAGGGTTCGCTGGCCCTCGCGTGCGACCATGAAGTCCTGGATCCGGAGCCGGCCGTGCGGGCTGCTGAGGCTGGTCTCGAGGATGTTGGTGCCAGGCAGGTAGCGCCGGCTGTCGGCGATCATCCCGCCCTCCACCTCCAACCACATCGCGCCACCGTGCTCGGAGTCCAGGATCCGGGCGAAGATGGCCGGGCTGTCGAACCGGGGTACGCACATCCAGTCGATGGAACCCATGCGGCTGACCAGGGCCGCCGTGTGGAGATCGCCGATGATCCCGTAGTCGGAGATGGCCTGATAGGCGGGGGCTGGCATGCTGCGTCCTCCCTTGGAGCTGGGATTGGTCTGATCATCGCGCCTTCGAAGGACCGCGCGCCACCCGCCGCGCCGGGACTTTGAAAGCGAGGGGCTCGGGCCGACTCGGGGGGACCGGCCCTCAACCGGGGCAGCCGGGCCGGCGCTCCCGGGAAACCGGGCTCAGGCCGGGGCCGTCCCCAGCTTCCGCGCAGGGTCCGATGGGTCACCGACCCCGCTCGCCTGCCAGATCTGGAGCCTCACCGCGCGCAGAATCCAGAGGGCCAGCAGCGCGAAGGCGGAGGTGAAGGCCCCCGGCGCCACTGCCGCCGGCGCCAACCCGGCAGGCCACAGGGCCACCCAGCCACCCACGAAGAGGATCAGCCCCTGGGCGACCATTCCGAACCATCCCCAAACGGCAAGGCGTGGTGCCCACTGAGCACCACGCCACATATTGCTTCCCGCCACCATGATGACCGCCGGCGCCGCCAGGGAGAGCACCGCATACGCCATACCGACCTGCATGTCCGGCAGCTGGGACACCGCCTTGTCGGCGCTCAGGTCGGTGGGGACTCCGAAGGCGGCAGCCAGTAGCTGGAGCGCCCCGAACAGGAAGAAGATCACCCCCAGGCTGGGCAGTGCGGAAAGGGCTGGGGACGAGCTCTTAGGGGCCGCCGAACGCCCGCCACCTGAGGCCAGCAGCACGAGCATCAGCAGGGCACAGATCCAGGTCGTGCCGAGGATGGCCTCGGCGACCAGCGGCGCCAGCCCCTGGTGAAAGACCTGGACCTGGCTGATGGCCTGCGGGATGCCTGCCAGCTGGCCCACCACCGCCATGAGAAGGCCGACGGCCAGGACCCCCCGACCCGCGCGGGAACGCCACCAGCAGAGGAGCCCTCCGAAAGCGGCGACGAGCGCTCCGACCGTGAGCAGCAGCGAGGCCAGAGTGGTGTAGAAGAAGTAGCGGCCCACGGGTCCCTGGCCCAAGGCGGTCCACGTCCCCAGGAGACCCGAAGCCTGGATCTGGAACGAGAGGTTGCTCCAGGAGCCGTCCACCTGGCCCTGGACCAGATCAGCGGTGAAGCTGGGCAGCGAAAAGATCGCCACTGTCAGTCCCACCTGCCGGAGCGGCCAGGTGAGGGCCCCGACCCATGGCCGCCCGGGGACCTGCGGCGGCGGGTGGAGTTGCCCGGCGTTCTCCTCGCCGCTACCCATGTGGCCAGGATATCCGGCTCGCATCCGACCCGCCACCTGGACTGGTTGGACTCAGCCGGGTCCCGTTTCGGCTGCGGGCCCGCGCGCCGGTCCTGGGTCCGCCTTCAGACGACTTCCCTCGGCGTCCGATCCCGCCTGGTCCCCGGCGGACGTCGCCGGAATTCGGGGGACCGGGAGGTCCACCGCTCTGGGAGTCCACCGCTGGCAGTGGCACTGGCGGGCTGACACGGGTGGGAGCGGGCGGCCTGCCTCGGTGGGGCTGGGGGACGGCTTGGTGGACCGGAGATCGGCAGAGGCTGCTCGCAACATGCCTCTGGCCGAAGACCGCCCGGGAAAGCTGTTCATGCGGGTGTCGGCCCAGCGAGGGCCGCTTCCATCCCCGCTTCGGCCCCATCGCTCTGCTCAGCGCGCCGCCAGCCGTGCGTCTCTCCCGGGGGCCTGCCGCCCGAACTGAGACACCGCACGGCGGCGTCCGGGCGGAATCCCATCCTCCGGTCAG
>JAJYET010000053.1 GCA_021785655.1 bacterium | reverse complement strand
CTCCTTGACTCAGCTCCGAGGCGACGGCCAGCAACTCCTCACCAACCCCCTCACCGCCGGGCTCGCTGCCTGATGAACTGCCCCCAGTCCCTCTCCCTAAATTCCACCACTCCAAGGGACTTGACTCGGGGCGCATCCGGCTATGCTCTGGCCCAGCCGATGCCCCCACGCTGCAACGCCCCTCAGGGACCCCGATGAATCGCGAGCAGCTCCTCCGGCTGCCGCCGGTGCCCAGGACCAGGGTCTGCGGGTGCGGAGGCCGGGTGGGTAGGAGCCATCTGGAGTATCTGGGCGCCGGGCGCTCCCTGCCGGTCTACGTCTGCTCCGGCTGTGGCCTGGGATATCGCGGGGACGGTCCGGCAGCTTCCGCCGAGCCGTCGCATCGCAGTCGCAAGCCCCTTCCCCAAGGTGGCGCCCCGGACAACCCGGTGCTCGATCCGGAGATCGCAAGGCGCATCCTGGGCACACAGGAAGGCGGCTAGGCGGAAACCTCCGGCAGGTGCCGGGCGAACCACTGTCCCGCCAGCTCGGCCACCTCCAGGCTGTCCACGTCCACGCTCATCCCGTGGCCGCTGCGCGGGAAGAGCTGCAGCCGGCGGATCGAGCTGCCCACCCCGCCCACTATGCGACCCGCGTTGGCTGGGCCCACCACCCCGTCCCGACCGCCGTGCAGCACCAGCAGGGGCTGCCAGACGGCCCGGAGCTCTTTCTCCACCTGCCGCCCCAGGCGGACCAGCTCCAGGATGGCCGGCGTCGGGCGGCGCCGGTAGCTGTGGAGCAGGCGGGCCCGCTCGGGCAGGTAGAGGTCGACCCTGCCGGAGGGCGTGTCCCAGCGGACCAGGGGGTGGAGGGCCGGGAGCAGCCGCAGCCGCCAGTCGGAGAGCCGCAGCATGGCGGCCTGGGTGACGACCGCCCTCACCTCCGGTCGGGTCGCCGCCAGGTGCAGGGCGAGGGTCCCGCCCATCGACTGACCCGCGACGCCGACCGTCCGGCAACGGGCCAACAACTCCTCCAGCCCCTGGTTGGCGGATCGGATCCAGTCGTCGGCCCGGGTCAGGGCCATCTCCTCCGGCGAGGTCCCGTGGCCCGCCAGGAGGGGGGCGTGGGCCAGGAAGCCGTGCTCGGCGAGCCACTCGCCGAGCCGGATCAGCTCGACCGGGGTACCGGCGAACCCGTGGAGCAGGAGCACCCCCCGGGCCCCCTCCCCCAGCCAGAGCGGACGGCTGGCCCACTCTGGGATCTCGGAACTACCCTTCCGCTCCGCCACCTGCCCAGGTTAGCCGCTGGGCCGGCCTCGCCAGGCCAACCGTACACTCCATCGCATGGCTGCCACCGAGGAGATCGCCCGGGAACTGCCCGCGCTGCTGGAGCGGCTGGTGCGGCGGGAGGAGGTCGGGGAGGAGGGAGCGCGGTGGCTCGGCGACCGCATGATGGAAGGAGCCCTCTCCGGAGCCCAGATGGGGGCGGTGCTGGCCCTGCTGCGGTCCAAGGGGGAGACGGTGGCCGAGCTGGCGGGGCTGGTGACCTCGATGCGGGACCACAGCCTCAAGGTGGAGCTGGATCGACCGGCCCTGGACACCTGCGGGACCGGCGGGGATGGGCTGGGCACCTTCAACATCTCCACGGTGGCGGCCCTCGTGGTGGCCGGAGCCGGGGTGGCGGTGGCCAAGCACGGCAACCGGGCGGCCAGTGGTCGCTGCGGGAGTGCGGACGTCCTGGAGGCGCTCGGGGTGAGGATCGACCTGCCGCCGGAGGGGGTGGCGGCCTGCGTCCGGGAGGCGGGTATGGGCTTCATGTTCGCGCTCCGGTACCACCCGGCGATGCGCCACGTGGCGGCGCCACGGGCCGAGCTGGGGATCCGAACCGTGTTCAACATCCTGGGGCCGCTCTCCAACCCGGCCAGGGTGCCCTTCCAGTCCCTGGGGGTCGCCGACCCCACTCTGGCGGGGCGGATGGCCGGGGTGCTCGCCCACCTGGGTGGGGAGCGGGCCCTGGTCTTCGCCGGTCCCTCGGGGATGGACGAGCTCGGCCTCGACGGCGTGTCCACCTGCTGGAGGGTGGAGGCGGGCCGGGTCGTCCAGGAGACCATTGACCCCCGGGAGCTGGGGCTGGCCCCGGCCACTCCGGCAGAGCTGGCCGGGGGCGGCCCGGAGGCCAATGCCGCGCTGGCGCTCTCGGTCCTTCACGGGGAGTCCGGCCCCAGGGCGGACGTGGTGGCGCTAAACGCCGCCGCGGGGCTGGTCTCCGCCGGCCGAGCCCGGGACCTTGCCGAGGGGCTATCTCTGGCCCGGGAGAGCCTGGCCTCCGGTGCCGGGATGAGCGCGCTGGAGCGCCTTCGCAGCGTCTCCCAGGAGTGGCGGGAATGATCGCGGCCGGGAGTGCCCCGGCTCGTCTCGGCCCCCGCCTGCGCCATCTCCTGGAACTCTGTCCGGAGGAATACCCGGTGGCGGACGTGGGGAGCGGGCATGGCCGGCTGGCGCTGGAGCTGGCCCTTCGTCGGCCCGGCGCCACGGTGTACGCCACGGAGGCCAGACCCGGCCCCGCCAGGGAGCTGCGGCGGCTGCTTGGACCCGGCTCCCCGGTCCGGGTGCTGGAGGGGCCGGGGTTGGAACCCCTCGAGGGCCTGGGGTGCCGCGGAGCGGTGATCGCGGGTATGGGCGGGCACACTATCCGGGAGATCCTGCAGGCGAGTCCAGGGGTGGCCCTGGGGCTGGGCTGGCTCTGCCTGCAACCGATGCAGGACTGGGAGCCGCTGTGGTCCTGGGTGACGCGGAGCGGGTGGTGGGATCCCCAGGTCACCCACTGCTGGGAGCGCTCCCGGAGCTACCGGGCCCTGTGGCTGCGCCGCCGATGAGCGACTCCCAGCGGCTCTTCGACCTGCAGGTGCTGGACCACCGGCTGGAGCAGCTGCGCTCCGAACGGGCCGTCGCCGATCAGCGCGCCGCCGGCGACCCCCAGCTGAAGTCCCTCGACCGCCACGTGCACGAGCTCCGGGCCGCCCTCAGCCAGATGGCTTCCAGGTTGCGTCAGGAGGAGCTGGAGGTGGAGGAGCTGCGGGAGCGGGCGGCGAGTCACGAGCGCGCCCTCTACGGTGGCAGCGTGCGACATCCGGCGGAGCTGGAGCGCTACCAGCACGAGATCCGGATGCTCCGGGAAAGGATCGGCGCGGCCGAGGACCGGGAGCTCACGGCGATGGAGGAGCAGGAGGGGCTGGAGGCCGACCTCCGGGCTGCGGAGGCGAAGGCCGTGGCGCGCTCGGCCGAGCTTGAGAGCCTGCGGGCCCAGGACGCCGGGCGCCGCCCCGCGCTGGACCAGGAGCTGCAGGGGGCCGAGGCTGATCGGGCCGGGCTGGCCGCCCAGCTCGGCCCCTCAGCCCTCCGCCTCTACGTCTCCACGGCGGCGCGGCGCACCCCGGCGGTGGTCCGCATCGAGGGCGGGGTGTGTTCCGGGTGCCGCCTCCCGGTGGCCCACCGGGTTCTGGAGGAGGCGCGCGCCGGGCACCTCGTGACCTGCGAGAACTGCGAGCGGATCCTGCTCCCGTGACCCAGGCGGTGCGGCGGTGGGTGGACGCCTACAGCGACGGGGCCTGCAGCGGCAACCCCGGCCCCGGAGGCTGGGCCTATGTGCTGGAGTGGGAGGCGGGCGCGGAGGAGGGCTCAGGGGGGGAGCGCGACACCACCAACAACCGCATGGAGCTGGTGGCGGCGAGGGAGGCCATGGCCGCCTTTCTGGCCCGCCGGGCCCCGGACCAGGGGCTGCGGCTCCACGTGGACTCCCAGAACGTGATCGGGTGGCTGGTGGGCGGGTGGAAGCGCAACGCCAACCGTGACCTCTACCCCGCCATCGACCGACTGCTGGCGGAGCTGGACGGGGCGGTCAAGCTGGTCCACGTGCGTGGCCACGCCGACAGCGAGGGCAACAACCGGGTCGACCGGCTGGCCGTTGGGGCGAGCCGCAGGGTCCAGTCTTAGGGCGCTTCCCCCGCAGCGTCGTGGGGTCCGGGCCGGCCGAAGCCGCCTGGGGTCGCCCCCGGCGGCTTCGGGGCTCCGGGGGCAGCCGCCGCTCGCCTCTCCGCCCCTTCCCGGGGCAGGGCGGGACGCGGGAGGAGGGACGGTGCGCGGCAGCGGCATTTTCTTTTCGATCCCGGCTTACAATCCACCCGTGGACGCCTTGATCCGGCCGGTGGGGCCCCCCGAGGTCCGCGCTTCGGACCAGGACCGCGAGTCCGTGGTGGAGGAGCTTCGCCGCCACCACTCGGACGGGCGCCTGGCGACGGAGGAGCTGGAGGAGCGGGTCGGGAAGGCCTACCAGGCCAAGACCATGGGTGAGCTCTCCCAGGTGGTCCGCGACCTTCCGGCGCCGCCGCCGCCCCCGCCCCGGGGGCTCCAGCGGCTGCGCCCCTACCTGGGGTACGGCGCGGGGGCTGTGGTCCTCGGTGGCCTGGCCGCCGGCGCTGTCTGGGGTGGGGTGTCAGGACATGAGTTTGCCTTCCCGCTGCCCCTCATCTGGGTCGGATTCATCTTCATGCGGGGGCGACACGGCCACCGCCGCTACGGCTCGCGCTGGGGTGGCGGGCCGGGCCCCCAGGGCCCGGGGGGCGTCGCCGTCTGAGCATCCCCGGCGCGCCCGGGCGGGCGGCCGGCGCCTCCGTGCGGCGGCCGTGCAGCGGCGCCGGAGTGCCCCCGCCGGCCCCGCTTAACCTTCCCTTATCACCCGATTAACCCGGGGATAATCGGCATCCCCATAGGCTCGTTCCGTGCTCACTGAGGGAGGAACGAGCCGCATCGGGAGCCCCCAGCTCGCCGGGGGTGCGGCGGTGGAGGTGTCCGGGCTCCGGGTGCGGAGTGCCTCGCGCGAGATCCTCAAGGGGGTCAGCGCCGGCTTCGCCCGGGGCCGGGTGACGGCCGTCATCGGCCCCACCGGGTGCGGGAAGACCACGCTGCTGCGCTCTCTGAACCGCCTCCACGACCAACGCCCGGGGATGCGGGTGGAGGGCGAGATCCTTCTCGAGGGTCAGAGCGTCTACAGCCGCGGTCGGGACGTGCGGGAGCTGCGCCGACGCATCGGGATGTTGTTTCAGCGCCCCAACCCCTTCCCCCAGAGCATCCGCGAGAACGTGGCCCTGGGGGCACGGGTGCACGGCCTCTGGCGCCGAGAGGAGGTCGACCGGCGGGTCGAGGAGCTGCTGCGCCGGGTCGGGCTCTGGGACGCGGTCCACGACCGCCTGGGCTCCTCGCCCTTCGCTCTCTCCGGCGGCCAACAGCAGCTGCTCTGCATGGCGCGTGCGCTGGCGGTGGGCCCCCAGGTGCTGCTCCTGGACGAGCCCACCTCGGCTCTCGACCCCCACTCCACCGCCCGGATCGAGGAGCTGATCGGCTCCCTCCGAGAGCGGATCACCGTGGTCTTCGTCACCCACAACCTGCAGCAGGCGGCCCGCTGCGCCGACGAGGTGCTCTTCCTCCTGGCCGGAGAGGTGGTAGAGCAGGCCCCCGTCGCGGAGTTCTTCCAGCGTCCTGCCGACCTGCGCAGCCGCGCCTACATCGAGGGGAAACCGGTCTGAGCTGAGCCGCCTCCGGTCCCCGCCCGACGGCCTTACAAACCCCGCCATCCATAGGGAGGAATCCATGCGCCCGTTGACCTTCAAACTGCGACGACCCCGGCAGCTGCTGCCCCTCGCCCTCGGCGCCCTGGCACTTCTGGTGAGCGCCTGCGGCGGGACGGCGGCCACCCACCACGCCAAGCAGGCGGCCAAGACAACCCCGGCGTCGGCGGCGACCGGCAACCCCAGCGCGCCGCTGACCCTGAACGAGGCCGGCTCGACCCTCATCTACCCCTACCTACAGGTGCTGGCGCCCCAGTTCCACGTCGCCTACTCCAACATCACCCTGGACCCCGGGCCCGGCGGCTCCGGGCTGGGCATCAGCGAGGCCACGGCACGCCTGGTGCAGATGGGCGGCTCCGACGCCTACCTCTCGCCCGCCCAGGCGACCGCCAACCCCAGCCTGCTCAACATCCCCATCGCCATCTCCGCCCAGGCCGTGGACTACAACGTCCCGGGGATGCCGGCCAACCTCAAGATCACCGGCAACATCCTGGCCCAGATGTACGAGGGCAAGATCACCGAGTGGAACGACCCCCAGCTGGCGGCGATCAACCCCGGGGTGACTCTTCCCGCGGTCAAGGTCATCCCGGTGCGCCGGGTGGACTCCTCGGGCGACACCTTCATCTTCACCAGCCTTCTCACCAAGACCAACTCGGCCTGGGCCAACGGCCCGGCCTTCGGGACCACGGTCACCTGGCCCTCGGTCTCTGACGAGCTCACCGCCAACGGCAACCCGGGGATGATCCAGGTCTGCAAGGCCAACCCCGGCTGCGTCGCCTACATCGGCGTCAGCGTGGAGAACACCGCCATCGAGGACGGCCTGCAGGAGGCGCTCCTCCAGAACCGGGCGGGGAACTACGTCGTCCCCGACCTCGCCACCATCACCTCGGCGGTCAACGCCTCGGCCTCCAGCACCCCCGCCAACCTTCGCCAGTCGCTGATCTACAGCTCTGGGGCCGAGTCCTACCCGATCATCAACTTCGAGTACCTCATGATCCAGCAGCAGCAGCCCAGCGCGGCCGTGGCCGAGGCCATCCGCACCTTCCTGGACTGGGCCGTCAGCCCCACCGGCGGGGCCACCGGGAGCAATCTCTCGGCCGTCGACTTCGTGGCCCTGCCCCAGAGCGTGATCCCCAAGGTGGAGGCCGCGATCAACAAGATCAGCGGCTGACCTGAGGGAGCCGCTCCGGAAATGAGCTTCTTCCCGGCAGCGCAGGGGACCGGCCGCCGGGCCGGTCCCCTGCCGATCCGGCGGCCCGTCCGGCTCCGGGACGCGGACCTCACCCGCCGCGACCGGCTGGTGCGCTCAGGCCTGCTCCTCGCGGCTGGGATCCCCACCGCGATGCTGGTCCTGATCGCCGCCGAGATGGTGGTGCAGTCGGTGCCCGCCTTCCGCTACGCCGGCTGGGGCTTCTTCACCGGCCGGGTGTTCAGCTTCGGGAACCTGTACGTGACCAAGCTCCAGGTTCAGAACGGCGTCTCCGCACCCCACGGAGCCACCTACGGGGCCTTCACCTTCATCTTCGGGACCCTGGCCTCCTCGGTGATCGCCCTGGTGGTGGCCCTCCCGCTGGCGGTGGGCGCGGTCCTCGCCCTCACCGAGCGGGTCCCGGTTCGCCTCCAGTCCACCGTCTCCATCTTCTTCGAGCTTCTGGCGGGGATCCCCAGCGTGGTCTACGGCTTCTGGGGGATCCTGGTCCTCGGGCCGCTCCTGGCCGCCCACCTCTACCCGGTGCTGGGCCGCCTGGGGGCGGTGGTGCCGTTCTTCCGGGGGCCGGTGGGCTACGGGGAGGGGCTTCTGACCGCGTCTCTGATCCTTACCCTGATGATCGTCCCGATCATCGCGACCACCACCAGGGAGCTGGTCCGGGGGGTCCCGATCCTGGCCAAGGAGGGGGCTTTGGCCCTGGGGATGACCCGCTATGAGACGGCCCGGGTGGTCACCCTGCCCTACGTCCGTCGGGGGATCTGGGCGGCGGCGCTCCTGGGCTGGGCCCGGGCCCTGGGGGAGACCATGGCGGTGTTGCTGGTGAGCGGCAACCTGCTGAATGGCCTCCCGGCCAACATCTTCTCGCCCTTCTCCACCATGGCGGCGACCATCGTGGCCATGCTCGACTCCGCCCTCACCGATGCCACTGGGATGGCGGTGCACGCCCTGGCCGCCCTGGGGGTGGTGCTGCTGGTGATCACCGTCGTCACCAACCTCCTCGGGCGGCTGATCATCCGGCGGGTCACGGGCGGCGCCGTCCTGCCCGTCGGCCGGGGGATCTGAGCGATGCGGCCGGCGCTGCGGGCGGGGCGCGACCTGGGCTTCTGGATGCTCTGCTTCCTGGCCCTGGCGGTGGTCGTGGCGCCCTCGCTGGCCATGGTGGGCACCCTCCTCCAGCAGGCAGGCCCGGCCCTCAGCCTCCACCTGCTGACCGCCACCACCGCCGATAACGGGCTCCAGAACGCCATCCTCGGCAGCCTTTTGATCATGCTGGGGGTGCTGGTGGTGGCCGGACCGATCGGGATCCTGGGGGGCATCTATTTGGCGGAGTTCGCCCCCGCGGCGCGGTCCGGGGCGCTGCGCCTTGGATATGAGACCTTGGCGGGAGTCCCGTCGATCGTGATCGGCTTCGTGGGCTATGTCCTGCTGGCGCAGGCGCTCCACTGGGGGTTCTCCCTCCTGTCCGGGGTCCTGGCCCTCTCCGCCATAGTGCTGCCCTACGTGGTGAAGACGACCGAGGTGGCGCTGCTCCAGGTGCCGTCCACCCTGCGTGAGGCGGGGCTGGCCCTCGGCCTCCCCCGGCTCACCACCCTGAGGAGAGCGCTCTTGCCCCCGGCGGTCCCGGCGATCGCCTCCGGGCTGGTGCTGGCCCTGGCCATCGCGGTGGGGGAGACGGCGCCGCTGCTCTACACGCTGGGATTCAGCGACCAGGACCCCTCTCTCTCGCTCTTCCAGCACCCCATCGGGTACCTGACCTACGTGGTGTACCTCAACGCCACCCTCCCCACCCGCCTGGAACACGAGGTGGCGGGGGCCGCCGGACTCGCCACCCTCCTCCTGATCCTGGTCCTCATCGGGCTCGGCAGGCTGGCCTCGCGCCGGGCGTCCCGGTACCAGGCCCAGCTGCCCACCTGAGGCCCTCCCCCAGGGACGGCTCCCCACCGCCAGCGCCGCCCGCCGCCCGGGGCTACCATTGAGCCGGGTGGCGGGCAGGTGGCCGCGGCCGGAGCTTCCGGTCGAGGAAAGTCCGAGCTCCGAAGAGCAGGGCGCCGGGTAACGCCCGGCGAGGGAAACCTCAGGGAGAGTGCCACAGAAAGACACGGCCGGCGGGGTTCCCGCCGGCAAAGGTGAAATGGTGGGGTAAGAGCCCACCGGCAGCCGGGTGACCGGCTGGCCAGGTAAACCCCGCCCGGAGCAAGACCCAGCAGAGCCTCGGTGC
>JAJYET010000020.1 GCA_021785655.1 bacterium | reverse complement strand
AACCAGCGCAGGGCGGTCCGGGGGTGAACACCCTGGGTTCGAGCCCATTCGCTCAGCTTCATCACGCCCCATGATACACCTGTACGCCGCCTAGTGTCTTATCCGGCTCAGCAGTTCCCAACCCTGAATCCACCGACCAGGTGTTGGGGGGGGGTGCGCGGGGGGCCGGCGAGGCGTCGCTGACAGGGGAGGGCTGGCCGGGCCGTCACCACCGGGTCGGGACTGGGGCGCGGTGGGAAGGGTGGGCCTTCATTCGCTTCAAACCAGGGTCAGCAGGGCTGATCATGGGCAGACTGAGACCGGTCGCCAGTTGACGGGGACCACGCGGGGGCGGACGGGCAGGTGGCGGCGCGGACCTGGCGGAGGGCGGGGAGAAACAGCCCCTGCCCGGTCCAGCCATGGGGCAGATGCAGGATCTCATGGAGGGCGGAGCGGGTGCGCCGCCCAGGCAAAGAGAACAAAGAGCGCCGGAGTCGACCGCGGTGGTCCGGGCTGGCAGTTGCTCGGGCAGGCCCGTACGCCGTGAGCGCGCCTGAGTAACGTTTCGGGAGCTTCGTGGCCAGGTTGTTCCAGATGCGTCCGCAGGCCGAGGGGGTGTGCTCAGTTTGGTGAGCGGCTGCAAAGCCCCACTCGACCCTGAGGTGGCTGGGCCGTTCCAGGAGGTGTCGCCCCTGTGTTTCAACCTTCAGGGCAGGAGACGAAGCCAGTGGCGGCGGCAGCTAGCGGGCGCCATCTCGCTCAGGGACCTGGCGATGGCGCTGGGCCTCGCGTGGAGCTCCGGGCGGATCTCGTGGTAGGCCGTCGCGCCCCGGCGCAGGTTTCGGATCTGCTTCCTCTGCGGACCCGCGCCCTGGGGCGCCCCACTCTGCGGGATCCCCCAGGATCGCCCGCACCCGGCGTCGGTAGCAGAGCAGCAGGAGTACCGCCACCCCCAGCGCCACCTCGTCCACCGGCCCGGGGATGGGCAGCAGGCCGACCACCAGCAGCCAGCGGACCGGCCGGGGCAACCGCTCGTCAGTGGCAAGCTGCCTCAGCGCTCGGTAGGCGGCGCGGAGCCGGCTCACGGCCTGCACTTTACCTCCCCCTAGGGCTCACCCGGAGAGCGGTCCTGGCAAGTCGCGCATCTCGCGCAGGACGGCCCGCCCTTCGCCGGTCATGACTCGCCGGAGGGCCGTCCCTGGTCGGACGGCCCGGCCGTCCTCGCCCGCTCTTGCACCTCAAACTCGGCCATGTCCTGGTGATGCCACAGCTCGTCCTGGTCCGGCGCCGCGAATAAGCCAAGCGGCCTTCTGCGCCGGGCAGCCCTATGGACTGCCTGCAGTGGGCACACGTCCCGTCGCGACGCGCGAGGGCTTGGCAGCGTCCTCCCCGTGCGCCCGCTCTCGGGCTTTGCCGGTATCCAGATCGAATCGGACGTGGGCTGCCATCCTCGGCAAACCTGAACCGCCCCCGGGCCGCTCGTCTGACGACCCAGGCGGCTCGTCCCCTACTGACTACTGGTTAGCAGATGGTTGCCGTGGGCGTGAGTGCTCGTCTGCGGTGGCCAGTGAGATCCATTTTGGTCGGCCCGGTGGGACTCGAACCCACGACCTGAGCTTTATAAGAGCCCCGCTCTCACCAACTGAGCTACGGGCCGCCCGGGCCCAGGATATAGCCAGCCGCAGAGATGGGGCTTGAGCATCGCCCGGACCTCCTCAGCGGCCCAGAACCAGGTTGACCTGCTTGTCGGGCACCACCACGACCCGACCGACCGGGCGCCCGTCCAGGAAGTTGGCCACTCGGGCGGAGGAGAGGGCCAGCCGCTCCAGCTCCTCACTGGACGTACCTCGGGGCACGGTCATCTGGTCCCGCTTCTTCCCGTCCACGGAGACCACCACCACCACCTCGTCCTCCCGGAGCAACTCCGGGTCGGCCTTGGGCCATGGTTGCTGGTGCACCGAGTAGGGGCCTCCGAGCCGCTCCCAGAGCTCCTCGGCGGCGTGAGGACAGTAGGGTGAGAGCAGAAGGGCCAGGGTTTCCAGTGACACCTTGGGGATGGTCGCCCCATGGTCCCGGAGCCGCTTGGCGTACTTCATGAGCTCGGCGATCGCCGTGTTGTACTTCAGCTGCGGGCTGTCCTCGGATACCTTCTGAATGCAGCGATGGCGCACCACCGCCAGATCGGCCGGCTCGGTCACGTCGCCGGCCCGCTCGGCCAGCCGGAACACCTGCACCAAGAACCGGTATGGGCCGTTGATGCCGGTGTCGCGGAAGTCGCCGCCCTCGGAGAACGGCCCCATAGCCATGAGGTAGAGGCGGAAGGCGTCGGCGCCGAAGCGGTCCAGGTAATCGTCGGGCACGACGACGTTCCCCCGGGACTTCGACATCTTGGCGCCATCCTTGATGATCATGCCGTGGGCCCGGAAGCGGGTGAACGGCTCCTCAAATTCGAGGTAGCCGAGGTCGTGCAGCGCCATGGCCACAAAGCGCGAGTACAGGAGGTGAAGCACTGCGTGCTCATTGCCCCCGATGTAGGTGTCCACAGGCAGCCATTTGCGAGTCAGCGTGGGGTCGAAAGCCACGTCCTGACGGTCGGTGGACGGGTACCTGAGGTGATACCAGGAGCTGTCGAGGAAGGTGTCGGAGACGTCCGTCTCCCGGAGGGCGGGCCCACCGCAGACGGGGCAGGTGGTGTGGAGGAAGCCCGGGTCCCGGCTGAGGGGTGACTCGCCCGTCCCCAGTGGGCGGAAGTCCTCGATGTAGGGGAGCAGCACCGGCAACTGGTCCTCGGGGACCGGCACCGCCCCGTCCACCGGACAGTGGATGGCCGGGATCGGCGGCCCCCAGTACCGCTGTCGGGAGATCCCCCAGTCCCGAAGCCGGTAGGTGACCTTGGGATGGCCGAGCCCACGCTCGGAGATCGCGGCCACGATGAGCTCCCGGGCTGGGTCGGGAGCCGCCAGGCCGTCGAAGTCCCGGGAGTTGATGAGGGTGCCCCTCCCGGTGTGGGGTCCCGTGGCGGAATCACCGCTCACCACGGGCACCACCTTCAGCCCATGGGCCAGGGCAAAGGCATGGTCGCGGGAGTCGTGGGCCGGCACGGCCATGATCGCCCCCTCACCGTACCCGGAGAGCACGTATTCGGCGGCGTAGATCGGAAGCTCCTCGCCTGTCAGCGGGTGGTGCGCGTTCCGCCCGAGGGCGATGCCGCTGGTACTTCCCTCGGACTCGCGGACCCCCGCGATGCGCCGGCGCGCCGCCTCCGCTACGAACGTGGCTACCTGTGCCCGACGGTCCGGGCTGGCCAGCTCCATGGTTCGAGGGTGGTCCGGGGCAACCACCATGAAGGTGGCCCCGAAGACGGTGTCGGCGCGCGTGGTGAAGACGCGCAACGGTGTGGCGCCGTCGATTGGGAAGTCCAGCAGCGCACCGTCGCTGCGCCCGATCCAGTGGCGCTGCAGCAGCTTGGTGCTCTCGGACCAGTCCAGCTGGTCCAGGTTCCCCAGCAGCCGCTCCGCGTAGTTGGAGGTGCGCAGGAACCACTGCTCCAGCTCGCGTTCCACCACCGCCGCGCCGCACCGCTCACAGGTCCCGTCGGCCATCACCTGCTCGTCGGCCAGCACGGTGAGGTCCCGGGGGCACCACTTGACGTTGCGGCGGGCGCGGTAGGCGAGGCCCCCCTTCCAGAGGGTCACGAACAGCCACTGGGTCCACCGGTAGTAGGCGGGATCGGTGGTCTCGACCGTGCGGTTCCAGTCGAACTGGGCGCCGAGCCGGTGCAGCTGCCGCCGGAAGTTGCGAATGTTGGCCGCCACCAGCTCGGTGGGGTGCCGGTTGACCTGGAGGGCGAAGTTCTCGCTGTGGATCCCAAAGGCATCGAAGCCGATGGGTTCGAAGACGTCCAGGCCCTGCATCCGCTGGAATCGGCCGTGGGTGTCGGCCCCGGTGAAGGCGTACATGTTTCCCACGTGCAACCCCTCGGCCGAGGGATAGGGGAACATCATGAGATTGAAGTAGGGCCGGGGGGCAGCGCCGAGCTCGGGCCGATTGAGCCCGGTCTCCTCCCAGCGCCGCTGCCACTTGGCCTCGATCGCCTGGTGGTCGTACTCGGGCGGCATCGGCGGGAGTTCATGATACTGACGCCGGCGCCCGCGGAGCGCTCCCATATACTCCGCCGGATGGCCACCGGCAGTGATGTGGGCGAGGCGAAACAGCGGGCGGAGGTGAGAAATGCTGCCCCCTCCAGTGCCAGCAAGCGGCGGCCCCGGGTCCGGGCTCGGGTGGGGCGCAGGCAGCGCCGACCCTTCGTGCTCCGCCGCCCCGGCACCACCGGTCTGATCCTCTTCGCGATCGTGGCCCTGGCGGTGCTGGCGGTGGGAGTCCTGGCCGCGTCCCTGACCGTCTTCGCCCCGCCTACCCCGACCAACCAGGGGGTGGGGTCGGGGTCCACCCCCACGCCGGCCAGCTCGGGGCTGGTGGGCCACCCCATTGACGGCACCCTGCTGGCCGTGTCGCTCGTTTCCGGCACGGTTGCCATCCAGCCGTCCTCGGGCACCGCCGTCGAGGCGACCGTGACCGCCCAGTCCAAGATCACCCGCGGCGGTGCCGCGGCGCCGCTCTCGAGCCTCATCCCCGGGGAGGCGGTGGTGGTCACGTTCGCCTCCGGACCCGGGGGCACCCTGGTGGTGGTTCAGCTCCAGGACATAATCTCGCTCCCCACCAACACGCCCAGCCCCACCTTCACCCCGACGCCCAGCCCCACCCAGGAGCCGCCCCCGAGCCCGTCACCCACTGCGTCTCCAGGCACCCAGCCCTCGCCACCCGGTCCCCCTGGCTGAGCCCTCTCAGCTCGCGGCGCGCTGGGAGATGGTGATCCCCCGCCGAGCGAGAATCCGGAGCGGGGCCGACTCTGCCACTCGCAGTGCTGCCTCCATGTCGAGCCCGCTCCCTTCAAGGAGGTCTTGGGCGCGCTGGGCCGTGAGCAGCGCCTCGGGGCGGTGGGCGTCCGAGTCCAGCACCAAGTGGGCCCCCAGGCTAACCGCCACCTTCGTGACATGGCCGTTGGTGAGCCCGTGCAGTCCGGCCGCGCTGATCTCCAGGTGGATGCCGTTCTCGCGGGCCGCCTCGGCCGCCTGGTTGGAGATCAGCCCGGGGTGTCCCAGGATGTCCACGTCCGGGCAGCGGGCCGCTGCCAGGTTCAGCCCCGGCTGGGGGAAGTCGCCGAGGGTCTCGCCGTGGACCACCACCAGGAGCGCCCCCAGGGATCGTGCCCGGGCGGCCACCACCGCAACCCGCTCCGGGGCTACCCGGGTCACCTCGACGGCGGGGACGGCGGGGAGGTCGAGCTCCCTCTCCACCTCGCGGCAGGCCGCGACGATCTCGGGCACCCGCCTCTCCACGCTGGCCTCGTCGACATGGTCGCTGCACACGTAGGCGCCGTAGCCGTTCTCCAGGCAGCGCCGGGCCATGACGAGTGGCGCGGCGTGGCCATCTGAAATGGTGGTGTGGGTGTGGAAGTCGAAGAGGGGCACGGCTCCAGCTTAGGGGAAGGAGCCGGTTCCGATCCGGCTCAGGGCGCTCGGGACGGACCTCGCCGGGCGGCCGCCAGCGCCAGGATCACGCCATCCCGGAGGCCGCGCTCGGTGACTGTGGCGGCTCCCGGGCCATACCGCTCTAAGAGGGCACGCACGATGACCACACCTCCGGCCATGAGCCGGGCGCGCCGCTGGCCGAGCCCCGTCCGCGCCGCCAGCTCCGCGCTGGACAGTTCGCGGGTGAGCAGCGAAGCGCGCGCAAGCTCCAGCCGGCTGACCTCCGTCCACCCCTCGCCGATCTCGTCGACGAGCCGCAAGGGCCCCGACTCCGCCGCCGGGGGGCGTCGGCCCAGAAGCACCGGCAGATTGGCGGCGGTGCCGCCGGTCGCCAGCAGTGCTCTCCCACCATTGGGTTCGGGGGCCGCCTCGAGCGCCATCGACGCCAGCGCCTCGGCGTCCGCGAGCTGGCGCGGAGATGGTGGGTCGTCGGCGGAGACCGCTCGCAGGAGCTGCGCCGAGCCCAGCCGGAGGCTGGCGGCCAGCTGCGGCCTATTTCCCTCGCCGACCACGACCTCGGTGCTCCCACCTCCGACATCCGCAACCACGGCAGGAGTCATGGGCGTGACCCGGAAGGCGGTGGCGCCAAGGTAGCTGAGGCGGGCCTCGGCTTGACCGGTCAGGATCCGCAGGTTCCCTCCGCACCCCTCGCGGACGGCCAAGACCAGGTCCCCGGCGTCCGGGGCAAGGCGGGCGAACTCGGTCGCCACCATCCGGACCTCCTCGGCGCCATCTGACCGGGCCAGCTGGACCATGGTGGCGAGGGTGACGACCACTTGCTCGATAAGCTCACGGCCCAACCGTCCCTTACGCTCAACCTCAGCCCCCAGCCCCGCCATAACCACTGCGTGGCGGCGGTCGGTGAGCCCGGAGTCGGAGGGGCTGGCGACCAGGAGGTGGATCGTGTTGGAGCCCACGTCGAGCGCCGCCAGCCGCGGACTCAGGGGGCCTCGTCCTCGTCTTCGGTGGGCTCGAGGCGGACCAGCACCTGCCCCCTGGAGTTGACCCGGACGTCAAAGTGCCGGACATAGACCGCGTCCGATACCGGGGAGATCCCGGTGCGCACGTCGTAGGGCTCGCCGTCCAAGGGGCAGGTGACCACATGGCCCCGCAGCACCCCCTCCCCGATCGAGCCGCCACTGGCGCAGGCGTTCTCCAGGGCGTGGAAGACCCCGTCGACGTTGAAGAGCGCGATCTCCACCCCGTCGAGATCCATCACCTGGCCCGTGCCCGGAGGCACGTCGCTCACGCTGCAAACCGGGGCAAAGTCAGCCAACGCCCGGATTATGCCGAATCGGGACCGTCCAGGACCGGCGCCCCACCCCTCCGGGCGCAGGGAGCCCCCGTACTGCCATGATCTGAGCATGACAGATGCCGAGCTAACCGCCCTGGTGCGGGGGGCGGTCGAGGCGGGCCCGGGGAGCGACAGCTTGGTGGCGATCCAGCCCCGTCCGGGGGAGGTGGTGGTCCAGGCCCATCCCACCTCGAATTACGTGTCCGTCCTGACGCCGGCGCTGCGCCGCGGAATCGAGGCCGCCCTCCGCGAGTGGCTCCCGGACCTGAGCGAGGTCAGGTTTGATCCCCACCACTGATGGCCCGGGTGAACTGATGGGGCCGGTCGAGGTCGGCCAGATCCTGGGGGTGAAGCCCCAGGTGGTGGTCAATTGGATCCGCGAGGGGAGGGCGCACCCCAGCGCGGTCGACTCCCTTGGGCGCAACCGGTTCACGGCCGAGGACGTTTCCCGGCTGCGCGCCGGGCTGGGGCAGCGCAGGAACCGCTCCCTGGGGGCCGGCTCCGTTCAAGGTGAGTCCGAGGAGGGAGGCGATGCAGGCCAAGGCGGTTGACACCGAAGTCGGAAAGCTGAGGGCGGATGCGCTCCTGCTCACGCTCTTCCAGGACGAGCCCCTGGGTACCTCGGCCCAGCTTCTCGACCGGGCCTTGGATGGGCTGCTGACCTCGATGGTGGCCAGCGGGGAGCTGAACGGGAAGTTCCCTGAGCGCCGGCTGGTGCCGACCCTGGGGAGGGCGGCTGCACCGCGGCTCATGCTGCTGGGCCTCGGACGTCGCGACCTCCTGGACGGGTACCGTCTCCGCAACGCGCTTCAGTTCGCGGTACGGGACCTCAGGAACTTCTGCCGGTCGCTGGCGGTGATCGTCGAGCCCGCCCTGGCCGAGGTGTTGGCGGTCCCAGCCACCGGCCAGGCGCCCCAGGCGCCGGCACGGGCTATCGCTGAGGGGGTTGGCCTGGGGAACTATCGGCTGGGGGAACTCAAGGCCGCGGAGGGGAAGGGGGCCATAGAGGAGATGCAGCTGGTCGGTCTCGGGCAGGGCTCGGACCTGGCGGCCGCCCTCACGGCCGGGGTCCGTCTGGCCGAGGCGACCAACGCTGCCCGGGTCCTGCAGTGGCGCCCCGCCAATCGCCTCACGCCGGCGGACTTCATTGCGGAGGCCGAGCTGGTGGCCAAGCAGCGGCACCTCAGCCTGCGGGTGGTGGAGCGCCCGGAGATGGAGAAGCTGGGGATGGGGGCGCTTCTAGCGGTCGCCCAAGGGTCCCACCAGCCGCCCAAGCTCATGGTCATGCGATACCGGCCCCGCTCCGCTGACGGCTCGGGGCGGGTGCTGGCCCTGCTGGGGAAGGGCATCACCTTCGACTCCGGCGGCATCTCCCTCAAGCCCAATCCCGGGATGGCAGCGATGAAGTCGGACATGAGCGGGGCGGCGGCGGTCCTCCAAGCCATGGGGGTCATCGCCCGCACCGAGCCCCACATCGAGGTCCTGGGTCTGGCGCCGCTGACGGAGAACATGCCCGGCGGGGGCGCGGTCAAGCCCGGGGACGTGGTCAGGGCGATGAACGGGACCACCATCGAGATCAACAACACCGACGCCGAGGGTCGGCTGGTGCTGGCGGATGCCCTCTCTTACGCGGTGAGCCAGGGAGCGACCCACCTGGTGGATGTGGCGACCCTCACTGGGGCGGTGTCGGTGGCCCTGGGTCACCCCGTGACGGCGGCCATGGCCAGCAGTCCGGAGCTGCTGGCGGCGGTGCAGGCGGCGGCTCGGGAGGCGGGGGAGAGGGTGTGGGAGCTACCCCTCTACCCCGAGCACGATGTTGCCCTGACCTGCGAGATCGCGGACATCCGCAACACCTCGGGGACGCCCGCGGCCGGGACCATCAACGGCGCGGTGTTCCTGCGCCCCTTCGCGGCCGGTCGGCCGTTCGTCCACCTGGACATCGCCGCCTCGTCCTACCACTTCGAGCCCCTGCTTATGAAGGTGGTGCCGCACGGCCCCACGGGGGTCATGACCAGGACCCTGGCACACCTACCATTCCACCTCGGCTAGGGCTTGCGGAACCGGGCCTCTCCGTCCCCGGGCACCCGCTCGATCCGGCCCTCCAGCTCCAACTTGAGGCAGTGGGCGAGGACGGTCTGGGCGGCGAACTCCAGCACTTCCCGAGGGTAGCCGCGGTAGAGCCCTCCCACCAGCTCCGCGGGCGCCAGGGGCTCGGGGCCGATGGCCTCCAGCACCTGGCGCTCTCGCTCCAGGCGGTGGGCGATCAGGTCCTCCACAGCCCTTTGGGGCTCGGAGATGGGCTCGCCGTGGCCCGGCAGCAGCCAGTCGGCGTCCAACTCGCGCACCCGGGCCAGGGACGCTAGGTAGTCCGCCATGTCTCCGTCGGGGGGCGCGATAACACTGGTGGTGCCCGAGAGGATGTGATCGCCGCTGAACAGGACGCGCTCTCGGGGGGCGAAGAGGCAGAGATGGTCTCCAGAGTGCCCCGGAGTGTGGACCACCTCCAGCCAGCCATCTCCGGCGACGAGCCGATCGCCGTCCTCCAGTGCCAGTTCCCCAGCCCTCTCGGCCCGGCGGTGGAAGAGGGCCAGGGGTGTCCCCAGCATCTCCGTCAGCCGTTCGGCTCCCTCGCGGTGGTCGGGATGATGATGGGTGCACACCACCATCGCGGCTCCGCCCCGGACGCTCGCCGCCCGGGCCACGGTCTCCAAGTGCTGCAGATCCAGCGGACCCGGATCGATCACCACGACCTCTCCCCGACCGAAGAGCCAGGTGTTGGTCCCCTGACCGGTGAGGGGGCCGGGGTTGGGGGCCAGGATCCGTTCCACCTCGGAGGGCAGGCCGCTCAAGGCGCCTCCAAACGGGAGCGGTCCAGCCCGGGGTAGCGCAGCGAGGTGACCTGGTCAAGCCGGGGGCGCCGGGTGACGACCCGCTGCGCCCGCGCTGATGCCAGAGTCGCCTCCACCCCACGACCCGCCGCCAGCAATTGGAGCACCGCTCTGGTCGGGGGGAGGAGCTGCCACTCTCCCCGGTGCCCGCGGCGCAGGGCCACGGCTGGGTCAGCCCAACGCCAGCTTCCGCTCTCTCCCAGCGGGTCCGCCTGGGGCTCCTGTCCTGGAGGCAGGGGAGCCAGGAAGAAGCGGGCATCAAAGCGTTGGGAGAACCCCTCCGGGGTCACCCAGCGGGCGACGAACACCAGGGACCCCAGAGCGGGGCGCAACCCGAGGCGCAGGCACAGGTCAAAGAAGCCCTCGCCACCGCCGCCGCGCCACCGGGCGCGCTCCTCCTCCAGCTTCGGTGTTCCACCGGCAAACGTGCCCAGCAGGACACCGCACTCTTCGAAGGTCTCGCGCATCGCCGCCACCCGGAACTCGAGCCCCGCCCGGCGGTCCGGCTTGCCTCCCACCTCCTGCTCCCAGATCTCTCGCCACCGGGGGTCCCGGTCCCCGGAATCCAGGCTCCCCCCTGGGAAGACCTGGGCGCGGGGGGCGAAGTGGGCGCGGTCCGCCCGCTCCAGCAGCAGCACCTCGGGTGGTCCCTCAGGTCGGTCCCCGTCGCGGATGAGCGCCACGGTGGCCGCGTCCCGCGGCCCTGCCGGCTCGGCGGTCAAAGACCGGCCGTCCCCCGCTCGGAGAAGCTGAGGATCTGGCGCGGGTGCACCAGGGCGAAGGGCCGTTGGATCGAGACTCGCTCGTGAGTGAGGGCCGGGAGCCAGACGGCGTTCAGATTGCGCACCGGCAGGAAGTCGTCGACGCTCCGCTCCAGTGTTTCGCGCAGGCTGAGCCGGGGCTCGAGGAAGACCTCGCAGACCAGCGAGAAGGTGTCGATGGTGAGGGCCACCTGGTGGGCCACCTTCTGCTCCAGCAGTGCCCGCCGGCCTCCCGTATCCGCCAGGGATTCGCCCACCGGCGCCAGCATCAGGATGGAGCGCTTGGCGACCATCGCCGACTCCTCCACCGTGCTGATCACCGGGTAGGTGCTGGCCAGCGGCTCCAGGGTCAGCTGCCGGATCTCCAGGTATTCCGTCATCCGGTTGACGACGTCGGTGAGCCGCAGCGGAGCCACCACCTCGATGTCCCCGGTCAGCTTGAGGAAGGAGCTGAAGAGCTCGATCCGCTCCCAGTTCTCCACGAGGCCGCAGTATACGGGAGTGAACCTGACTTCAGGCCCCACTCCCGGACGATCCCCGGCCAGGGCGCCAGGGTGGGGAGACGGGGACGCCCTCCGGCGGGAGCTGGCGGCTCGGAGGGTCCCCTGGCGAGTGCGCCTGCTCGCCCAGGTGGGCAGCACCCAGGACCTGATCCTTGCCGCCGCCCGGCGCGGCGAGCCGGAGGGGCTCTGCGTTATGGCGGACCATCAGGTTCACGGTCGGGGCCGGGCCGGGCGGACCTGGCAGGCACCGCCCGGCTCCTCGCTGATGCTCTCTTTGCTCCTGCGCCCGCCGGGCCCCGGCCAGGCGGCCTCCCTGCCGCTGGTGGTGGGACTGGCGGTCGCCCGGGGGATCGAGGCGGCCGGCGGCCCTCCGGTTCGGCTCAAGTGGCCCAACGACTGCCTGATCGGGGGCCGCAAGGTGGCCGGGGTCCTGGTGGAGTCCATAGGGACGGAGGAGGGCCAGGCGGTGGCCGTGGGGGTGGGGTGCAACGTGTTCTGGGAAGGCCTCCGCATGGATGATGCCATCGCGCCCGGGGCCACCGCCCTCGACCGCGAGGGGTGGCGGGGGAGTGGGGCCAGGCTGGCTGCCGAGGTGCTGGCCTCCCTGAGCGACCACTACCGCAGCTGGAGCGACCTGGGCTTCCCGGCGCTCCGTGAGCCCTGGCTGGGGCGAGCTGTGTGGATCGGGGAGGAGGTCCAGGTGGCGAGCGGGACGGCTCCCTTGCAGGGCCGGCTGGAGGGGGTGGACGACGAGGGGCGCCTGCTGGTGACGGGACCCCACGGTCAGGTCGCGATTGCGGCTGGAGACCTCTCGACCGGACCTCTTCCCTCGGTGCGCCCGGCACACCGGGCCGGCTGAGACCTGGAGCAGCCGGCCGGCTCCACGCCCCGGCGAGGGCTTTGTCGTCAGCTCGACCGTTGCTGACTCATCGTTCCGGAGATGGTGGCGGAGTAGGTGATGCAGTCACCGAAGAGGTCGTAGCTGTAGTGGGTGAGGGTGACGGAGAAGAGATACGAGCCGAGCGGATTGCCGAAGGTGACCGTGTCTGCAACTGAGAACTTCTGCGGGGAGGGGCAGGCGCCGGTGCCGCTCAGGAGCCGGATGCCCTTGGACGCGTAGTCGAATCGGCCGGTGACCGACCGGCCGTCCAGGTAGACGGTCACGGTGCTGACCGGCCCCGGGGAGGAAGCACAAGGGCTGGGTGCTGTTGGCGAAGACGACGCTTCCCCGGTGCCGCAGATGGCGGTCTGGTCTCCCAGAGAGCCCTCCTGCAGCGCCTGGTGGATGACGTTGGCGTAGAAGTAGCCTCCGGCCAGCTGGGTCCCCCCGCCGATGGAGCCCACGAACTGTCCGTCGGTCGAGGTGGCCGCGATCTCGAAGCCCGAAACTCTGGACTCACTGGAGCTCGCCAGCACTCCGGCGCTGGTGGCGACAAGTGCTGCCACCGCCCCACTCGCCCAGATCGTCCACCGCAACCTGGCACCCATCCCACCACCTCCTGTGGTCCAGAATCCCCGGGGGTCCGAGACGCGAGGGGCGTTGGCTGGAGCCATCGGCCCGAGGCTGGCGGGAGCCTAGCACCGCCTCGATCCGGCGTCAAGGCGAGCGGTCGGCAGCTTGGAGACCCGGTCCTATGTCCTGCCGACGGCCCGGCATCCGCCTCGGCCCGACCGTCCTTCCCTCGGAGATGAACGGCATCTGGACCCACGGCGGCGGCGAGCGGCCGGCCGAGGGCGCCCGGCTCGACCTCCCCCGCGGGGTCCACCCCGGTCGTTGTCCACCGCTCCGTGCCTCACGAATACAGTGGCGGCATGGGCCGCAGCCGGAGCGCACGGGGAAGCCGGGGTGATCCGCCCGCAGGCCGGGACGGCATTCGCCCCGACCAGCGGCCAGGCGCGCCCGTAGGCGCCGACCACCGCGCCAATCCGTGGGCGGCGGGCGGATCAGGGCCCCCCCATTTCGACGGTCTGGCCCCCCGCCGGGGGGCGTCCCGCTCTCCGCGAGGCGCCGCTGACCGGACGGCTGAGAATCCGCTCCCCGGACGGCCTGGTGACCGCACCCGCCACACTGACCCCGCCCCACCGCGGCTGAGCGGCGGGCACACCCCTCCCAGCCCGGCCACCTGATGTCGGCGCGGGATCCTCGCTTGACGTGGCGGGTAAGCCGGCGACCGCGCTCGGGCCGGATCACGACGGGGGTGCTGGTCCTGGGGGCCCTGCTGGCGGGCTGCGCGACCGGCGCGGCCCGGCCAGGCCCCAGCACCCGGGCCCGAACACCCGAGGTACCGACCCCGTCGACCCGTCCCTCCAGCGGACCTGGGGGATGGAGCCTCTCGCGCCTCGCCAGCCAGGTTCTGGCGGTGCCGGTGCAGGCCGAGGACGTGTCCGCGGTCTCGGCCGAGGTTCAGTTGGGGGTGGGCGGGGTTGTGCTGTACGGATCCTCCGGTCCCGCCAACCTAGCTGAGCAGCTGGCGGCACTGGAGGCGCTCGCCCCGCCAGATGAGGCGCCCGCGGTCATGACCGACGAGGAGGGGGGAGCCGTCCAGCGGCTCAGCAACCTGATTGGGCCGCTGCCCTCCGCTCGGCAGATGGCGGACACTATGTCGCTGCAGCAGATCCAGCAACTCGGTCTCTCCACGGGAGAGCGCCTGCGGTCCGCGGGCGTGACCGTCGACCTGGCTCCGGTTCTGGATCTGGACGGGGGTCCCGGCCCGAGTGCCACCGACCCGGACGGCACCAGGTCGTTCAGCACCAGCCCGGCGACGGCTGCCGCCGACGGGATCGCCTTCGCCCAGGGGCTGATCGCGGCGGGGGTGACCCCCGTGGTCAAGCACTTCCCGGGGCTGGGTTCCGCCACCGGCAACACCGACGACGGGCCCGTCAGCACCCTGCCGTATTCCCAGCTGAAGACCGGTGGCGTGCTCCCGTTCGCTTCGGCCGTGAGCCAGGGGCTGCCAGCCGTGATGGTCGCCAACGCATCGGTACCGGGCCTGACCAACCTCCCCGCCAGCATCTCCAGCGCTGTGATCCAGGGAGTGCTCCGCCAGCAACTCCACTTCCAGGGTCTGGTCATGACGGACTCCCTCTCCGCGGGGGCTCTGGGCGGGTCGGGGTACTCGGTGCCCCAGGCTGCGGTGGCGGCGCTCCGGGCGGGCGCCGACCTCCTGCTCTTCAACACCTCCTCTGCCCAACTGGGTGCGGTCACCTCAGCCACCATCGCCGCCATCGTGGCCGCGGTCCAATCCGGCATTCTGCCCCGCGCCGAGCTGGTGGCGGCGGTCGCCCAGGTGCTGGCCTTCAAAGGCCTCTCCCGGCCCCAGCCGGCGACCGCCGGCGGGCGAGTCATCGACCCCCGATCGAACGGCCTGGAGCCGCGGCTCCAGGCCGGCCAATCCTAGGGGACCCGGGCGCACCACCTCGGCGACCCGACGGGACGTTGGGCGGGGAATCTCACCAACTTGTGGAGCACACCCGATGCTCCACCCAGACCGGCGCGGCGCAAACTGGCTCACCGCCAGCTGCCCTCTCGCGGCCACCCGACCGGTGCTGGTACCGTTCCGCCGGTGACATCAGGCAGCGGCGAGGGGGCGGACCCTAAAGCATCGGCCGAAGCTCTCTGGTCGGGGCTGGAGGAGGCCTGGCAGGCGGCTTTCCGGCAGGCCTGGGAGGCGTTCCGCAGCGGCAACATCGCGGTGGGGGCGTGCGCCACCGATGGGGCTGGAACGGTGGTCCACGCGTCCCGCAACCGGGTTGCCGACCGCGATGGTCCGCGCGGGGAGATCTTCGGGTCCGCCCTGGCTCACGCCGAGGTCAATGTGCTGGCTCGACTCCGCTTTGGTCAGGCGCGCGAACTGGTGCTCACGACCACCCTGGAGCCCTGCCTGCAATGTTCGGCAGCGATCCGGCTGGGTCCCGTGTCCGCCGTGCGCTACGCCGGCGCCGACCCATTCTGGGCGGGTTGTCACGACTTCGGGCGGCTCTCGCCGCGCGAAGCCGCGCGCCCGCCTGTGGAGCGGGTCGGGCCTCGGCCAGACGAGCTGGGTGTCTTCGGCACCCTGATCGCACGCTTCTGGCCCCACGGTGCCAGGACCGAGGCTTTCCTCAGGTCGCACGGCGAGAGCGACATCCTGGCCCTCATTGAGCGCCTCAGAGCAGGGGGGATCACCTCAAAGCTGGTGGAGATGGAGGTGGACCAAGCCCTCGCATGCCTGTGGCCGGACCTCCGCGCGATGGCCCGAGCGCCGGATGCCTCCCCGCCCCCAGTTGCTGGGATTCAGCCCGTCGCCGGGTAGTTGGGCGGCGGCACAGGTTAATTGATTGCAGCCCGCTCGCCCCGGCTCAGGAGCAACGATGATTCTTGTCCGCACGGCCTCGCACAGGTTGCCCAGGGTTCTCGGCTGGGGAGGCGCGCTGGCGGCGGCCCTCGCTATCCTCACTGCCTCGCCCGCGCTGGCGGCCCGGCCGAGCCACGGTGGGGGAGGGGGCGGCGGGAGCTCGAGCACCACCGGCCACGACGTCTCCTATCCCCAGTGCGGCGGGAGCCTTCCCTCGGGGCAGGCGTTCGGGATCGTGGGAGTGAACGACGGCCTGGCCAACACCCTGAACCCCTGCCTCGGACCCTCGAGCAGTTACCCCAGTTACACCCAGAGTGAGCTGTACTGGGCGGTGGCCGACTCCAGCGGCAAGGCCTCGCAGCCCGAGGCCAGCCTCTACGTAAACACTGCCGATCCGGGAAGCGGTGTCTCCGACTGGCCGACCAGCAGCACGAAGGGGGACCCGTACGGGCAATGCGCGGTGTCCGGCTCGCCCCTGGTGGGCGCGGACTCCCCGGCCTGCGCCTGGCAGTACGGGTACAACAAGGCTGCCCAGGACGCCAGTTGGCTCGCGAGCGCGGCGAACGGCATAAACGGACAGGAGACCACGGCCCCAGTGCCGAGCTCGCCCTCGGCCTATCCCTGGTGGCTGGACGTCGAGACCGCCAACAGCTGGCAGTCGGGCAGCTCCGGGCTGGCGATGAACGTCGCCGACCTCCAGGGGATGGTGGCCGCCCTGACGGCGGAAGGCGCCCAGGTGGGCATCTACTCCACCTCCTACCAGTGGGGCCAGGTCACCGGGGGCTCAACCTACACCGTGAACACCTCCCTCTTCGGGCTTCCGGACTGGATCCCCGGAGCGCGGAAGCTCTCGGCAGCGATCTCCAACTGCCAGCAGACCTCCTTCACCGGCGGATCGGTCCAGCTCACCCAGTGGTTCTCCAAGCCGTACGACTCGGACTACGCCTGCTGACGCCTCTCGGTAGATCGCGGCCGGTCGCCCTTGACGGCGCCCCGCCTGCCATCTACGATGCCCCCAAGTGAGGCGGAAGCCGGCCCTCGGCCGCAGCCACTGACAGCTGAATTCATCGCGGGGAGAACGCTTGCCCACCATCGCTGAGACCTCCAAGGAGATATCCAAGCTCTACGAGGTCGACCAACTGAGCCGGCGGGAGAGAGACGCCCGCCGCAACAAGATCCTGTTCATCGACCGGCTGCTCAACGAGCTGGAGCAGCTCAACATCGCCGACGAGTTGGTGGTGCCCTCGCCCCTCAGGGCCCAGTGCCGTCGGCTGCTCGCCCGGGAGAACCACCAGGTGGCCCGGCTGCGCCCGGAGGACGTAACCATCGCCGAGTGGATGGACGCGCTGTACGACGTCCAGGACGGCCTGATGTTCACCATTGGTGACGAGGACGAGTAGGCTTATCCCCTAGCCGCCCTCCGTACGGTGGGCGAAGGCGACTTGCCGCCCCCATAGCTCAGTGGATAGAGCGCCGGCCTCCGGAGCCGGGTGCGCAGGTTCGAGTCCTGCTGGGGGTACGGGCAGGTGGCCCAGTCGTGGCCGCTCGGCGCATGGCCTTCGTCGCTGCTCCCACCTGGTGGCCGTGGCCCCACCGGCCTGCGGAGGTTGGGGCCGGCTCTCCCCGCCGATCGGGGTCCGAGGTCGGGCTTCGCGGGCCCTCCCTCGAACCGCTACAGGACGCATTCGGACAGGACCGGCCGCCTGTCCGGATCGGTCTAGATCGAGCCGCGCTCTTCTGCGAACGTTGGCTTATGCCCTCATCAGCGCACCTGAGCTATGGCCTTCCTGTCCGGAGGTTGGCGGCCGTGGAGCCGCAACCAAGCTGCGGGCAGGGTGACCCCCGCGGCCGGCGCTTTCGGAAGGACCGCACATCAGTTCGTGGTTGCTATGATCGCGCGGGAGGGCGACTCAGGCGGGACCGCATCCGGCCCCGGCAGCCTCGGTCCCAGGACGGAGCTTGCCAGTCGATGGGGAGTGCCAAGTGACCAGGCGAGGAGTGCTGCTGTTCGCGGCCCTGGGGATCCTCTGGGGCATTCCCTATCTCCTGATCCGGGTCTCCGTCGAGGCCGTGAGCCCCGCCACCCTGGTCTTCGCCCGCACCGCCATCGGGGCCCTGCTGCTGTTGCCGGTGGCGCTCTCCAGGGGCCAGATGTTGGCGGTGCTGCGGCGCTGGAGGTGGGTGCTGACATACACGGCGATCGAGATCGCCGTGCCCTGGCTGATGCTCTCCACCGCCGAGCAGCGCATCACCAGCTCTCTCTCCGGCCTCCTGGTGGCGGCGGTCCCTTTGGTCGGGGCGGCGATCTCCCTTCGCGGAGCGCGGCGGGACCACCTCGGTCCCCCCCAGTTGGCGGGTCTGCTCGTGGGTGTTCTGGGAGTGGCGCTGGTCCTGGGATCGGACCTCGGGGGGCTCACGGCCGCCTCGGGAGCGGAGATGGCCGTGGTGGTGGTGTGCTACGCCACGGGCCCTCAGATCATCTCCCGACGCCTGGCCGATCTCCCGAGCCTGCAGGTGGTGGCCACCTCCCTGGCGGCCTGCGCCATCCTCTACCTACCCTTCTTCGTCGCCCTCCACCCAACTCGGATACCGGCCGCGGGGCCCCTGGCCGCCATCCTGACCCTGGGAGTGGTGTGCACGGCCCTGGCGTTCCTGGCCATGTTCGCCCTGATCGCCGAGGTGGGGGCGGTGCGCGCCACCGTGGTCACCTACCTCAATCCGGCGGTGGCGGTGATCCTTGGAGTGTGGGTCCTGGGCGAGCCCTTCCGGCTGGGGATGGGCGCCGGCTTCGCCCTGATCCTCCTTGGATCCGCCTTCTCGACCCGGGTGTCTCGCCCCCGGCCCCCGCGGGCGCGGGCCCCTGCGGGAGCGGTTTGACCTGAAGGTCAGCCCCGGCCGGCGCGCTCCACGATTGGATGCCACTCCGGCGGGGCCATCTGAAGGAAGCGCGCCACGGCCCCTGGGTCCAGCCCGGCTCCGGCCAGGTCGGTCGGCAGTCCGAGTCCGGTGATGAACCGGCGGCAGGCGGCTACCACCTCCTCCGGAGACCGCACCGAAAAAGGCTCGCACAGGAGGTCCACAAGGGAGCGGTCACGATCCAGCTGCCATGCGAGGGTCGCGGGCAGGAAGACGCAGGAGGTGATTCCGTGGGGGACCTGGAAAGTTGCTCCCAGCAGCCGCCCCAGCTGGTGGCTCGGGCCCATCGTGGACCCCGCCAATCCCGTCGCCGCCCACCAGGCACCCAGCTGCGCCTCGCGCCTCGCCACCAGGTAGTCGGGATCCCTCCGGCAGCTGGGCAGGGCTGAAAGAAGCTTGGGGATGGCCGCGCGAACCAGCAGCCCCGCCAGCGGATCGCTCTCCGGTGCCCACTGCGTCTCCACCGCGTGGTCGAGTGCCCGGATCCCCGAGGAGAGCCAGAGCCTCTCTGGGGTGGACAGGGTAACCTGAGGGTCCAAGAGCACGATCGCCGGGGCCGCCGCCGGGTCCCGCAGCCCCCGCTTGAGTCGGGTCTCGTCCTCGGTGACACCGGCGGTGGGGGTGAACTCCGCGCCGGAGAGGGTGGTGGGTACAGCCACGTGGAGTATCCCATCTACTCCCCGCTGGTGGATGGCAGCCTTCACCCCGTCGATGACGCTGCCTCCGCCGAAGCTGACCACGCAGTCCGCGGCGGTCTGCTCCAGAAGATCCTGGAGCTGGGCGACGGCCGAGAGCGGTGTGTGCTCACCGACCTCGCTGAAGGTGGCCAGGTGGTGGCCCTCGAGCTCTGCCACCACCTGATCCACCAAGGTGGTCTTGGCTCTGAGGGTGGCTGAAGCGACCAGCACCACGCGGCCGCCTCCACCACGTGAGACCTCGGCGGCCAGCTCCTGGAGGGCGCCCTGCCCGATGAGGACCCGGCGCGCGGGCGACGCCTGGTGGAGCTGCAAGGGCCGCTAGCTCTGGAGGAACTGACCCAGGACGAAGGGCAGCACCCCGCCATGGCGCAGGTAGGCGATCTCCGTCTGATTGTCCACCCTCGCCACGACCTCCACCTCCCTCCGCGCACCATCTTCGGCCATGACGACTAGCTTCAGGGTGGCGCTGGGAGCGAGGCTCCGGTCCAGCCCCTCGAGCGAGTAGACCTCGCTGCCATCCAGCCCCAGGGAGACGGCGGACTCCCCGGGGAGGAACTGGAGCGGCAGCACCCCCATACCGACCAGGTTGCTCCGATGGATGCGCTCGAAGCTCTCGGCTAGGACCGCCCGGACCCCCAGGAGACGGGTGCCCTTGGCGGCCCAGTCCCTGGAGCTCCCCGATCCGTACTCTTGGCCGCCGATGATCAGGAGCGGCACCCCCTCGGCCCGGTACTCCTCCGCAGCCTCGTAGATGGTGGTCAGTTCGCCATCGGGAAGATGTCGGGTGAAACCTCCCTCACGCTCGCCCGCCAGCCGGTTGCGCAGCCTGACGTTGGCGAGCGTGCCCCGGATCATCACCTCGTGGTTACCCCTCCGGGAGCCGTAGCTGTTGAAGTCCGCGGGCTTCACCCCGAGGCTCTGGAGGTAGAGCCCGGCCGGGCTGCTGGCGGGGATCGAGCCCGCCGGCGAGATGTGGTCGGTGGTGATGGAGTCTCCCAGAAGGGCCAGGACCCGGGCACCTCTGATGTCCGGCACCGGGGCGGCCGACGCCCTGGCGCCGTCGAAGAGAGGCACCTCCCGGATGTAAGTGGAGTCATCGTCCCACTGGAACACCGGGCCAGTGGGGCTGTCCAGCGCCCGCCAGCGCTCGTCGCCCTGGAAGATCCGCTCGTACTCGTCGCGGAAGAACTCCGGCCGGACGGCATCGGCGACCACCCTGGCCACCTCCTCCGCCGTGGGCCAGAGCTCCTTCAGAAAGACCGGCCGACCCGCGGGGTCCAGCGCCAGGGGCTCGGCGGTGAGGTCGCGGCGCACAGTCCCGGCCAGGGCAAAGGCCACGACCAGGGGCGGGGAGGCGAGGTAGGCGGCCCGGACCTGGGGGTGGATGCGCCCCTCGAAGTTGCGGTTGCCACTCAGCACCGCGGCCACGCTGAGGTTGCGCTCGCTCACCTCGGCCGCCACGGACTCCGGGAGGGGCCCGCTGTTGCCGATGCAGGTGGTGCAGCCGTAGCCGACCACGTCGAACCCGACCGCCTCCAGCTCCTGGAGCAGGCCGGCCCGGCGCAGGTAGTCGGTGACCACCCGGGATCCCGGGGCCATGCTGGTCTTGACGAACTCGGGAGGCGCGATCCCCCTCTCCCTGGCCCTCCGGGCCAAGAGCCCTGCTGCGACCATCACGCTCGGGTTGGAGGTGTTGGTGCAGGAGGTGATGGCGGCGATCACCACTGACCCGTCCTCCAGCGCCGGCCGCCCGGGGGTGAAGGGGAGAGGGCTGGCCGGAGGGAAGGCCACGCGGAAGCTCTGGTCGATCTGTCCGAGTGGCACCCGATCCTGAGGGCGGCGTGGCCCGGCCACGCTGGGCTCAATCGAACCGAGGTCCAGCTCCAGCCGCTCGGTGAAGTCCGGGCTCTTGGCCCCGCTGACTCTGAAGAGACCCTGCTCCTTGGTGTAGCGCTCCACCAGATCCACCTGCTCCGGACTCCTCCCCGTGGTCAGCAGGTAGTCGAGGACCGCCTGGTCCACCGGGAAGAGCGAGGCGGTGGCCCCGTACTCCGGCGCCATGTTGGAGATGGTGGCGCGGTCGGCCACGGACAGGTGGTCGAGACCGTCCCCGGAGAACTCCACGAACTTGTTGACCACCCCGTGCGCCCGCAGCCATTGAGTGACCCTGAGCACCAGATCGGTGGCGGTGACCCCCGCGGGCAGCTGCCCGGTGAGTCGCACGCCCACCACCGTGGGCATGCCCAGCAGCATCGGCTGTCCCAGCATGGCGGCCTCGGCCTCGATCCCGCCCACGCCCCAGCCCAGGATCCCCAGCGCGTTGATCATGGTGGTGTGGGAGTCGGTTCCCACCAGGGTGTCCGGGAGCACCACCGGACCGTCGCCCCGGTCCTGGAGCGTGACCACCCGGCCGAGATACTCCAGGTTCACTTGGTGGCAGATACCCATCCCCGGAGGGACCACCCGGAAGCCCCGGAATGCCTGCTGCGCCCAGCGCAGCAGCCGATACCGCTCTTCGTTGCGCTGGTACTCCATGTCGATGTTGCGGTCGTAGGCCCGCGGGCTGCCGAACGCGTCAACCTGGACGGAGTGGTCTATCACCAGATCGCAGTCCACCGAGGGGTCGATCCGCGCGGGGTCGCCTCCCGCGGCGCCGACCGCTGAGCGCATGGAGGCGAGGTCGACCACGGCCGGAACGCCGGTGAAGTCCTGCAGGAGCACCCTGGAGGGGAAAAAGGGCAGCTCACCCCGCGACCCCAAGGCGCCGGACCAGCCGGCGAGCCGCAGGGCGTCCTCGGGGCTGGCGTGCGCTGTTCCGGCCTGGCGCAGGAGCATCTCCAGCCACACCCGGACGGTCATCGGCAGCCCTTCGGGGTCGGCCAGCCCCTGCTCCCTGAGCGCCGTGAGGCTGTAGTAGGTGGGACCGCCCGGTCCCAGCTGCCGCCGAACCCCCAAGGGGTCGGTTGCCAAGCTCTGCACCATGCGATCTCCCCCGCGGTCGGCTGCCGGCTCCAGACCCCAATCTTAAGGCCCGGCCGGCTCGGTCCCGGCATCCCCGGGCCGGGTGCCGCGGTTTGACAGTGAGATCAGACGGCGGGCATACTGCCTGCCTATCGGCGGTCGCCGCCCGGGCTGGGCCGCCGCTGCGAGGTGCCGGCAGGAGGAGAGGTTGAGCTTGGTTTGTGCCGTCCGGCTGGGCAAGGCGGCTATTGCTCTCGGGGTGGCGGCCCTGGCGGTGGTGGCCGCTCCCCTCCCCGTCCTGGCCGGCAACACCAATTTCCTCAACGGCGGCGGCCCCCCGGTGGACACCATCGACATGCTCTTCTGGGTCTTCGTGGCCTGCGCCAGCGTGATCCTGATCGGGGTCGGGGGAGCCATCCTGTACGCCGCCATCCGCTTCCGCCGCCGGGACCCCGATGAGATGCCCCGCCAGATCCACGGACACAACCGCCTGGAACTGGCTTGGACGATCGGGCCACTGGTGCTCCTGGCCGCCCTTTTTGTTCTCAACGTGGTCAACGTGGGTTACCTCCGCCACGGCCCCAGCCCGGCCAGCGCTGCCGCCCGCCAGGAGATTCACATCCGGGTGATCGGCAGGCAGTTCTACTGGACCTTCGACTACCCCGGGGGGAAGAGTTCGCTGCGGACCCTGGAGATCCCCGTCAACACCCCGATCGAACTCTCCACCGAGTCCCTCGACGTGATCCACGGCTTCTGGGTGCCCAATCTGGGGGCCAAGATCGATGCCCTGCCCGGGATCGTCAACCACGCCTTCATCGAGGCCAATCGGACGGGAACGTTCGGCGGCCAGTGCTACGAGTTCTGCGGGCTGGGCCACGACCAGATGCTGATCACCGTGAAGGTGGTCTCCATGTCCCAGTACCAGAGCTACCTGCAGCATCTGCCGGCGGCACCGGCTTGAGGAAGTCGAGGTAACCATGGCCGCCATCGACCTGCCGCTCAGCCAACCCACTTCCCGCCGCTACCAGGGGGTGTGGGACTGGATCACTACCACCGACCACAAGCGGATCGGGCTCCTCTACCTCTACACCACCTTCTTCTTCTTCCTGGTGGGTGGCCTGATGGCGCTCCTCATCCGCACCCAGCTGGCGCAGCCCAACGGTGACCTGCTGACCGCATCCCAGTACAACCAGCTGTTCACCATGCACGGCACCACGATGATCTTCCTGTTCGTGGTCCCGGTCTGGAGCGCCTTCGGTAACTACATGCTGCCCCTCATGCTGGGGGCCAAGGACATGGCCTTCCCTCGGATCAACGCCTTCGCCTATTGGCTGATCCCGCTCGGGGGACTGGTCATGTACAGCGGCTTCTTCTTCGGTGGCAGCGCCGCCGACGGGTGGACCGGGTACGTGCCACTGGCGGAGAAGCTCTACTCCCCACAGGTGGGCCAGGACCTCTGGATCCTGGGGCTGCACATCGTCGGGATCGCCTCGGTGATGGGAGCGGTCAACTTCCTGGTCACCATCCACCGGATGCGCGCTCCGGGCATGACCTGGTTCCGCCTGCCCCTCTTCGTCTGGGCCATGGAGGTGACTTCCGCGCTGGTGCTGCTGGCGTCGCCCTTCCTGGCGGCGGCCCTGGCGATGGTCCTCTTGGACCGCCAGCTGGGGACCAACTTCTTCAACCCCAGCCATGGCGGGAACGTGATCCTCTATCAGCTGATCTTCTGGTTCTACTCCCACCCCGCGGTGTACATCATGATCTTGCCCGGGTTCGGGGTGATCTCCGAGATACTCCCCGTGTTCACCCGCAAGCCGATCTTCGGCTACCGGGCGATGGCCATGTCGATGGCGGCGATCGGGGTCCTGGGGTTCATGGTTTTCGCCCACCACATGTTCACCGTGGGTCTGCCACTTCCGGTTCAGATCTTCTTCATGGCCGCCACGATGGTGATCGCGGTCCCCACCGGGGTCAAGATCTTCAACTGGCTGGGCACGCTCTGGGGCGGATCCATCCGCTACACCGCAGCGATGCTCTTCGCCGTGGGGTTCCTCCTCATGTTCCTCATCGGCGGGCTGGACGGGGTCTTCCTCAGCTCGCTGGGGATTGATTACGAGCTCAACGGCACCTACTGGGTGGTGGCCCACATCCACTACGTACTCGTGGGCGGCTCACTCTTCGCCCTCTTCGCCGCCCTCTACTACTGGTGGCCCAAGATGTTCGGGCGCTACCTCAACGAGAAGCTGGGGAAGTGGCACTTCTGGCTGCTCCTGATCGGCTTCAACCTCACCTTCATGCCCATGCACTTCCTCGGGATCATGGGCATGCCGCGCCGGATCGCCACCTACTCGGCGGCGTCCGGCTGGGGGCCGCTCAACCTCCTGGAGACCATCGGCTCCTATGTGATCGCCGTGGCCATCCTGATCTTCCTTTACAACGCCACCATCTCCCTCCACGGCCCGAAGACCGCGGTCAACGATCCCTGGGAGGGCAATACCCTGGAGTGGTACACCACCTCCCCCCCTCCGCCCCACAACTTCGACGGCGAGATCCCTGAGGTGGAGAGTAACCGTCCCCTCCGGGACTGGCGGCTGGCGGGCAAGGAGATCAACCCACCGGGCGCCGTCCTGCCGTGACCCCTCCCGGTCCGGCGGCCCCCGTGGGGCGCCGCCGGGTACTTCCCGCGCTGGCTCTGGCCACCGCGCTGGTCACATACTTCCTGATCATCCTTGGCAGCACCGTGAGGGTGACGGAGTCCGGGATGGGCTGCCCCGGGTGGCCGCTCTGCTACGGCCAGCTGGGGCCCATCGACCACTTCCATGCCCTGATGGAGCAGTCCCACCGCTACGTGGTGACCCTGGTCACCATGCTGGTGCTGCTCACCGCGGCGGCCGCCTGGCGCTGGGCCCGCCACCAGCGCACCGTCCTGTTCCCGGCCCTGGCGGCGGTGGTGGTGATCGCCATCCAGATCGTGCTGGGCGCGGTGACCGTGGTGACCCACAACGCCCCCGTCACCGTGGCCCTGCACCTTCTAATGGGACTCCTGGTGCTGGCCGTCACCTGGGTCACGGCGGTCGCCTCCCTGGTGGCGCTGCGCCCGGCCGGAGGCCGCCGCCTGCACCCCCTGGGCTGGTGGACGCTGGGGGTGACCTTCGTGCTGCTCCTCTCGGGTTCTCTGGTGGTGGACGGGGGGGCCAGCTACGCCTGCCCCTCCTGGCCGTTCTGCACCGCCTCTCGCGGGGTTCCGGCGCCGCTCATCACCATTCAGTACTCGCACCGACTGATGGTGCTGGTGGCCACCGTGCTGCTGGCTCTGCTGGCGATGCGGGCTGCCCGCCGCTGGCGTCCGGTCCCCGGAGCCCGGATAGCCGCCGACCTGATCGCCATCCTCCTGGTGGCCCAGATCGCCGTTGGGGGCCTGGTCGCCACTACCGGTGCCCCAGAGGCCCTGCAGGACCTGCATCTCGCCTTGGCCGCCGGCATCTGGGTTGCGGTGGTGGTTCTCGTGACCCTGGGATGGCTCAACGCGGCCGACTCGGTGCCCCAGCCCGGCCAGCTGGCGCGGCCACCGGCCCGGGCGGGGGGTGGACGGCGCCGTAAGATGGGGCCCACCCCGTCGACTGAGGAGAGTTGATGCAGCGACGATCTGCCAGCGGCAACATGCGCTTCGGGATAATCCTCACCCTGCTGGCGTTCCTGATGCTCTGCGTCGCCTTCATCTGGGCGGCCCTCTATCTGGCGTCGGCGCATGGCTGAGTCCCACGAGGAGGAGCCCGAGTCGGGGACGGAGCACCTTCCCGGGCCCAGCTTCTGGCCGGCTCTGCTGGCCGTCGGCGTGGCGATGAGCCTCATCGGGGTGATCACCAAGGTGGTGGTGGTGGTGATCGGCCTCATCATCTTGGTGGTGGCGCTGGGCGGCTGGATCCGGGACGCGCGTCGCGACTACCGCTCTCTCTCCTGACCTTGGGGGGAGAATGCCCGGGCGGCCCGACCGGTGACCGCGGCGGGCGCGTCCGGAAGCAGCTTCGGGCTGGGGCTCCTGGTGCTCGGCGTGGGCCTTCTCATGGCCTTCGGGGCGGCGCTGACCCTGCGCAGCATCTGGGGGCAGCCCACCTCCTCGGAGAGGGCGGACGGTGGGACCGGGGTGCCCTACCGCTCCGCCCGGGTGGGGGAGATGCGCACTCGCTTCCGGCTCCTGATCAGCTTCGACTTCGGCTGTCTCGCCATCACCGCCGCGGTCCTGCTGTTCATCGGCTTCGCCATCATCTTTCGGGCCCTGTGATCGGCCCGCCAACCCGTAACATGGCCCTCCTGTGAGCTGGGAGAGCTTCATCCGCCGCCGGTTCGAGGTGGTCACCGCCGCCCTCGCGCTGTCGCTGGGGTTCCTCGTCGTGGTGTGGGGACTCATGGTCCTGCTCAAGGCCCTCAACCCCTACGCATTCCACTTCAACCTGCTCATGGACTTCCTGCCCTGGCTCACGCCGGTGGTCATCCTGCTGATCCTGGTGGTCCCCCTCTACTGGAGGATTGCGGGTTGGCTTCAGGACCCGGATGGAGGGCTCCCGCGGCTGGCCGCCAAGCGGTTCGAGCTGGTGATGGGGTCGGCGGCCTACCTCCTCGTCTACACGATGCTGGTCTGGGGGGTGATGGTGATTTTGCGAGCCTGGGACGGGTACGACTTCCACTTCAACCTCGAGGTGGACTGGTTGCCGGCCATCCTCCCCCCCTGGGCCGTGTGGGCCATCGGTTCGATCTTCTACTGGAAAACGGTCGGCGCCTTGGGCGGGCTGTACGAGGCCAGGCCCCACCGCATGAGCTGGACCCCGGTAGTGGTGCCGCTGGTGGTGGGCGCCTCGCTCCTGACCGGAGGCGGGCTGATCCTCAATCAGGGGGTGTACGCCGGAACCGAGGGGTCGCCACCGGCGGTCCAACAAGATCTCGTGGCCTTCGGGACCCTGGTCTTCACCGTGGGGGCGGTGTGCTGGGCGGTGATGCTCATCGGCCTCTGGCGGGGGTGGCGGCCGCTCCCGCTTCCGACGGGCCACCTCACCCCGCTGGACCGGCTTCGGATGGAGCGGGGGAGGATCTCTGCCCAGGGCTTTGTGGTGGTCAACCTTGCGTTCGGCGTGGCGGGGCTGATGATGACTGCCTTCCAGTATGTCGACGCCCAGGACTTCCACTTCTACATGGCCAAGGACATCTGGTCAGTGGGGCTTCCGCTCTTCTTCGGCTGGCTGCTCTTTGCCACCGGGCTTCGGCTCGTGCCCGCCGTCCTGGTGGCGCGAGACCCGGCCCGCTGGGGGACTGGGGAGGGGAGCTCCACGGGCCCGACTGGGCTCCCCTCGCCCCAGGGGAGCTGGGGATACCGCGATCTCGCCGGTAGCGGGAGCTGAGGCCACCGCTCCAGGCGCTCGACGCGGCTTCGTCCGGACAGAAGGCCCGACGGGAGGCGTGAGGGAACGCCCTGGTGGACTGGGGCACTCGCCACTTGGCCCGCGCCCGCGCCCGGATTGCTGGGGGCAGCCGTCCCTAGAGCTGGCCCTCCAACATCGTCAGCACCACGGGGTCCAGCCGGTCCCGCCCTCTGAGGCGCTCCTCCAGGTTCTCCATGCCCGCCCAGGCCTCCAGGGCCAGGAACACCGAGTCCCGGCCCTCTCCCCCGACCTGAATCCCCCGGCGATGGAGACCCAGTCGAAGACGCCGCACCAGCTCTTCGTCCACTGGCAGCAGCGCTCCTTCGTCGGTCTCCTCGAAATACACCCGCCAGAGCCGGGCCAGCCGCTGCAGCTCCATGACCGGCTCCGGGTGGTCATCCACCCTAAGGTCGATCATGCGGTCGTCCAACCCTCCGTAGCCGCCGCCTTTTCGCACCACGAGGAGGGCGGCGGACTCCCGCCCCCGGCGATCTCCGCCAGCCTCGTCACCGGCGCTTAGGGCCGCGAGCAGCCGGTCGCAGAGGTCGCCGGAGCTGGCCAGGAAGGTGTCCAGCAAGGCGTCGGCCACCTCCGGCCCGGAGAGTATGTTCCCCTGGCCGGCGCAGCCAGGGGCGGTGCGGCCCCCGGCCCAGTCGAAGCAGGCGCTGCCGGTGTAGGTCGAGGAGCCTCCGTCTCGGTCTACGATTCCCAACTGGCGGTGGTCGCGCTCCGGGTCGGCAGCGGTCAGCCGCTCGACCACCTGCTGGGCTGGTAGCCCCTCCGAGAGCAACTGCAGGCCCCTTGGGCCATACGAGGTGTTGGCCATGGCCTGGGTGGCCAGCGCCCCGATTCCGGCTCCCGCCCACGGCACCACGCTGCCCACCGCGAGGAACTTGGAGGCGACCGCCACCCCGAAGTCCCGCCCGTCCGTGGCGCAGATGGAGAAGGTGGCGACCGTGGGGGACTGCACGCGGCGGACCATCCCTGGGAGGATAGCTTATGGATGAGCGAGGAGTCCCAGGAGCCAAAGCCGGATCGGGACCCGCCCCTGGAGCTCTTCGGCTACGTGCCGAAGTCCGCCCTGGTGGTGGTGGCACATCCAGATGACGCCGACTTCCTGGCCGCCTCGGTCCTCTCCGCCTTCGTGCGGCGAGGTTGTCGGGCCGGCATCTGCCTGGTGACCGACGGCGACGCCGGCAGCGATGACCCCACCATCCCCAGGGGGGAGCTCAGCCGGGTGCGCCTGGCTGAGCAGCATCGGGCCGCGGCGCACCTTGGGGTCCAGGAGGTCATCTGCCTCAACCACCCTGACGGGACCCTGCAGAACACCCTGGAGGTGCGGCGTGACCTGGTCCGGGTGCTGCGCACCTTCCGCCCGGAGATGGTGATCACCATGGACCCCACCTCCCGGTTCTTCGGCCGTGGCTACATCAACCACCCGGACCACCGGGCGGCGGCGGACGCCTGCCTGGATGCGGTGTTCCCCAGCGCCCGGGACGCCCGCGCCTTCCCGGAGCTGCTGGCCGAGGAGGGGCTCGAGCCGCACAAGACCCGCTTTGTGCTGGTCGGCTCGAGCCGCGAGCCGGACATCGCGGTTCCCGTCCTCGAGGAGGACCTGGAGAACCAGCTGGCCGCACTCGGTGAGCACCGGAGCCAGTTCGACGCCGCGCCCATGCGGGATTGGATCTTCGAGGAGGCACGCCGGTGTGGTGCCCGCGCTGGGGTCTCGATGGCCGAGAGCTACCGGCTCTTCGATCTCGCCCCGGACCCCTCTCAGAGGGGCTACGAGGCGCCCCCTGAGGACGCCGAGGGCGTGCCTCCGCGCGGACGCCGCTCGTCCAACTGGGGCTGACCGGGGGCCATCTCGGGGAGTCCCGGCCATCTCCTCGGCCCCGGTTCTCCGCCTTCGAACCGGGCGCCGCTCCGCCCCGGGTCCCGAAGAGGCGCCGCTTGAGGAGGGACGCCGGACGGCGCACCGCTAATCGCCCGGCGGCAGGAGGTGCTCCCCACGGCGGATGCCGCGGATGATCTTCCGCCAGCTGCGCTGGCCCCAGCTCGACGGCACGCGCCAGAGGTCGGTCCCCACGAGCACACTGACGGACACCAGCCGGACTCCAGGGCGCCCGGGCTGGGCCAGGTCGTTGCCGTTGGGGTTGGCGTGGCCGAGGATCGCAAGCGCCCGGACCTCGGCATCGAGCTCCTCGGGAACGTAGACGTCGACCGAGCCCAGCACGCCCACCACCAGGATGGTCACGGTGGGCCCGGTGAGCCTGGCCTGGCGCAGGTCGAGGTCGATGTTGCCGAGAGCCACCACGCAGAAGACCCACCGGCCGACCGTGAGCCGTCCGCCCCTCTCCGTGGAGCCGAGGGCGGCCAGCAGCCATCGGATGGGGCGGCGGGGGGATGGTTGGTCTGGCAGGTCCTGGGTGAGCCGGGCCAGCTCGCCCACGGTGCGCGCCTGGTGTACCGCCGCCACCCGCTCGGCGAACTCCTCCATGGTGAGCCGCCCCGCCGCGGCCGCCTCGCGCAGGACCAAGATCCGGCCCTCGCGATCCGGGTCCGAGGCCTGCATCGAATCACTCACCGAATTGGGTCCTAACCGAGATCCTTCGACGACCGCCCGCTACCGCGCCTGGCCAAACTCGACACCCAGCTGGCGCCGGCGGCAGGACACAGCCAGCGCAGGCAGGTGAGAGGCGCGGACCGCCGGACCGCCGTCACCGATTGCCGGGGCGGGATCGCTCCAGGGCGGGCCAGGCCGCGACCACGACTACGATCGCCGCGGCCACCCCTCCCACGATCAGGGCCTCGAGATCCAGGTGGAAGCCGCCGAGGACCACCGCGGCCACCACCAGCAGGGGTAGGAGCACCATGGCCGCCCGCCGGGCGAGCCAGGTGAGAATTCCGCCGGCCCGGGGGCTGGGCTCGCCGGATTCGTGCGGCAGCCGCTCCTGCCAGAGCGTCATCCACCACTCCGGCTGGCCGTCGGGCTCCGAGGACTGCCGATCCGGCCTGCGCCTGGGGTCCGAGCCTTGGGGCATTTGACTCGCCTGCTGGGTGGCGCCGCCCTGACGGCGGCCTCGACGGCCCTAGGATAGCACCGGATGGAGACCGTCCCGAGCCTCTCTGGCAACTTCTCTGCGCCCTCTCGCGGGCATCAGCTGCGGGAGCTCCATCGCGAGATCGCCACCTGCCGCCTCTGCGTGGACGCTGGTCTCCTCGGGCGGGCCGCGCCCATACTCCCGGCCCCGTTCCCCTCCCGGATCGTGCTCGTGGGCCAGGCGCCGGGGCGGTCTGAGGAGGCGGCGGGGCGTCCCTTCAGCGGCCGGGCCGGCAGGGAGCTTTTCAGCTGGCTGGCCCGAGCCGGGGTCCCGAGCGAAGAGGAGGCGCGCCGGCGGGTCTACCTGACCTCGATCACCAAGTGCTTCCCCGGTCCATCGCCGGGGGGCACGGGCGACCGTCGCCCCAGCCCCGGCGAGGTGGCGCTGTGCCGACCCTATCTTGATCGCCAGCTGGCGCTCCTGGCCCCACGGCTTATCCTTCCGGTGGGGCAGCTGGCTATCGACCGGTTCCTGCCGGCCCGGCCCCTCGGCCTCGTGGTGGGCCGGGTATTCGACCAGGGGGGCCGGGAGCTTCCGGCGGGCGAGCCTCTGAACCCCGGCCACTTCCCGTTGCTGCTGCCCCTTCCTCACCCCTCGGGGGCCAGCCGGTGGCTGAACCGACCGGACCACCGGGAGCTCCTGGAGCAGGCGCTGGAGTGGCTGTCGCAGCTGCTGCAGTCCCCTTGGCGGGGGCGTGCGAAGCGGCTATAGTAGGCCGCGATCTTGGCTGCCAGCAAGCGCGTGCGGGGAGGACCGGAGAGGGCGACCGCCCCCCGCGCCAGCGAGATCGACGCCCCGCCCGTGGAGGCGCGCACGGCGGGGCGCTCCGCGGACGAGATCCTGGAGTTGATCTTCACCCCCACGCCCCGGGCCAGCCCGGCCGAGCAGGCGGAGCGGACCCTGCGCCGGCCCAAGCCCTTGGTCTACCTGGCCATGAGCAATCGCAACTTCTACTGGAGGCAGCAGCTCACCAAGTTCGTCTTGGACGAGAACCGGGTGCCGGTGGCGCCCTTCATGCTGTTCGACTACTACCTGATGCACACCGTGCCCAAGGACCTGGTGCGAGAGGCGCTGAACAATCTCATCGCTCGCTGCGACGAGGTGTGGGTGTTCGGCGGGCTCTCCCTGGGACTCAAGGTGCAGGTCGGGATCGCCAAGCGGATGCACAAGCCGGTGCGCTACTTCGACATCAGCGAGCTGCCCTACCAGGTGACCGGGATCCCGGAATCCATGGTCCCCGAGGAGCGCTAGGGGAGAAGGTCTTCAGGTGGCCCGGTCGGAGCCGTGGGGGACGGGCCGGCCGAGAGTTCCTGTTGCGCGCGCTCAAGGGCGGTCCTCAGGGCAGCCGGTGTGAATGCGCCCCGGTAGTCGCGGACCCGGGTCCCCAAGCCCAGCTCGCCAAGGCACCATTCGGCCAGCTGGTCCATCTGGTCGCGCTGGCGAGCGACGAAGTCTCGGCCGACCTCTTGCCCATGGCCCGGTATGACCAGCTGCGGCCCGAGCGCCAGTATCCGCCCCAGGGCCAGAGGCCAGCTCAGAGGGTACGAGTCCTCGAGCGCCGGGGGCCCGCTCTCCTCCACCAGGTCGCCGGCCAGGAGAGCCCCCAGCTCGGGCAGGACCACGACTAGATCGTGGTCGGTGTGGCCCCGCCCCGTCACCAGCAGCTGGGCCTTGATCCCGCCCAGGTCAAGCAGCGCCTCCCCTTCCACCGGCTGGGTCGGGAGGACGATCCGGGCCGCCTCCAGCCGGGCCGCGAAGTCCGGGTCCTCATCGCGCCAGGACTCGGCTGCCTCCCGCCGCTGGGCGGGGCCGGTCTGCCGCAGGGTGGCCACGCACCCTGCCGAGGCGTAGATCGCCGACTCCGGGAACGCCGAGTCGCCGAAGCAGTGGTCGTAGTGAGCGTGGGTGTTGACCACCACCAGCTCCTGCCCCCCCAGCTCCTTCTCCACCGCCCGGCGGAGCTCCATTCCCTCCTCCCGGGTGCTGCCGGAGTCGACCAGCAGGGCCACGTCGTCACCCCGGACCAAAGTGCAGTTGACGTCCACCGGGCTTCCCACCCAGCGGAGGATGCCGACCCCTACGGCTTGCCAGCCCTGGGCGGGGCTCACGGTCCGGTGCCGGCCCGGGCGGGGAAGGCGACCTCACCTCCGGTCTGACCAGGACGCCTCATGGCTCAGCCAGTGGAGAGGCGGTAGAACTGCGGCTGGATGGCGCCGAACACGTTCTGGGGCACAAGGCCCTTGAGGTCCGAGCGGTACATCGTCAGCTGCAGCGGGGTGTCGGGAAGGAAGATGACCGGGGCCTGCTGGGCCAGGTAGTCCTGGTAGCGGAAGAGGGCGGCCAGTTCAGCGGCCTGGGTGGGGGCGGTGTGAGTGGCCCGGATGTCGGCGTTGGCCACCGGGCTCGAGTAGTCACCCCCGTTGCTCCCGGCCCCACTGGCGAAGAGCTCACCACCGGTGGGGAGGTAGTCCGGCGCGTAGGTCCAGTAGTTGACCCAGTTGGCGATCTCCCAGTTGGTGCAGGGGCTGGACGGGGTGCAGCCGTTGAGCGCCACCGAGGTCACCTGCTGGTAGGGCGCGGTCCGCAGCTGCAGGGCGACTCCCGCCTTGGCGCGCGCCACTGACTGCAGCGCCTCCATCTCGTTGTTGGCTTCCACGGTCCCGCTGGGGTAGAGCAGGGTGAAACCGAGCTCGGCGCCCCGAGGTATCCCGGCCCCACAGCGCCCGGAACCGGAGCCCGGGCGCTGGCAGTAGCTGGTACCCCCCGGGACCACCTTCCAGCCCTGACCGGACAGCAGGCCAACCGCCGCCGAAGAATTGAAGGGGTAGACGGGCCCCCTCTTCTCGAGCGGGCTCTCAAAGGAGTTGTTGGAGGGGAGGACCGGTACCTGCCCCGACTCTGGCGCGCCGTACCCGGCGGCGAAGTCGTGGATGTACTGCGGCTGGTCCACCAGGGACTGCATCGCCTGCCGGAAATACAGCTGGTCGAAGATTGGGGCGACCTGGGGGTTGGTGTAGTTGTACGAGAGGTAGCCGAAGCCGTACCCGTACCACGGCGCGAAGGAATACCCCCTGTGCTCCAGGGCACCCTTCTGGGCCAGATCCTGAATTGGGACGTACCCAATCGTCAGCTGCCCGCTCCGCAGCGCGTCAAACTCCGCGCTGTCGGTGGTGAACGGCTCCTCCACGAAGGCCGAGACGGTGGGCTTCGGGTTCCCCGAGTAGGAGGAATTGGGGACCAGCCGGACGTACCCGGAGGGGGTGAAGGTCTGCAGTTTGAAGGGGCCGTCTACGACCTTCCAGAGGGGGTTGGTGGCGTAGGTGGACAGCGTTTGCGACTGGGTGTTGAGGAACTGCGCCACACCCAGGGCCCCGCTGGAGGCGGTCCCGGGGCTCTGGGGCACGTACTGGGCCGGAGTGGTCCCCGGCAGCGCGGTTCGGGCCTCGGCCGACTGGTCGTAGTTCCCCACCCGCCCGCGCGGCCCGAGCCGGTCCCATGAGGGCTGGGGCAGGGGGTAAATCTGGCTCAGCTCGTTGTAGAGGAACCAGGTGGGGTTGTAGGCGGCGTTCAGTCTCAGGGTGAGCGAGTACTCGCCGGTGGCTGAGTAGCTGACCAGGTTGGCGGGGAACCCCCCGGGGACCGAGGCGCCCCAGCCCGGGCCCGGCGCGCTGCTGCTGCCCACCGGAGGGGCGTTGGGATCCGTGGCCGCGGCCAGAAGGTTGATCCAGAAGACCACGTCCCGAGCGGTTATGGGATCGCCATTCGACCACTGCCAGTGCTTCAGCGTGATGTTGACCGTGGTGTCTCCCGCGCTGAAGCGGGGAGGGAGAGCGATGCTGAGGGAGCTGTTGAGGACGGGCCGGCCGTTCTCCCCGAAGGCGTACAGGGGCAGGTACATCTGGTTGGAGAACTGGTAGAGGTTCTGGTTGGTGAAGTAGGTGCCGCTCTCCATGGGGAAGATGTAGCTCGGCGGCGAAGCCGCCGCCTCCCCGAAGGTGACCACCTGCCCCCTGCTCTGATGGCCGCTTGTCGCCGCCGAGCTGCAGGCGGCCAGCAGTAGGGTGCTGGTGAGGGCCAGCCCGACCAGGATCCAGGCCGGAGATCGCGGCAAGTGGAACCCCCCCAGGGAGAACGAGTCGGTGATCCATGGCTCCGGCCCCATCTGGGCGGAGCCCTGACCGTGGCACCGGCGACGGCAGTCCACCTTACCAGCCCCCGACGGCGAGGGGGAAGGGAATCGCCCGCGGCCGCGCCCCGGCGGGGCAGGGGAGCAGGGTGACGGCCAGTGCGAGCGACCATCGCGCACACCTCCGGTTGACACCGATATATCGACGAGCTATCATCGACCCGTCTAATGCGGCTACGAGCTGGAGGACGCGACATGGTCGAGGGCAGATGGGAGCAGCGAGAGGGCCACGGGAGGGGACGGTGCGCCGGGGAGGCAGGAGGCCGCCACCGGGGCCACTTCGGCCGGTTCGATGGTGAGGGATTCGGCAGAGCCTTCAGGGGTGGATGGGGCGGAGGCATGAGGGGTCCCATGGGCATGGGACGGGCGCCCCGCGGAAACGTGCGGGCGGCGATCCTGCTCCTGCTCGGCGAGCAGCCCCGCAATGGGTACCAGATCATGCAGGAGATCGGGGAGCGCAGCAACGGGGTCTGGCACCCCAGCCCCGGCTCGGTCTACCCCGCCCTTCAGCAGCTGGAGGACGAGGCCCTGGTGAGGGTCCAGGAAGTGAACGGCCAGCGGGCCTACGCCTTGACCGATGCCGGTGAGGCGTACTTGCAGGCTCACCGCTCCGAGTTCGGCCTGCCCTGGGACGAGGCGTCCGGGGCCGTCGGCAACGACGTGCATGAGTTGGTGTCGCTGATGCGGCAGTCGGCGGTCGCTCTCTTCCAGGTGGTTCGGGCCGGGGACTCGGCTCAGGTGGCCAAGGCGGCCCAGCTGATGCGGGAGACCCGCCGTACCCTGTACCGGATCCTGGCCGAGGAGGACGAGCCCGGAGGTAGCCGGGGCAGCTGACCGCAGGCTGCGGGTCCGCCCGTCGGGCCAGGCCCGGGGGCCGCCCCTCGACGCCAACACCAGCTTGCGTTGGCGGTTCAGCGCTTCTAGGATCAGCGAGTGATCGGAAGGGGCTCGACGCAAGCGCCTTCGGAGACTCGCCCGCTCTCATCCCTAGCTGAGGTCTACCGCGAGGACGGGATCATGATCATCGGCTTGGGGATCGCCGACGCTCTGGCTGTGATGGCAGCGATCCATCCCGGACCCTACTACTGGGAGGGAGTGATCTTCGCGGTCGTATTGTTCACCGTCGGGTATGTGGCGCTCGTCGACCGCAACGAGAAGTGGCTGACCATGGCAATTGCGGGTGCGTTAGCCATCCCTGAGAACGCTGCCCGTCGACACCATCAAGGACTGGCGCAGAGAGCCTTCTTGATTGTGGCGGCCTATGGTGCCGCCAACGCGTTCTGGGCTCTGCTTTGGCTCGTCTGGGGGTCCGGCTCGCCTTCCATGGGGCTGCCGCCGGGCATGATGATGGCCCAAGGCGTGACCTTTCTGGTCAGAGCTGAGCGGGTGCGTTCATGGGAGCGCGACGCTAACTCCGAGCTGCTGGTGTCCTTCAGGTGGAGGCGGCGGCACAACGGAGGTTACTTCGTCCGCTCCGACTGACCCGCCCATGGGTCCCTGGTGGCTAGTCGCTGCCGCGGTCTCCTGGGGAAGCAGTTCGAGAGACTGCCGGGGTATGACCGCCATCCTCACCTATCCCAAATGAGGGGTGCTTCTATCTCCAGCCACAGAGGGCCTCCAACCTCAAGTCTCGGCAACGTCTCTCATCGCAGGGTCCTGGTGGGATTCAGTGGAGAGGCTCGATCCATGGCTCGGCAGTGGTTACCTCTTCAAGGTCCAGCCAACGGAGAAATAGAGCTAGGTCTGAATTACCACCCCAGAATTGGACACAGGGGCCAAGATGGCGGAGGGAGAGGGATTCGAACCCCCGGAAGCGTTGCCGCCTCAGCGGTTTTCAAGACCGCCGCAATCAACCACTCTGCCATCCCTCCGGGCGGCGCCCACCTTCATGATCCCACCGCGCGGTGCGGGCCAGGCAACCTTGGCTGGCGTGCCGGCTCAGGCGGGGGAGGGCTCGGCCGTTCCGAACTCGCGCACCGCCCGGGCTCGGAAACCGGCCCCGGCGGTTACCACCACCAACACCCCACCCGCAGCAAAGAGGCCGGTCACTCCGATTCCCCGTGCCACTCCCCCGGAGACGGCGTAAGAGACGGGGGTCAAGCTCATGCTGGAGAACATCAGGACGCTCATCACCCGCCCCAGCACCTCGGCGGGGGTCTTCTGCTGCACCAAGGACACGACCGCCACGTTGGTCGCGCTGATGAGGGCTCCCATCACCAGAGCCAGGATCATCGCCAAGAGGAGCGCCGGCGCCGCCCCCAGGAGTACCGTCAGCACCCCGAGCACCGCGGCCATCCCCAGCACGCTTAGCCCCGGCCGAGGCAGTCGGAGGCCGGCTCCCATCGCCGCCCCGCCGACCAGTATCCCCGCCCCCAACCCCCCCTCGATGAGACCGTACCCAGCGGGTCCCCAGTGGTGAGCGCGCGCCAGCAGCGGGATCCCCACGTTCAGCGGGCCACCGGCCGCCAGGTTGAGGACTGCCGTGAGCGGCATGAGTGCTCGCAGGAGGGGGTTGGCCAGGCTGGTGCGCACCCCTGCCGTCAGGGAGGCCCACCCGCTCTCGGTCGGTGCGGATGAGGAGCGGGGGGCGGTGGTGACCCGCACCACCAAGAGTGCGAGGAAGGCCACCAAGAAGCTGGCGCCGTCGACCAGGAACGCCGGCCCCGGTCCGGCCAACCCGACCACCAGTCCCCCCAGCGGCGGGCCGATGATCATGGTCCCCTCCACCGCCAGCTGCCAGACGCCGTTGGCGGCGGACAGCCGCTCCGGGCTGACCAGGGCCGGCACCAGGGTCATGGTCGCGGGGTAGAAGAGGGCGTCGAAGACGCCGAATATCGCGGCGATCAGGAAGAGCAACAGGATGGAGAGGTGGCCCAGGAGGACCACCACCGCGACCCCGCCGATTAGCAGGGCGCGGCTCAGATCGCTTCCAAGGATCACCCGGCGAGCGCCGAGGCGGTCGACCACGACTCCGCCTGCGAGCATCAGGATCGCCCGTGGCAGCGCCGAGGTCGTCAGCAGCAGCCCAAGGTAGACCGCGGAGTGGGTGAGCTGCAGCGAGGTCCAGGCCAGGGCCACGAGGTAGACCCCGTCCCCGATGGCCGACACCCCCTGACCGCCGGCGAAGATCAGAAACCGTCGTTCTCTGAGGATTTCCGGCAGGCGGTGAGAGGCGGGCAACTCGGCGGCTCCAAAAGGGGGGCTGGAGCGTCGAGAGTAATACTTCGAGAGACTGTTGTCAATACTCCGGAGGGCCAATCTCCTCGAGGTCGCCCAGGTAGCCCCGGAGCGCGTCGGGCACCCGGATCCCGCCCCCCTTCGTCTGGTAGGTCTCCACCAGGCAGTCGAAGGTGCGCGGCAGGGCGAGGGCACTCCCGTTGAGGGTGTGCACGAACTCGGGCTTGCCTCCTGGGGACTTGAAGCGGATGTTGGCCCGTCGGGCCTGGAAGTCTCCGAAGGCGGAGCACGACGAGACCTCGAGATAGCGGCCCAGCCCAGGTGCGAAGGCGTCGATGTCGTACTTCTTCCACTGGGCGAAGCCCATGTCCCCCGAGCACATCAGCCGGACCCGGTAGTGGATGCCCAGCCTTTGGAGTACCGACTCCGCGTCGCGCACCAGGGACTCCAGCTCCTCCAGGGTGTCCTCGGGCCGCACGAACTTGACCAGCTCCACCTTGCTGAACTGGTGCAGTCGGATGTAGCCCCGGGTGTCCTTCCCCGGCGCCCCGGCCTCACTGCGCCAGCACGGCGTCCAGGCCACGTGCCGGATGGGAAGTCGGTCGGCATCCAGCACCTCCTCCCGGTACAGGTTGGTCACCGGCACCTCGGCGGTGGGGATCAGGAACCGGTCGCCCTCCGCCACGTGAAACGCCTCCTCCTCGAACTTGGGCAGGTTGGCGGTGCCGACCATGCAGTCCCGGCTCACCATGTAAGGCGGCGAGACCTCCTCGTAACCATGATCGCCAGTCGCGAGATCGAGCATCAGCCAGGTGAGGGCGCGCTCCAGCCTGGCGCCCGAACCCTTGAGCAGGGCAAACCGGCTGCCCGCCACCTTCACCGCTCGTTCGAAGTCGAAAATGCCGAGCCGCTCGCCGAGGTCGTAGTGGGTCAGCGGCTCGAAGTCGAACTCGGGCGGCTCGCCCCAGGTGCGGACCACCTGGTTGTCCTCGTCCCCGACCCCAAACGGGACCGAGGGGTGGGGCAGGTTGGGAATCACCAAGAGAAGCCGCTGGAGCTCCTCCCAGACTTCCCGGCGCTGGGCGTCCAGCTCCCCTATGCGCCGCTTCAGCTCCGCCAGCTCCGAGCGCTCCTCACCGGCGGCCGACGGGTTCTCCCGGGCTCGCCTGCCCAGCTCGGCGGACCGCTGGCCGAGCTCGGCCCGCAGCGTCTCCACCTGGGTGAGGGCGGATCGATGGTCGCGATCGAGCCGCAGAACCTCGTCCACCGGGGCCCCCTCGCCCTTGAGACGGGCACCCTCCCGGACCAGGTCAGGATTGTCGCGGATGTAGCTGAGGGCCAGCACGGGTTCTAGGTTACGCAACCGAGGCGGGCTCAGCTCCCGCGGCTACTCTGGCCGCAGGGTGGGGAAGAGAACCACGTCGCGGACGCTCGGCGCTCCCACGATGAGCATCACCAGCCGGTCCACCCCGAGCCCGATCCCCCCGGCTGGAGGCATGCCATGCTCCAACGCCTCCACGAAGTCCTCGTCAAACGGCGGCACCTCTGGGTTGCCCAGCTCACGGCGCCGGGCTTGGTCCTCGAGCCGGCGCCTCTGCTCCAGAGGGTCGTTGAGCTCGGAGAAAGCGTTGGCCAGCTCGCGTCCCTGGACCACCAGCTCGAACCGCTCGCAGAAGCGCGGATCGGAGGAGCGGCGCGCCAGCGGAGACACCTCCACTGGGTAGTCGGTGACGAAGGTCGGGACCCCGATGGTGGGTTCCACCAACTCCTCGTAGATCGCCAAGAGCAGCTCCCCAGACGAGCCTGGAAGGGGCCCGGTGGCGCCGGACGCCCGGGCCCGCTCGGCCAGCTCTCCCGGCCGGGCCCAGAGCGAGAGCGGATCCACACCCAGCCGGGCGCCGACCAGTTCGGCCATGGATCGCCGGGGGAAGGGAGGGGCGAGGTCCCGAACGGAATCCGGGACGGGCCCGGTCTCGGCTGCCGCGGCGGCCGCGCCGGCCACCATGGTTTCGCACAGGTCCATCATCGAGGCGAGGTTCCCGTACGCCTGATAAGCCTCGAGGAGGGTGAACTCGGGATTGTGTCGCGGTGAGAGCCCCTCGTTCCTGAAGACCCGCCCCACCTCGTACACCCGCTCGAAGCCGGCCACCAGTAGCCGCTTCAGGTACAGCTCCAAGGCGATGCGCAGGTAGAGGTCGGTCCCAAGGGAGTTGTGGTGGGTCTTGAACGGGCGAGCCTCGCCCCCTCCGGGGATGGGCTGGAGGATTGGGGTCTCGACTTCCAAAAACCCCCTTTCGTCAAGGGTCCGGCGCAGGGATCTGACCACGGCCGAACGCTGGCGGAAGGCCACCTGGTGCTCCGGGGAGGTGAGGAGGTCCAGATAGCGGCGGCGATAGCGAAGCTCGGTGTCCACCACCCCGGTGTGCTTGCCGGCCGGTGGCCGGAGGGCCTTGGCCAGCAGCGACAGCTCCGAAAGCTCCAGGGAGGGCTCACCTCGCCTGGTCCTGGTTAGGACGCCGCGGGCGCCGACGATGTCGCCGAGGTCCAACCCCCCCAGGCGCTGCACCAGCACCGGGTTGTCCCCATCGGCGGAGGCCAACAGCTGCAGCCGCCCGGTGGCGTCGAAGATGTCGGCGAAGGTGATCCCGCCGCTCGGCCTGAGCCGCAGGATCCGGCCCGCCACGGCGACCTCTGCCCCCTTCGCTCCGACCTCGGGCGGCGCCAGCCCCGCCGCCTCCTGGCAGCTGTGGTCCGGGGAGAAGTCGACGCCCCAGGGCCGTACTCCGGACGCACTCAGGAGATCGGCCTTGCGCCTCCGCTCCTCCAGGATCTGGGCCAGGGAGCCACCCGCGGCCGGTGGCTCCTGGGTCACGCCAGCTCTAGGATCCGCACCCGCCGGGCGCCGCCAGGAGTCTCCACCTCAACCTCCTCGCCCGGTTCCCGGCCGATGAGGGCCTTGCCGACCGGCGACTCCAGGGAGATCCTGCCGGAGGCCGCGTCGGCCTCCGCGGGCCCCACGATCGTGTAGCTGGTAGTGCCGAACTCATCCTGGACGGTCACCGTGGAGCCAAGTCGAACTGAACCGTCCGCCGTCGCCTCGGCGATCAGGCTGGCATTCCGGATCATCTGCTCCAGGGTCAGGATGCGGCCCTCTACGAAGCCCTGCTCGTTCTTGGCATCCTCGTATTCGGCGTTCTCACTCAGGTCGCCGAACTCCTTGGCATGCTTGATCCGTTGGGCGATCTCGGGGCGGCGCTGGCTGACCAGGTGCTCGAGCTCCTCCTGCAGGCGGCGCAGGCCGTCGGGAGTTAGGGGAACTGGCTTGTCCTGCATCTTTGTACTGGCTCCCTGCCGGCCGCAGCCGGCGTCTGTGGCCCGCCTTCGAGGTCT
>JAJYET010000052.1 GCA_021785655.1 bacterium | reverse complement strand
CACCAGGATGACGATCGGCAGCGGCGCCAGCGCCAGCTCGACCGGCGGCGCCCCAGCCGAGGACGTGAACTCCGGCACGGAGGGAAGGGCGAGGAGCACTCCTCCAACTCCCGTGATCGCTCCGAGCACCACCCCGGGACCCAACAGGATCAGATTCTCGGCCAGGAGTGACCAGGCCAACTCCCGATCCGAGACCCCTATCGCCCGCAGAACCGCCACCTCAAAGGCTCGGCGCCGAGCAGTCGCGGCCGCGGCGAAGACCGACCCGCCCAGAGCCAACAGTGCCGCCGCACCCATCGCGAAGAGGAAGAACGTGTAGGCGAGGGCAGGTCCGCTGCGGTTCAGGATCCCCAGGGCCGGCCCCGGAGTGAGAGACGACCCGAAAGTCACCCCCTGCTGGCGCAGGCGGGAGACAACCGTGGCCGGGGCCCCAGCTGACAGCCACACCTGGTCCACCGTCTGGGCTGGCGGTCCGGTCTCGGCGCGAACGGCGGCACCCAGGTTCACGAGGAACCCGTCGCCCCCTACCTGGGGAAGAGCCGCCACCTCGTACTTCGCGTCGAGCACGATGCCGGTCCCGTCAAAGTCCGAAACCGGAGCGGCCGCCGGATCCTGAACTGAGGCGCCGCGGGTCATCACCCCCGGCAGCACCGAGGGGAGGGCTGCCGCGTATACGGAGGGCGAGGTCGTGTCACTCGCCGAGTCCTGCACCAGCAACTGCAGCGCGGAGCGGCCGTCCACTTTGATCACCTGGACCCTCATACCCGGACCGGAAGCGGTCCAGTAGGACGCTTCGCCGAGGCGGTTGGTCACCGCGCGCCATCCAGCCCCGCTCCTCTGCTGGAAGGCATCGATGATGATCGAGTAACTGACGGACCGGGGACCAGCGTTGACCTCCTGTCCCGTGGCCAGGCTGGTCTGGGGAGGGGTCCACTCAGGCACGATCTGGGTTGCCCGGCAGCCCCGCAGGCATACTCCCGGGAGCTTCGCCTCATAGGTCCGCGTGCCTGGCGACAGGTAGCCGAAGTCGACCAACTGTGGGTTTCCCTGGCTGTCAACCAGGTCCAGCTGCAGGTCGGGCGGAGGGTTGGGCGCCCTCGCCAGGGTGACCGTTGCCCTGAGCTCAGCCCCGGAAACTTCCAGCGGAGGCTGCACCGGTGGACTGAGCCAGCGAACCAATTGGGCGAGCGGCGCGCGGCTCATCCCTGGGGGCCAGTAGCCGACCCGCTGGAGTCGGCTGGGCTGGACCGCCAGCAGGTTCGGGCCCGGGCCGGTCTGCACCATCGCCGCCATGGCGTACCGACCACTCGGGTCCGCGTAGTCGACCGCCTGCTCAAGCCCCAGCCCGGCCGGGAGGTGCACGTCCAGCACCCTCGCCGCACCGAGGGCGAAGTCAGCCCGGACCACTCGATTGGCAGCCGCAACCGCCCATCCCGCCACGGCGAAGCAAGCCAGCGCCACCGCGACGGTCACCACCGCCATCTGACGCAGGCCGGAGGGGCGGCGCGCCACCTGGCGCACCGCGATCCCCAGACCCACCCTCGGACCCTTCGCCGTCCGACGGATAACGGCCCTGGCAATGATCGGCACGGCTCGAATCGATGCGATGGCCACAGCCACGGCGAGGATCCCCGGTGCGAGGACGGAGAGCGGGTTTGGCTGGTGCCCGTCGACCGCCCCGGCGACTACCAGTTCGACCAGGGCGGCGAGGGCCACCGCCAGCGCCGCCGCGTCCACTGCCGCCCGGGCTGGCGCCGGGGGCGGGACCTCCAGAGCGAGAAGCTGTCGCTGAAGCGGTGCCGCCAGCAGCCGGTGGGAGCCGGCTGCGACAGCCGCGAGCCCTCCGGCCTCGGTGGCCAGGGCAGCGAAGATCGCCGTTGGATCGACGGTGACCCGAGTGTTGGGAAGGAGGGTGTGCTGGGCCAGCACCGTGAGGCCGAGCGCGATGAGCAGCCCAACGGGCAGGGCAACCACGAGCACCACGACCGGCTCGCCCAGCCCGAAGGCGAGGACGCTCGCCCGGGGAAGGCCCCGAAGGCGGGCGATGGCCACCTCCCGGCTCCGCACCAGCGCAGACTGGGCCACGAGCCCATAGATGACAAACAGCGAGAGCAGCACCAGCTGCAGGTCGACCAGAACCACGATGACCGCCATCAGGTCGGCGGAGCTGACGTAGGCGTCCACGGCTGAGAACAGGCCGGTTGTGGCGGTGAGGCCCAGCTGCTGGGTGGCGGCCGCCTCATAGGCCTGGACCACGCCCTCGACCGTGCCCAGATTGCCCGGATCGACTCTCCGGGGCTCCAGGGGGAGCTGCACCAGAGCAGTCGTCGGTAGCCCGGCCACCGTGGGCACGACCGTGAACGCCGAGTCCAGGTGCCCATCGCCGTACCCGAAGAAGTCCTGCCCGAGCCAATACGGCGCCAGGGGATTGCCCGGCACGACGATCCCGGCGACCGTCAAGGGTCCGACGCCGATCGGACCTGCTGGATGGATCACGGTTCCCACGTGGGCGCCAAGAGCTCGGGCCGAGCGGGTAGTGAGCACGATCTGGCCCCGAGCCGCGGGGCATCCTCCGCTGACGAAGGTCAGGTGGCGACAGACGCCGGGCCGCGCGACCAGAGGGAACCGCACCGACGCGTCGACCTCGGCGGTGTAGCTGGCTCGGGCCGGACCAAACCACCGCCCCATGCCGTGCCGGGAGCCCATGGCGAGAGCCGGCGCGGACAAGGCGACAGCCTGGGGGCTCGTGACGAAGTCGCCAACATTCACGGCGGTGGCCGAGGCTCCCGCCTGAGCCAACTTCGCCTGCAGGACGGTGCCGTACGCGGTGACCAGGTAGAAGGGGCCGATGCTCGCCGCCGCCACCGCCACGGTTGCGGCGACCAGCAGGGCCAGGGAGCTCCCGGCCCGCCACCGGATTGCGGCCCGTGTGAGGCCCAGCCAGGCTGGGACGCGCGCTATCCCAGGCCTCACTTCAAAGCCGGACGCCGAAGCGCTGGCCGAGCCGCGGGTCTACCTTTCGCGCTTCGCAACCGGCACTCGTACCGGCCAAGCGCCACGCATCATCCGCAGCCACCGCCGGACGCCACCATTGCCGCCGGCGTCGCGAAGTGCCAGCCGTAGTAGTCGGCCGAGATCTGATACACCTCCAGCGCCTCCGCGGCGGACAGGAACGCCGACCGGGTCGGGGGACAGAATGCCCGCTCCACCTGGGTGACGGTCGCACCCGCTCCCAGCGCCTGAACCTGGGGGTCGTACTCCTGAAGGTAGTTCCACGCGAGAACGTCCACCGCGCCCCCGGAGCAGGTGAGGGGGCTCACGCCTCCCGAACTGAGGTGCTGGATCGGGGTGGCGCACTCCGCACCCACTGGGGGGACGGTGGCAGGGGCCAGCGCGGGCTCGACCTGGGGCCGCGGGACGTCCGACTCGGGATGTCTGCAGCTCCAAGTTCCCACGACCGTGGCGGGGGCAGCGGACGCGCCCGGGATCGGGCTCTGGAGGGTCAGATTGAGCTTGCCGGCGGTGCCGGATCGGGCAACTGACAGCAATCCGGTGCCCTGGATCACCGGCTGGCCCGCAGCCACGTGAACCGGTCCGGCGTAATAAGTCAGCGGAAAGAACGGCCCCCCGATGGTGAGGGTGAGACTGGTGCTGAACGTCTGGGTGAAGTTGAAGACCAGCCTGGACCCAGGCTTGAGGTGGTCCGCTGTCAGCACGAAGTTGTCGACGCCGAAGGGTCCTCGCATCGTGAAAGACCGCCCAGCGCCGGTGCAGGAGAGCCTCGCGGGTGGGAAGGTGACCCCACCGGCCGCCGTGCCGAGGTTCAATCTGAGCGCCGTCACACCTTGCGGCGCCACCGCGCTGGCCGTCGAGTGCGCCACCTGGGGGGCCGGAGAGATCCCACAGCCGGCGACGACCCCTCCGGTCCCTCCCAGAACGAGCAATGGGACCGCTACCACGCGGCCCGCCGCCCTGAAAGCCCCAGACATGCCGAGGCCAGGACTTATGAGGCTGGACATGGGGCGATCCAATCCTGCCATTGAGTCACAGACCTGTCAACGGGCACCTCTCCCCCGCCCATCCCGGGGGTGCGGCTCGGTCCGGCACCCGGAGCAGAGAGGGGACACTGCGGCTAGGGACCAGGCTGCACCGAAGAGCGTCGATCTCCTTCATCCTCGACCCCGCCCGGCCAGCCTCCCAGATGGGTGTCACTCGGGCGCGGCGTCCACCGGAACGCCCATGCCACCGCGGTCGTCCCCAGTGACGACTTCGGTCCCAAAACGCTCGGCTGCGCCCCCGTTCAGAGTCGCTTAGAGGAGCAGCGACGCTGCCGTCGTGGGTGGCCGCGCCTGGCCGGTAGCCCGATGCACCCGCGTAGTAGCTGGCCAGCCCCCATGCGGTGGAGCGGCGCAGGACCAGGATCTCGCGCCGGCCTTGCCCAGTTAGCCACACCACCGCCCGGTCGGACGATGAGCTGCACATGAGCACCGCCGGATTTCTCCGCCGGCAGGTGCAGAGGAATTACCAGGTGAACGCCGGCTGACCCCGAAGCTTCAGTGGTGGCCCTGGCCCAGGAGGGCATGCCGCCCAGCCAGGCGGCGAGGGGGATGTGGTTGACCGCGATGGGTTGCTTACGACTCCGTGCTCGCTCCCGAGCTGACCGATGCCGGATGATGATCTCCTTGCGGCACCCCTTCCAGCTGACTGGCGCGAGGAACCTCGTCGGATCATCGACCAGGGGTACCCCGCTGGCCGCTGAGAGCGAGCTGCGGCCAGGCGGTGGCTCCTCCCGCGGATGCCACAGCGGCCCGGGAACCTCACCCCTCGTTTCGGCCCCTCCCCGGCGGCGCCCAGGGTGTACGCGATGAGGCGCGGACCGGCGCGTCACCCGGCCAGCGGAGCGCCCCAAGTGGGATCGGACGCCTGGTTGCTGCTTGGCAGCCGGGCCCTACGCATGTTGGGCATCGGCGTGATGGTCGTCACCCTGCCTCTCTATCTCTCCCGTATCGGCCTGAGCGCCATCGAGGTCGGCTCGGTGCTCACCTGCGGGATGGCTGGGGGAGCGGTGGCCACCCTGGGTTTCGGACGGGCCGCCGAGGTCTTCGGCCGCCGGACAGCGCTCAAGATCGCAGCCCTGGCCCCCGCGGTCGGGGCCCTTCTGCTCCTAACCCAGACCGCTGTCGGGATCCTGGCATTCGCCGCCTTCATCGGGGGGGTTTCCGCATCGGGCCAAGATGTGGGCCCACCACAAGCCCTGGAGCAGGCGGCCATCGCCGACCTGTTGGGCCCCGGCGCGAGGCGCTTCGCCTGGTATGGGCTCGCCGGATCGCTCAGCCTGGCCTTTGGCTCTCTTCTGGCCGGGGCAGTGGCCACTGCCAGCCAAGGCCGCGCGAGCGGACCATACCCACCCCTCATAGCTCTCTACGCGGCCACCTCGGTGGCCGCCTTCTGCCTGTACGCGTTTCTCGGCCCTGCGGTGGAGGCGGCGGCTGATGGTGCGGGGAGGAAGCGGGTGCGAGCACCCCTGGGGCCATCTCGCCGTCGAGTCAAGGAGCTGGCAGCCCTGTATTCAGTCGACTCCATGGCGGGCGGGGTGGGGGCCCAGTCACTGGTCGCCTACTACTTCCACCTGCGCTTCGGATTGCAATTGGACGTGATCGGCCCGCTCTTGTTCCTCGCCAACCTAGCCGCCGCTGGATCACAGCTGGTGGCAGCAACCCTCGCTGAGCGCTTCGGCCTGCTGCGCACGATGGTGTTCACCCACCTTCCCTCGGACATCCTGTTGGCGCTCGTGCCCCTGATGCCGTGGTGGCCACTGGCGGCGGCGGTCTTGGTGGGAAGGCAGTCCATCTCGCAAATGGATGTCCCTACCCGCCAGGCCTACACCATGGCCATGGTCACCCCCGCCGAGCGGACCGCCACGGCCAGTGCCACGGGAGCAGCGCGCACCGTCGGAGCTGCGATTGGCCCCATCATCGGTGGCTCCTTAGTCACGGGGGTACTGCCCGGCCTCAATCTTCTGGCCGCCGGCGCGGTGAAGGCCGCCTACGATCTCGTGCTCTACAGGCGCTTCAAATCCGTACCGCTGCTTCCTCCGACTTCCCGGCCTCCGGCCGGACTTCCGGAACCCGGACCGGAGCGGCCGGGTGCCGGGCCGCGTCGCGTGCCGTGAGTGGCGGGGCCGAGACCGTGCTCGACGCGGGCACGAGAAAGGCCGTCGTGCCGACGACCCTCTTCACAGACCAGGAGACACGATGACCCCGGCCCGAATCCCACTTGACAACCTCCTCCTCCAGGGTGGTGACCGCCCGAGCGCGATCCGCCTCTTTGCCCCCCTCAAGTTGGCCAAGCTCCCGTTCTCAGCCCACCCGCGCTTCGGCCGCACACTCAGGCTTGGTGTAACCTTCGGCCTCAGCGTGACCCTAAGCGACCCCGGTGCACCGGCGATTTTGCCTCCCACCCGGGACTGATGCTGCTGCTGGCGGCGCATCCCCCATGGCGGCGACTAGTGGGGATGCTCGGGTGAGGGCGGCGCGGGGCGCCGCCGGCCGCCCCTACGAACAGGCGGCCGCACCCTCCCCCCCAGCGGTTGACTCCCTTCCCGCCGGCCGGACCATTTTCAACCCGAGCAGCGGCGAGTTCATCGTGATCACCGAGACCGCCGCAGAGACCGGAGGGGAGCGGCTCACCTTCGAGCTCTTCCTCGGGCCCGGGTCCCGGGTACCTGCGGGGCACATCCACCCCCGCCAGGTGGAGACCTTCACCGTTCTCGTCGGGCGGATGCGATTCCGGCGGGGCCTGCGGGTGACCTACGCTGGCCCCGGCGAGTCGGTGACCATCCCCCGGGGCACCTTCCACACATTCCTCAACGCTGGCGCCGAGATGGCCCACGTCCGGGTCCACTCCCGCCCCGCCCTACGGATGGAGGAGGTGCTGGCCGCGGGTGCCGAGCTCGGGCAGCGGCGAGCCGGCGGACTTAGCCGCTGGCGTTGGGCGTTGGAGGGGATCGCCTTCCTCCGGGAGTTCCGGGCCGAGGTGGCGGCGCCGCTGGTGCCGGCCTGGGTTGTTGACCTGGTCGCCCGGGTCACCTTCGACGGTCTGAATCGCCGCCGCCTTCAGGCTCCAGCTGGCTCGCCTCGGGCCCAGGCGGAGCGGCTGCCATAGCGGCGTTGGAAGCCCGCGCCTCGGCCGCAAAGGTGGGAGTGGTGGAGGTCCTGCTCTGGCTCTCTTGCATGGTCTGGTGGGGGCGGCAGCGGTGGCGGGAGCGCCACCACCTGGCGGGGGTGGCGCGTGTGCTGGCGATCTTTCCCCACCCCGACGACGAGACCGTGGCCTGCGGCGGAACACTCCGGAGGCTGGCGGCACTTCACCGCGAGGTCACCCTGTTGGTGCTGACCCGGGGCGAGCGCGGCGCCGGCGGCGGCCCTCCCGAGGTCGGGCTCGGGGACCGTCGACGGGCCGAGATGGAGACGGCAGCCGGGCACCTGCGGGTCTCCCGCCTCCTTCAGTGGCAGTTCCCCGACGGTGCCCTTGCCCAGCAGGGCGACCAGCTCCGGCCACGGCTGGAGCTCTTGGTGCAGAGCCTGCGCCCCGACCTCCTGGTGACCTTCGGGCCTGACGGGCTGTACGGTCACCCCGACCACGTGGCCTGCTCCGAACTGGTGTCGCTGGTCCGCTCCCGCGCCTTGCCCAAGCCGCGCCTCTGGTACGTCGCGTGGCCCCGCCCGATGCGGCGCGCCCTGGTCCTCCTGGGCTCGCTCCCAGCCGCTTCGGGCGCGGGCGGGCCAGCGCTGGACCCCACCACAAGCTTCTTCGTCTGGCCCGGCCTCGGCGCCAAGGTGCGCGCTTGGCGGGCCCACCGGAGTCAGCGCCGGGCGATAGGCGCCGGGGCGGGACGCCTTTTTCCGAGCTGGGTCCTCCCCGCCCTGCAGCCGTTCGAGTACTTCCATGAGGTGACCACGCGTTGAGACGGAGCCGCCAGCTGCCCCTCGCCGCCGCCGCCGCGCTGCCCTTGGTGGCGGAGCTGCGCTGGCGCCGCACCGGCCAGCCGCCCTCCGACCGCTGGCGCCGGGTGCCGGTCAGACCGCGTGAGGGATGTCTCCTGGGCGTCTCCTACCGCCCGCTCCAGGCAAAGGCGCTCGGGTTGGTGCCGGAAGCGGTCCTGCGCCGTGCGGTTGAGCTCCCCTTCGAGATCGTCCGCCTCGGTGCCTACTGGAGCCGGCTCGAGCCCCGGCCGGGGGCGTTCGAACCGCAGGAGCTCGATCACGCCATGGACCAGGTGGAGGCGGCGGGCAAGCAGGTGGTGCTGGCCGTCGGGGCAGTGAAGACGTTCGGCTACCCCGAGTTCTTCGTGCCCCCACACCGGCTGACTGCGCCGATCCCGGAGGGGACCCTGGTGACCGCCAGGAGCCATCCGGAGCTGGCGGCGGCCGCCCAGGACTTCGTCGGCCGAGTGGTGGATCGGTACCGAAAGAGGAGCTGCATCTGCGCCTGGCAAGTCGAGCACGAGGCGCTGGATCCCCTCGGCGTCGAACACAGCTGGCGCCTGGCCCGAGAGTTCGTCACCGCCGAGGTGGCGGCGGTGCGCGCCCTCGACCCTCACCGTCCGATCCTCATGAACGGATTCGTCCCCACATCCACTGCCGTTCGGCTCACCCAGGCGTGGCGGACCCGGGGCCAGGGTGACTCCCTGGCGGCAGCCCTGGGCCTCGCCGACCTGGTCGGGCTGGACATCTACCCCCGCAGCGCGGCGCTGGCCGCAGGCGGCCACTCGCTCTACCTGGACGGGGAAGGGCTCCCCTGGAATCGCGTCCCGTGGTCGCGGCTGCAGCGGTTGGCCCGAACCCGGGGGCAGCGCCTTGTCGTCTCCGAGGGCCAGGCGGAACCGTGGGAGCGGCAGACGGTGCCTCCGGACCCGGCCGGTCGCGTTCCCTACAGCTGCCCGCCGGAGCGGCTGATCCTGAACTACAACCGTGCCCTCGGACCCCCCGGCGGTCCACCACTGGTCTTCGCGTACCTCTTCTGGGGGTTGGAGTACTGGCTGCGGCGGGAGGCGTCCGGCGATCCCTCGTACCTGGCGGCGCTGGCCCGGCTGATGGCGGAGTCGTGATCCCGGTCGTCCCGGTGGCGGAGGTCGCGGCGACTGGCTCGCCCCTACTCACCCCTGGGGCGGCGGCGGCCTGGTTCTGGGGCCTGATGGCGATCTGGGTGGGGTTTGAGGTCCGGCTGCAGCTGGTGGCGGCCAGCGGCCCCGCAGCGGGCCCGGACGCCGACCGCCACTCCATGCCAGCGCTCATCGTCGGTGTCTGGGCGGCGGTTGGGGGCGGCCTGGCGCTGGCGGAGTGGGTTCCGCCAGCGAGGGTCCCCGATCCCGGATCGTCACTCCTGGTGGCGGGCGGGATCCTCATGGGGGCAGGCCTGGCCCTCCGCTGGTGGGCGGTCCGCACGCTGGGCCGCCACTTCACCGTACGGGTCAGAACGAC
>JAJYET010000003.1 GCA_021785655.1 bacterium | reverse complement strand
GCTCGACGAGGGCGCCTCGGCGATCGAGGCCGGCGCCGACATGGTCGCGGTGGTGCGGGCCGTCTGCGGCGCTCCCGACCCCCGCCTGGCCGCCATGAGGCTGCGTCAGGAGGCCGCGGGCGCCACGCCCTGGCGCTGGATCAGGCTGAACGGGGAGCCGCGCAAGTCTCCACCGGGGGAAACCGTACTGGGGCTCCTGGCCCGCCTCGGGGTGGATCCGTCCGGCGTCGCGGTGGAAGTCGGGGGGGAGATCGTCCCACGGGAGCGCCTGACGACCGCGGTGGTTCCCGAGGGTGCGGTCGTCGAGGTGGTGCACTTCGTGGGAGGAGGCTGAGGTGGACGAAGACGACAGGCTGCACCTGGGGTCGGCGGCCCTGCGCTCGCGGCTCATCCACGGGACCGGGAAGTTCCCGTCGGCGGAGGTGTTGGCCCAGTCGATCGCCGCCTCCGGGGCGGAGATGATCACCCTTGCCGTCCGCCGCCTCCACCTCGACGGAGATCGGAGGTCGGAGCTGGGAGGGCTGGACCTTTCCCGATACCACCTCCTGCCCAACACCGCAGGCGCCAGTTCGGCCGAAGAGGCGATCCGGCTCGCCCACCTGGCCCGAGCGGCAGGACTCTCGGACTTCATCAAGGTGGAGGTGGTGGGCCACGCGGCGACCCTGTTGCCTGACCCACTGGCCACCTTCGAGGCCACCAGAAGGCTAGTGGCCGAGGGCTACACGGTTCTCCCGTACACCAGTGATGACGTGGCGTTGGCGCTGCGCCTGGCCGAGGCGGGGGCGGCCGCGGTGATGCCCGGGGCGGCGCCCATCGGCTCCACCCTCGGTGTTCTGAACCCCCACAACATCCGCCTCATCATCCAGGAGTGCCCGGTGCCGGTGATCGTGGACGCTGGCCTTGGCTCTCCCTCCGACGCACTCCGGGTGATGGAGTGGGGCGCGGCCGGAGTACTGGTCAACACCGGGATCGCTCGGGCCCGGAATCCGGTGGAGATGGCGAGGGCCTTCGCGGCTGCCGTGGAGGTCGGGCGCTTGGCCCGCGGAGCCGGCCTGGCGGGAGAGGCGGGTCAGGCCCACCAGGGTTACGGGGCGAGTTCTCCCACGGCTGGACTGCCGGTTGCCTGACCCGCGGCGGTCCCACCCTGGAACAGGTCGGTGGGGCTGGTCCCCACCGGGGGGCCGCCGGCTCAGCGGGCTGGGCGAGACGGGCCTCCTGGCCGAGCTGATGGGTCTGGCCGCCGGAGATGGGCGGCTGGCGATCGGGCCCGGCGACGACGCCGCGGTCTGGGAGCTGGATGGACGGGCGCTGGCCATCACCACGGACTCGCTGGTGGAGAGGGTTGACTTTCTCCGCTCCTTCCAGACACCCTGGGAGGTGGGGCTCAAGGCCTGGGGTGCGGCCGCCTCGGATCTGGCAGCGATGGGGTTTGGGGTGGAGTTCGGGGTGGCCTGCCTCATCTGTTCTCCCGACACCTTCGAGGGGACGGTTCTGGACATCCAGGAAGGGATGGTGGAGGGTGCCCGCCGGGATGGGGCCCTGCTGGCGGGGGGGGACGTCAGCTCCACGGACGGCCCGCTGGCGATCGCGGTCACCGTCGTGGGATCTGGGCCCGCGGGTCAGGCGGTGCGCCTGGGGGGTGCCGTGCCGGGCGACGCGGTGGCGGTGACCGGGCGCCTGGGCGGAGCCTCGGCCGCCCTCCGGCTCCTGGAGCGTGGGGCGGTTCCGCCCGAGGCATGGCGCCGGCGGCTGGTGGCTCCTGTCCCCCGTCTCGCCGAGGGCCGGCGGCTGCGGGCCGCCGGCGCCCACGCCATGACCGATCTCAGTGACGGGCTCCTGCTCGACGCCGCCCGCCTGGCTGCGGCCAGCTCCTGCCGATTGGAGCTCTGGGCCGACCACCTGCCCCTGGAGCACCGGCTGGAGCACTTCTTCCCCGGGGGATCGCTTCAGCTGGGCGCGGGAGGAGGCGAGGATTACGAGCTGCTGGTCTGCCTCCCCGAGCCGGTGGCGCGCCAGCTCAGTTCAGCCTCGAAAGGGACCGGCATCTCCGTTGTCGGAAGGGTGCGTGAGGGGGAGGGGGTCCGCCTCCTGGAGCGCCCCGAGGGGCCCGATGTGGCGCTCCCGGCCCAGGGCTTCCGGCACTTCTAGGGCCACCCATGGAAGAGATCCAGCTCATCTCCGACGGTCCCGAGGAGACCAGAGCGGTGGGAGCCCGGTTGGGTAACTGCCTGCGTCCTGGGGATTGCCTGGCGCTGGAGGGGCCGCTGGGGGCGGGTAAGACGACCCTGGTCCAGGGCATCGTGGCCGGGGCCGGAGGAGACCAGGACGTCCGCAGTCCCACCTTCCTTCTCCACTCCATCCACCCGGGCAGGGTGACCCTCCACCACCTGGATCTGTACCGCCTGCCGGACGGTGTCGACCTCAGCTCCCTCGGACTGGACGAGCACCTGGAGGAGGGGGCGGCGGTGGTGGAGTGGGGCGAGCGGGCGAGTCCGGGCTGGTACACCGGCGAGGTGGAGATCACGATCACGGGGGAGCAGCGCCGGCGCATCCGACTGCGGCTGCCGCCGGAGCTGGCCCTGGAGTTCGGTCGTGGCTGAGCTGGTGTTGGACACCTCGGTCCGTGGCGCAGGGCTGGTCCTCCTCTCAGAAGGGGGTGCGGTGCTGGAGTCGCGGAGCGTGACCGGGGGGGCCGGATCGGTCCAAGAGTCCCTGCGAGATCTCCTGGAGGCGGTCCCTGCCCCGGTGTCCTCGGTGCTGGTGGCCCGCGGCCCCGGGTCGTACCTCGGAGTCCGGTCGGGGCTAGCGTGGGGTCTCGGGTTCTGCCAGGGCCGGGGGGTACCGATCCACCTGGTGGGCAGCCTGCGGGTGGTGGCGGAGACGGTGGACCCAGCGGGCGGCCAGGCCCTGGTCCTTCGGAGCGCTGGAAGGGGCGGGCTTTTGGGTCAGCTGTTCTCGGCGTCGGACGCGGGCTGGACGGCGGTCGGCCCCAGCCAGCTGCTGGGCGCAGGCCAGGACCTCCCCCCATCCTGGTTGGGGGCCCCTGGGCTCATCGACCCGGAAGGGATCGCGCCGGGCGGCCTCAGCCGGCGGGGACTGGTCCGGGCCCGCGGGTTGGACCAGGCGCTCGCGCGCCTGGCCACCACCGCAGCCGGACCCGGGGTGCCGTACGATCAGGTCAGCGCCGATTACGCGGTCCGAGTGGGAGCCCAGCGGTGATCCTGATTTCCCAGCGCCTGCGGCTGGCCCCGATGCAGGTCCAGGACATCCCCGAGGTCCGGGCGATTGAGATCGACGTCTTTCCGTCCCCCTGGCCCGGGAACGCCTACCACCGGGAGCTGACCGGCAACCGCTCGGCCCACTATCAGTGCCTCTGGAGGGAGGACCAGATCGCCGCCTACGGGGGCCTCTGGGTGGTGGGTGAAGAGGCCCACGTGACCACCATCGGGGTTCGCCGCTCGGAGCAGGGGCAGGGGGTGGGGCGGACGATGTTCTGCGCACTGGTGAACCGCGCCTATCATCTGGGCGCCAACTTCATCAGCCTGGAGGTGCGCCCCAGCAACGAGGTGGCCATTCACCTCTACGACAGCTTCGGGTTCAGGATCCTCGGCCGGCGGCGGGGATATTACACCGATAACGGAGAGGACGCCCTCGTCATGTGGTCCGACCTCATCCATGCTCCTCGGTTCAAGGCGCACTTCCTCCAGGTGGCGGGGGCTCTGGAGGCCGAGGGGCTCGGCCCGCTCCCGGATCCGGGGTGGCCCGGCCGGTGAAACTGCTGGCGATCGAGACCTCCTGCGACGAGACAGCCGCGGCCGTCGTCGAGTCGGGCTGGACCGTCCGGTCGTCCGTGGTGGCGTCGCAGGCTCAGGCCCATGCCCGGTACGGCGGGGTGGTTCCGGAGCTGGCGGCCCGGATGCATTTGGAGCGGCTCGGGGGGGTGGTCGCCGAGGCTCTGGAGCCGGTGACCGGGGGTCTCCGGGGGGTGGACGGGATAGCGGTCACCCGGGGGCCGGGGCTGGTCGGCTGCCTGGCCGTGGGGGTGAGTTACGCCCAGGGGCTGGCCCTGGCCACCGGGCTCCCTCTGGTGGGGGTGAACCACATGACCGGGCACGTGCTGGCGGCCAAGCTCGCCGAGCCCGACCTGGAGCCTCCCTTCGTGGCCCTGGTGGTCAGTGGAGGGCACACCGACCTCATCCACTACCGGGCTCACGATGACGTGGCCCTGATGGGTGCGACCCGCGACGACGCTGCCGGAGAGGCCTTCGACAAGGTGGCGCGGATGCTGGGGCTGGCCTACCCCGGTGGCCCCGAGATCGACCGCGCCGCGGGCTCCGGCAACCCCGGCAGGTACCGCCTGCCGCGGCCCCTGTTGCCTGACTTCAACTTCTCCTTCAGCGGGCTGAAAACAGCGGTCCTCTACCTCCTTCGCGGTCTGGACCCCACGGATCCTGAAGTGGTGGCGGACGTGGCAGCCGGTTTCCGTCTGGCCGTGGTGGAGACGCTGGTCGCCCAGTTGGAAGCGGCGGCCGAAAGCGCCGGTGTCTCCCAGGTGGTGGTGGCAGGCGGAGTCGCCAGCAACGGCCTTCTCCGGGAAACGGTCCGCGAGCGCTTCGCCAAGGTGGCCAGGGTGGTGATCCCGGCCGCCCCCCTGTGCACCGACAACGCCGCCATGATCGGGGCCGCCGGTCTGGTCCGCTCCAGCCTGCGGGGCTTCGACCGCGAGCCGTTGGACGCCGAGCCGGGACTTCGCGCGTACGCAGCCTGATCTCCGATTGACTTCGGGTCCCTTCCCGCCTAAGCTCGGCCCAACGTCCGTGGGATGGGAGGTGCCAGGGTGAGTCAGCGACCAGACCGGGAGAGCCCGCCCAACCTTGTCGACTACGAGGCGGAGGTGGCGGCTCCACCCCCCCTGGTGCCGGAGCGCTTCAACTACGTGCTGGACATCCTGGAGGCCCGAGCCGCCGCTCGACCCGAAGAGCTGGCGCTCCTTTCCCTGGGGCCGGCCGGTGAGGTGGTAGGCGAGCACTCCTTCGCGGACCTGGCGTGGGCCAGTCGCAGGGTGGCCCATGCCCTGAGGGCGCTGGGGGTGGGCCATGGGGATAGGGTGTTCGTGCTCCTGCCCCGAATCCCCGAGTGGTACTTCGCAGTCCTGGGGGCGATCCGGGTGGGCGCGGTGCCGATGCCGGCCACGGTGCAGCTCACCGCCCGGGACATCGCCTACCGGGTCAGCCGCGCCGAGGCGGTGGCGGCGATCTGCGACAGCCAGCAGGCTCCCAAACTCGACGAGGTGGCCGACCTGATGCCATCGCTCAAGGTCCGGATCGCGGTGGGCTGGCCTGCAGGAGATGGCTGGGCGTCGCTCGGGTCGCTGATGGAGCGGGCGGCGGACGGCCCCACCCCGGCAGATCCCACGGCGGCCTCAGACCCGATGCTCCTCTACTTCACCTCGGGGACCGTGGCCCACCCCAAGATGGTGCTGCACACCCAGGCCAGCTACGGGCTGGGCCACCGCTCCACGGCTCGCTACTGGCAGGACCTGCGTCCGGGTGACCTCCACTGGACGATCTCCGACACCGGGTGGGCCAAGGCGGCCTGGGGCAAGCTGTTCGGGCAGTGGGCTGAGGGCGCGGCGGTGGTCCAGATGAACATGGGCAAGCCGGACCCGGACCTGCTCCTGGACGTGATCGCGCGCTACGGTATCACCACCTTCTGCGCCCCGCCAACCATCTACCGCTCGCTGGTGCTCACCGACCTCGCCCGTCCTGACCTCTCCCGGCTGCGCCACTGCGTGGCAGCCGGGGAGCCCCTGAATCCGGAGGTCATCCGCCAGTGGCGGGAGGGGGTGGGCCTGCCCATATACGACGGGTACGGCCAGACCGAGACGGTGAACGTGGTGGCCAACTTCCGCTGCCTCCCTCTCCGGCCTGGCTCGATGGGGAAGCCAGTTCCGGGGTACCAGGTGGACGTGGTCGATGACTTCGGCGAAGTGCTCGGAGTGGGGGAGGAGGGAAACATAGCGGTCCGGGCTGCCCCGCGTCGCCCGCTGGGGCTGTTCGCCGGGTACTACCGCGATCCCGAGGCCACGGCCGCCTCCTTCCGGGGGGACTGGTACCTGACCGGTGACCGGGGCCGCAGGGACGAGGACGGCTATCTCTGGTTCGAGAGCCGGGCCGACGACGTCATCACCTCCTCCGCCTACCGGATCGGCCCCTTCGAGGTCGAGTCGGCCCTCGTCGAGCACCCTGCAGTGGCCGAGGCGGCCGTGGTCGGCAAGCCTGATCCGATGCGCACCGAGATCGTCACCGCCTTCGTGATTCTGGCCCCCGGACATCAGGGCTCGGACGAGCTCGCCCGGGAGCTCCAGGAGCACGTGCGACGGGTCACCGCACCCTACAAGTACCCCCGCGAGATCCACTTCGTCTCGGAGCTGCCCAAGACCGTGAGCGGCAAGATCCGGCGTACGGAGCTCCGGGAGCGGCTGCGCCAGAGCGGCTAGGTCAGCAGGGCCGGACAGGAGTTCCGGTGGGGAAGTGGCTCGACCCACCCCCGATGTGGCGATGTCCAGCCCGGAAGCCGCAGTCAGCGGTGACGGCAGGCGCTGGAAGCGCGGCCTACCGTCCAGAGCCGATGAGCGGTCCCCGGGCCCCGAGGTGGACGGTGTGAGAGGTGGGGTAGGGCGCCCCGCAGGCGCGCCGATCTAAGCCCCCCCGTCTCGCCTGTGCCGTCCAGGGTCCTCCCTTCCGACGCCGGCTTGTCTGGCGTGGCAGCCCCCCGTGTCCTCGGATCGCTTCCGGCGCCGGTCCTGGGCTTGCTCCCGGCCGGGATGGCGGCGCACTCGCCCTGCTGGTCTTGGCCATCTCCCCCGCCTACTACTCTCTCCTGCGGATCGGCCTCCCGGTGGTCGCGATTGGCCTCCTTGGCTTTCCGGCGATGCAGGTACCCCCACGTGATCCGCTGCGCCTCCGAGCTGCCTGAGACGGTGAGCCGCAAGATCCGGCGCGCCCAGCTGAGGGAGCGGCTGGGAGCAGCTGGCGGGAGCTGAGCGAAGGCGCTCCTGGTGGTGGCGCAGACACAGCGCAGATCTGGCGACGGCTCCCCTGGGATGACTCCCCGGGCAGATCCCGGGGGCCGTGGCTGGCCCTGCTGCTTAACCCCGGCTTAACCCACCCCTGGCGACAATCGAATTAGCCCTCACACCAGGGCACCGGCGCCAGGGAGGATGCGATCTCAGATGTCCAGGGACACGCTCAGCAGGGGGGTGGTGGACGCTCTCAACGAGGCGCCCATGGGACGGTTCCACATGCGCGTTTTGTTCACCGCCGGGATGGGGTTCTTCACCGACGCCTACGACCTGTTCATCATCGGAGTCGCCCTGGCGCTCATCAAGGTCGAGTACCATCCCTCGCCTTTTGTGATTGGGCTGGTCGGGAGCACCGCGCTGATCGCCGCCCTGATCGGCGCCACCATCTTCGGCCGCGTGGCCGACGTGTTCGGGCGCAAAGCCGTATACGGGCTGGAGGCGGCCCTGATGGCGGTGGCCGCCGTGGGCAGCGCCCTCTCACCCAACCTGGTCTGGCTGATCGCCTGGCGCTTTGTCCTGGGCATCGGCATCGGGGGCGACTATCCGGTCAGCGCGGTGATCATGAGCGAGTACGCCAACCGCAAGAACCGCGGCCGTCTGGTCAGCATGGTCTTCTCGATGCAGGCGTTGGGTCTGATCATGGGGCCGGTGGTGGCCCTGATCATCCTGGCGCTGGGGGTCAATCACGACCTGGCCTGGCGGCTGATGCTCGGCCTGGGTGCGATCCCGGCCCTCGGGGTGATCTATCTGCGCCGGAAGATGCCGGAGTCGCCGCGGTTCATGGCCAGGGTGCAAGGCAAGAACGAGGCGGCGGCGGCCGCCCTGAGGTCCTACACCCGCGACCAGGTGCGGGCGGAGGCGGACGTGACGGAGCCGCGGGTGCGGCTCTCCTTTAGGCAGTTCGTGTCCAATCCCCGCTACCTCCTGCTGCTGGTGGGGACGGCGGGCAGCTGGTTCTTGCTCGACTACACCTTCTACGGCAACAGCATCTCGTCGCCGCTCATCCTCAAGGCGCTCGCTCCCCATGCCAGCCTGATCCAGGACACCGCGCTCACCCTGCTGGTTTTCACCCTCTTCGCCCTCCCGGGCTACATCTTCGCCTTCTTGGCGATTGACCGGGTTGGGCACCGACGCCTGCAGTTCCTGGGATTCACGGGGATGGCACTGGGATTCCTGCTGCTGGGGGTGGTGCCCGGGATAGTGAAGGAGGTGCTGCCCTTCGTGGTGCTGTATGGGCTCAGCTACTTCTTCACGGAGTTCGGGCCCAACACCACCACCTTCGTCTTGCCATCTGAGCTGTACCCGGTGTCCGCTCGCACCACCGGACATGGCCTTTCCGCCGGGACCGGCAAGGTGGGAGCCTTCATCGGCACCTTCACGTTTCCGCTGGTGCTGAGCACCCTCGGTCTGTCGGGGGTGATGCTCATCGCGACCTCCACCGCCGTCCTGGGGATCATGGTCACCTTCCTGCTCCCCGAGCCCGCCGGCAAGACGATTGAGGAGGCCAGCAGCGAGGACCAGGTGGGCACGAGTCCGCCGCTGCGAGCGGTCAACGTCTGAGCGCGTCCGGGCTCTCTCGAGCCGCGATTCGGTCGGCCCCCAGCCCGAGGTGGGGGCTGACTTCGCGCCCAGGCCGTCACCGGCAGTTGCCAAGGGACTCCCCTGAGGTGCTAGACTCTTAGCACTCGGTACGGGTGAGTGCTAATCAGAGGAGGAGGTCGCCATGAGCCTCAAGCTACGTCCGCTGGCAGATCGCGTCGTCGTCAAGCCCCTGGAGCGTGAGGAGACCACCAAGAGTGGGATCGTGCTTCCCGACACTGCAAAGGAGAAGCCCCAGGAAGGGCTGATCGAGGCCGTCGGAAACGGCAAGTACAACGAGCAGACCGGGCAGCGAGTGGAACTCGACGTCAAGGTCGGGGACCGGGTCATCTACGCCAAGTACGCCGGCTCCGAGATCAAGATCGACGACCAAGATTACCTGATCCTGTCCGAGCGGGACGTGCTGGCGGTGGTCGCGCCCAACGGCAAGGCCTGAGGCCCGGCGCCGCGGCCCTCAGGGGGCCGCGGCCCTCGCGAATGAAGCAAGGAGGCGTGACCTTTGACTGCCAAGCAGCTTAAGTTCGACGATGCCGCCCGGGAGGCGCTGCTCCGCGGTGCCGGCCAGGCGGCTCGGGTGGTCCGTCCGACCCTCGGGCCGAGGGGCCGGGCGGCGGTGCTGGACCGCAAGTACGGCAGCCCCCAGGTCAGCAACGACGGGGCGACGATCTTGCGCGACTTGGAGCTCCCCGACCATTTCGAGAACATGGGGGCGCAGCTGCTGGCCGAGGCCTCCAAGCGCACCAACGATCGGGCCGGGGATGGCACCACGACCGCTGCGGTGCTGGCTGAGGCCATGCTCCGGGAGGGACTGCACAACCTCCATGCCGGCGCTTCCGCCACGGCGATCAAGCGGGGGATGGACCAGGCGGTAGAGGCGGTGCTTCGCGAGCTGGACCGCCTCAGCCGGCCGCTGGAGGGGCGCGCGGACACCGAGCGGGTGGCCACCGTCTCCAGTGGCAGCCATGAAATCGGCGCCATGATCGCCGACGCCATGGAAAAGGTGACGGCCGACGGGGTGATCACGGTCGAGGAGGGCTCCGGCCTGGAGACGGAGATCGAGGTGGTCGAGGGGATGCAGTTCGACCGGGGCTGGGTGTCCCCCTACCTGGTGACCGACCAGAAGAGCATGGAGGCGGTTCTGGACAGCCCCATGATCCTCATCACCACCAAGAAGGTCTCCGCGGTCAAGGACCTCCTCCCGGCGCTCGAGCTGGCGGTGAACGCCGCCCGACCCCTCCTTCTGGTGGCCGAGGACCTCGAGGGGGAGGCGCTGGCCACCCTGGTGGTCAACCGGATGCGGGGAACGGTGAGCGCCTGCGCTGTGAAGGCGCCGGGCTTCGGGGACCGCCGGACTGCGATGCTCCAGGACCTCGCCGTGCTCACCGGGGCCGAGCTGATCTCGGACGACCTTGGGCTCACCATGGAGGGGGTGGTCCAGAGCCAGCTGGGCAGCGCTCGGCGGGTGGTCGTCACCAAGGACGACACGACGGTGGTGGATGGCGGTGGGTCGTCCGCCGCCGTGCAGGGGCGGGTCCGGGACATCGACCGCCAGATCGAGGAGACGGACTCCGACTGGGACCGAGAGAAGCTGCAGGAGCGGAAGGCCAGGCTGGTGGGGGGGGTGGCTGTGATCCGGGTCGGGGCCCCCACTGAGACCGACCTCAAGGAGCGCAAGGAGAAGGTGGAGGACGCGCTGGAAGCCACCCGGGCGGCTGTCGAGGAGGGGGTGCTCCCCGGCGGTGGGCGCAGTTTGCTGGCTTGCCGCGGCGTTCTCGATGGCCTGGGCGGCGATGACGATGAGCGGGCCGGAGTCGCGGTCATCCGGCGGGCCCTGGAGCAGCCACTCCGCCAGCTGGCCGCCAATGCCGGACTGGAGGGTGGGACAGTCGTGGAAAAGGTCTCGGCCATGGGGCTGACCGAAGGGGTGGACGTGGAGGCCCTCCGTTTCGGTGACCTCCTGGAGATGGGCATCATGGACCCCACCAAAGTGGTCAAGACCAGCCTGGAGAGCGCCAGTTCGGTCGCCGGATTGCTGCTCACCACCCAGGTGCTCGTGGCCGACCGGCCTGAGCCCCCAGCGCCGGCGCCTGCAGGAGGCGACCCGGGGATGGGTGGCATGGGTGGCATGGGTGGCATGGACGGGATGGACGGCATGGATGACATGGACTTCTGAGGCCGTCCAGGCCGCAGAATGTCGCCATGTCCCCGACCCGCCGACTGATCGCCGCCGCCTGCCAGTACGCGCCGTCCGTCGGCGACCTGCCAGGCAATCGCCGCTTGGCGGAGCTCTGGATCCGACGGGCCGCCGAGGCGGGAGCGCGGCTGATCGTGCTCCCGGAGCTGGCCGCCTCGGGCTACACGTTCCAGAGCCAGGAGGAGGCGGCCGCCTCCGCTGAGGGGCGGGACGGCCCGATCGTGTCAGGGTGGACGGACCTGTGCCGCGAGCTCGATGTTCATCTGGTGGCCGGGTTCGCCGAGGCAGATGGAGGGCGGCGGTTCAACTCGGCCGCGGTGGTGGGGCCGTCGGGGCTCCTGGGGGTGTACCGCAAGGCCCACCTGTTCAACGACGAGAAGAACTTCTTCGAGCCCGGTGACTCGGGCTTTCTGGTCTTCGATGTCGGCGCCTGCCGGCTCGGGGTTCTGATCTGCTACGACCTCTGGTTCCCCGAAGCCGCCCGGGTGCTGACCCTCCGGGGTGCGGACGTGGTCGCGGTGCCGACCAACTGGGTCGCCAACTTCCGCAGCCCGGCGGTGGACGAGAGGGGCTGGACCATGGGCGACTACGCCAGCGTGGGGGTCGCCACCCAGAACCAGGTCTTCGTGGTGGCGGCCGACCGCATCGGGTCCGAGCGAGGGGTGGACTTTGTGGGCTGCAGCTGTGCCGTGGCGCCCAACGGGGCGATGCTCGCCGGTCCGGCCGCGCCCGCAGACGAGCAGCTGCTAGTGGTGGAGCTTAACCTGGAGTGGGTGGACCGGGCACGGCAGCGGACCCCGCGCAACCACACCCTGGGGGACCGTCGGCCGGAGCTCTATCTGCCCCTCATCGACGGGCAGGGGGTGTGACCCCGGGAGGGATCGCCGGGGAGGTGGCGGCCGCAGAACTGCTGGCCGGGCTGAATCCGGCCCAGGTGGAGGCGGTGACCGCTCCGGACGTGCCTCTGCTGGTGCTCGCCGGCGCGGGATCCGGCAAGACGCGGGTCCTCACCCACCGGGTCGCCTACCTGGTGGCCACCGGGCGGGCCCGGCCTTCGCGAGTTTTGGCGGTGACCTTCACCAACAAGGCGGCCCGGGAGATGCGCTCCCGCCTGGATACGCTCCTCGAGGGCGGGGTCGAGGGGATGTGGCTGGGCACCTTCCACGCCATGGGGGCGCGCATGCTGCGGCAGCGGGGGGAGCTCGCCGGGGTTCCGCGGGACTTTGTCATCTACGACGAGGGCGACCGGGCGGCGGTGATGAAGGAAGCCATGGCCCAGGCCGGCGTGGACGAGAAGCGCTTCAGCGTGGCCTCGATCGCCGCCGAGATCTCGCGGGCCAAGAACGACCTCCGGGGGCCGGAGGAGTTCAGCCTGGCGGCCCGAGGGTTCGTGGAGTCCCAGGCGGCTCGCGTCTACCCCCGGTACGAGGCACTCCTGGAGGCCAACCGGGCCCTCGACTTCGACGACCTCCTCCTCCGGGAGGTTCGGCTGCTGGAGTCCTCGAGCGAGGCCCTGGAGCGTTATCGAGACCGCTTCCGCCATGTGCTGGTGGACGAGTACCAGGACACCAACCGGGCTCAGTACCGCATCCTGCGCCTCCTGGTGGGGGAGCACCGCAGGGTGACGGTGGTCGGGGACCCGGACCAGTCGGTCTACAGCTGGCGGGGGGCTGACCTCCGCAACATCCTGGAGTTCCAGCGCGACTACCCCGACGCTCTGGTGGTGCCGCTGGAGCAGAACTACCGCAGCACCGCCGCCATCCTCAGGGCCGCGGGGGCGGTGATCCGGGAGAACACCAGGCGCATGGACAAGGGCCTCTGGACCGCGGGGCCGGAGGGCAACCCGGTGCAGGTGGGCCAGTTCTACGACGAGAGGGAGGAGGCATCCGCGGTGGCGGCCGAGGCGCGACGGCTCCACGCCCTCGGTGAGCTGGCCTGGGGAGAGACCGCGGTCCTGTACCGGACCAACGCCCAGTCCCGCGCCCTGGAGGAGGTCCTCCTCCGGGAGGGGATCCCCTACCGGCTCATCGGCGGCCTTCGCTTCTACCAGCGCAAGGAGGTGAAGGACGTCCTGGCCTACCTGCGCCTTCTGGCCAACCCTTCGGACCGGGTGGCGTTCGAGCGGGTGATCAACGTGCCCCGGCGGGGTGTGGGAGCGCAGTCCATGGCCCAGGTTCGCGATCTCCTGCAGGCCGGGGGCGGCCGGCTGGCGGCGGTCCTGGAGATACCCGAACTGGCGGGGCTCCGTGGGGCCGCGGCCCAGGGGTTGCGCCGGTTCCATGACCTTCTGGCGGATCTCAACGACTACTCATCCAAATGGCCACTGGTCCAGCTGCTGGATCGCCTCCTGGAGCGGAGCGGGTACCGCCAGTTGGTGCGCGACGGCACCCCCGAGGGCGAGGAGCGCTGGGCCAACCTGACCGAGCTCCGGGGTCTCGCCGCCGAGCTGGGCGACGACCCGGCGGCGTCCACCCTGCCAGCGTTCCTGGAGCAGCTGGCGCTGGCCGGCGACGTGGATCAGATGGATGACTCCACCTCCGGGGCCCTCACCCTGATCACGCTGCATCAGGTCAAGGGGCTCGAGTTCCCGGTGGTGTTCGTGACCGGGGTGGAGGAGGGGCTTCTGCCCCATGTCCGCTCGCTGGACTCCGACGCCAGCCTGGAGGAGGAGCGCCGGCTGCTCTATGTCGGCATGACCAGGGCGCGCGAGCGTCTCTACCTCAGCCACTGCTTCCAGCGTCACCTGTACGGGAGCCCCCGGGGGGCTACCCCCTCCCGCTTCCTGAAGCCCCTCAGCGCCCTCGAGGGGACCTCCGGCTGGGGCGCGCCGGGATCCTTCGTCGCGCCGCCGGCCACCCATGGCCAGCCGCTGGTCCTGACCCGGGCGCGAGAGGCCATCGTGCGCGAGGCGACCAAGGCGGCGCCGGCGGTGGTGGTCGGCCCCCGGTATGCCGCCGGGGACCGGGTGGAGCACCAGCGGTTCGGCCGGGGGGTGATCAGGGTGAGCGAGATGACCCCTGGCGGTGAGGAGGTGGTTATCGAGTTCGAGAACGCCGGGAGGCGCCGGTTCGCGGTGAGCGACGCGGTGCTGCGGAAGCTGGCCTGATGGCCGCCCCACCCCGGGAGGCCCGGGCCCGGGCCTCCCAGCTGCGCGAGGAGCTCTCCCGGCACAACTACCTCTACTACGTGCTCGACTCCCCGGCGGTGACGGATGCCGAGTACGACCTCCAGATGCGGGAGCTGCTGGAGCTGGAGGAGCGCTTCCCGGCCCTTCGGACCAAGGATTCCCCCACCCAGAGGGTGGGAGCGGTCGGAACCACCCCCTTCCGCAAGGTCCGCCACCGGGCCCCGATGCGCTCTCTGCAGAACGCGGTCTCCGAGACCGAGGTCCAGCAGTTCCAGCGACGGCTGGAGGTGGCGCTTGGCCTGGCCCCGGACCTCCTTGCCGAGCTCAAGATGGATGGGCTGGCGGTGAGCCTCACCTACCACCGCGGGGAGCTGGTCCGGGCGGCCACCCGGGGGGACGGCGAGACCGGGGAGGAGATCACCGCCAACGTCCGCACCATCCCAGCGATTCCACAGCGTTTCGAGGTCGACCCCGAGGGAGATGCCGGGGATCTCGAGATCCGGGGCGAGGTCTACATGCCCAAGGCCGTCCTGGCCGAGCTCAATCGAGGACGGGCGGCCCAGGGGCTCGAGCTGTATTCCAACTGTCGCAACGCGGCGGCGGGAAGCCTGCGGCAGCTCGACCCCGAGGTGACACGGGCCCGGGGGCTGGACGCCTACTTCTACGCCTGTGACCCTCCCCCGTCCGGGGTGCTCACCCAGCACCGGCTGCTGGACTGGCTGGAGGCTCACCTGTTCCCCGTCAATGCCAACCGGCAGCTGCTGATCAGAGGAGAGGGGGTGATGGACCTGCTGGCGACCTGGCAGTCGCGGCGGGCCGAGCTCCCATACGAGATAGACGGGGTGGTGCTGAAGGTAGACAGCCTCCAGTGGCAGGGGGAGCTGGGGTCTGACAGCCGGGCCCCTCGCTGGGCGGTGGCCTACAAGTTCCCCCCCGAGGAGCGCGAGACCCGGGTCCTGGCGATCGAGGTCAGCATCGGGAGAACCGGCGCGGCCACCCCGGTGGCGGTGCTGGAGCCGGTCGAGGTGGCGGGGTCCACGGTGAGCCACGTCACCCTGCACAACGAGGATCAGGTCCGGCGCAAGGACGTGCGGGTGGGCGACACGGTGGTGGTGCGCAAGGCGGGAGACGTGATTCCCGAGGTGGTGCGGGTGGAGCTGGAGCGCCGTCCGGAGGAAAGCGAGCCTTTCCGGATGCCGGCCAGCTGCCCTGCGTGCGGAGCCCCACTGGTCCGCGAGGAGGGCGAGGTAGTGACCCGCTGCCTCAACCCCCTCTGCCCCGCCCAGCGGCTAGCGACCCTGTTCCACTTCGTGAGCCGGGACGCCCTCAACATAGATCGCCTGGGCCCAGCCATCCTTCAGGAGCTGCTGGAGCGTGGGCTGATATCCAGCCCCGCCGACCTCTTCCGGCTGACCCCAGAGCAGCTTGAGGAGCTGCCTGGGCTGGCACGCAAGTCGGCGCGCCAGCTGACGGACGCGCTGGGTGCCCGCCGCCGCCCCCAGTTGGGGGCGTTCCTGTACGCGCTGGGGATCCCCCACGTGGGCAGGCGCACGGCGGAGCTGTTGGCGGAGCACTTCGGCACGCTGCAGCGGGTGGTCGCCGCCGGGCCAGAGGAACTGGCCGCCATTTCCGGCGTCGGGCCGGTGCTGGCGGCGGCCATCTCCTCCTACCTCTCCAGCGATGGAACGGTGTCTCTCCTGGCACAGCTGGCGGCGGTGGGGGTGGATCCCCAGGCGGAGGCCGGCGGCGGCGGCCCCTGGCTCGGCCGGACCATTGTCGTGACCGGGACGCTGCCGGGGTTCACCCGGGCCGAGGCCGAGGGCGCGATTCGCAGGCTCGGAGGCTCAGCCGCGAGCAGCGTATCGCGGAAGACCACCGCCGTCGTCGCCGGTGAGGGCGCGGGCTCGAAGCTCGCGGCCGCTGGGCGGCTTGGCGTCCCGATCCTGGACGGCGACCAGTTCCGCCGCTGGCTGGATCATCCCGAGGTGGGCCCGGAGGAGCTCTGATCCTCATGGCCCGTGGCGGCGGCAAGCGCCGCCAGCCGGGCCAGCTCCGACTCGATCCCGGCGCAGTCCCGGACCAGTTGGTCCCGGCCGGGCCCTAGGGAAGTCAGCGCGGCCGCGGCCGCGCTGAGCAGCGTGGCGGCGTCCCGCAGGGCGAGCCTCGCCGCCGCGCCCTCCACCCGGAACACCAGCTGGTCCGGGGGCAGGTCGAGGTCGGCGGCGAGTCCCCGCATCAGTGCTCCCCAGCGGTCGCGTGCGTGCTCGAGCCTCCGGGCGGACTCGGACACCTCGGACTGCGCCTTCCTGCTGGCCCGCCGCGCCCCGGAGATCGGCTGGGCCCGCTGCACCGCGTCGGCGCCCAGGCGGCCCGGGGAGTCCAGGAGCATCCGGGCCGACCTGGCGGCCGCGAACGCCGCCACGGCGGCCTCCAGAGCGGCGGCCGCCAGGGCGTCATGGTCGGGATCCGGTGTGCCGGGTGAGTTCACCACCGGTTCCTATAATCGCCTAGTGGTGGGAGCTGATCGAGGAGATGGTGCAGGAGGTCTCGACCTGGCCTTGGTCGCCCACCTCAGCAGGCTGGCGCGGCTGGGGCTCACCGATGAGGAGATGGAGGTCATCCTGCCTCAGCTGCGAGCCATTCTGGCGGCTGTGGACCGCCTCCAGGAGGCCGACGTCAGCGGTGTGGACGCCACCGCCCAGGTTGGTGGCCTGTACGACGTGATGCGGGAGGACCAGGTGGAGCCCGGCCTGACCTCACAGGAGGCGCTGTCCAATGCGCCCAGCCACGAAGCCGGTCTCCTGCGGGTGCCCGCAATCCAGTGAGCCTTCTCGACCTCTCCATCTCCGAGCTTGGCCGAAGGCTCCGGGCGCGGGAGTTCTCGTCGGTCGAGCTCACCCAGGAGGCCTTGGGCCGGGCCGGAGCACTGGATGGCAATTTGGGCGCCTTCCTGCGCACCACCCAGGAACTGGCCCTCGAGCAGGCCCGCGCCGCGGACCGGAGGTTGGTGGAGGAGGCCGACGCCCCCGCACTTTGCGGCATACCCATCGGCCACAAGGACGTCCTCTGCACCAGGGGAGTCGAGACCACCGCCGGCAGCCGGATCCTGGAGGGGTACCGGCCCCCGTACGACGCCACCGTGGTGGCCCGGCTGGCTCGAGACGGGGCGGTGGTGGTGGGGAAGATGAACTGTGACGAGTTCGCCATGGGCAGCTCCAACGAGAACTCCGCCTTTCAGACGACGGTGAACCCCTGGGACGCGGAACGGGTTCCAGGGGGAAGCAGCGGGGGCTCGGCGGCGGCGGTCGCCGCCCGCCTGGCGGTCGCCACCCTGGGCACCGATACCGGGGGATCGGTGCGCCTTCCGGCGTCGTTCTGTGGGGTCGTGGGAGTCAAGCCCAGCTACGGGAGGGTGAGCCGCTATGGTGTCATCGCCTTCGCCAGCTCCCTGGACCAGGTTGGCCCGCTGGCCAAGACCGTGGAGGATGCCCAGCTCGTTTTGAGCTCCATCGCCGGTCCCGACGCGCGCGACAGCACCACCTCCCCGGCCCCGGTGGGGGACCTGTCCCGAGCCCTGCACGAGGGCGTCCGCGGGCTCCGCCTCGGCATCCCCCGGGAGTATCGGGAGGCGGGTCTCGAAGGGGGCGTGAGGGCGGTTTTCGAGAGCGCCTGCCGGTGGCTGGAGGCGGAGGGGGCGGAGCTGGTGGAGGTTTCCCTCCCCAGCACCGAATACGCCCTGGCGGCCTACTACGTGATCGCCCCAGCGGAGGTGAGCAGCAACCTGGCCCGGATGGACGGGATCCGCTTCGGACCTGGTGAGCCCGCCGCCCCTAGCCTCCTGGAGGCCTACGAGCTGGCACGCAACCGCGGGTTTGGGCCCGAGGTGCGGCGCCGGGTGGCCCTGGGGACCTTCGTGCTCAGCAGCGGGTACTACGACGCCTACTACCTGAGGGCCCAGAAGGTCCGCACGCTGGTGGCCCAGGACTTCTCCAGGGTCTTCGAAAGGGTGGACGCCCTGATATCGCCGACCGCCCCCACCCCGGCCTTCCGTCTGGGAGAGCGCACCCAGGACCCGCTGGCGATGTACGCCACCGATGCCCTCACCCTCCCGGCGAATCTGGCGGGTATCTCCGGGCTCTCGGTCCCCGTCGGTTTCAGCTCCGGGCTGCCGGTGGGTCTGCAGGTGCTCGGTCCCTACCTAGGTGAGGCCGTGTGCCTTAAGGTGGGTGCGGCCGTGGAGCGGGCCGCGGACGTCTGGCACCGGGTGCCAGCGGGGTTCGATGGCTGAGCTGGAGGCGGTGATCGGGCTGGAGGTCCACGCCCAGCTGCTCACTCGCAGCAAGATGTTCTGCGGCTGCCGCGCCGAGTACATGGGGCTGCCGCCCAACAGCAACACCTGCCCCACCTGCCTCGGCCTTCCCGGCGCCCTGCCGGTGATCAACGGGAGGGCGGTGGAGATGACGATCCGGACCGCCCTGGCCCTGGGGTGCCGGATTCCCGAGTTCAGCAAGTTCGACCGCAAGAACTACTTCTACCCCGATCTGCCCAAGGGCTATCAGATCTCCCAGTACGACCTGCCGCTCTCTCTGGGTGGTCACCTGGAGTTCGAGGTGGACGGTGAGCGGAGATCCTGTGGGATCACCCGGGTGCACCTGGAGGAGGATGCCGGCACCCTCCACCATGCCGGGGAGATCCACACCGCCAAGTTCTCCCTGGTGGATCTCAACCGCGCCGGGGTCCCGCTGATGGAGATCGTGGGAGAGCCGGATCTCAGGAGCCCGAGCGAGGCTCCCCAGTACCTGAGGGCGCTGCGCCAGCTCCTGCTCCATCTCGGGGTCAACGACGGCAACATGGAGCAGGGGAGCCTGCGCTGCGACGCCAACATCTCCCTGCGTCCCCGGGGCCGGCGGGAGCTCGGGGTCAAGGTCGAGGTCAAGAACATGAACTCTTTCCGCAGCGTCGAGGCCGCCCTGGAGTGCGAGGTGCGGCGGCAGACCGCGGTCATCGAGTCCGGAGAGACGGTCCGCCAGGAGACCCGCGGCTGGAGCGAGGTGGAGCAGTCCACCGTCTCCCAGCGCAGCAAGGAGGAGGCCCAGGACTACCGCTACTTCCCCGAGCCGGACCTGCCCCCCCTGCGGGTCTCCCGCGAGCTGGTGGAGCGCCTCCGCGCCAGCCTTCCCGAGCCACCGCTGCGCCTCCGGGACCGGCTCCGGGACCGGCACCAGCTGGGCGAGGAGCAAGCGGCGCTCATCACCGAGCGGCCTCAGGACGTCGCCTACTTCGAGGCCATGGTGGCGGCAGGGGCGCCACCCCGGGCGGCTGCCAATTGGCAGCTCGGCCCCCTCCAGGCCCTCTGCAAGGAGGCGAAGCTGGGTCTTGAGCACTCCCCCATCCCTCCCGCCGAGCTGGCGGAGCTGGTGCGCATGGTGGATGCGGGAGAGGTGAGCGGCACCAGCGGACGGGAGGTCCTGGCAGAGGCGTTCGCCGAGGCCCGGTCGCCGGTGGATCTCATCAAGGAGCGCGGTCTGACGCAGGTCAGTGACGCCGCCCAGATGGAGGAGTGGGTCGGCGCGGCCATCCGGCAACTGCCCAAGGCGGCTTCGGACTTCCAGGCCGGCAACGACCGGGCGCTCGGCCCGTTGGTGGGGGCGGTGCGCAAGGCTTCGGGCGGGGTTGCCAACCCCGACCTCGCCTCTCGGCTGCTTCGGGAGCGGCTGGGGCGCGGAGGGGGATGAGCCGGCTGCTGGCCGAAGAGCGGGCACCCGTGGCGGTGGGCGAGTGCCTCGAGCTGCGCTGCGAGCGAATCGTCCACCTGGGGCGAGGACTGGCGCATCACCGCGGCCAGGTGGTGTTGCTGTTCGGGGCGGTCCCCGGCGAGCTGGTTCGCGCCAGGGTCACCGAGCGGAGACCGAGGTATCTGCGCGCCGACGTGGAGGAGGTGCTGGACCCGGCTCCCGGCCGGGTCGATCCCCTGTGCCCGGTGTTCGGCGAGTGCGGGGGCTGCCAGCTCCAGCACCTGGAGTATTCCCAGCAGCTGAAGGTGAAACACGGGGTGCTGCTGGAGGAGCTGCGGGCTCGTCGGCTGGAGCCCCGGGGAGAGGTGGAGGTGCTGGGGGCCGCCTCCCCATACGCCTACCGCTGGCGCGGGGAGTTCCACCGTGGTGCTGGCGCATCGCTTGGCTTCAAGAGCCGGAGCGGATACCGGACCGTGCCGGTGGCCAGCTGCCCCATCCACACCGATGAGATCAACGCCGCGCTGGCGGGTGTGGGCGCCGCGTTGGCCGGGGAGCCCCCGGCGGTCCAGACGGTTTCGATCACCAGGGTCGAGGAGGGGCTGCTGGTGCAGACCCGTCCCGATGTCCAGGCCGGGCCCAGGGTGGCGCTGGCCGCAGCGGGGCCGGGCACCCCTCTTCTCGGTACCGAGTCCGGTTCGGTGCTCTACCGGGGTCGAAGCTTCCGCGTGACCCCGTCTTCCTTCATCCAGGTCAACCAGGGCACCCTCCCTCAGCTCTACGAGACCGTGGTCGACTGGCTGCGGGACGAGGTGGCCGGGACCCTGGTGGTGGACGCCTACGCCGGCGCCGGAGTGCTCAGCGTCCGGCTGGCCGACCTGGGTGCCAAGGTGGTGGCGGTGGAGTCCGGGACCGCTGCGGCCCGGCTGGCCGCGCTCCATGCGGAGATGTACGCCCCCGGTCGAATGGTGGTCCGGCGCGGGGACGTGGAGGCGATTCTGCCAGAGCTCTCCGCTTGCCACGCGATCGTGCTGGACCCCCCTCGAAGTGGCCTGGGACCGGCGGTGCGCGGGTGGCTGGGGCTGGCCGGGCCCCCGATCCTGGTGTACCTCAGCTGTGACGTGGCGGCCCTGGGGCGGGACCTGGAGACCCTCTGCCGACTGGGGCCATACCGGCTTGAGCGGGTGCGGCTGGTGGACATGTTCCCGCAGACCTACCACTTCGAGGTGGCCGCATTCCTGAGGCGATGGTGAGCGCTCCGGGGCGAGCCTTGGGGGTCCGGCATGGCTGAGCCAGAGTTCGTTCACCTCCACACCCACTCCGAGTACTCACTCCTGGATGGGGCCGCCCGGCTGAAGGCCATGGCGGAGCGGGCGGCGGAGCTGGGGCAGAAGGCGATAGCGCTGACCGACCACGGGGTGCTCTCGGGGGCCCTGGATTTCCACCGAGCGGCGGTGGCCGCAGGGGTCCGGCCGATCATCGGGTGCGAGGTCTACGTGGCCGCTCGCTCCCGGCTGCAGCGGGAGGGGCGGGCAGATCGGGACCCCTCTCATCTCATCCTGCTGGCCAGGGACGACGCCGGCTACCACAACCTGATGCGGGTGGTCAGCCAGGCCCACCTGGAGGGCTTCTACTACAAGCCGCGCATCGATCGCGAACTTCTGGCGGCGCACCACGATGGTCTCGTGGCCCTCTCCGGGTGTGTGGGAGGGGAGATTCCTCAGCGCATCCTGGCCGGCGACTCCAAAGGGGCGGAGGCGCTCTGCCGGGAGTACTCCGAGATGCTGGGTCCGGACGGGTTCTATCTGGAGCTCCAGAACCATGGAATGGAGGAGGAAGCGGCGGTTGCCGAGGGGTTGCTGGGGATCGCCCGCACCACCGGGCTCCCGCTGGTGGCCACCAACGACAGCCACTACGTCCATCCGGATGACGCGGTGGCCCACGACGTGCTGCTTTGCATCCAGACCGGGAGCCGGGTCGAGGACCCCAAGCGGTTGCGCTTCGCCGGACCCCACTTCTATCTGACCTCGGCCGAGGAGATGGCGGCCAAGTTCCCAAACTGCCTCGAGGCGGTCGGCAACTCCGCCTCTCTGGCGGAGCGCTGTGCTTTCGAGCCGGTCCTGCACCAGCCGCTACTGCCCCGCTACGACACCGGGCCGGAGCTGGATTCGGACACCTTCCTCCGCAACACGGCCGAGCGCGGTCTGGCCGCTCGGGTCGGCGATCCGGTTCCTGCCGAGTATCGGGAGCGGCTGGACTACGAGCTGGGGGTGATCGCCAGGACCGGCTTCGCCGCCTACTTCCTCATCGTCTGGGACTTCACCCGGGCGGGGAGGGAGGAGGGAGTGAAGATCGGCCCGGGAAGGGGGTCGGCGGCTGGAAGTCTGGTCAGCTACTCCCTGGGGATCACCTCCCTCGACCCCCTCCGGTACGGGCTCACCTTCGAACGGTTCCTCAACCTGGAGCGGGTGTCGATGCCGGACATCGACATTGACTTCGACGTCAGCGGCCGGGGCCGGGTCATCGACTACGTCACCCGGAAGTACGGCTCGGATCGGGTGGCCCAGATAATCACCTTCGGGACCATGGCGGCCAGGGCGGCGATCCGCGACGTGGGCCGGGTGCAGGGAGTGCCCTTGCCGGACGTGGACCGGCTCGCCAAGCTGGTGCCTGTCCGCCCGGGCATGACCCTGGAGGCGGCTCTGGACGAGTCGAGGGAGCTGAGGGCGCTGTATGAGGTGGAGGCCTGGGCGGCCAAGCTGATCGACACCGCACGGCGGCTGGAGGGCATCGCCCGAAACGCGGGCACCCACGCCGGTGGGGTGGTGATCGGCCCCGGGCCGCTGGTGGACTACGTCCCGCTGCAACGGGGAACCACCAACCGGGAATCCGTGGTGACCCAGTTCGACATGAACGGGGTGCAGGAGCTGGGCCTGCTGAAGATGGACTTCCTCGGGCTGGAGAACCTCACCGTGCTCGAGGAGACCCTGGACCACGTCGAGCGGACCACGGGGGTCCGTCCCGACCTCGACGCCCTACCGCTGGACGACCAGCCCACCTATGACCTCCTCGCCCGGGGCGACACCATCGGAGTGTTCCAGCTGGAGGGGGAGGGGGGGCGCCGGGTGCTGATGGACATGCGGCCCCGCTCCATCGAGGATCTGGCGGCCGCGAACGCCCTCAACCGGCCGGGGCCGATCGAGGGTGGGGTCATTGACATGTACATGCGGCGGCGGCGCGGGGACGAGCCGATCGCCTACATGCTCCCGGCGCTCGAGCCGATCCTGCGCGAGACCCATGGGGTGATCCTCTACCAGGACCAGGTGATGCAGATCGCCTCGGCGGTGGCGGGGTTCTCCATGGGAGAGGCCGACATGCTCCGGGCGGCCATGGGCAAGAAGGACAAGGCCAAGATGGCGGCCCAGCGCGACCGCTTCGTGGCCGGGGCGGCGGCCAACGGGGTGGAGGAGTCCCTGGCGGGGGCACTCTTCGATTACATCGACCGCTTTGCCGGCTACGGCTTCAACAAGGCCCACGCGGTGGCCTACGGGCTCATCGGCTACCAGACCGCCTACTTCAAAGCGAACCACCCCCTGGAGTACATGTGCGCTCTGCTCAACAGCCGGGCGGGCGACCTCGATCGCGTGAAGCGGGTGATCCTGGACGCCAGGGCGCGGCAGATCGAGGTCCTCCCCCCCGACGTGAACCGCTCCCAGCCGGCCTTCAGCATCTGGGCCGGTGGCCAATCGGAGAAGGGCGAGGGGCGGGAGGCGGGCGTCATCGTCTACGGCCTGCAGCAGGTGAAGAACGTGGGGGAGGGGGCTGCGCGGGCGCTGGTGGCGGCGCGCGAAGAAGGGGGGGCCTTCCGGTCACTGCTGGACCTCTGCCGCCGGCTGCGAGGTCGCGACCTCAACCGCCGGGTTCTGGAGGCCCTCATCCGAGCCGGTGCCTGCGACGCCCTGGGGGACCGGGGCTGGCTGCTGGTGGAGTTGGAGGGAGCGATGCGGGAGGCGGAGCGGTCGGCCCGGGATGTCGAGGCCGGGCAGATCTCCCTCTTCGACGACGGCGCCACCGCCGAGGCCGAGGTGGTGCGCCCCCCCCGCGGCCCACTTTCCCCAGAAGAGGAGCGGGAGCGACTGGCGTGGGAGCGAGAGCTCCTCGGGCTGTACCTCAGCCGCCACCCCCTCTCCCAGCTGGGTGACCGGCTGCGCGACTGCACCGACGCCGACCTGGAGGAGCTCTCGCGCCTGCCGGGAAAGGTGGTCCAGGTGGGAGGGGCCCTCCGAGAGTGCCGTCGAGTACAGAGCCGGAAGGGGGAGCCGATGGCCTTCGGGGTGCTGGAGGACCTCACCGGCACCTGTGAGCTGATCGTCTTCCCCAAGGTCTTCGCGGCTGCGGAGGAGTTGCTTCACCCCGATGCGGTGGTGGTGGTCCGGGGCCGGGTCGAGGTGGGTGCTTCGGGCAAGCCGGCGAGCCAGCGAGCCGACCCCGGGGAGGAGGAGACGGAGGACGACGCCGACGCCGCCCGGTTGATCGCCGAGTCAGTCCTGGCGGTGGACGCGCCCGCGCTGGCCGGATGGCGCCCGGACGCGATCCTTCACCTCACCGCCCGGGAGCCCGCCGACGAGGTGGTGGCAGCGCTGGCCGAGGTCCTGGCCGACACCCCGGGCCGGACCCCCGTGGTGCTGCACCTCCTGGAGGAGGGGGAGGTCCACGAGCTGGAACTCGGCGAGAGCCACCGGGTGGAGGTGTCGCCGGAGCTCGAGTCGCGGGTCGATGCGCTTCTCGGTCCTGGCTGCTTTCGGGTGGAGCGCCGGCACGCCGAGGCGCCGGCGCCGAGATCCCGCGGACCGGAGCGCGCCGCGGCGGGCTGACCTCGAAGGGCTGGCTGCCGGTCCACCACGCTGCCCGGCGCCCCTGGCGATCGGGTGCGCCCGCAGACATCCCGGTCCGGTGAGAGACTGCGCGGATGACGTCCACCGCCCTGGTCGGGTTCTTCACCGCCAGCGCGGCCGTGGCCGGAAGCCTCGTCGGCCTGCTCTTCGTCGCCATCAGCCTTCGCTACGAGCAGATCCTGGGGGCCACCGCCCGGGGCGCCAACCGAGCCCTGGCGGGCGCCGCCTTCACCGCGCTGACCAACGCTCTCCTGTTGTCACTCTGGGCGATCCTGCCTCGCACCGACCTGGGCTATCCGGCGACCGCCCTGGCGCTGGGAGCGATCTGGTCAACTCTGAAGACCCACTACGGCGGCTTGGCCCGGCGAGACACCTCGACGCGCCTTTTCATCGGCTCGCTGCTGCTCTACGTCTGCGAACTGGTGGTGGGGTTTCTGCTGGTGTTGCAGCCCACCAACTCCGACCTGGTGTACGACCTCGCCTACGTGGTCTTCGGGGCCTTCGGCGCCGCGCTGACCAGGTCATGGCAGCTCCTTCAGCCGGAGCCCCGCGAGGCGTCCGGTGGCGTCGCCCGCGGCCCCCAGGAGGCGGGCTTGGGCGTCCATCTGGCATGGGCGGTCACGGCCGCCGCCCGTGCGGTGCCGCGGGCCCTCGCGCGCCGGGGGCGTGGAACGCCAAATCCCCCAGGCTGAGGGCGCCGCAGGTGGCGGGGCCCGACTCCGCCTCTACCGAGCTTAGGCCAATGCCTGCCGCGGCCCGCAGTCCCTCGCGTCTTGATTGAGTCGCCCGGGAGGTGTCGTCGGCCGGGAAGCGGGGTCCGCGGGCTAGAGCCGCGCGGCCCCGTTCTGGAGGATCGGGAAGAGAATCTGTGCGAGTCCGACGTAGAGCACCAAAAAGACCACGAAGGCCAGGACGGCGGCGCTCTCACCCCTCGTACGGGTCAGGCGCGCGATGGGGTCCACGAAGGCATCCGTGATCTGACGCACCGCGTGCACCAGGGGGTGCCAGGGGTCCACATGGAGCAACCCGATGAGGACCCTGATCAGCAGCAGGAGCACGATCACCACCAGCAGGGCGCTGAGGAACTCAAGAATCACCGAGATCACGGTTCCCGGCACGTTCACGAACCCGGAGCTGGCCGCCCCCTGGAGAGCCCTCGCCAGTGCGTACACGAGGACGATGGCCAGCAGCGGCGAGAAGTCCAACCCCCCGATGCGGGGGAGGAGCCGCCGCAGTGGCGCGATGACCGGCATCACCAGGCTGTCGAGGAGGCGGCCCAGGGTGCTCCCCTGGGATCCAGGGAAGAACGAGAGGAGAGCCCAGACGAAGATGCACAGCGCGTACAGGTTGAGCAGGGTGGCGACATCGCCAACCAGCACCACCGCCAAATTCACCCTCGCAGTATATGGTCGGACCGTGAGCTGGCCCGGGAGCACCGACCGGCGCCGCTCGTCCTGACCCCGAGGGAGGCCGCGCACCCGGCACCGTCCGCCAGCTGGAGGCCAGTCGCTACCGAGTGGAGGCGGAGGCGGCCCGTGCCCCGGCCGGAGGGGCCGCCGGGTATGCCGCGCCAGCCCCGGCAGCAAGGGGCCATCCCCAAGTCCGCCCAGGCCCCGCGTCAGGGCGCGCGCGACGTGAGCCGCTGATGCGCTGGTGAGGGCCACCTCTGTCGGGCCGGCGGTGTTGCCCCACTGGCACGAGTCGCAGCCCTTGGTGTGCGCCTCGGGCGCGGCCACGATGGTGATGAGGGTGTCGCCGCTGGCGCCCTTATTCCGGAGAGCCACAAGGTTCGCATCCGCGATTGGGGCAAGGGCGGCGGGAACCGCCAGGGGTATACTCAGGCCGGGTCCAGCTGATATGCCCCTCGCCGTGATTCTGCCCAACGTCATCGTAGTGGCCTGCACCGCAGGCCTCATTTGGCTGGTGGTCCGGGCATTCCGCCGCCGCTAGCACCGGTACTTCCACCAAGGCAATTGAGCCACGCGGCTGTCGTTCCGGGGGTGGTCCCACCTCCGGTCTTGGCAGCTGGGGTCCCCGGAAACAGCCGTGGGTCGTCGGGCTTGCGCCGGCGAGGCGCTTCCGGTCGGGGCCCAAGTCAAGCCGGGAGGTGGACTTTCGGGCGGGGCGGAGTTTCCATCGAGGAAGGCACGGACCGGAAGCTGCTTGGGTTGCCCGGCTGCGGCGGACGAGGAGCTCTGCACTCTGCGCCTGGCCCTGCGCCGCCTCCTGGTCGCAGAGGGCGGTGGCGATACGACCCTGATGATCGACAGCACCTGTGTGGACCGCCATCCCAGGGCCTCTTCGAGGTCGCCCTGGCCGGACCTGATGTCACCCGGCCCCGGCCAAGGTCCTTAGGGCGGTCGGCGGGTGGGTCGACCGCGGCAGCACTATCGGTGGCGGACTCGACTAGTGCGGCACGGGCCCTGGCCGGGGTGCGGCGGGGTCGGAGCGCGGCAGCTGGGGCGAGGCTCTGGCTCATAGGCTGTCCGACTTCGGGTCAGGGACGCAGGACGGGCGGGCCGGGCCGGAGGGATCCGCCCCAATCAGCGTCTGGGGAACGTTGCCCGAACCCTTGGGGTGGCACGGCCCACCCGGGACGTCCCCTCGCGCGACTCCCGGCGCGAGAACAACTTGGGGAAGTACCTTTGATGACCGTGGTGGCGGACAGCGACCGCGGGCGAGAGCAGCCATCCGGGCCGCCCCTTCACGCAGGTCGGCAGCTTCTGGCCCTGTATCCGGCACGGGAGTACTTCCGGCGTGAAGGGGTGGTGATGGGAGAGATCGTCGTGATCTTCCTGCTGCAAGCGCTCGCCTTAACGCTCCTGGTGGACCATGCCGGATGGCGGGTCGGGCTCGCCGTGGCGCTGGCGGCCGTTGCCTGGCTCGCGGGTCCGCTGTTCTTCTCGCGCTCCCAAGTGCGCAGGTGGTGGAGAGAGGCGGGAGAGGGGCCCTGCTGGCGTGGAGGCGACGCCGTCCACGTGAGCGCGGTTGACCACTTGGTTATGGTGGCGGTGATGGAGGCCGTCTTCCTGCCGATGGCCATCTACGGTGGTGCGCTTGTCTGGTCGTTGTTGATGGGGTTTATGACGGCGGCTGGCGTGCCGATGGGACTTTCGCGGGCGATCGCAAAGGAGGAGAGGAGCCGCAACGAGGTGCTCCTGGTCGGGCTGCACCGCCGTTCCCCCTTCCAAATCCAGGTGCCGGAACTGTGGCTGCGCGGTCAAGTGGAGGAAGGGGACCGACAGTCCGGGATCTACTCCCAGGACTGCCGGGCTCTCCCTGCGTGGTTCCGCCGCCGGCCGGCGGTGCCGGTGGCATGGACAGGGGGCGGCGTGCCTTGAGGTACGGGCGCAGCCGCACCCCTCACTCGCCTCGCGCCGACTTCGTGGGCGATCACCAGGGGCGGATCTCTGACTTTGATCACTGCGATCGCCAGCGGGAGCTGGCGATCTCTGGGTGGCGCTCCGAAGAGCTCTCGAATGGGGGAGCAGAGGCCAAGCGGGCAATGATAGTCCCACGCACTCTGCGTGCCCGTGCCCTAGGCCCGAGCCCACCTCGGTGCGTCATGCGGCCGAGCGCGGCGGATGGTTCACCCGAACCGGCCGGCTAAGGGACCTCGGGCCAGGCGCCGGCCGAGGTCCGCTAGCTCGCCGGGGGGCTTGATCATGACCTCTTCGAGCGGCGGGAGCCTCTGCTCCGGGGCCTAGTCAAGCACGGGCTCGCGCTTGGTCTAGGGTCCGACACCGGCTTCGCCAGTTCCCGCCACATGGTCCCGGGGACGGCCGGCTGCGCAGGGGGCGGGATCGCTTCCCGCGCGAGTGCTCGGGATGGACGGCGTCACCGGGGCCGGAAAGGGCGCCGCCGCCGCGCTGGCTGCATGGGCCTGGTCGAGGCCACTCGCCTGATCGGCACCGACGCCTACTCCTCCGCCAGCGAGAGGTAGTACTCCTCCTCCTGCTCGGTGTGGAGTCGCAGCACGGCGTACAGTCCGAACAGCAGGCGCCGGAGTTCCGCCAGGTCGGCGGGGTCGGGAGCGTCCGGCCCCATCTGGTCCAGCAGGCGGCCCAGAAGACGGATCTGGTCGAGGATCTCGCCATGTGCCCGGCTCATGGTCCCGGTGGCGTCCGTGCCGCCCAGGACGCGATCGAGCAGGGGGTAGAGCACCATCTGCTCGGCCTCCTCGTGGGGTTGGACGTCATGCTCCAGCGAGGTGCGCAGCTCACGGACCCGGAGGAGGGCGTCGGCCGGGTCCTGAGTGTCCAGGGCTTCCGCCGCGGCCCGGATGGCCCCGATCGCGGCATGGACGGCAGGGTGCTGGGCGCGGAACGCCCGGATCACGTCGGCGTCAGGCGCGGCCAGGGCGCGGGAGCCCGCTCCCGGGCGCAGCGCCCGAAGGGCATTGAGGATAACGACGACATCGATCGCCTCCTGCAGCACCGCTCCGGCCAACGGCGGGAGATAGCCCGCTCCTGCGACGCCCATCGCCGCCACCGACATAACCATCCCCGCCACCACGCTCTGAACCGCGATCGACCGGGAGCGGCGGGCTACCAGCATGGCCTCGCCCAGCCGGTCCAGGCGGTCTACGGTCAGCACCACGTCGGCGGTCTCTGAGGAAACGCTGGCGCCGCGCGCCCCCATCGCCACGCCTACGTCGGCCAGGGCCAGCGCCGGAGCGTCGTTCACGCCGTCCCCCACCATCATCACCGGTCCCCGGCGGCGCTCCATCTGCACCACCTCCGATTTCTCCGCCGGGGTGCGCTCGGCGAGGATTTCATCCACCCCGACCGCAGCGCCGATCGCCTCAGCGACCTCCGGACGGTCACCGGTGACCATCACCACCTTCTCGATCCCCGCCCGCCGGAGAGAACGCAGTGTGCGGGCCGCGTCCGGCCGCACCGGGTCGGCCAGCAGGAGGACGCCCGCGGCGGCCGGACCCACCTTGACGAACACGGTGGCGGCGCCCTGCAGCGCCGCGCGGCGCCGCGCGGCGCGCACCCAGGGGAGTTCCTCAAGGGCTCCCGCGAAGGCCGCTCGGCCCACAGCCACCGGGGTGCCTTCGACTAGGCCGTAGATCCCGGAGCCCGCGATTTCTCGGACCTCGGTCGGCACGCTGAGGCTCTGACCAGCGAGGCGGGCCGCCCCCACGATGGCGGTGGCCAGGACGTGGGAGGAGGACTGGTCCAGGGATGCGGCGAGGCGAAGCACCTCACTGCCAGGCAGCGGTCCGGCGCTGATAACGTCAGCGAGCTCGGGTTGGCCGATCGTAAGGGTTCCCGTCTTGTCTAAGAGCAGGATCCGGCAGCGCGCCAGCTGCTCCAGGGTCCGCCCCCCCTTGACGACCACGCCTCGGCGTGCGGCGAGGGACAACCCGGCGACGATGGCGACCGGCGCCGCCAGGATCAGCGGGCAGGGGGTGGCAACCACCAGCACCGCCACGGCTCTAACCAGGTCCCCGGAGTAGGCCCAGGCTCCCCCCGCGACGAGCAGCGTGGCCAGAAGGAACCATGCGGCGTACCGGTCCGCCAGACGCACGAAGGGAGCCGTGGAGGCCTCGGCCTCCCGAACCAACCGCACGATCGCTGTGTAGCTGCTGTCCGCCTCCCGCGCGGTGACCTGGAGGTCGAACGGGTCCCCGGAGTTGACGACTCCACTGCGAACCGGATCTCCGGGCGGGTGCTCGACCGGCAGCGGCTCGCCGGTGAGGGCCGACTCGTCCAGGACGGCGAGCTTCCCGGCGACGACGCCGTCCACGGGAACCACGTCACCGGACCCTACGAGGAGGAGGTCACCTACCTCGACCTGCTGCACGGCGATCGTCTCCACGCCTGCGGCGGTGTACCGCTTGCCTACCTTGGGGGCACGCTGCACCAGGGAGCGCAGCTCGCGGCGGGCATTGGCCGCCGCCCACGCTTCGAGCGCCCGCCCGCTGGCCACCATCACGCCGATCACGGCTCCCGCCAGGTACTCCTGGATCAGGAGGGCTCCGACGAGGGCCAGCAAAGCGATCACGTCGACCCCCAGCCGGGAACGGCGCAGGCTGTCGACGACCCACCAGAGGCTGGCGGCCATCGCCAGCGCCGTGGTCGCCACCCAGCTGGCGCCTCCGGCGCCGCTGAGGCGCAGGAGTGTCAACGCGCCGCCAACCGCCAGGCCGGCCAGCGTCGCCGCCAACAGGACCACTGGTCCGCGGCGGGAAACCAGCGCCGGGAGGCGCGGCCAGTCCTCAGTCGCCATGGGAGCGCGCCGCCAGGACCCGGAGCACGGCCGGCTCAGCCCGCAGCCACATGGCCGCCAGCGCCACCGCGGCCGCCGCGAGGGCGCTGGTCTCGAGCACCACATCGGGAGGTGGGAACGAGATGGAGAATATCTCCCGAGTGAGGGGCATGGCGACGGCGGCGGTGCCCAGCGCCACCATGCCGGCGACCAGCCCCGCCCTCCGCCAGTTCAGAGGCCGACTGAGCCGCGCCAGTACCCACATGCCCACGATAAAGAGTGCCAGGGCGGCCGCTGTCTGCTCCTGGACCGCAGAGACGTGGGGATTGGCCCGCGCCAGCTGGTAGGCCCCGAGCACCGCGGCGCCGGCGGCTAGGCCGGCGGGGATGGTGAAGGCGAGGACCCGCGATGTGAAGCCGGCGCGAGAACGCGCGCCCCGGCGTCCGAGGGCAAGGAAGAACCCGGGAATCCCGATGGTGAAGGCACTGACGACGGTGAGCTGCCGCGGATAGAACGGGTATGGCACCGCCAGCACGCCGATCGCCAGCGCCAGCATCGCGGCGTACACGGTCTTGGTCACGACCACACCGGCGACGCGCTCCACGTTGTCGATGACCCGACGCCCCTCGGCCACGATCATGGGAACTGCGGCGAACGAGCTGTCCAGCAGCACCACCTGCCCGACGGCCCGGCTGGCCGGGCTGCCCGATCCCATGGCGATCCCGATATCCGCCTGCTTTAGTGCCGCTACGTCGTTGACCCCGTCGCCGGTCATGGCCACGACGTGGCCCTCCGACTGAAGGACGGCGATCAGCGCCCGCTTCTGCTCGGGTCCGACCCGCCCAAACACCGACCCCTGGGCCAGGGCGGCGGCCAGGACCTCCGCGTCACCGTCGAGATGGCCGGCATCCACCCCATGCTCGCTCTGGGGAATCCCGACTCGGCGGGCGACCGCGGCCACGGTCCGGGGGTCATCTCCGGAAAACACCTTCACCGCGATTCCCTGGCGGAGGAGGTAGCCGATGGTGGGCGCGGCCTCGGGCCGGAGCTCCTCCTGGAGGTGGACCACGGCCACCGGAAGCAGGTCGTGGGGGAGGGTTGAGTCCGCCAGGCCACCGGGCGCAGCTGCCAGGAGGACTACCCGCTCCCCGGCGGCGGCGGAGCGGTCCAGCAGGTCTGCCAAGGCGGGGGCCCGAGCGCCGGCTCCAAGGAGGGTGTCGGCTGCCCCCAGCACCCAGGCGCCGTGGCCGGCGAACTCGGCGGCGCTCCACCGGCGGGCCGATGAGAACGGCACCGACTTCAGGCACCGCCACCCGGGAGGGGCCGGGTACTCCCGGGCGAGCGCGGTGAGGGTCGCATTGGGGGTCGGGTCGGCGGCGCCCAGGGAGCTCAGGACCGGTGTGGGGTCGCCCGGGCCTACCTGGTCAACCGCGGCCACACGCATCGTGGGTTGGGTCAGGGTGCCTGTCTTGTCGACGCAGACGACGTCGACCCGGGCGAGCCCCTCAACGGCTGCAAGGGTCTGCACCAGGACCTGGCGGCGGGCAAGCCGGATGGCCCCGAGAGCGAAGGCGATCGAGGTGAGCAGCACCAGTCCCTCGGGGATCATGGCCCCCACTCCGGCCACCGACCCGCGCAGGGCTGAGTCAATGGGGGAGCCGGACCTAATTACCTGGGCGGTGACCAGAAGGACCGCCGCCGGGACCATGACCCAGGTCACCCCGCGCAGGATCTGATTGGTCCCGGACTGGAGCTCCGATCTGACCAGCTTGAACGTGCGGGACTCCCTCTCCAGCCGCCGGGCGTAGGCGGCCTCGCCGACCGCCTCCGCTCGGACGACCCCGGAGCCGGCGACGACGAAGGACCCGGAGAGGACTTTCGCATCGGCTCTCTTGTCGGCCGGTTCGGACTCGCCGGTAATCAGTGACTCGTCCAACTGGAGGCCCTGGCCCAACAGCACCGTGCCGTCGGCGATCAGTTGGTCACCGGGACGAAGCTCGATGAGGTCCCCGGCCACAACTGCCTCCACGGGGAGTTCCAGCACCTGCCCATCCCGGCGAACCCGAGCTCGAGGGGCGGTCACCACGGCTAATCGGGCCAGCGCGCGCCGGGCCCGCAGCTCCTGGACCACACCGATCGCGGTGTTGACCGCCGGAACCACGGCGAACAGGGCGTCCTGAGGCGGCCCGACTGCTGCTACCACGACCAGAAGTCCGGCCAGGATGGCGTTGAACCGGGTGAAGACGTTGGCGCGGAGAATGTCCCCTATCCCCCGGGCCGCCTTTCTTGGCGGGATTTTGGGCTCCCGCCCGCGCCGGACAGTCCCCGCCCGCCAACTCGGCGCGATTAACGACTGCCAACGCGCCGGCACCGGGCCGCTGCCTTATGACCTGGCGGGCCCGGGTGGGCCGGTCTTTCCACCCCGCGCGTCAGGCGCGGATGCGCCGATGCGCCCCCAGCGGAGGTAGGCGAGTGGACCGATGTAGTTCACCGCGACCAGGATGGCCCACCGCCACTTGGGGCCGCGGACGTTCTCCGGCCTGCGGCGCGCCAGATCAGCCCACGCCCATGCAGCCAGCCCCAGCTGAAGTGAGGCAGCGCCCAGTAAGCCGGCTCGCTGCCAGCGGTTCATCCTTCTCCAGCCACGCATGCTTCTCCCCCTCATCACCTGGCGCCCGCACCTCCGCCGATGCCGAACTCCATTTCCAGCAGCCGGGCTGGCACACTCATGACCCACCTCGCGCCGAACGTCCCGCCGGGAAAAGCTGCGACCTGGGTCATCGACACTCTCTGGGGTGACCGCCGGCGGCGGGCCCTGGACGGATGGGGATGGTGGGACCCGCGGCATCGGTCACGGCACTGCCGGCCCACTCCGGCGTGCTCGCGCCAGTCGGCCCGGCGCCATCCCGGTGCGGCTCGACCAATCGGGGCCTTTGGCGGACCTGACAGGACCAGGGGCGGGTATGCTCCGCGAGGTTAGTGGGGTTCGAGGCGTCCCTGGGAGACGCCGTAGGCGGGAGGCCACCTGTGGGCTCACCCCGGAGTCGCACCGTCGTCCCAGGCAGTGTAGTCCCCAGTAGGCACCGTGGCCGAGGGCTCGGTTGGGCCGGAGTCGAGCCGGAATGGCGGGTACTGGTCGGTCATCAGAGCTGTGTAGGCCAGTACCCGATAGCACCAGCGGTCGAGCCCGATGGTTAGGTCGAAAAGCGGGCGCGGGTAGGTGCCGGTGAAGAGCAAGGCCAATGCTGCGACAAAAACCAGGAGGGCGATGAGGCCGCTGCCGGTGAAGAAGTGGCCCGGGCCGCCCAGGACCACACCGAAGCCACCCGTCAGCACCATCACGACCAGGTACTGCGGGATGGCCAGCAACCACCACTTGATCAGTACCAACCACCGGGAGAGGTGCTCCGGGTACTCGACGGTGAAGTCGGCCGGGTAGGTGGGGTCCGAGCGCAGGCTGAACGGTGGGTATTGATCCGTGCCCAGGGCCGCGTAGGCGTAGAAGGCCACCCGCCACGTCCACCGCATCACCCCGACGTTGAAGTCGAAGATTGACCGGGGGTACCGGCCCGTGAACAAGATCACGAACCCCGCGCCGAAGGTGAGGGCCCCCGCTCCGATCCAGAGCACGGCCAGGACCACCACATGGGGGACCGCGAGCAGCCACTTCAGCAACCATAGCCACCGGCTGATCTTCGGGTCCAGGCTGCCGGAGAGCGACGCCGGGTAGGAAGTCGCGGCGACCTGCCTGTCCATCGCTGTCTCCCTAGGGCGTGTTCAGCGGCCGCTCGCCCCTGACGGCACCTCCCGGAAAGGTCCGGGCCCATGATGCAGCTTGCCCTGAAACGCCATCCCCAGCCACCTGGAAAGCGCTCACGGCCAGCTGGGTAAATCTACCCGCTCCGGTCCGCCGGCCGAATACCACTACCTCGACCCGCACCTTGCCGCCGGGCGGCGGGTCGCAGCGCCGGGACCGAGCGCTCCCCCCAGGGCGCGTGGGTGGGATCCGCAGCCGCACCCCGGGGAAGCACGCTGGGCGGGATGTCGCCTCGAGCCCATAGTCCGAAGTTGGTGGTCCGTGGCCGGTGGGAATCCAAGGGGTGGAGCATGAGCCCGACAGGCGGCAGGTCAGCTGGCGGCCGGAGGGAGGCGGGGCGGACGCTGCCGACGGGTGGGCGCACCGGGCGAGGGGGACCGTGGGGCCGGATGGAGGCCGCCCGTCGGTGTGGCCGGGCCGCTGGCGTTCGCCGGCTGCGGCCCCGGGCGACGCTCCTGGCCATCGCGTTCGGGGTGATGCTGGCGGCCACGGCTTGCGGCCAGGGGCCGGCGCGGCCCACGCCTTCGCCTTCCGCCACGCCTTCCGCGGTGGACACCACCGTGCCGAGCCCCTCGCCGTCATCTCCCACGAAGACATCCACCGTGTTCGTCTACCTCATGCGCGGAGGCTACCTCGGCACCGCCCACCACCAGGTCGCCGCCACCAAGGCGATCGCCCGGGCTGCGATGATGGAGCTGCTGAGTGGTCCAACCGCCCTGGAGACACAGGCTGGCCTGAGTTCACAGATCCCGCCCGGGACCAAGCTGCTCGGGCTCATCATCTCCGGGCACGTCGCGACCGTCAATCTGAGCTCGGAATTCAGCAGGGCCGGCACCCCATCGTCAGCGCTGGCGAGGGTCGCTCAGGTCACGTTCACCCTGACCCACCTACCCGGCGTGAGTCGCGTCCAGTTTCAGTTTCAGGGCCAGGTGTTCACCCACTTGCTGGGGGCCGCCGTCCGGCTCGATGCACCGGTGCAGCGGTCTGACTTCGAGTCCGTGCTTCCGGCGATTCTTGTCGAGTCACCGGCCCCCGGAGACGCCGTTTCCACCTCGCTTCGGGTGGAGGGATCGGCTGATGTCTTCGAGGCCCAGTTCCGGATCGAGCTCTTGGACGCCGGTGGCAACCTGGTCCTCGCTGAGCCGGTGATGGCCAGCTCTGGGACGGGGCAGCGCGGCCTCTTCGACGCCACCTTCGCATGCCACACCGATCTCCCAGGTCCCGGGCGGCTCACAGCCTTCGACCTCTCCGCGAAGGACGGGACCCGAATCGACGTGATCTCGATCCCCGTGGCGCTGACGGCGCCCTGAGCGTTGGTCGACGGGCGCGGGCGCCTCAGAGCGGGCGGAGGCCCTCCGTGGCCACAAGGTGCGAGACAGGGGCCACCGCGAACACGCACCCAGTTGTCACCCAGTCCATGAGCCGGGCGGCGGTAGACACCGTCGACTTCCTGCTCCAGATGGCTCGAACGGGAGGCTCGGCTGGAGCACGATGCCCCACCACGGCTCCGCAAGTGCCCCCACCTGAGATCTGGAGTAGCGTGGTCGGCCGTCAGGGGAGATCAGGAAATGGTGCCAGCAGTGGGAGTCGAACCCACACGAGCTTGCGCCCAACGGTTTTTGAGACCGCCGCGTCTGCCATTCCGCCATGCTGGCCCGGGATGGGCGGCCGCCGATCAGCTTTCCCGATCGTCGAGGTCCGGGAGGTTCATCTCATTGACCATCTGCTGGAAGACCTCCAACTTGGATTCCTCGTCCTCGCCCCGAGGGATGACCGCGGCCTGGTCCATCACCTCGCTGGAAACGTAGATGGGCGAGTTTACGCGGAGGGCCAGGGCGATGGCATCGCTGGACCGGGAGTCGAGCTCCAGGTCTCGCCCCCCGACCCGGCCCAGGATCCGAGCGTGGAAGGTGTCGTTGCGGAGCTCGGAGACCACCACCCGGGTGATGGTCACGCCGAGGGCCTCCAGCATGTTGGCCATCAGGTCATGGGTCACGGGCCGCTCCGTGTCAATCCCGTCCATCTTGAGGGCGATGGCGTTGGCCTCGGCGCTCCCCACCCAGATGGGGAGGAACCGCTCGGCGTCCTTCTCCTTGAGGACGACTACGTGCTGCCCGCTGGGCATGTGGATCCGGATGCTGTCCACCGCCATCTCGATCAGATCCATGGCTCCTCACCGCTGAGGTGGTCGGGGACGATCCCCTCCGGCTGGTTCCCGGACCAGGGCCGCCTTCGTGGCCCATGATAGCCCCGGCGCCGGCTCGGGCCGGCCTCGCCCTGGAGCGTCGCCGGGAGGAGTCGGCTTGTCGGAACGGGCGGTGTCCGAGCTGTTCGGGGAGGTGGCGGACCGATACCACAGCAGCCGGCCACGCTACCCCGCGGCGGTCTTCGACCAGTTCCTTGAGGTCTCGGGGCTGGGCGCTGGAGATCCCGTGCTCGAGGTGGGGATGGGCACCGGGATAGCCACCCAGGAGCTCGTCCGGCGTGGCCTCTACGTGACTGGCCTTGAGCCCAGCCCGGAGATGATGGCGGTGGCCCAGGAGAGTCTGGGGCCAACCGGAAGGCTCCGGGCCGTGGCCTCGTCCTTCGAGGACTGGCGCCCGGACCGGGCGGACTTCGGTGCGGTGATCTCGGCGCAGGCCTGGCACTGGGTGGATCCCGAGGTCCGGTACGGCAAGTCCGCCGCGGTTCTGGCCCCGGGGGGATGGCTCGCCCTGATCTGGAACCGGTCCACTGGGGGGGACGCGGAGGTGCGCGCCAGGCTGGACGGCGTCTACACCCGGCTGGCCCCGGACCTTGCCGGCCGGGCGCCTGGGGAGCTGGATCTCGACCGCAGGTGGGAGATCGCCGCCTCACGGCGCTTTCGCGAGCCCCGGCTGGAGCGATTCACCTTCGAGCTGCGCTACGACGCCCGCGCCTACGCCGAGCTGATGGCAACCCAATCCGACCACCGCCGCCTGCCCCCCTCCCGCCGCCACCTGCTCCTGGCCGCGATCGAGGAGGTGATCAACGCCGCCGGGGACAGCTATCTCGTGACCTGGGAGTCGCGATTGTACCTGGCGCAGCGGCTGGAGGCACCTGGCGACTTCCCATAATGGCGGGGATGTCGACTCGTGGAATGCCTCGCACCCGCCTACTTCTGGTCGATGGCCACGGGCTGGCCTTCCGCGCCTATCACGCACTCCCCGAGATGACCAACAGCCACGGGGTGCCGATACGGGTGGCCTATGGCTACACCTCCATGCTCCTGCTGGCCCTGAGCCAGGGCTTCGACTGCGCGGTGGCCGCCTTCGACCCCCCTGGTCCCACCTTCCGCGACCGGAAGCTGGCCACCTACAAGGCCCATCGGGCGCCCACTCCCCAGGAGCTCATCGACCAGATCCCGGTCCTGGAGCTGATCACCAACGTGCTCAACATCCCCACGGAGGTCGTGCCCGGATTCGAGGCCGATGACGTCCTGGGCACCCTGGCCTTGCAGGCCCGCGATCTCGATTGCCAGACGACCATCCTGACCGGCGACATGGACCTGATCCAGCTCGTGGACCAGGTCACCAATGTCCAGACCAGCAGGCGAGGGGCCAGTGACCCAGTCGTCTACGACCCTCAGGCGGTCGAGGTGCGGTATGGCTTTCCCCCGGCGCGGATGGTGGACTTCAAGGCCCTCAGGGGCGATGCCAGCGACAACATCCCCGGGGTCCCGGGGATAGGGGAGAAGACCGCTACCCAGCTCATCCAGCAGTTCGGCGACCTGGACCAGATCCTGGCCTCGGTTCCCACCATGCCTCCGGGTAGGGTGCGGAGCACCTTGGAGGCCCACCGGGAGGAGGCTCTCTTCGGGCGGGAGATGGTGACCATCGTGAGGGATGTCCCCGGAGTCCAGCTGGACCTGACCCGCTGCCGGCTGAGCGAGTACGACCGGGGCGCGGCGCGCCAGCTGCTTGAGGAGCTGGGCATGCCCAGCCTGGTGGCCCGCCTGCCCACCTCGGCCGGGTCAGTGGCCGCCGCCGCGGAGGTGCCGACTGCACCCGACTCCGAAGTGGTGGAGGGGAGGGACCGGCTCCAGGAGATAGTGGGGGAGCTTGCCGGTCGCGGGGCCACCGTCGCCATCAGGGTTCTCGCCGACGGTCCCCCCCGCCACGGGCGGGTGGCCGCCCTCGCCATCGCCGGGGACCCTGCCCGCGCATATCTGGTGCCGTTCCACGGAGCGGCCCCCGAGGGTCTGGAGCCCGTGCGGCGATTGCTGGCAGACCCCGCGGTGCCCAAGGCCAGCTACAACTTCAAGGAGGACCTGCTGGCGCTGGGGGGCGCTGGTTGGAGCCTGCTGGGAGTCGACTTCGACCTGGTTCTCGCCGGGTACCTGAGCGACTCCCGGGGGCGGACGCCGAGCCTGTCCACCCTCGCCAGAGAGCACGGAGGGCTCAGGGCGCCGGAACCCCCGTCCACCCGGGAGACGCTGGCGGAGGAGGCCGCCTGCGTGGCCTCCGTCCTGCCAGGGCTTAGGGCGAGACTCAGGGAAGCGGGAGGCGAGGACCTCCTGCGCACCGTCGAGCTACCGGTGGCAGCGATCCTGGCCTCCATGGAGCGGGCCGGAGTGCGGCTGGACTCGAGCCAGCTGCAGGCGCTCTCGGCCGAGCTCCGGGCCCAGATCGGCGGGCTGGAGGCGGAGATGTTCCGGCTGGCGGGACGTGAGTTCCTCCCTGGGTCGCCACAGCAGCTGGCGGCGATCCTCTACGACGAGCTGGGGCTGCGCAGCTCCCGCCGCACTAAGACGGGACGCTCCACCGACGCCCACGCCCTGGAGGGGCTGCGGGACGAGCACCCCTTGGTCCCGCTGATCCTGGAGTGGCGCCAGGTGACCAAGCTCAAGAGCACCTATGTGGACCAGCTGCCCGCCCTGGTGGACCCGGAGGACGGCCGGGTGCACACCAGCTTCAACCAGGCGGTCGCAGCCACCGGGCGGCTTTCCTCAAGCGACCCCAATCTTCAGAACATCCCGGTGCGCACCGAGCTGGGGCGCCGGATCCGGGCGGCATTCATCCCCGGGGAAAAGGGGTGGGAGCTGGTCTCGGCCGACTACTCGCAGATCGAGCTGAGACTCCTGGCCCATCTCAGTCGCGACCCCGAGCTGCTGGCGGCGTTCGGCAGGGGAGACGACATCCACGCGGACACCGCGGCCAGGGTGTTCGGGGTGGAGCGGGACCAGGTCAGCCCGGACCAGCGGCGCATGGCCAAGGTGGTCAACTTCGGGGTGCTTTACGGCCTGTCCAGCTACGGGCTGGCGCGTGACCTGGGAATGCCCCCGGCCGACGCTGAGGAGTTCATCGCTCGGTACTTCGCCACCTACGCCGGGGTGGCCGGCTACCTGGAGGGGGTGCGGGAGGAGGCGCGGGCCAAGGGTTACGTGGCGACCCTCCTGGGGCGGCGGCGCTATCTGCCGGAGATCACCTCCAGCAGCCGGCAGGTGAGGGAGGCCAACGAGCGCATGGCCATCAACATGCCGCTGCAGGGGTCGGCGGCGGACCTCATGAAGCTGGGCATGATCGAGGCGGACCGCGTCCTCCGCAGGGAGGGGCTGCGCGCGCAGGCGCTCCTCCAGGTTCATGACGAGCTCCTGCTCGAGGCGCCCCCAGAGGAGGTGGCTGCGGTCGGTCGCCTGGCCCGGACGGCGATGGAGGGGGTGATGGAACTTGCCGTGCCCCTGGTGGTGGAGCTCAAGTCAGGCCCCAACTGGCGTGACCTGGTCCCGCTGCGGCTGGCCAGGCAGTGAGTTCAAGCCTTGCCCGAGCTCCCCGAGGTAGAGACGATCGTGCGCGACCTGCGTCCTCACCTCCGGGGACGGCGCCTGGAGGCAGTTCTGAGCCTGAATCCGGTGGTCCTGCGGTTTCCCTCGGCGGAGTCGTTCCGGGCCGCCGCCGAGGGCGCCGTCTTCGGGGTCCTGGGTCGCCGTGGGAAGTTCATTCACGCCCCCCTGTCCAGCGGGGAGCACTTGGTGGTGCATCTGGGGATGACCGGGACACTGACCCTGGATCCCGGGGCGGCGCCGGTGCGACCTCACACCCACCTGCGCCTCAGGCTGGACTCGGGCCAGGAGCTCCGCTACCGAGACCCCCGGCGCTTCGGCCGGGTGCTGCTGGGCTCCGCACGGCAGCTGACGAAGGCCGGGCTCTTGCCGTCCCTGGGGCCGGATCCGCTGGCCCGCACCTTCGCCGGCTGGCCGGAGGATGGGCGGGTGCGGAGCAGCCGGAGGGCGGTGAAGGCGCTTCTCCTGGACCAGCAGGTGGTGGCCGGATGCGGCAACATCTACGCCGATGAAGCCCTCTACCTCGGGCGGCTGCGCCCCACCCGAGCCGCAGCCTCGCTCTCCGCGTCGCAATGGGCTCGGCTCGCCGCGGCGCTCACCGTGGTGATGAGGGAGGCCATCCGACGGCGCGGCACCTCCTTCTCGGACTACAGAGATGGGTTCGGCGCCCGGGGAGAGGCCTATGAATCACTCATGGTCTACGGCCGGGCGGGGCTTCCCTGTGTGCGCTGTGGCCGGCCGCTGGTCGCCGGGCGGGTTGCCGGGCGAACCACCGTTTACTGCCGGTGGTGCCAGCGATGAGTCCCAGGGTGGCGGTGCTCACCTTCGACGACCTGCCTCCCATCGGGGGGCAGGGCAGGTACGTGGGCTCCTTGGAGGCCGAGCTGCCGCGCGAGGGGTGGGAGGTGGCGATGGTGTCGCCGCGGCGCGGCCCCTGGGGGGAGGAGCTGAAGGTGCCCCATCGCACCCGGCGCCCCCCTCTGGACTTCTCCCTCTTTCTGCGCACCAGGTTGCGCGCGGTGGCGGACTCCGTCCGCCCCGACCTCTGGCATGCCCAGGGTGGGCCTGGAGGGGTGCTGCTTCGGCGGCACCCGCCGGATGCGCCTCTCGTCTACACCTCGCACCACACCTATCGCACGGCCCACGGGCGGGGCATCGCCACCATGCCCATGGGGTACCTCGAGTCCCGGGGCTACCGCTTCGCTGAGCATGTGATCGCGGTCTCCCCCTCCACCGCCGCGTCCCTGATGGCGGACTCCGGGGTGCCTGCGGCGCGGATCTCGGTGATCCCGGCGGGGGTCGACACCGCCTGGCTCTTCCCCGATGAGCAGGATCGGCCCAGGTCCACCATCCTGTTCGTGGGTCGGCTGGTGCCCACCAAGGGCGTGCAGTACTTCGTGGCCATGTTCCGTCGCCTTCTGACGGACCACCCGGACCTCGAGGCCGAGGTATGTGGAGATGGGGTGCTCTTCCACGCGGCGGTGACCGCGGCCGAAGGACTGGGGGGCCGCCTGCGGGTGCTGGGCCGAGTGAGCGATGACGAGCTGAGGGAGGCGTACCGGCGGGCGCACGTGCTGGTGATGCCCTCCCGATATGAGGGGTTGGGGCTGACCGCCCTGGAGGCCATGGCCTGCGGCACCCCGGTGGTGGCGATGGACGTGCCCGGGCTGCGCGATCTGGCGGACACAGGGGTGGCGCTGGTGGCCCCAGGGGATCAGGGCGCGATGCGCCAGGCGGTGCAGACTCTGCTGCTGGATGGCGCCCGTTGGCGGGAGGTGTCGGCGCAGGGTCTCGAGGCGGTGCGCCAGAAGTATTCCTGGAACGCCGTCCGACCCCGGATCGCGGAGGTCTACCGGTCCGTGGTCCCCTCCAGCTCAACCCAGGTTGCGTAGCTGGCCTCCAGCTCCGTCTCGACGACGCGGAGCCGCTCCACCAGGGAGTCTCCGGCCCCCGGTTCGCGATAGGTCGTGGGGGCGCCCAGCCTTCGGGTGAGCTCCTGACGCTCGGCCTCCAGGGCGCCGATCCGCTCCTCGGCGTGGGCGGTGGACCGTCGGGGGCCGGCGGGGGCCGGCTTCCGGGCTGGCTTGGGGCGCTGGGAAGCGGGTACGGCGCGGCCCGCGGGGGGGGCCGAAGCGCGGCGCTCCTCCAGCCTTCCCTCCCTCACCTCCAGGACCCTCGGCTTGAAGACGTCCACGAAATAGCGGTCGTGGGAGACCACCACCACGGCCCCCGGGTAGTGGGAGATGGCTTCCTCCAGGACCTCCTGGGAGGGGATGTCGAGGTGGTTGGTGGGCTCGTCGAGCAGGAGGAGGTTGGCCTCGTCCATTCCCAGGCGGGCCAGGGCCACCCGCGCCTTCTCCCCACCGGAGAGGTCTCCGACCCGGGCCTCGGCCCGGTCGCCGCTGAACAGCATCGCCCCCAATACGGAGCGGGCCCGCTCGGGCAGCGTGTGGGGATTGTCGTCCAACAGGGTCTGGAGCACGGATCGCTCCGAGTCGAGGTCGGAGAAGTCCTGACGATAGAGGCGAAGCCGGGCCCGCGAGCCGGGCATCACCCGGCCGGACAGGGGTGGCAGGTCCCCGACCAGGGTGTGCAGCAGGGTGGTCTTGCCGCTTCCGTTGGGGCCCAGGATGGCGATCCGGTCGCCCCGTGAGATGGTGATGTCGGGGACCGAGAAGAGCGCCCGGCCCTCACGCCCGCAGACCAGAGCCTCGGTGCGCAGGACCACTTGAGCGCTGGGCGCGGCGTGCAGGTTGAGGTGCATCCGGCGCAGTTCCGTGGGCTCAGGAATCCGCTCCAGCCGGTCCAGGATGGTCTGGCGTCCTCTGGCCTGGCGGGCACGCTGTCCCGCCCGGTAGCGGCGGATGAACTCCTCCTGGTGGCTGATGTGAGCCTGCTGCGCCTCATAGGAGCGGCGCCAGCGCAGCCTCCGCTCGTCCCGCTGGCGCAGGTAACTGGAGTAACTGCCCTCATACACCTCGGCCCGTCCTGCCTCGAGCTCCACCACCCGGTCGCAGACCCGCTCCAGCAGCCGCCGGTCGTGGGCCACCAGGCAGAGGGTGCGGGCCGACTGCAGCAGATGGTTCTCCAGCCACTCGATGGCCGCCAGGTCCAGGTGGTTGGTGGGCTCGTCGAGAAGGACCAGGTCGGCGTCCTGGAGGAGCAGTTTGGAGAGCTCCAGCCGCCGAATCTGGCCCACGCTCAGCTCGGTCGGCGCCCGCTGCTGCTCGTCCTCCTCCAGCCCGAGCCCGTGCAGGACGGCCCGGGCCCGCGACTCCAGCTCGTACCCGCCCAGGCCCTCGTAGGCGGCCTGGCACTCGCCGTACCGCTCCAGCACCTGCTCGGCATCCGCGCCGGGGTGGGCCAGACGGCGTTCCAGATGGATCATCTCGTCTCGCAGGGTGGAGATGTCGGTGCGGCTCGCCATGGCCTCGCCGAGCACCGTTTCAGCCACCGGGACAGGCGCCTCCTGCGGAAGGTAGGCCACGATCAGCCGGCCCCGGCGCTCCACGGCGCCCTGGCTGGGCGGCTCGAGGCCGGCCAAGAGGCCGAGGATGCTGGACTTCCCGGAGCCGTTGGCGCCGACGATCCCGACCCGGTTTCCGGGCTCGATGGAGAGGTCCAGTCCGGAGAAGACCACCCGATCGCCGTACTCGACCGCTACCCCCTGGCAGCTTATGAGGGGCATGGTTCATCTACCCCAGGGCTGGCGCCTCCGGGCGTCCCCGCCCGCCCCTGCCATACTCGCGACGTGGCCCAGCTGAGCCTGAGATCACCCTTCGAGCCGACCGGGGACCAGCCGGCGGCCATCGCCTCGCTGATCCAGGGACTGGAGCGGGGCGATCGTGACCAGGTGCTCCTGGGGGTGACGGGAAGCGGAAAGACTTTCACTATCTCCAATGTGCTGGCCCAGGTGGGACGGCCGGCGCTGGTGCTGAGCCCCAACAAGACGCTGGCGGCCCAGCTCTGGGCCGAGTTCAAGGCGTTCTTCCCGGAGAACGCGGTCGAGTACTTCGTCTCCTACTATGACTACTACCAGCCCGAAGCGTACCTGCCGCGGACCGACACCTACATCGAGAAGGACTCCTCCCGCAACGAGGAGATCGACCGCCTGCGCAACGCTGCCACCCGCTCGCTCTTGACCAGGCGGGACGTGATCGTGGTGGCCTCGATCTCCTGCATCTATGGGGTGGGCTCCCCAGAAGACTACCTGGGAGAGTCGGTGCGGGTCCGGCGCCACGAGAGCTGGCGGCGCGACATCCTGCTGCGCAAGTTCGCCGACCTGCAGTACCAGCGCAACGACGTCGACTTCGGGCGGTCGCGCTTCCGGGTCCGCGGAGACGTGGTCGACGTGCAGCCCGCCTACGAGGAGGTGGCCACCCGGATCGAGTTCTTCGGGGACGAGGTGGAGCGGATAGTCGAGTTCGACCCCCTGACCGGTGAGATCCTGGCCGAGCGGGAGGAGCTTCAGGTTTTCCCCGCCAGCCACTACGTCACCCCCCGCGACAGACGGGAGCGGGCGCTGGTGGCCATCGAGGAGGAGCTGGAGGGGCGGCTGCGAGAGCTGGAGCTGCAGGGCCGGCTGCTTGAGGCCCAGCGCCTGCGGCAGCGAACGCTGTTCGACCTGGAGATGATCAGGGAGACCGGATCGTGCGCTGGGATCGAGAACTACTCGCGCCACCTGACCGGCCGGGCCGAGGGGGAGAGGCCCTTCACCCTCATGGACTTCCTGCCCGAGGAGACCGTGGTGATCGTGGACGAGTCCCACGTGGCGGTGCCGCAGATCGGCGCCATGTATGGGGGAGACCGATCGCGGAAGCTTCCCCTGGTGGAATACGGGTTCCGGCTCCCCTCGGCCCTGGACAACCGGCCCCTCACCTTCGCCGAGTGGGAGGCGTCCGTGAACCAGCTCATCTACGTCTCCGCCACACCCGGGCCTTATGAGCTGGAGAGATCGACGCAGGTGGCGGAGCAGCTGATCAGGCCCACCGGGCTGCTGGACCCGGAGATCGAGGTCCGGCCCACCGCGGGGCAGATCGACGACCTGCTGGCCGAGATCCGCCGCACTGCGGCGGCCGGGGAGCGCACCCTGGTCACCACTCTCACCAAGCGGATGGCGGAGGACCTCGCCGACTACCTCCGGGAGACGGGGGTCAAGGTGCAATACCTGCACTCGGACGTCGACACCCTGGAGCGGGTGGAGGTGATCCGCGACCTGCGCCTCGGCGTCTACGACGTCCTGGTGGGCATCAACCTGCTCCGGGAGGGTCTGGACCTCCCCGAGGTCAGCCTGATCGCGATTCTCGACGCCGACAAGGAGGGTTACCTGCGCAGCGCCCGGGCCTTGATCCAGACCGCCGGGCGGGCGGCACGCAATGTCCATGGCCGGGTGGTCATGTATGCCGACCGGGTGTCGGACGCGATGGGCCAGACCATCGGCGAGACCGAGAGGCGGCGGCGCGCACAGGCCGCCTACAACGAGGAGCGCGGGATCACCCCCACCACCATCGTCAAGGCGGTGCGCGAGCAGGAGATGGCCAAGCTCAACCACGAGGCCGAGGCGGTGGAGTTCCAGGAGCGGCAGGGGCTGCCCCCCGACGAGCTCCTGCGGCTGGTCCTTGATCTGGAGCGCGCAATGCAGAGAGCGGCGGGCAACTTGGAGTTCGAGCGGGCGGCCCAGCTCCGAGACCGGGTAGTCGAGCTCCGGGGTCAGCTGGCCGAGTCGGGCGCCTCGCGGCCGGTGGCGCCACGCTCTCGCGAGCGACGCCCGGTCCGGCGCCGCCGGGGGCCGTGAGCCGGGGCGCGGCGCGGCCGGGAGAGGCCTATCCCCTGGGGGCGACCTGGGACGGAGGCGGGACCAACTTCTCCGTCTTCTCCGAGGCAGCCGACCGGGTCGAGCTCTGTCTGCTGGACCCGGTCGGCCGGGAGGAGAGGGTGGAGCTGCGGGAGCGAGACGGATTCTGCTGGCACGCCTGGCTTCCCGAGGTGGGCCCGGGGCAGCGGTACGGATATCGGGTCCACGGGCCCTACCTTCCCGAGGCGGGATTGCGCTGCAACCCGGCCAAGCTTCTCCTCGACCCCTACGCCAAGGCCGTGGCCGGCGACATCCGCTGGGGGCCCGAGGTGTACGGGTACGAGTTGGGGTCGGGGGATGGCAGCGTGAGCGTTCTGGACTCCCGCGACTCCATGCCGGTCTCGGTGGTCGTGGACCGCTCCTTTGACTGGGGAGAGGACCGCCAGCTGCGCGTCCCCTGGCACGAGACGGTGGTCTACGAGGCCCATGTGCGTGGGCTGACGCGGCTGCACCCCGAGGTTCCGCCGGACCTCCGGGGCACCTACGCGGGCGTCGCCAGCCCGCCCATCCTGGAGCACCTGCAGCAGCTGGGCGTGACCGCCGTGGAACTGATGCCGGTGCACCAGTTCATCCATGACCACGCCCTCGTCCAGCGGGGGCTGCGCAACTACTGGGGCTACAACTCGATCTGCTATCTGGCGCCGCACGGGCACTACGCGGCCTCGGGCCAGCTGGGGGGGCAGGTTCGAGAGTTCAAGGAGATGGTCCGGCAGCTGCACAGGGCGGGGATCGAGGTGATCCTGGACGTGGTCTACAACCACACCGCCGAGGGCAACCACCTCGGGCCCACCCTCTCCTTCCGGGGGATCGACAACGCCGCCTACTACCGCCTGGTCCCCGATGATCCCCGCCTCTACCTGGACTACACCGGGACCGGGAACACCCTCAACATGCGCCACCCCCACGTCCTCCAGCTGATCATGGACAGCCTCCGCTACTGGATCCAGGAGATGCACGTCGACGGCTTCCGCTTCGACCTGGCGGCGACCCTGGCCCGGGAGCTCCACGACGTCGACCGGCTGTCGGCCTTCTTCGACATCATCCAGCAGGACCCGGTTATCAACCGGGTCAAGCTGATCGCCGAGCCCTGGGACGTGGGCGAGGGCGGGTACCAGGTAGGAAACTTCCCGCCCCTGTGGTCGGAGTGGAACGGCAAGTACCGCGACACCGTCCGGGACTACTGGCGGGGAGCGGAGAGCGGCGTGGCCGAGTTCGCCAACCGCCTCACCGGCAGCTCGGACCTCTACGCCTCCACCGGTCGCCGTCCCTTCGCCAGCGTCAACTTCGTGACCTGCCATGACGGCTTCACCCTCCGCGACCTGGTGACCTACGGGCAGAAGCACAACGAGGCCAATGGCGAGGAGAACCGCGACGGCACCGACGACAACCGCTCCTGGAACTGCGGCGTGGAGGGGCCCAGCTCCGACCCGGAGGTGGAGCGTATGCGCGCTCGCCAGCAGCGCAACTTCCTGGCCACCCTGCTGGTGTCCCAGGGAGTGCCGATGCTCCTGGCGGGGGACGAGTTTGGCCGCACTCAGGCCGGCAACAACAACGCCTTCTGCCAGGACAACGAGACCTCATGGGTGGATTGGCAGCTGGCCCAGGCCAACTCCGAGCTGCTCGACTTCACTCGGCGGCTGGTCCAGCTGCGCCGACGGCACCCGGTGCTGCGCCGCCGGCGCTGGTTCGAGGGGGTGCCGCTGCACGGGGCTGGGGTGGCCGACATCGGCTGGTTCACCCCCAGCGGGGAGGAGATGGGGGATGAGGAGTGGGGGCAGGGGTTCGTGAAGTCGGTGGCGGTGTTCCTCAACGGGGAGACGGCCGGCCACGACCCCGGCTCCAGCCTCGGCCTGCTCTTCAATGCGCACAGTCAGCCGGTGGCCTTCCGGCTTCCCAGCCTGGCCTGGGGGGACGGCTGGGAGCTGGAGGTCAGCACCGCGGAGCCTGAGCCGCTCACGGCGGCGCCGCACCACCACGCCGGGGAGGAGCTCGTGGTCCCGGCGCGGGCTCTGGTGGTGCTCTCCCGGCATGGCTGAGGCTCCCCGACTGGCCCTGGTGGTGCACTTCCACCAGCCGGTGGACAACCTCGAACGGGTGGTGGCGCGGGCGGCCCGGCGGTGCTACCTGCCGTTTCTGGAGGCCATCGCCCGCCATCCCGAGGTGCCCTTCACCCTGCATTACTCCGGGTGTCTATTGGCCTGGTTGGAGCGGGTTGCCCCGGTGGTCCTGGAACGGCTCCAGGAGCGGGTGCGGGCCGGCCAGGTGGAGCTGCTCGGCGGGGGCTTGGAGGAGCCCATTCTGGCGTCCCTGCCGGAGCGGGACCGGGAGGCCCAGATCGCGCGCATGGCCTCTCTGCTGGAGTCATGGTTCGGCCAGCGACCCCGGGGGCTCTGGCTGGCGGAGCGGGTCTGGGAGCCCGACCTGGCCTCCACCCTGAGCCGTTCCGGAATCCACTACGCGATCCTCGACGACACCACCCTCCGGGCGGTCGGAGTTGAGGAGGATCGGCTGGGCGGGGTGTTCGTCACCGAGCACCAGGGGCTCACGGTGAGGATCCTGGCCGCCAGCCGCCGCCTTCGCTATCGCATCCCTTACTCCCCACCGCAGTCGGTGGTGCGCGAGCTGGTGGCCTCGCCGCCTGGGTGGCTCTCCCTGTACGCGGACGACGGCGAAAAGTTCGGCGAGTGGCCGGGCACCTCCCGGCAGGTGTATCGGCGCCGCTGGTTGGAGCGCTTCCTGGAGCGGCTTCGGGAAGGGGCCCAGGCCGGGCGGCTGCGGCTGGTCCAGGCCGGGCAGGCGGCGGGAGAGGGCTCCCCAACCCCGGTGCAGCTGCCCTCCAGCTCTTATGACGAGATGATGACCTGGGCCCTGCCCACTCCAGTCCGCCACCGGCTGGAGCTGGCGTCGGCCGGGCTGGCGGCCAGCGATCCCCTTCAGGTGGCCCCGTACGTCCGGGGGGTGCCGTGGCGCGGCTTCCAGGCGAAGTACCCGGAGGTGGCCCGGCTCCAGCAGCAGATGGTGCGGGTGAGCGGGGTGGTGGCGTCCGAAGGAAGCGCCGAGGCGGCGGTTGCCGAGCTCCACCGGGGCCAGTGCAACTGCGGCTACTGGCACGGCACCTTCGGGGGGGCCTACCTCACCTTTCTCCGGCTCGGGCTCTGGCACCACCTGGTCCGGGCCGAGCGGTTGGCGAGCCGGCCACGGCGGTGGGGGGTGGAGGTCACAGACCTGGACGGGGACGGCCTGCCGGAGCTGCGAATCTTCGGCCCCTGGGGATATGCCACCGTGGACTCCCATCTGGGTGGCCAGGTCGTGGAGCTGGTCAGCTGGGAGGCCGAGGCCAACCTGGTGGCGGTGATGGGGCGCCACCAGGAGTCCTACCACCTGGAGGGGAAAACGGCGTCGCTTCCGGCGCGGGGGATGGAGCTGGCCCCTCTGGAGGCTCCCTCAGGTGTTTCCACGGATCAGCCCTTCGACGCGGAGGAGGTGGGGGCCCTCAGGGACTCCGTGAACGGGGCGGTCTGGGGCCTCCCCTACGGCGTCGAGGTGCTGCCGACGGGGGCGGTCTTGAGCGCCGAGCGCGATGGGCTCCGGCTCCGCAAGTGGCTGACGGCAACCGAGTCGGGCCTCCGGGCTAGCTACCGGCTCGATCGGGACGGCTCGCCGGCCTCAGGTCTCGCAGTGGAGGTCAGGGCCTGCCCCTGGGCGTCGGGGAGGAAGGCGGACTCGGTCGCTGTCCGGAGCTTCCCGGGGGGCGTGAGGGTCATGCAGGCCGGCGCCACCGGCCAGCTGGCGATAAGGGGCCACTTCGACCACACCTGGGAGCGGATCGTCGCCGTGGGTTCGACCCTCAGCGGGGTGGAGCGCCTGGTGCAGGGGGCGGCGGTCTACGTGGTGCCGCGGGCCGCTGCGGGGGAGCTGGAAATCGAGCTCATACCCGAGGTGGCCGAAGGGTCCCAGGGCCGAGGTGGAGGGGCGGCCCCGGCGGCACGGTAACCTTGACTGGTGGCTCAGGCGTTCGTTTCGGTGCGGGGCGCGCGGGAGCACAACCTCCGCGATGTCGACATCGACATTCCCCGCGACCAGCTCACCGTGATCACTGGCTTGAGTGGGTCCGGGAAGTCGTCGCTGGCCTTCGACACCATCTACGCCGAGGGACAGCGCCGCTACGTCGAGTCGCTCTCCGCCTATGCTCGCCAGTTCCTGGGGCAGATGGAGAAGCCCGACGTGGACCACATCGAGGGACTCTCGCCGGCCATATCCATCGACCAGAAGGGGGCCGGCCGGAACCCCCGCTCCACCGTGGGCACCGTGACCGAGATCTACGACTACCTGCGCCTGCTCTACGCCCGGGTGGGCCACCCGCATTGTCCGAAGTGCGGCCGGGAGATCGCCCGCCAGACCGTGGACCAGATCGCCGATCAGGTGGTCGAACTCCCCGAGGGCACCCGGGTGCTGGTCCTCGCCCCGATGGTGCAGAGCCGCAAGGGGGAGCACCAGGCGGTGGTGGATCAGGCCCGACGGCTGGGTTATGTGCGCATGCGGGTGGACGGCCGCGTCCACGAGCTAGACGCCATCCCCGCGCTGGACAAGCGTTACAAGCACGACCTGGAGATCGTCGTCGACCGCTTGGCGGTGCGCGGCCAGGACATCTCCCGCCTGCGGGAGTCCCTGGAGCAGGCGACCTCGCTCTCCGGAGGAACGGTCCTGGTGGCGCCGGCGGAGGCCGGTGCTTTCGAGGAGCTGCTCTTCTCCGAGCAGTTCGCCTGCGTCTATGACGGGATCTCGATGGAGGAGCCTCAGCCCCGGAACTTCTCCTTCAACAACCCGCACGGGGCCTGTCCCACCTGCACCGGGCTGGGCGCCAAGCTGGAGGTGGACCCCGAGGCTCTGGTGTCCGACCCGGAGCGGTCCATCTCCGAGGGAGCCGTGGCCGGCGGGCGTTGGGGACCGGCGCAGCAATGGATGGAGGAGCTGGTCCGCGCGGTGGCCCGGGAGCACCGGATCCCCGTGGACCGGCCCTGGCGCCGACTCACCCGGGCCCAGCAGGACCTGATCCTCTTCGGGCTGCCCCCGGATCAGCGGGTCGCCATGGAGCTTCGGTCGGCCCGAGGCAGGGTGCACCGTTTCTCGGCTCGCTTCGAGGGGGTCATCCCCAACCTGGAGCGCCGCTACCGGGAGACGGAGTCCCAGATGGTGAAGGAGTCCATCGAGAGGCTGATGATGCAGAGGCCCTGCCCGGACTGCCGCGGGCGCCGGCTGCGGCCCGAGTTCCTGGCGGTGACTGTGGCCGGGGTGGGGATCATGGACTTCTGCTCGCTACCGGTCGACCGGGAGCTGGCGATGCTGGACAGCTGGGAGCTGCCCCCACGGGAGCTGGAGATCGCCAGGCGGGTGCTGAAGGAGGTGCGCGAGCGGCTGGGCTTCCTGAGTGACGTGGGCCTCCAGTACCTGACCCTGGACCGGGCGGCGGCCACCCTGTCCGGGGGTGAGGCACAGCGGATCCGGCTGGCGACGCAGATCGGCAGCCGGCTCACCGGCGTCCTTTACATCCTCGACGAGCCCAGCATCGGGCTCCACCAGCGCGACAACGCGAAACTCCTGGGGACATTGTTCCGCCTCCGGGACCTGGGCAACACCGTGATCGTGGTGGAGCACGACGAGGAGACCATCCGGCGGGCCGACTTCGTCGTGGACATGGGCCCGGGGGCGGGAGAGCGGGGCGGTCTGGTGGTGGCGGCGGGGACGCCGGCGGAGGTGATGTCGGTGCCGGCGTCGGCCACCGGCCAATACCTCACGGGTCAGCTGCGGATCGATGTGCCGGGACGGAGGCGGCCCCAGGGACGGCTTGTGGTCCGGGGCGCCAGGGCCAACAACCTGAAGTCTGTCGACGCCGCCTTTCCCCTGGGGTGCTTCGTGGGAGTCTCGGGAGTCAGCGGTTCCGGAAAGAGCAGCCTGGTCAACGACGTCCTCTACCGCAGGCTGGCCCAGCACTTCTACGGCGCGCGGGAGCGCCCCGGCGACCACGACCGAATTGACGGGCTGGAGCTCCTGGACAAGGTGGTGGACGTCGACCAGGCGCCGATTGGGCGCACACCTCGAAGCAACCCGGCCACCTACACCGGGCTGTTCACCCCGATCCGGGAGCTCTTCGCGCAGCTGCCCGAGGCCAGGGTCAGGGGCTACAAGCCCGGTCGCTTCTCCTTCAACGTGCGCGGGGGGAGGTGCGAGGCCTGCGAGGGGGACGGCCTGCTCAAGATCGAGATGCACTTCCTCCCCGACATCTACGTGACCTGCGAGGTCTGCAAGGGCCGGCGCTACAGCCAGGAGGTCCTGGAGGTGCGCTTCCGGGGGCACTCCATCGCCGACGTGCTCAGCCTCTCGGTGGGAGAGGCCCTGGAGCTCTTTCGCAACCAGCCCGGGATCGCCAGACGGTTGCAAACCCTGAGCGATGTCGGGCTGGGATACATCCGGCTGGGGCAGCCGGCCACCCAGCTCAGCGGGGGTGAGGCCCAGCGGGTCAAGCTCGCAACCGAGCTGTCGCGCCGCGGGACGGGGGCAACCATGTACATCCTCGACGAGCCCACGACCGGGCTCCATTTCGCGGACGTGGGTCGGCTCCTGGGGGTTCTGCAGCGGCTGGTGGACCAGGGCAACACCGTCGTGGTCATCGAGCACAACCTGGACGTTTTGAAGTGCGCCGACTGGATCCTGGACCTGGGGCCGGAGGGGGGAGACGCGGGGGGGAGGCTGGTGGCCGAAGGGCCCCCGGAGAAGCTGGCCGCGGATCCGGCCTCGGTCACCGGTCGGTTTCTGGCCGCGGCCCTCGAGTCGGCCCAGGCAGTCGAGCTGGCGGTCTGAGGGTGGGCGGGCCCGTAGGGGAGGAGCCGCAGAGGGCTCCCGCCACCTTCCGAGGGTGGCAGCGGGGTGCCTGCATCGGTGGGGTGATGATCCTGGCCCTGCTCACTACGCTGCTGTTGGTGGCGGTAATCCTCCAACTGCTGGGTGTGCGCTGAGGATTCGGTGGTGACAGTTCGAGCCAGCATCCCCGACCGGCTCCTGGAGCGCCCCGAGCTGCTCCGAGCACGGCTGAGGGCGGTCCCAGCGCAGCCCGGCGTCTACCTGTTCCGCGGCGCGGACGGTTCGGTGGCCTACGTCGGCAAGTCGTCCAGCCTGCGGGATCGGCTGCGCAGCTACTTCACCGCGCCCCAGGCCCACTCCGCGCGCATCCGCCAGCTGGTGGGGTCGGCAGTGGACTTCGAGGTGGTGGCCACGGGCACGGAGCAGGAGGCTCTCATCCTGGAGAACACCCTGATCAAGCGCTACCACCCGCGCTTCAACGTGCGGCTGCGCGACGACAAGAACTACCTGTACGTGCGGGTGCCGCTACCGCAGCTGGGGCAAGGTGGCGCCCTGGATGCCGCCGGGCGTCAGGCGGCCTATCCCCGGCCGGAGCTGACCCGTCGGATCCGGACGGACGGCGCCCGCTACTTCGGCCCCTACACCGACGCCGGAGCGCTGAGAAGGTCGCTGCGCGAGTTGCGGACTGTGGCCCCCTTCCGCGCCTGCGCCGATGCCGTCTTCCGCAGGGGCCGGATCTGCCTCGACTTTCACCTGGGGATCTGCGCCGGGCCCTGTGAGAACCGGATCTCCCCCGAGGGACATGCCCGGCTCCTTGACCAGGCGGCCGAATTCCTGGCCGGGCGGACTGAGGAGGTGCGCCGCGAGCTCCTGGCGGCCATGCAACAGGCCAGCAAGGAGCTCGACTTCGAGCGCGCCGCCGCTCTGCGCGACCGCCTGCGGGCGATCGACCGCCTCACCGCCGAGCAGGCGCGAGTTCCCCGGGCTGGAGGCACAGTGGACGCGGTGGGCCTGGCCGTGGGCAAGGGGACCGGGATGGCCGCCGTCCTGCCGGTCCGCGAGGGTCGGGTGCAGGGGGCGGAGCGCCACCCGTTGTTGGGGCTTGGCGAGGTGGAGCCGCAAGAGATCCTTTCCAGCTTCCTCTCGCAGCATTACGCCGCCGCCCCCTTCGTTCCCTCCCGGGTGGTCATCCCGTGGGCGGTCGCCGACCGGCACCTCCTGGAGGAGTACCTGACGGCCCGGAGGGGGGCGGCCGTGCGACTTGTGGTGCCCCAGCGGGGGCATTTGGTGCGCGCTGTGCGGCTGGCCGAGCAGACGGCGCAGGCCGCCCTGGAGCAGGCGCGCCTGCGCGAGGACTACGACTCGGTGCGGGCGGCCCAGGTGCTGGAGGATCTGAGGGGACTCCTGGGGCTGGCCGCCCCGCCCAGGCGGATCGAGTGCTACGACATCAGCAACACCATGGGGGAGCAGAGCGTCGGTTCGATGGTGGTCTTCGAGGACGCTCGGCCCAAGCCGTCCGACTACCGGATCTTCGCCATCCGGGAGGTGGAGGGCCCCAACGACTTCGCCAGCATGGAGGAGGTGATCCGGCGCCGGTTCCGGCATTTGGCCCAGCCCACTGAGGAGAGCCTGGGCGCCCGGCCCGACCTGGTAATCGTCGACGGCGGGGAGGGCCAGCTGGCGGCAGCGGACCGGGCCCTGCGGACCCTGGGGCTGGAGGACATCCCGCATTTCGGTCTCGCCAAGCGCTTTGAGGAGCTGCATCGGGTTGGTGGCGCCCTCCCCCTGCACCTTCCCCAGGGCAGCGAACCGCTCTTCCTGGTCCAGCGGGTCCGGGACGAGGCCCACCGCTTCGCCATCACCCGGCACCGCCAGCGGCGTCAGCGCGCGGGCCTGCGCAGCCGCCTCGACGAGGTGACCGGGCTGGGTCCAAAGCGCAAACGGGCGCTCCTGGCCCACTTCGGCTCGGTGACGGGGATCCGCGAGGCCACGCTGGAGGAGCTGGTGGCCGTGCCGGGCATCACCCGCCCGGTGGCGGCAGCTCTCAAGGAGCTCCTCTGATGTCGGTGCTGGTTTATGGCCCCCCGGGGTCGGGGCCCGATCAGCTGGCGGCCGAGCTGACCGGGCTGGGGGCCCCGGCGTTGGTCTGGGACGGGCTGGGGCCCCAGCCGGATCCGGGCCGGGAGGGTGGTGGCTCCCTCCGCCTGGTGCGAACTGTGGCTTCCCTGGAAGCGTGTCTCGCCAGGTGGCCCCAGGGTGGCCGCGGGAGCGCCCGGAGGTGGCTGGCGGCCCGCGAGCGGCAGCGGCACCTGCTCACCGCCACCCGGGTGGTGCTGGACACCACTCACCGGGACCCGGGAGCGGTCTCCCGAGCGCTGGCAGCGCTGCCCGGGTCCTGGCTGGACGGGGGCGCCGATCCGGTGGTGGTCGCCGAGTCCTTCTCCTTCATCAAGGGAGTTCCCCTGGACCTGGACTGCTGCCTCGACGCACGCCCGGTCTCGAACCCCTACTGGGTGGAGGAGCTGCGGCCGTTTCCGGGGACCGACCCCAGGGTGAGTTCCTTCGTTCTCGGCCAGGAGGAGGCCAGCCGGCTTCTGGGCGCGGCGGAGCAGTTGGTGGAGTCCCAGCTCCGGCCGGATGGGCGGTCGCGGCCGCTGATCCGGCTGGCGGTGGGCTGCACGGGCGGGCGCCACCGGTCCGTTGCCCTCGCCGAGGAGCTGTGCCGGCGGCTGAGGGGGCGGGGTGTGCGGGCGGTGGTCTGGCACCGCGACCTGGAGGAGTGAGGGCGGGGTCCGGTCAGGCCCCCGCCGAAGGTGGAATCCTGCACCCGGAGTCGGGTGGTGACACCGTGCAGCCATCCCGGCCGGTCCTGCCAGACTTCTGGGTGACACTGGGGCCCGGAGGCCGGTCCATATACTCGGCCGGGGCCGGGGCGAGGGGCGCACGGGCAGCAGGAGGTGAGCTATGACAGTCCGGGTGGGAATCAACGGATTCGGCAGGATCGGCCGCGACGTGATGCGGGCGATGCGGGGCCGGGAGGGGCTGGATGTGGTGGCGGTCAATGACATCACCAGTCCCGAGGTGCTGGCCCACCTGCTGCGCCACGACTCCATCATGGGCCTCTATCCCGGCACGGTCGAGGCGGCCGAGGGGGCGCTGATCGTCGATGGTCGCGAGGTCAAGGTTCTCTCGGAACCGAGCCCGGAGGCCCTCCCCTGGAAGGACCTCGGGGTGAGCCTGGTGATCGAGGTCTCCGGCCATTTCACGTCGGCGGACAAGGCTCGCGGCCACCTGGACCCCGGAGGGGCGCGCAAGGTGATCATCGGGGCCCCGGCCAAGGGAGAGGACATCACCATCGTCATGGGGGTGAACCACGAGGCCTACGACCCGGTCCGTCACCACATCATCTCCAATGCTTCCTGCACCACCAATTGCCTCGCCCCGATCGCCAAGGTCCTCAGTCGGCGGTTCGGGATCGAGAACGGAGTGATGACGACCATCCACTCCTACACCTCGGACCAGCGGCTGCTGGACGCGCCCCACAAGGACCTGCGCCGGGCCCGAGCGGCAGCGATGTCGATGATCCCGACCTCGACCGGTGCGGCCAAGGCGGCGGCGCTGGTACTTCCCGAGTTGCAGGGTAGGTTCCAGGGGATGTCCATTCGGGTTCCCACCCCCAACGTCTCCCTGGTCGACCTCAGCGCCACCCTGAGCACCTCAACCACCGCCGAAGAGGTGAACCAGGCGATGCGCGAGTACGCCGAGGGTGAGCTCAAGGGGATCCTCGGAGTCTCGGATGAGCCCCTGGTGTCGGTGGACTTCCAGGGTGACTCCCGGTCCTCCATCTTCGACGCGGCGTCCACCCTGATGAGCGGGGACCGGCTGGTGAAGGTCCTCTCCTGGTACGACAACGAGTGGGGCTACTCCTGCCGGGTCGTCGACCTGGCTGAGATGGTCGCCAGGGGGCTGGACGGCTGACTGTGAAGGCGGGACTGGACGACCTCAACCCGGAGGGCAGGCGGGTGCTGGTCCGGGTGGACTTCAACGTTCCCCTCCTGGAGGACGGCGGGATCCGCGACGATGCGCGGATTCGGGCCTGCCTGCCCACGATCCAGGAGCTGCGCTCCAGGTCGGCCAGGGTGATTCTGGCAACCCACCTCGGACGCCCCAAGGGGAAGCCGGTGGAGGCGCTGTCCACCCGGCCCTTGGCGACCCACCTCTCGGAGCTCCTGGGTTCGGAGGTGAGCTGGTGCTCGGAGTGCGTCGGCCCGGTGGCGGAGGCCGCGGCCGGGGCCCTTGCCGACGGCGAGGTGCTGCTGCTGGAGAACCTCCGCTTCCACCCAGAGGAGGAGGCCAACGACCCGGGGTTCGCCGCGCAGCTGGCCGCTCTGGCCGATCTCTATGTCAACGACGCTTTCGGGACCGCCCACCGGGCCCACGCCTCCACCGAGGGCGTGGCGCACATCCTGCCGGCTTACGCCGGCAGGCTCATGGAGCGGGAGCTGGCTGCGCTCGCTGGGATCCTCGAGTCGCCGTCGCGGCCGCTCGTGGCCATCATGGGCGGCAGCAAGCTGAGTACCAAGCTGGGGGTGATCGACCACCTCCTGCCCAGGGTTCAGCAGCTGCTTCTGGGCGGCGGGATGGCGGCCACGTTCCTGGTCGCCGAGGGGGTCTCGGTGGGACGCTCCCTGGTGGAGCCGGACTTCGTCGCCAGGGCGTCTGAGATCCTGGGCCGAGCTCCGTCCCTGGGCACCGAGGTGTACCTGCCCACGGACGTGATGGTCGCGGCTGGCCCCGAGTCCACGGCCGCCGAGGCGAGATCCTGCCTGGTGGAGGAGGTGGGGGGCGAGGAGATGATCCTTGACGTCGGCCCCGCCACGGCCCAGCGCTGGGCGGAGCTGGTGCGGCGCGCGGGGACCGTGGTCTGGAACGGACCGCTCGGTGTTTACGAGAACCCGGCCTTTGCCGGCGCCACCCGGCAGGTGGCGGCCGCCATCGGGGAGAGCTCGGCGGTGAGCGTGACCGGGGGCGGTGACCTCCAGGCGGCGCTGGAGTCGCTGGGCCTCGCCTCCAAGTTCACCCACGTCAGCACCGGTGGGGGCGCCACCCTGGAGTTCCTGGAGGGGCGGGAGCTGCCGGGGGTGGAGGCACTGCGCGAGCGGGTCGCCCTGCCATGACCCCTGACCCCTGGCGCAAGGCGCCTCTCATCGCCGGGAACTGGAAGATGCACAAGACACCGGCGGAGGCCCGGGGTCTGGTTCGCTCATTGCTGGGGCAGCTGGCGGCTGAGCCCGCGGCCGAGGTGCTCCTCCTGCCGCCGTTCACGGCCCTCGAGGCCGTGGTGGAGGAGTTGGGAGGAGACACGCGGGTCCGGGTGGGCGCCCAGAACTGTCACCACGAGGCAGCCGGCGCCTTCACGGGAGAGATCAGCGCCCCGATGCTGGCCCCGCTCTGCGACTACGTGCTCGTGGGCCACAGTGAGCGCCGGCACTTGATGGGGGAGTCCGACAACGTGGTGCGGAGGAAGCTCGACGCCGTATTGGTGGCCGGGCTGCTGCCCGTGCTGGCGGTGGGGGAGACCGCGGCCGAACGCTCGGCCGGAGTGACCGAGGCGGTGGTCGAGCGTCAGGCGCGGGCCGGGCTTGAGGGCCTCGCCATCGGCGAGATCGGCAGATGCACGGTGGCCTACGAGCCGGTCTGGGCCATCGGCACCGGGGCCACCGCCACACCGGACGACGCCGCGGCGGCCGCGGCGGTGATCCACCGGGTGGTGGCGGAGCTCTCCAGTGGGGAGGTGGAGGTCCGCGTCCTGTACGGTGGGAGTGTGACCCCCGCCAACGCCGCCTCCCTCCTGAGCGCCCCGGGGGTCCGGGGAGCCCTGGTGGGTGGTGCCAGTTTGAGGGCAGACGAGTTCGCCGGCATCGTCGCGGCGGCTGGTTGATGGTCCAACGGGCGGTCCTTTGCATCCTGGATGGATACGGTTGCCGCGCCGAAGTGGGCGGCAACGCCATCGCCCAGGCGCGCACCCCCAACTTCGACGCCCTGTGGAGCCAGTGGGCCCGTGCTGAGCTGGTCGCCAGCGGGCTCGCGGTGGGGCTCCCGGAGGGGCAGCAGGGCAACTCGGAGGTGGGTCACCTCACCATCGGCTCCGGCCGGGTGGTGCTCCAGGACCTGACCCGCATCGACGCCGCCATCTCCGACGGCTCGTTCTTCGACAACGAGGTTCTCCGAGCCGCCCTGCAGCGCAGCCGGGAGTCCCGGCTGCACCTGGTCGGCCTGGTCTCGCCCGGGGGGGTGCACAGCCACCAGGATCACCTGGTGGCCCTCGCTGAGATGGCCGGTCGGCTGGGGGTCGCGGATATCGCGGTGCACGCGGTGACCGACGGGCGGGACACCCCCACCGATGCCGGCGCCGCCTATCTTGAGGACGTAGGGCGGCGGTTGGCCGCCGTGTCCCCCGCCCGGTTCACCTCGATTTCGGGGCGCTACTACGCCATGGACCGGGACCGCCGGTGGGAGCGGGTCCAGCCGGCGTTCCTCACCATCCTGGGCTACCCCGAGCGGACGGCTCCAGACGCCGCGGCCTATGCGCGGGCCTCGTACGCTGAGGGCGTCTACGACGAGTTCCTGCTTCCCGCCGCGATCGTGCCGGATGGAGGACAGCCGGTGGGAGTGCGGCCCAGCGACGTCGTGATCCACTTCAACTTTCGGCCCGACCGCGCCCGCGAGCTGTCCCACGCCCTGGTGGACCTCAAATTCTCGTCGTTCGACCGCGGTCCCTGGAGCCGCCCGGTGGACCTGGTCACCTTCACCTCCTACGACGAGACCCTGGAGGTGCCGGTGGTCTTCCCCAAGCCCGAGGTGCGCCACACCCTGGCGGAGGTGGTGGCCGAGGCGGGTCTGGCGCAGTTCCACGTCGCCGAGACGGAGAAGTACGCCCACGTCACCTACTTCGTCAACGGCGGTCGCGAGGAGCCCTTTCCCAGGGAACGCCGGCTCCTCGTCCCGTCGTCCAAGGTCGCGACCTACGACCTGAAGCCGGAGATGAGCGCGGCCGGCATCACGGAGGCGGCCGTGGCGGAGATGGAGCGGCAGGAGAGCAGCCTCCTGGTGATGAACTACGCCAACGCCGACATGGTGGGACATACCGGCGACCTGGCCGCCACCATCCGGGCCGTGGAGTTCCTTGACAGCTGCCTCGGGCGCCTGGCCCAGTCGGCGGGGGCCAACGGCTATCGCCTCCTGGTGACCGCTGATCACGGCAACGCGGAGTGCATGGTGGACGAGACCACCGGTGCCGTGGTCACGTCGCACACCACCAGCCCCGTGCCGGTCATCCTCACCTCGGAGGCGGGGCCACTTCGACCAGGTGGCGGCCTGCGCGATGTGGCGCCGACAATACTCTCGGTGATGGGTCTGCCAGTGCCGGACGAGATGACCGGCGAAGACCTGCGCCGGGTTCGGTGACCCCGCCCTCGCGGGTCCGCCGGCGCGGGCATGCGGGACCGGACCAAACGTTCCCCATAACTCCGGGCGCCCTGCCCTTGGTGGCGCTGGTGGGAAGGCCCAACGTGGGCAAGTCCACGCTCTTCAACCGGCTCACCGGCCAGCGCCGGGCGATCGTCTCCCCTCAGCCGGGCCTCACCCGGGACCGCATCTACGGGCGTGTCGAGTGGGGGGGGAGGACATTTGGACTGGTCGACACCGCCGGCCTGGACAGGGTGGTCCGGGACGGTCCGGAGCTTGACCTGCCCGCCAACACCCAGGCCCAGGCCCAGGCCGCCATCGAGCAGGCGGACGTGATCTGCCTCCTCATCGATCAGCGGGAGGGTATCACCGCGGCCGACCTGGACGTTGTGGACCAGCTCCGGCGCGCCCCTCAGCCGGTCCTGCTCGTCGCCAACAAGAGCGAGGGGAGGCCCGACTCCCTGGAGCTGAATGACCTCTATCGGCTCGGGTTGGGCGACCCGGTCCCGGTGAGTGCCATCTCCGGAGTGGGCACGGGTGACCTGCTGGACCTGCTTCTCGACCGGCTGCCCCTGGTGGCTGAGGAGGAGGCTCCACAGGGGGAGATGGTGCGCTGCGCCATCGTGGGCCGTCCCAACGTCGGCAAGTCCTCGATCCTCAACTCCCTCCTTGGGCAGGACCGATCCTTGGTGAGCGCGGTCTCCGGCACCACCCGGGATCCGGTGGACACCTGGTTGGAGACCGAGGAGGGTCCCCTTCTACTGGTCGACACGGCGGGAATCCGCCGCCCGGGGGTGACCAAGGATGTGGAGTTCTACAGCTTGGTGCGGGCCCTGAGGGCGGTGGAGCGGGCCGACGTTGCCATGGTGGTGGTGGATGCCCAGAAGCCGTTCCTGGCCCAGGACCGCCACATCGCCGGGCAGGCGCGGGAAGCCGGGGCCGCCACCCTGGTGGTCCTGAACAAGTGGGACCTCTTGGACCACGATGAGCGATCGGACCGGGCGCTCCTGCGGGAGCTCCGCGCGGCCTACGACTTCGCCCCGGGCACCCCGTTCCTCTACGTCAGCGCGCTCACCGGTCGGGGGCTGCAGCGCGTGGTACCGGCGATCTTCAGCCTGGCCCGGGCAAGGGCCGCCCGGATCCCCACCCCGGAACTCAACGGTGCCTTCGGCGCGATGATGGAGCGAAGGCCGCCCCCGAGCGGAAAGTCGGGGCGCCGCCTGCGCCTGTACTACGCCACCCAGGCCAGAAGCCAGGTACCCACCTTCGTCCTCTTCGTCAACGATCCCGAGCTGCTGCACTTCAGCTACTCCCGCTACTTGGAAAATCAGCTCCGGCAGCGGTTCGGGTTCGCCGGCGTCCCGATCCGGCTCTTGACCAGGAAGTCCACCGGGTCCGGGTAATCCACTTCGGGGACGGGGCCCATGGACAGCGGCGAATCCCGGGGCGGGCGCCTTGGGCACCCGCCCCGGGGGCTCAGTCGGTAACCGGCCTCAGGAGCTGGCCACGCACCCCCCAGAGGTGAGGGGCATCAGCGAGCTGCCGTCGGTGCCGTTGTAACCGTTGCCGGAGGCGCCGGCCGAGCCATACTGCGCGGCTCCTCCGAAGTCAGTCCCTCCGATGTTGCCGAACTCCCAGACGCAGGCTGAGCCGCCGCCCGAGACCTGGCTCCAGTACGGGTAGAACTTCCCCGGGCCGGGGGGTGGGACGCTGCAGCCCAGCCCGGTGCTGACGTTGCAGAGGAAGTCTGAGGCTGGGTTGTCAGTCTCGAACTCGACCTGGCTGTACCCCTGCGACCTCTTCCCGAAACCAGGAGGCTGGATCACCATGGTGGAGGGGAAGCTGGTGGGGCTGGTCCCGGTGGGCCAGTCCGGCCAGTAGGGTGTGCCATCGTAGTCCAGGTCGCCTCCGTTGTTGAAGTTGTCGCAGCCGGTCACCAGGTTGGGGGCCGTCGTCTCGCCTCCCGATCCCCCGAGGCCGTGCGTGTCGCCCGCAGGGAAGCAGGGCCCATCTCCCTTCGATGCCTCGATCGGCGTGTGGGTTGCCGGTGCCACGGCTCCGTCCCGTGTGGTGGCGGACTCGTAGGCACCATTGCATACGTTGTACCCGCTCGTCCCGCGTACAGGGTTGCTCAGCGAGGTGCAGGGAGTGAAGTGGCCGATCTCGAAGGTGGTGCTGATGTCGGTCGTCAAGGCCGCCCACGGCACGAAGTTGGGTGCGGCCGCGGAGTTGTACTCGGGCTGGAAGTTGAACGGCGTGCCGGCGCAGGTCTGGTAGTTGGTGTTCTGGAAGCCGTTGCCGGCGTCCGCCACCATGTACCCGCTCTGGTGCGTCGTGTCGTCCGTGACTATGGCCTCGAGCGCCTTCAGTCTTGGGTTGTCGAAGATTTGGGTCGTGATCGTATCCCCGGGAGAGAAGAACAGGGTTTGGGAGTTAGGGGTGAAGGTCAAGAGGTTGGCGCTCTGGGGGCTGGGGGGGCCGGTGGGCACGCCGTTCTTCTGGATGAAGGCGAAGTTGACCGGCTCGGTGCACGCGGGGTTGCAGTAATTGAACTGGTTGGTGCACTCCAGACTGTCGATGGTGAGCGCCGCGCACCATCCCCCGTTCCCGTCGGTGAGCGGGGTGGTGCTGCCTGGGATGTTGCAGCTGATGCTGTTCACGAAGGGGGCAAACCCGGGCGGGTAGAACTGCAGCTCCATGAACGCGCTTCCGCCTCCTGGGTAGGTGCCAGAGGGGGCATTGGAGTTGCTCATGGGCGTGCACGGCGTCTGCGGGTAGGAGTTGGGGTCGCAGATGGCCATGGAGAACCAGGGCGCCACGGAGAGCTCAAAGAAGTGGGTCACGTCGCTGCCCGGCGTGCTGACGGTTGGGGTGGATGTCGGGTCCACGGGCAGCGTCTGGGTCCAGGTGACGTTGTCTCCGGATCCGGGGGCGTTGGACACGAACCGGAGGTTGGGCTCGTCGTGGCCCACGTAGTAGCCGTTGTCGAAGAAGCGTGACCCGTTGGCTCCGTGAGGATCGGTGCAGGGGAGCGTGACTTTGATCGACTTCTGCACCGTGCTGTACCCGTTGCAGTCCAGCTCACCCTGTGCGGGCGCCTTAACCCATCCGCCCCCGGCAGCGACAGCTGGTCCTGCGCTCAACTGGGCCGCGGAAACCACTGCCACAGCTCCGAGAATGGCCCCCAGCCGGGTCAGAATTCGCATTCGACGATCTAACAGGTGCATGGTGTTTCCCTCCACGAACACACTGATGGCACCGGCTCCGTCCCCGACGCCTGCACCAGCAGGGGGCGGCCGGCTGATTGGTGGATCCGATGGCTCACTGATTCCGCGTGACCTTGCCTCTCCCCAGAGTGGCGCCGTCCGCACCCGACCTGTAGGCTCGCCCTTGGTTGTGGCCGCGAGTGTAGCTGGAACAGGGAGTCGGCGCAACCCATGGCCGACGCCGAGCCCGGCAACACGGAGCGGGACCCACCCGGTCCAGTTGGCCAGGGTGAAAGTGCGGACGGCCCGGTCTGGACGGTGGGGCGCCGGTCCTGCCTGGGCGACGGGGCGAGTAGACACCAATCCGGGAGCAGCTCGGGGCACTGAGATGCAGTGGCACTGCCCGCCAGGTGGCGCGTACCGGGCGCGGCTCCTCGGCAGCCGGAGGAACCGGAGCCGGGGTCGCGCTCAAGCTGGCGGGGCTGTCGTGCTGTCGGGGCCGAGAACCGGACTTGAAGGATCCGGTGCGCCGCAGCCCCAGCGGAGTCAGAGTGTCGTCGTCTGGCGGGGAGCCACATGGGGGCTATAGTTGGGGCCGTCACCGCGAATCCCTGCTGGCCGGAATCGGTGGCGGGCCCCCGCAGCACCGCACCAATCGCGGCGCCCGGGTTCGGCCTCACTTCGTGGTGGGTGGGTCGCCGACTTGATCGCGCTGGTGGCCCCGCTGACCCTGGGCGTCGCCTCGAGGTGATCCAGGTGGGGCCAGCCTGGGAGAGAGTGGCAGGTCACAAGGGATCAAACGTCGCCGGGAGGTCGCCTTGGGGTTTCAACTTGGCGGAGCATCTGGGCGAGCTCGGGGTCTTGCGCAAACGCCCTGACTTCCTGCGGGCAGCGACAGGCGACCGCGATCTTCCCGGCCCACTCGAGCGCTTCATCGTGTGCGGAAACGTCGACGATCGCCGCTCCGCCGATGGCCTCCGGGTGCGGCCCCTCGGTCACCATCCCGTCAGAGCCCACGATGCTCGCTCTCTGGTTCTCGAGCCCTCCGCTGAAGATGTAGACGCCCGCGCTCAGCGCCTCCTGGATTACGGCGTGTGCCGCCGCTGCCACAGAAGGCATGTCCTCCTCGGGGATGTGGTCCATCGCCCGGGCGTTGAAGGAGATCAGATACCTTGGCAACCCACAGCCCTCCTACCCCCTGCGGGTGGACCACGCCCGCAGGCAACCTCCTCGAATGCATCCCGCCGGTCCAATAACCGAAGTATCGTGGTCAATGGCGGGGCCTCAGCCTGGCGGCCTGCGGTCTGCTGACGGGTATGGTGCCCGGCGACTTCACTGCGGCGTCAACGCCCTGCGAGGAAGCCCTCTCATGGGCATGCTGGCTCAAGAGGGTGCAGGCAGCGGGCTCCTTGAAGGCCGTCGGTCCCGGGCCAGGGGACGTGGAGAGGCAGCGGAACCTGGGTCCCTCGGTACCCGCTGGGGGCTTCAAGCCGCGGGAGCTGCAGGAGCAGGAATGCCTGGCCAAGGTGGACGAAGAGCTCAGATGGGCGGCGCGGGGATGTAGAGCTTTCTTCGGGACTCCCCTCAACTCTCGGTAGTCGGCTGCTTTACCGTCGGGCGCTTCTGGCCCCCGACGAGGTACATCAGTTGCCCGCCACCCGACCAGAACGATCCGCTCTGAACCGCGGCTAAGTCCGCCTGAACCGCCCGGACCCTCGTCGACCAGGCTTCCGCAAACGCAGCCTCACTGCCGCCACCAGCGAGAAAGTATCGGCGAGCCTCGTCCCTGTTCCACGGACATCGCTCGTCTTCGGCTGCAGCTTCGATCGCCCGTACCAAAGCGGCCTGCTCAGGAGAGGAGTACGGCGGCCACAGCGGCGACGACTTGTCCGAGAGGTAGCACCCCACGAGATCGAGCCCCGCCTCGGCGAAATAGCCAGGCAGGAGATCTCCGACGGAGGTGTTTCCTTCTCCAACCTTGATCTTTCCGGCTTCACACGTGGCGTAGAAGTGGATCGAGGAGGCGAGTGCCTCCGGGTCGTTCTGGGCCGAGACGCTCGAGCGAACGAGCTGGCCGGCCAAGTTGTTAGGCTCGGCCACGAGCACCGTTCCACCGGGCTGAACAACCCGGCACATCTCGCGCAGTACCGTCGGTACGTCCGCCACATGGATCAGGACGGTCTGGCAGGTGACGAGGTCGAAGCGCGCGTCGGGGTAGGGAAGCCGCTCCCCCCATCCCCGGTCCACGGAAGCCTGTATTGGCCGCCCACGGTCCGCATCAACCAGGCGCGCCTGCCTGACCCATGCTCCTTCTGGGTCGATGCCCGTGATCTCCGAAACCGCGGGGAGCACCCGGGAGAGCACCCGAGACCAGTGGCCCAACCCGCAGCCCACGTCCAGAACTGATCGCGTGCCGGTAAGGCCCAGGCGCTCAACGACCAATCCGACGAAGTCCTCGTTCCACCAGAAGTCGCGCTGAGAACCGAAGAAGGGCGCGGAGTGGCCGGACGCGCTATCCGTTGTCATGGGTGGGGACCTCAATTGTTGTGGACCGTCTCAACGGTGCGAACCACGCCGCCGGCGTCGAAGAAATCATGGCACGCGGCAAGGGGGACGAGAAAGCTTGCGGTCGGACGTCGCCTTCGCCTCTTCGCGGCTGGCTCCGCGGTCACCAGACGGACGGGGATGTGCCGAAAACCACCAGCGAGGTGCCCGGGGTGTCAGCGCCGAGCCGTTCGGAAGTAGGGACGCCATCCAGTTCGCCCTGTGGTCACGCGGCCTCGGCGGATTTGACCTCGTTCGGGCCTCACCTGTGGCGCTGTCGAGCTAGTCAGGCCCCGCCCGAAGAGGGGGGTCTTGGGAGTGGTCGGGGAGACAGGACTCGAACCTGCGACCCCCAGTCCCCCAGACTGGTGCGCTAACCATCTGCGCCACTCCCCGTCGAACTCGGAGAGCATAACAAAACACCTATAATCGGCCCCGGACACCAAAGCTGAGGAGGCCCGGCCATGCCCTGGATGCGGCGCTGCGCCAACTGCGGCCGGGAGTTCCCGATCTACCGGCTGGCAGCGGTGCTCCTCGATGGGGAGATCAGCTCCGTCTGCTCCGGCTGCATGCAATCTCAGCATGACCGGATTCAGATTCCGTACGCCCCCCAGGCCCCGGGGGCAGCGCAGACCAGTACCTCCCGGACTTCGTGGTAGGGGGATCGCGGGAACCGTTCCGAGACCGGCTGGCTGCCTCCACATCCCGACTGTGTGTCGGCATCGACCCGGAGCCCGCTTCCCTGCCGCCCCACCTCGGGGTTGGTGTGGGCGCGGTGCGGCGATTCTGCCTAGAGCTGATCGAGGCCACTGCCGACCAAGCGGCGGCCTTCAAGCCCAATTCGGCGTTCTTCGAGCAACTGGGGCATGAGGGCTGGGAACTCCTTCGGGAAGTGGTGCAGGCGGCGGGCCGGAGAGCGCTGGTGGTGGTAGACGCCAAGCGGGGGGACATCGGCAGCACCGCCGCCGCCTACGCCCGCGCCATCTTCGACGGGCTGGGAGCGGACGCCTGCACGGTGAATCCCTACCTGGGGAGAGACGCGCTCAGCCCCTTCCTGGACCGGGCCGACCGCCTCGCCTTCGTGCTCTGTCGGACCAGCAATCCCGGCGCCGCGGACTTCCAGGACCTGCCGGTCGGCGGAGGGGGCGCTCCCCTCTACATCCAGGTCGCCAAGGCCGTGGCGATGTGGGACAGGGAGCCTCCGGCGGGCACCGCGGGACTCGTTGTGGGGGCCACCTGGCCGCAGGAGCTGGGCCGAGTGCGGGAGGAGGCCCCTGGCCTTCCCCTGCTCATTCCCGGGGTCGGGGCCCAGGGCGGCGATCTGGAGGCCTGTGTCCGGGAACTGGCCGGGACTGCGGGCTCCTACCTGATCTCGGTGTCCCGCGGGGTGGCGGCGGCGTCCAGGGGCCGAGACTTCGCCGAGGCGGCCAGCAGGGCCGCCGCCGAGCTTCACCAACGGATCGCGGCAGCCGAGCAGACATCCGAGTAGGTTATGCACATGCGGGCCCCTGTCACCTGCACGCTTTTGGTAGTGGTGGCGGCGGTGGTAGCGGGGTGTGGTGCCAGCAGCCCTCGGCCGGCTGGCCCGTCACCTCGGCCGTCGCCGACCCCGTCCGCGTCGCCCCCGCCGACCTCGGTCACGGTCATCGCTCCCGACGGGGTGAACTTCCGGACGGCGCCGAGCACCACGGCCCCCGTGATCCAGGTGATCTCCCAAGGGGTCACCCTGCCCATCGTCTCCGAGACCTCCGCCGGGGGAGGCTGGTGGGAGGTCAGGGGCAACACCGCCACCGGATGGGTGACCTCCAATCCGGAGGACACCTCGACCGCCTCCTTCCAGACTTACCAGTCCGGTGGCAGCTCCAACTGGTCGGTCCTCTATCCCGCTGGGTGGCAGTTCGCCCAGCTTCCCACCGGCGCGATCGACTTCAACGGTCCCGGTGGCGAGTCGATCTCCGTCACCACCGCGGCCAGCACGGCGCAACTCCCCCCCGCTGCCCCGTCGGGCACCGCCACCTCCGGCGTTTCCGCGGTCGTCGTGTACGGCGTGACCACGTCACTGGTCACCTTCGCGGCCGCCAATGGCTACCTGGGGGCAGTGGCCTTCCAGGCTTCCCCGGGGCTGGCCTTCCTGATCGTGGCCAAGGGCGGCGCCGCCACCACCGGGGCCGACTTCCAGCTGTTCCTGGGCACCTTCAAGTTCCCTCTTCCGGCGGCCGGGGCTACTCCGTAGGCGGCAGCGAGGGCTCGAGCCGGCGCGCCAGCTCCCGGTAGGCGGCCCGGCGCGACTGGTCCACCACCTTGGTGTACCCCTGCATCGTGTTGAGGTTGGCGTGCCCCAGCACCTCCTGGACCAGCCGGACGTTGCCGGTGATGGTCAGCAGTTCGGTGGCCGTGGTGTGACGCAGGACGTGGGGTGAGCGCAGCCCCTCCACCCCCAGCTCCCGGCGCAGGCGGCGGATCACGTGGCGAGCGCCGGCGGCCGTGAGGCGCCGACCGCCGCGGGCCTTGGAGCGACGGTCGTAATTGAGGAAGAGCGCGGATTCCCGATCGTGGCGGGCCTCCAGGTAACTGGAAATGGCGTCCAGGGCCGCCGGAGTCAGCTCCACCATGCGCTCCTTCGAGCCCTTTCCCCGCACCACCAGCCGGCCCTCGGGGTTGATGTCACTGCGGTCGAGGGCCAGGGCCTCGGAGATGCGGCACCCCGAGCTGACCAGGAAGTGGACCAGGGCCCGGTCGCGCAGCTCCTCCTCGGCGGCGACGGGGAGCGACGCCAGAAGGCGCCGCGTATCGGCGGTGCTGAGCGGCTTGGGGAGTGGAGCCGACACCTTGGGGATGTCGATGTGGGCGGCGAGGTCCTGGTCGGTCCACCCCTCCCGCTCGCAGTGGTGCAGAAAGCTGCGGAGCGCCTGGAGGCGGCGGGCCCGGGAGCTCAGGGCCAGGCCGCTCTCACCCAGGTGGCGCTGATAGGCGCGAACCAGGTCGCGGTCGAGCTCTGAGACCTGCTCGGGCCGCCGGCTCAATCCCGACCAGAATTCGAGGGCCCGCTGCAGGTCTAGCCCGTAGGCCCGCAGGGTCTGCGGGCTCCTGGCCCTGTCTACCGCCAGGTAGGTCAGGTACTCGTCAGCTGCCAGGGCGATCCGCATGTCCAGGGGATGCCGCGCCCGGATCAGGGGCAGGATTGGGTGACCCGCCAGCCGGCGGGTCGCACGGCGGATGGTCGTGATGATGGTGGTGGCACCCGTCGCCGTTCACCGGGCAGTGACAGCCTGGCGGTCCGCCGTCGTCGTGGTCGTCACCGCCCGTGCAGGGGCACCCGGGCGGCCCCTGGTCCTGGCTCCCACAGCCAGGCGAGGGGGTGGGGGCCGGAGGTGGAGTGGAGGTGGGCGGTGGGGATGGTGGGGGTGGTGTGGGTGGCGTGGTCGGGGGAGTCGGCGTGGTGTGCGGAGAAGTGGCCGGAGGGGGGCTGGAAACCGAGACCGGTGCGAGGGCGGCGGGAACGGACGCGGATCGCGGGGGAGTGGTGGTTGGGACGCTGCGGGGGGCGGGGACGGCCTGGGGGGTGGGTGCCGGAAGCACCCGGGGGCTGGAGGCAATGGGAAGGGGGGTGACCAGCGACGGCGCGGGCCCCAGGGCGGCCGGAGACGAGGCGATGGTCGCCGTGAGAAGGACCGCGGCGGAGGCGGATCCGATCGACGCCACGGCGGTCGCCGCCGCCAGCGTGGGAAGGGTGACGGCCGCCGCCCAGACCCGGGACCACACCGTCCGCAGGCTGCCCGATGGGGCTGGGGTGGGGGCAGCCGACAGGGGGGGCAGGGCACCGAGGAACAGGGCCGCCGTCTGGGGGATCCGAATCGCCAGCCACGCGGCGAGGTCGCCCGGGGACGCAAAGTCCAGCAGGGTGCGCGCGGAGAGGTCGAGCAGCACCTGCTGGGCCACCAGCCCGGCAAGCACCGCATCTCCAACCTGGGCCTCGGCCCGCTCCCGAAGCAAGGGGCGCAGGACCTCGAGGTCGCCTGAGCCCAGCCGAAGGAATGCCTCCTCGACCTTGTCGCCTACGCCGAAGTCGTCGGCGAGCATCACCGCGTCCCGGGTCGGCGGGCGGAGACCGCCCCCGGATCAGCGCACCGCGTGCGCCCCGCCGCCGCGCCCCTAAGCGTGATCTGCGACACCGATCCGTTCGGCCACCCAGTCGATCGCCCGGGTGAGGCGGGCGGCGTCCTCCGGCTCGACGGCGGGGAAGAGCCCGATGCGCAACTGGTTGCGTCCCAGCTTGCGGTAGCCGTCGATGTCCACGATCCCGTTTCGCCTGAGAACCTTGGAAACTGCGCCGGCGGGGACCTCGGGGGAGAGGTCGATGGTGGCGACCACCTGGCTGCGCCGGTTCGGATCCTGGACGAAGGGTGTTGCGTAATCTGCCCGGTCCGCCCACCCGTACACGATGCTCGCCGACTGGCGGCAGCGGGCGGCCGCCCAGGACAACCCGCCCTGGTCAAGGATCCACTCCACCTGCTGGGCGAAGAGAAACAGAGTCGCCACGGCGGGGGTATTGTAGGTCTGGTCCTGGCGCGAGTTCTGGAGCGCCAGGTTCAGATCTAGGGAGCTCGGAATCCACCGGGATGTGCTCCCGAGTCGGTCGGAGCGCTCGATCGCGGCGGGCGAGAGGAGCGCGACCCAGAGACCGCCGTCCGAGGCAAAGCACTTCTGCGGGGAGAAGTAGTAGGCGTCGACGGAGCCGGCGTCCAGTGGCAGCCCTCCCGCCGCTGAGGTGCCGTCGACCAGAACCAACTGCCCCGGTGAGCCAATCCGGCGAACCTCGCCCTGGACCCCTGTGGAGGTCTCGTTGTGGGTGAGGCAGTAGGCATCCAGGTCCTCATCGGAGTGCGGCTGGGGGCAGGTGCCCGGCTCGCTTTCGATCACCTCCGGAGGCGCCAGGTGAGGAGCGTTTTGCACGATCTGGGCGAACTTGGATGAAAACTCCCCGAAAACCAGGTGCTGGCTGCGGCGCTCGATCAGACAGAGGGTCGCCAGATCCCAGAAGAGACTTGCACCACCATTCCCCAGAGCCACCTCGTACCCCTCCGGCAGGGAGAACAACTGGCTGATCCCGGAACGGAGGCGGCCCACCAGCTGTTTCACCGGGGGCTGACGGTGACTGGTGCCGAGGAGCAGAGGTGCGGCCTCGGCCAGTCTGGCGACGGCCGTAGCCGGTACCTTAGAGGGGCCACACCCGAACCGCCCATCGCCAGGAAGCAGATCCTGTGGTATCAGCAGGTCGGCACCACTATCGGTGGCCATCAGGAGGAAGTCTAGTGCCCTCAGGGGAAGCGGATCACCAGGCGATCTCCCGGCGGGTGGCCGCGATCTCGGAGTCGGCCACCCTCGCCCTGGACCGGCGGGTCAAGGAGCTCCGTGCCGCTGGGAGCGACGTGATCTCGTTCGCTGCCGGGGAGCCCGATTTCGACACCCCCCAGGTGGTGGTCGAGGCCGCTGCAAGGGCGTGCCACGACCCGCGGCTGCACCACTACACCCCGGCGGCGGGCCTGCCGGAGCTTCGGCAAGCCGTGGCCCGCCAGACCGGAAGGCGGGACGGGTTGGACCTGTTTCCCGAGCAGGTGCTGATCACCAACGGGACCAAGCAGGCCGTGGCCCATGCCTTTACCGTCCTCCTTGACCCCGGAGACGAGGTGCTGGTCCCCAGCCCGTACTGGGTGACCTTCCCCGAGGCCATCGCTCTGGCGGGGGGGCGGGCGGTGCCAGTTCCCACCACTGAGGCCACCGGCTTCCGCGTCAGCCCGGGGGACCTGGACCAGCATCTAACCCCCAGGACTAAGGCTCTCTTGTTCGTTTCCCCATCCAATCCCACCGGGTCGGTGTACCGGAGGGAGCAGATGCTGGCCATCGGGCGCTGGGCGCTGGACCACGGGTTGTGGGTGGTGTGCGACGAGATCTACGACCACTTCACCTACGATGGTGCCGAATTCAACTCCCTCCCGGCGGTGGTGCCCGAGCTTGCAGGTCGGGCTCTTCGGCTCAATGGGGTGGCCAAGGCCTACTCGATGACCGGGTGGCGCGTGGGCTGGATGGTGGGGCCGCGGAGCACGGTGGAGGCCGCCGCCAACCTGCAGTCCCACGTCTGCGGCAACATCAGCAACATCTCCCAGCTGGCCGCCCTGGCCGCGCTGGAGCACGGAGCGCCCGCGCTGGAGGAGATGCGCGCGGCCTTCGCCCGCCGCCGGTCGGCGATGCTGGCTTACATGGATCGGGTCCCGGGCTTCGAGTGTCCGGCGCCGGAGGGGGCCTTCTACCTGTTTCCCTCAGTTCGAGGTGCGCTGGGAAGGGAGATCGGCGGGCACCGGGTGGACACCTCCGCCGAGCTGGCTGCGGTCCTCCTGGAGGAGGCCCGGGTAGCCGTGGTTCCGGGAGAGGCCTTCGGGGCCCCCGGCTATGTGCGCTTCTCCTATGCCTTGGCTGACCAGGACCTGGCTGAGGGTATGGCCAGACTGCTGCGGCTTCTGGGCTGACTCCCACGATGTCTCGGGAGCGAGCTGGGCTCCCACGCTGGCTTCCCCTGGTACGGATCGCCTTCGGGCTCTTGCTCCTGGCCGACTCCGCCTTGGAGTTCCAGCCGGGCACCTACCAGGTCTTCGACGGGATCCTGTACTCCAACGCCTCGGTCAGCCCCGAGCCGCTCCGCTCGCTCCTGCTCATGGCGGCTGAGACGGCAGCCCACAACCCGGCGGTCGCCAACGGGCTGCTGGCGGGGGTGGAGGCGCTCATGGGGCTGGCGATCACCGTGGGCAGCTTCGCCGAGCCCGCGCTGGTGGCAGCGATACCCCTCTTTCTTCTGATCTGGCTCTTCGGTCAGGGGCTCGGGCTCCCCTTTGCGGGTGGGACCACCGACCTCAGCTCAGGACCCGTCTACACCCTTTTGGCGCTGGTCCTCTGGCGCACCGGGAGCTGGCAAGGGCTCAGCCTTTGGGCTTGGAGCGACGCGGCGAAGGGTGGGTCGGCCCGACGCCGGATCGAAGCTCTGGCTGCTGGAGTAGCGGTGGTGGCCGTCTCGGCCGTGACGGCCCTCAGCGTGGCGCAGCAGTTGCGGGCCCCCGGGGTGGCTGGCCCTCCCGCCCTGGGCGGGTCGGTGCTGGTCTTCGATGCCCTGCGCAATCAGGACCTGCTCGTCGGGGGGTGCAACCGGCTCACCTGCTCCAATTCGCCATGGCTGTGGAACGGGAGAGGCTGGACGAGGACCAGCAGTTCCTCCGGCCCACCGCCCTTGGGGTACGCGGGTGGGGCCTACGACGCCGGCTGGGGCGGGGCGGTGATCGTGGGCGGGGCGGGGTCCCAGGGTCTGGGGCCGGCGCTCCGGTCCACCTGGAGCTGGGACGGAGGGTGGCGGACCCTCCCGAGCGGAACTCTGACGGGGCGGCGCTTCCCGGCCGTGGCTTACGACCCGCGCAGCGGACAGCTCCTGCTGTTCGGGGGTGACACCGCCGCGGGTCGCGCCCTGGGTGACACCATGCTGTGGTCCCGGACGGGGTGGCGCCGGCTGCGCCTTGCCATCTCTCCCGAGGCGCGCACGGCGGCGGCCTTGGCTTACGATCCTCAGCTCGGCGAGCTGGTCCTCTACGGGGGCTCCAACGGCAGTGCCCGGCTCCAGGACACCTGGGCCTGGACGGGGGTGGGGTGGAAGGAGGTGGCTGCCTCCTCAGCCCCCGGACCTCTGGCCTACTCGGCCATGGCCACCGACCCCGCCCTGGGGACCGTCGTTCTGTACGCCGGGGCCGGGGCGGCCCATCGCACCTGGGCGCTGGAGGGTACCGGCTGGGTGCCCATCGGGGGCCAGGGCGGACCACCGGTCTACTCCTTCGAAGCGATGGCGGCAGCGCCGTCGGGGAGAGGCGTCCTGCTCTTCGGGGGTGGTACCAGCACCGGGTCGGGGTTCAGCTCCGCCACCTGGCTCTTCTCCGGAGGCCGCTGGCAGAGGGTGGCCAGCTGACGGCGCCCGGAGTGCTTCAGTTCAGACCGGGTGGCTACGACTCGCCGTGAACTCTGCGAGCTGCTCCGGCAGGCAGTTGCCACCGCTCAGGATGCACACCGCCTCCATTCCCGCCGGGATCTCGGGTCGCTCATGCAGGAGGGCGGCGACGGCCAGCGCTCCGGTGGGCTCCACGACGAGCTTGAGGCGGGTGAACAGCCAGTACGCGGCCTCGGCCAGCTCGGTCTCGCCGACGGTCAGGACCCCCTGGGCCCGGGCCCGGATCACCTCCCAGCAGCGCCGGCCCAGGTGAAGGGTGCGCACCCCGTCTGCCGCGGTCTGGGGCACCTCGTCCAGGGTGACCAGGTCGCCCGAGTAGAAGGACCTGGCGCCATCGTCGGCGGTCTCGGGCTCGACCCCCAGGACATGGACCCCGGGCAGCCAGCTCGCCACTCCGAGGCATAGCCCGGAGAGGAGCCCCCCGCCCCCCAGGGGCGCCAGGACGGCCCAGGGCCGGGCTCCCAGCTCGGCCAGCTGCTCTGCCAGCTCCATCGCCACGGTGGACTGGCCGGCCATCACCAGGGGATCGTCGTGGGGGTGGATCAGCCGCAGCCCTTGCCTGGCAGCGAGGTCCGCGGCCACCTGCTCACGGTTTTGCCCTGTCACCCCGGCAGTCACCACCCGGGCGTTGTATGCCCGCACCGCGGTGACCTTCACCTGGGAGCTGTTTTCGGGCATCACGATCGTGGCGGGCAGGCCGAGTTCGCCCGCCGCCAGAGCCACCGCCTGGCCGTGGTTGCCTGAGGAGACGGCCAGGACGCCGCGCCTGTCGCCGGCCTCGAGGCCCGCGAGAACGGCGTTGAACGCGCCTCTGGCCTTGAACGATCCCGCGCGTTGCAGGTTCTCCGCCTTCAGCCACACGGTTCGGCCGACCCTCTCGTCCAGGAGCCGGGAGTGAAACAGGGGGGTCCGGTGGACCCGGCCTTCGAGCCGCCGGCGTGCATCCTCCAGGTCGGCCGGCAGGAGCGGCCAGGGGGCGGAGTCCACGAAGGGAGCATAGTCAGCTGCCCCACCCCGGGGCGGTGGCGGCCACCGCTTCGTCTTCGTACGCTACGAGGCGACCAAGGATGGAGGAGGCAGTCGGGCCGGGGAGGACCATGCAGCCCATGAGGTTGGACGACGGCGGCCGGCAGCGGGGGCGCCGTCGCCTGGGCACATGGCTCGCCGGCGTGGTGGGGCTCGCCGGCGTGGCCGCCCTGATCCTGCTCATCAACCCCAGCAAGTTGGGCAGCTCGCTCGAGCACTTCGACCTGCTCCTGATCCCGGCGATCATCGCCTGCTCGGTCGGGTACTACACCCTTCAGGGAGTGCGCTGGCAGTTCCTTCTTCGGGATGTTGGGGTGCGCCTCAGCTGGGGCGAGACGATCTCGATCAACCTCGCTGGCCAAGTGACGACGCTGCTGCCGCTGGGGGAGCTGACCCGGGTGGTGCTGGCCGCGCGCCAGGCCCGGGCGCCATTCAGCGACGTCCTGGCCACCGTCACGGTCCAGGAGTTGATCTATGGGCTGCTCCTGGTGGTGGTGGCGGTGCCAGGGCTGTTCGAGTTCCAAGTCAATCCGGCGATCCCGGTCGTCGCGGTGGTGGTGGCCGGGTTGGCACTGGCCGTGCTCACCGTGCCCTCGCTTTTCCACGTCCTGCACGCCACGGGGGAGCGCATCCTGGGGGTACGTCGGCTGCTCGACCCCCTGGACGAGCTGCACGCCGAGACGGTGGAGCTGCTCCACCGGCCTGACACCCTGGGCTGGTCCTTCATCAGCCTGGCCCAGGTGATGGCCATGAGCACGGCGTTCTGGCTCGTGCTCAGCGCCCTGGCCCCCGGGCGGTTGAGCTGGCCCGAGGCGGCCTCGGTCTACGCGGTCGCCAGCATCGGCGGGGCGATCAGCCTCATCCCCGGAGGCCTTGGGGCCTCTGAGGCGACCTTCGCCGGGATCCTCATCGTGGCCGGGTTGCCTCCGGCACCGGCCACGGCGGTGGCCCTGATGCAGCGGGTGGCGGACCAGGGAGTGGCCACCGCCGCCGGACTCGTCGCCTACGTTTACGCCCGGCACCGGTACCGGCTGCGGCGGCTCTTCGGCTGACCCAGGGGCACCGTGCGCCCCTGTCCCTAGAAGCGCACTGGGCGCGAGAACGCCGCCTTGCCCGCGAACCGAGCCTGGGGGCCCAGCTCCTCCTCGATCCGCAGGAGCTGGTTGTACTTCTCCACCCGCTCGCCCCGGGATGGGGCGCCCGACTTCAGATGGCCGGTGTCCAGCCCCACAGTCAGGTCGGCGATGAAGCTGTCCACGGTCTCTCCCGAGCGATGGGAGACGAAGGCGCCCCAGCCGTGGAACTGCGCCAGCCGCGTGGCGGCCACGGTCTCCGACAGGGTGCCGATCTGGTTCAGCTTGATGAGAGCGGCGTTGGCGACGTCCTCGTCGATCCCCCGCTGGATGAGCGCGGGGTTGGTGCAGAAGAGGTCATCGCCCACCAGCTCGGTGGTCGGCCCGATGAGCCGGTTCAAGGCCTTCCAGCCATCCCAGTCGTCCTCGGCCAGGCCGTCCTCCAGGACGCAGATCGGATATTCAGCGACCAGCTCGGCGTAGTAGGCGGCCATCTCCTCGGAGCCGAGCTGCAGGCCGTCTCGGCGCAGGTGGTAGCGACCGTTTCGGTGAAACTCGCTGGAGGCCGGGTCCATGGCGATCCCCACATCGGGACCGGGCCGGAGACCGGCCCTCTCCACGGCGGCCATGATGAGGTCCAGGGGCTCCCGGTTGGACCCTACCCTGGGCGCGAAGCCGCCCTCGTCCCCGACCCCCACGGACATCTCCCGGGCGACCAGCTCTGACTGCAGCGCCCGGTAGACTTCCGAGCCCCACCGCAGCGCCTCGGCGAAGTTGGGCGCCCCGTAGGGCGCGATCATGAACTCCTGGAAGTCGGCGCCCTGCCAGTGGGCGTGGACCCCCCCGTTGAGGATGTTCATCATCGGCACCGGCAGGCGGTTGGCGCCCACCCCGCCCAGGTACCGATAGAGGGGAAGGCCGCCGGCTTGAGCCGCGGCCCGGGCACAGGCGAGCGAGACTCCGAGGATGACGTTGGCGCCGATCCGTCCCTTGTTGGGAGTGCCGTCAAGGTCGATCAGAGTCTGGTCGATTTGGGCCTGGTGGCGGGCGTCCATCCCGCGCAGCGCAGGGAGGATCGAACCCCGGACTTCGGCGAGGGCCCGCCGGACGCCCTTGCCCCCGTAGCGTCCCTGCTCCCCGTCTCGAAGTTCGACCGCCTCCTTGCTTCCCGTCGAGGCCCCGGACGGCACCGCCGCTCGAGCCATGGCACCGCCTTCCAGAAAGGCCTCGACCTCCACGGTGGGATTGCCGCGCGAGTCAAGAATCTCTCGCGCCCTAAGATCGGCGATGCCAGTATTCACCTGGGGCCCTCCAGAGCTGGGCGTCGTGGACCTGGTTCCACGGGAACGGTCCTATGATCCCATCGGGACTCCTCCGGCCGCCCCCCGGATTACACCTGGGCTCCGTGGCGCAGCCCCTCGCCGTCAGGCGTCGTAGTCGAGAGCGATCACATCCGTGAGCGGGTGAGCCTGGCAGGTGAGCACGAAGCCGCGCTCCCGATCGCTCGCGTCGAGGGCGTAGGTGTGGTCCATCGCGACCCGACCTTCGAGGAGCCGAGCGCGGCAGGTGGCGCAGACCCCGCCCTTGCACGAGAAGGGGGCATCCTCCCGGACCGCCGCCAGCCCATCGACAAGGGCGAGGTCGCGGCGGGTGACGAAGGTCGTCTCCCGACCGTTGAGGCGGGCCCTCACGGTGACCTCGCCCGGACGGGCGAGCTCGATGGCCTCGGCGGCGGAGCGAACGGGAGGCTCGTCCTCGACGAAGAACAGCTCCCGCTTGATCCTCTCCGGAGGGATCCCCGCCTCGGCGAGGACCTCTTGGGCAGTTCCCACCATCCCCACGGGGCCGCAGAGATACCACGCGGACACGGTCTCTGGCCGCAGCAGCTCGTCCATCAGACCAAGGAGCCTGGAGCGGTCGAGCCTGCCGTTGCGGGCAGCCAAGGTCTGGGGTTCCCGGGAGAAGAGGTGGATGAGCTGCAGCCGCGCCGGCCACCGGTCCTTGAGGTCGGCTAGTTCGTCGAGGAACATCGCCGAACTCACCGAGCGATTCGAGTACACCACCGTGAACTCCGCCTGGGGATCGGACCGCAGGGCGGTGGCCACCAGGGAGAGAACCGGGGTGATCCCCGAGCCAGCCGCCAGAGCCACCAACCGTCCGAGGTGGGGGCCAGGCGCCAAGGTGAACGAGCCCGCCGGGGGCATCACGTCGACCAGGTCCCCCACCCGAAGGTGGTCGTGGATGTGGGTGGACACCAGGCCTCCGGCCAGCCTCCTGACTCCGACCCGAAGCGATCCGAGAGGGGCGGGACTGCAGATGGAGTAGGAACGGCGCTGGTCCCCAGCCGCGAGTGCGAAGCGCACGGTGAGGTGCTGGCCGGCCCGGAACTGGAAGGCCTTCGGGCGGTCCACGGGAGCCTCGAAGGTGACCGCCACGGCATCGTCCGCCACCCGCTCGATTGCGGAGACCGCCAGCCGGTGAAAGTTGCCCCGGGCACCACCCCGCGGGATCTCCACGGGAGCTATCACCGCAGCGCCTTGAAGTGCTCGAAGGGCTCGCTGCAATTCTGACACCGCCAGAGCGACTTGCAGGCGGTTGAGCCGAAGTGACTCAGCTCTCTGGTCCGCAGCGACCCACAGTGCGGGCACTTGAGGGTGAGCGCGACCGGAGCTGCGGCCGGGGGTGGGGGAGGGGCTATCTCCATGGCCTCCAACTTGGCCCTGGCGTTCGGACCGAGTCGATCGGTGCTCCAGGCCGGTGACAACTCGGTGTCCACCTGGACCGAATGGAATCCCGCGTCCATCAGGGTGCGCCGGACCTCCTTGGCCATATGGCTGACAGCGGGACATCCCGAGTACGTGGGGGTCAGCACCACCCTAACCGTGCCCTCGAGATCCACCTCCACCCGGCGGAGGATCCCCAGATCCCCCAGCGTGAGGAAGGGGAGCTCGGGATCTGGCACGTCGGCGGCCAGCCGCTGGGCCAGGTCCCTACCAGGTGGCATTGGGGTGGGAGCGGTGCAGGTGCTGCATCTCCGCCAAGAGGTGACCTAGGTGCTCGGAATGGCGCCCCTGGCGCCCCCCCGACTGCCATGCCCTGAAGTCCGGGATCTCCAGTTGCGAGGCCGCCAGCAGAGCCTCGATCGAATGCCGCCAGGGCTCCTCGATCGCGGTCGGCGGCGGCAGCGCGCCCACGTCGGCGGCCCGAACCCAGGGCGGGCTGGCCTCGAAGAGCTCGTGCGTGTAGGGCCAGAGCAGCTCCAGTGCGCGCTGCATCCTACGGTGGCTCTCCTCAGTTCCCCCGCCCAGCCGTTGGACCCAGAGGCGGGAATGCTCGAGGTGGTAGCGGGCCTCCATGACGCCCTTGGCGGCGATGGCAGCGAGCCGCGGTTCGGTCCCGGCCGCCATTCGGGCGTAGAGGAGCTCCTGGTAGGTGGAGAAGAACAGCTGGCGGGTCATGGTGACGGCGAAGTCCCCGTTGGGTTGCTCCACCAGCAGGAGATTGCGGAACTCCCGGTCGTCTCGCCAGTAGGCGAGCTGGTCCTCATCCCGGCCCCGGCCCTCCGTCTCACCGGCCAGGGTCAGCAGGGAGCGGGCCTGTCCCAGGAGGTCCAGGGCCAGGTTGGCGAGGGCCACCTCCTCCTCCAGCTCGGGCGCATGGGCGGTCCATTCGGCCAGCCGATGGGACAGCACCAGGCAGTCGTCCCCCAGTGCCAGTGCCACCTCGTGAATGCCGACGGCCGAGAGCTCAGCAGCTTCGACCGTCAAAGGTGCAGGTCCTCGGGCACCTTGTAGAAGGTGGGGTGGCGATAGGCTTTGTCCGCGGGTGGATCAAACAACGGCCCTTGGTCGTCGGGATCAGAGGCGTGTACCTCTGTGGATCGGACCACCCAGATGGAGACCCCCTCACCTCTCCGGGTGTACAGATCGCGGGCGTTCTGCAGAGCCAGCTCCGGATCGGGGGCGTGAAGTGACCCCACATGTTGGTGCGAGAGACCCCGCCTTCCTCGCAGGAAGACCTCCCAGAGTGGCCAGTCGTCCGCCTCGCTCACGCTGCGGACGTCCGGCCCTGCTGCCGGCCCTCCCACGCTCTGGCCGCCTCCCGGACCCAGGCCCCCTCTTGGTCGGCTGCCCGGCGAACCGCGGTTCGCTGGACGTTGCAGGGTCCTTGGCCGCCAACCACCTGGCGGAACTCATCCCAGTCGATGGGCCCGAAATCGTAGTGGCGTCGGGTCTCATTCCAGTGCAGTTGCGGGTCCGGCAGATCCAGGCCCAGAGCCCCGGCCTGGGGCACGGTCATGTCCACGAACCGCTGGCGGAGATCGTCGTTGCTCACCCGCTTGATCTTCCAGGCCATCGACTGGGCCGTGTTGGGGGATTCCGCGTCCGGCGGCCCGAACATCATCAACGCCGGCCACCACCACCGATTCACCGCGTCTTGGGCCATCTGGTGCTGGGCCGGCGTGCCTCGCGAGAGCTCGGCCAGCAACTCGAATCCCTGGCGCTGATGGAAGGACTCCTCCCGGCAGATCCGCACCATGGCCCGGGCGTACGGCCCGTAGGAGGTCTTTGTGAGGGCGAGCTGGTTGGTGATGGCAGCACCATCCACCAGCCAGCCGATCGCTCCCACGTCCGCCCAGGTCAGGGTCGGGTAGTTGAAGATGCTGGAGTACTTCTGGCGGCCGGCGAGGAGAAGGTCAAGCAACTCCCTCCGCTCCACCCCGAGGGTTTCGGCCGCCGCGTACAGGTAGAGGCCGTGACCGGCCTCATCCTGGACCTTGGCCAGGAGGATGGCCTTGCGCCTCAGGGAGGGAGCACGGGTGATCCAATTCCCCTCAGGCTGCATCCCGATGATCTCGGAGTGGGCGTGCTGGGCGATCTGGCGGACCATGGTGCTGCGGTACCGGTCGGGCATCCAGTCGCGCGGCTCCACAGTTCGGTCCGCGTCAATGGCTTCCTGGAAGGCCAGTTCCCGGCTGTTCTCGGAGTAGGTGGGGGGCATGGCTGCTCCTTTCCCGACCGGTCGTTCGGTTGCCATTCTGGACCGGGCCGCAGTTGGTGTCAATTTCCGCTCCATGCTTGGCGACGTGGCTGATCGAGTTGCAGGTGGCGAGATCGAGCGAACTCGGTACGACCCGGACCGCCCGCTCGAGGTGGCGGTGGCGCAATTCATCCGCCGCGGGTATGAGGTGACCAGCATGGCGCAACCGGGCCGGGCGGCGGAGCGGGGCAAGTCCTAGATGCACCACCAGTTTCCGAGCCGGCAGGCCTTCCGGCACCGGGCCCTGAGTCGAGCCCTTGATGCCCTGGTCTCGAGAAGGAGGAGCGCGTGTGGGGCCGCCAGCCGCTCGGCTGGGGCACCTACTGCGCCGGACCGTCGCGGTGCTGGCGGCCGCGCCGGCGAGCGCGGGAGCGCTCCGCCAGGGGCTGGGCCCTGGCGTGGGCGCTGGGCTGCTCCCGGGGATGGCGAACTCCATCAGTGAGTGGTAGGGGCCCGGAGGTCCAATGAGCGCTGCCGAGTTGGTGGGGATGGCATGCTCAGTGGGCCTCCACGGAGGGGTGGGTCGGCGCGGCTCGGCGCCGCCACGGCCGGCGGAGCGATGATCGACCCATGACGGATCCGGTCCACGTCTGCCGCCACCCTACGGTGGCGGATCGCCTGGCCCAGCTGCGGGCCGAGGCGACCCCGCGCTCTCGCTTTCGCGAGCTGATTGCCGAGGTGGCCAGCTTTCTCGCCTTCGAGGCGCTGTCCGATCTGGAGACCAGGCATCTCACCGTGCGGACCCCGGTGGGGGAGGCGGAGTGCCAGGAGATCGTGGAGGCGCCGCTTCTGGTGCCCATCCTGAGGGCCGGGCTGGGCATGGTCCCGGGGGTGCAGTTGGTGGCTCCGACCTGTGATGTCGCCCATCTGGGGTTGAAGCGCGACGAGACCACCCTGGCCGCCATCTGCTATCTCGACGGGCTCCCCGCCGATCTGACCGGCCGGCGGGTGGTCGTCTGCGACCCCATGCTGGCCACGGGTGGGTCGCTCATCGAGGCGGTTCGATTCGTGGAGAGGCGGCAGGCGGCTCGAGTCCAGGTCCTGAGCGTCGTGGCCAGCCAGCCGGGACTGCAGCGCTTCCATGCCGAGGCTCCGGGGGTAGAGGTCTGGTGCGCTGCCGTGGATCCCAGCCTGGACGAGCGTGGGTACATAGTCCCGGGGCTGGGGGATGCCGGTGACCGCCTCTTCGGCCCTCCGGGAGAGGGTCTGACCTCCAGGGTCCGCTCCTCTCGGAGCAGCGGCTGAGCGCCTCCTCCGGGCGAATCTCCTGGGACGCCTTTTTATCCCAGCCGGTCCAGGGCCTGCGCTACCCTGCCCTTACGGCGGCCCACCTCCGCAGTACCAGGGGGCTCACGGCGCCGACGGCCGGGCCTGCCGGCGAGCGGCCCGCCGCGGGCGGGGCTGTCCCGCCCCCATGGCCTGAGGTTCAGGGCCGCTTGAAGGTCTGGGTCCGTCCGGAACTGACCCACACCTTCCCGGTGCGATGACGGTCGGAGACCAGCTCTATCAGGGGGACACGTGGTCCGCCACGGCTCGGGCGGTGGCGAGGAGACCGCCAGGCAGCCGAGTTGCCCAAGTCGCAAACGGTGGTCGCGGCTCGCGAAGCACCCGGCCGGCCGGGCGATGATGAGGCCGGCCGGGACCTCGGGCCCGGCTTAGCCCTGGCCAGTTGCTCGACCCGTGAGACCTGGCGGTCCACCTGGAGCTGGACCAGGCCACAAGCAGGTGGTCCAGGTTCTCGAAGTCGAGATGGAGGGGGCACCGGTGCCCGAGCCAGGCGCGACTCGACCGGTCTTCCTCAGCAGTCGGCAGGAGACCGGGCGCCACCGGACCGTGGATGATGACCAGGTGGCTTCTTTCCGTGAGATGGTGGCCTCCGTCCTCTTGGACACCTCGCCAGGCGAAATCCTCACGTATGGGGATGTGGCCCGCCTCGCCGGTCACCCTGGGGCTGCCCGCGCGGTCGGGAGGGTGCTGGCCACCTCCCGCGGTCTACCCTGGTGGCGCGTGGTGACCGCCAACGGCCAGCTGGTGCCCGGGCTGGAGGCCGAGCAGTCCCGGCGGCTGGAGCGGGAAGCCCGAGGAGGCTCGGAGGGGGTCAGCCGCCTGGTGGATGGGGGCGCAGGTCCAAAACTCGCTTGGCCTTCCCCAAGGAGCGCTCCAAGAGCCCGGGCTCGATCACATCGGCTTCCACGGTGACCCCCAGGGCCTGCTTCAACCGTTCGGAGAGTTGGGCCCTCATCCGCTCCCTCCGCTCGGCGCTGGCGGACTCCGGCCGCGCCTCGACCCTGACCGTCATCTCGTCCAGCCGTTCGGGGCGGCTCAGCACGCAGAGGAAATGAGGGGAGAGCCCGGGGATCCCCAGGATCAGCTCCTCCACCTGGCTGGGGAAGAGATTGACTCCGCGGAGGATGATCATGTCGTCGGTTCGCCCGCGGATGCGCTCCATGCGCCGCATGGGGCGGGCGGTCCCCGGGAGCAGGCGGGTCAGATCCCGGGTACGGTACCGCAGCAGCGGCATCGCCTCCTTGGTGAGCGTGGTTAGGACCAGCTCACCAACCTCCCCGTCCGGCAGGGGGTCACCGGATACCGGGTCCACCACCTCGGGGAGGAAGTGGTCCTCCCATATCGTGAGGCCGTCCTTGGTCTCGACGCACTCCTGGGCCACCCCCGGTCCCATCACCTCCGAGAGTCCGTAGATGTCCACGGCGTGCATGTCGGCGCGCTGCTCTATCTCGCGGCGCATCTCCTCGGTCCAGGGCTCGGCGCCGAAGATCCCCACCTTGAGGTGGGACTCCCGCGGATCGAGGCCCAGCCGCTCGAACTCGTCCAGGATGACCAGCATGTACGACGGGGTGAGCATGATCACGTCGGCCCGCAGGTCTCGGAGCAGGGTCACCTGGCGCTCGGTCATGCCTCCGGACGCGGGCACCACGGTGCATCCCAGCCGCTCGGCACCGTAGTGTGCCCCGAGGCCACCTGTGAACAGCCCGTAGCCGTAGGCCACGTGAACCAGGTCACCGGGCCGCCCCCCAGCCGCCCGGATGCTGCGAGCCACCAACGACGACCAGGTGTCCAGGTCCCGGCGGGTGTAGGCGACCACCGTCGGCTTGCCGGTGGTGCCGCTGGAGGCATGGATGCGCAGAAGCTGGGAGCGGGGGACGGCGAGCATGCCCAGGGGGTAGTTCTGCCGGAGCTGCTCCTTGTAGGTGAAGGGAAGGCGGCGAAGATCGTCGAGGGACTTGATGTCCTGGGGCTGCATGCCCGCCTCGCCCAGGGCACGCTTGTAGAAGGACACGTTGTGAGAGGCGTGAGCCACCGTCTCGCGCAGACGCGTTAACTGCATCTCCAGGAGCTGTTCCCGGGGGGCCCGCTCCTCGGGGTCGAGGGTGGAGGGATCCGGTGTGAGGTCCTGCAAATCAGAGGGGCTCTCGGGCGGCGGGGCCCTCGTTCGAGAGTCTCAGGGAGCGGCCTCGAAACTCCGCCACCAGCCGCTGGCTCGTGGACTCCCGGACCGTCACATCGTAGATGCCGCTCTTGCCCTGGAGATGGCGCACGGTGGCCGTGGCCTCCAGCTCCTCTCCGATGACACCCGGGCTCAGGAAGTCGACCGTCGCGCCGGCCGCCACCACCGTTCCTCCCCGGGAGTTGGAGGCGAAGGCGAAGGCCGAGTCCGCCAGGGCGAAGATCATGCCCCCGTGACAGATGCCATGCCCGTTGGCCATCCGCGGAGTGATCCGCATCGAGACCCGGCTTCTACCTGGGGCGACCTCCAGAAGCGCCATGCCCAACCACCGGGACGCCCGATCCCGGTCCCAGAGATCGGCCCCCGGCACCGTCCTGGGCGAGTCGGGGGGAGCCGCTGGGCTAGCCGGGTCCATGGCCAGTATGGTAGACAAAGGTCCGGGCCGAAGTCGGGCCCGGCACTCCGACCCGGGTTCTGAGCGGGGTGTTCAAGTGCAGCAGTCGTACTCGGTGGAGCGCACCATCCGCGCTTCCCCGGCGGCTGTCTTCGCCCTGGTGGCGGATGCGGCCCGCCATCCGGACATCGACGGCTCTGGCACCGTCCGGCGCCTGCGTCCTGGAGCCACGCGGATGCTCTCGCTCGGTGCGGTGTTCGGAATGGAGATGAGGGTCGGGGTGCGCTACTCGATGCGGAACGAGGTGGTCGAGTTCGAGCCCGACCGGCGCATAGCCTGGCGGACCACCGTGGCCGGCGCGCTCGGCCGCTGGGCCGGGGGCAGGGTCTGGCGGTACGAGCTAGAGGAGGTCCCGGGCGGCACCAGGTTGAGGGAGACCTGGGACATATCCGGGGACAGGCAGCGCTGGCTGCTGGGCAAGTTCGGCACTCCCCGGCATACCGTGCGCAACATGACCCTCACCCTGGACCGCATCGCCGAGCTCACCGAGCCCCGCCCGACCGAGGATGCCCCGGGCTCGGTATGACCGATACGGGTACCCGTCGAGTTGGCTGGCTGGCGATCGCCGTGGGTACGGTGCTCCTCGCGGGCAGCGGGGCAGTGAGTCGAAGAGCGTTGGGCGCGACGGGCTCCGGCGACTTGGGCCTGCAACTGGCCGGTGTCCGGGACGTGGCTATCGGTGTGGCGATGGCGCGGTCCCGGAGTCGGGAAGGCCCCGGTTCGGGAGCCTGGTCACGGCTGGCTCAGGCCATCCAGGTGGGTGACCTGGCGGTTCTTCTGGTCCACTGGCGGCGCGGCAGGATCGGCTGGATGCCGGTGGCGGGGGCTGCGGTGGGGGCGGCCGCCACCTGGCGACTCCTTCGCAGTTAGGGCCGGCCCCCGACCAGGCCCTCGCTTCAACATCTACGGGTCAGTGCAGAGCGGTGGCGCCCCCGAAGGTCTGAGCGGTGGCGGTTGCTGAGTTCACACGACTCCGCCCCTGCGCCCTGCCGGCTCCGGCTGTGGGGGGGCTGGCCTGTCTGTGGTGGGCGTCGGGGAGGCAGCGGCGGCCGCCCCGTCAGGTGCCCTCGGGCCGGGGAGTGGCGTCGGCGTGGCCCCAGACCGGTAGGCCCACCACCACGAAGACCAGGGGGCACACGAGGAAGGCGACGAAGACGTACGCCGGCCACGGGCCCATGACCCTCAGAGGATCCCAGCCTGCCGGGGGGCGCCGGAGGAACATGTAGTCGCCCTCGGTCACCAGATTGACCGCCCCGTCGACCGCCGCCAGCGCCGCGGTTGCGAGCCAGGCCCAGGCCACTCGGGTCCAGCCGATGTTCGGGCCTGGCGGACTGGCGGCGATGACCATTGCTCCGGCCAGGAGGCTCGCGTGGTCCACCCAGAAGGCGTAGTAGAGAGGGGAGGGGGGGATGGCGCCGGGCGCCGGGAATGCGAGCGCCAGCAGCGAGCTGGGAACCGCCAGAAGGTAGGCCAAGCCCGCCAGCCGGCGGCGGCGGGGCCACGCCAGCGCGCCGATCAGGAGGATGGTGGCCAGGTCCGACAACTGCAGCGGCAGGGTCGAGGAGGCAGCCCAGCTCCGAGCGACCATCGGCCACAGGAGGAGGGTGGCCTCCGATACCAGCAAAAGGCAGGCGAGGGCACGGCGCAGCGCGGACGCGGCAGCTGGGGAGCGCCGAGCCGCGAAGGCCAGCGCGCCAGCGCCAGCGACTGAGAGAGGAAGAGCCACCGCTACCGGGTTCACCGGGCGCCGCCGTGAGCCGGGGCAGCGACCCCAGCAGAGGCAGTGACCGGAGGTATGATCAGAAGATGGCAGAACATACGTGCGGTGTGCTGCAGCTGCGTGGCGGGGGAGGGGAGCCGGTGATCCTGGACCGGGTCTTCCTCTCCCATGGCGTGGCCTCCCTGCCCCCCAACATCGTCCGCCCGGGGATTCTGACAACTTTGCTTGCCGGGCCGGACGGTGGGGTTCGCCAGCTGACGGTGAGGCGTTCGGGGGCCGACAGCGCGACCGTTACGTGCGACGGCCCTCGGCCGCCGGCCCGTGAGGCGGAGTGGTGGCTGGAGCAAGCCACCAGGATGCTGCGCCTCAAGGATGACCTCTCGCCCTTCTACGAGCTCGCAGCTGCCGACCCGGAGCTGGGGTGGGTCGCCGCGGGCGCGGGGAGGATGCTGGCCGCGCCCACGGTGTTCGAGGAGCTCATCAAGACCCTCTGCACCACCAACTGCTCCTGGGGAGCCACCGAGCGGATGGTGGAGGCGCTGGTGCAGAACCTCGGGGCCGCCGGGGCGGGTGGGAGGCGCACCTTTCCCACGACGGCTGAGCAGATGGCCCAGGCCCCGGGCTCCATCTATCGCGAGACCGTGAGGGCGGGCTATCGCGCCAGGTACCTGCAGGAGTGCGCCCAGATGGTCGCCAGCGGCCGGGTCGCGCTGGAGGAACTCCGGGATCCGGGGCTGCCTGACGAGGAGGTGGAGCATCGCCTGCTCGCCCTGCCCGGGGTGGGGCCGTACGCCGCGAGCCACCTGATGCTGACCGCCCTCGGCCGCTACCACCGACTGGTCCTGGACTCCTGGACGCTACCCACGTGGGCCAAGCGCAGTGGCGCGGCTCCCGACGTCCGGGCGGTCGAAGCTCGCTTCGAAGCCTTCGGCCGGTATCGGGGGCTTGCCTTCTGGATGTACCTCACCGAGCACTGGACGGAATCCCCGACGGGATGAGGGCCGTCGGGGAGCCCGTGGCGCCCGCGGATTGGCTACTTCTGGAGGAGGCGCCGGCGAGCCAACCGGAAAATCAGCACCCCGGACACGATCACCACCAGGCCCAGCACCCCCACGACTGCCTGGGCGGGCGATGCGGCGTTGAAGAGGACACCCGGGCCGGCAATCGCCACGAGCAAGAGCCAGAGGCCGCTCAGGATCATGCCTACGCCAGCCAGAATCCCGATCACGCCTATGGTCACGGAGTAGGCGACGCGGCCGGGGGTTCGGCTGGGTCCCGGACCATCGGCACGGGCGAGCACAGCGTACAGAGCTCCGATCACCACCGCCGCGAGCAGGACCGTGACCGCGGCGACCATCTGCAGGGATCGTAGGCGGGCGGCCTGGCTTTGGCAAGCGGCGGACCGGCTTTCCGCCCCGGGCGAGTGGTTGAGGCGCCTTTGGGGTGGGAGTCCTCGCAGCACACGATAAGGTCTCTTATCAGGACCTCACGGCCACGGGCACAAGCCCTGGCCCCCGCCTCCCCCGGGCCCGGGCTCGGGGAACACCGAGGAGGGTTCCGCTGACTCTAGCCCGATGAAGGCAGCGCCTCGACGTCGCGGGCTCCGGGGATCAGGAGTGCCAGTGCGCACAGCGCTGAGAGGACTCCGCTCAGTGCCAGCGTCGCTCGTACCCCGATGGCGCCTCCCAGCACCCCCCCGAGGACCATGCCCACCGGCGTCAGGGTCATCACCATGACGAAGGAAGCGGAAGATACCCGACCCAAGAGTGCGGCGGGTACCGAGCGCTGCAGGCGGGTGAAGTAGAGCACATCGCCGTACACCACGAGGCCGGCAGCGGCCGCGGAAAGGGCTCCAGCAGCAAACGGGTCCGGGGCCTGGGAGAGGGCCACCACCATGAGGCCGGAGAGACCGTACGCGGCCCACATCGTCTCCAACAGGTGTTTGGGCTCCCCGAGCCTTGCAGCCAGCAGGGAAGCCACCACCCCCGCCGCACCTCCAGCCCCGTACACGAGGCCGAGGGCCACCGGGCCAGCCCGCAGCACGTGCCGGACCAGGGTCGGAAGCAGGACCGTGTACGGCCCGAGGCCGGTCAGGTTGGCCAGCGCGGCCCCCACCAACAGGATGAAGAGCCAGCGCCTCGACGCGATGTAGCGCAGGCCCTGGAGCGCCTCCCGGACCACGGTGGTGCGCTCACCATGCGGTCGTTGCCGAGTCTGGACCGCGGCGGTCAGCCCAGCCGAGACGACGAAGGTGGCGGCATCGAAGGCGAACGAGCCGGCGACTCCGACGGCCGCCGCCGCCACGCCACCCAGGGCCGGGCCGACAAGGTTCACCGAGAGCTGGGAGGTCGTGCTGTTAAGGGCGTTGGCCGCCGTCAGGGAGTCAGCCGACACCACCTCCGGCAGGATCGCCGTCTGGGCGGGCCCGCCGAAGGCGTCCGCTATTCCGAACACCACCGCCATGGCGGCTAGGCCCCAGACGTTGATGGCCGCCAAGAGCACCAGTCCTGCCACCAGGCCCACCGCGAGACCCCTGACCACGTCGGCCGCCAGAAGGCTGGTCCGGCGCGGCAGGCGATCCGCCACCACCCCGCCAAGCAGAGCCAGGGCGACCGCGGGGATGGTGCGCGCCGCCAGCACCGCGGCGAGACCGGATGGAGCTGGATCCAGCCTCAGGGCCTCCAGCGCCAAGGCCACCGTCGTGACTCCGTCACCGAGCTGGGAGATCAGGTTGGCGCTCCAGAGCAGTCGGTAGTCCCTCGACCGCAAAGGGGCCGCCAGCCGAAAGGCGGAGATGAATCGCACTGGCGCCCCTCGCAGGTGGGGTGAGGCGAGGTCCCACTCCGCTTCTCACTGATCGGACCGGATCCCGGGGAGAGACGGATTTTAAGCGTTGTGGGCCCCGGGACCGGGTGGAGACCCGGCCGAGGTCGGCTGGCACCAGCTCCCATCGGGGCCAAGCGCGCCTGGCCGCCGGGAGCCCCGGGGCGAAGTTCGCTACACTCGGGCAGACCGAGCCAGCCTGGCCCCGGGCCCTTTCATCTGAACCTTGAGCCGACCCTACAAAGTCTCCAGTTCACTTCCCACCAACCTCCTGGATGAGGGGCCGCGAGGCAATGAGCGGCTCACCGCCGGGCTGGCCGTTGTTCTGCTGGTGGTACTCGCCATCGAGGGCGTGACCCTTCTGGTGATGCGGCAGTCGGTGGTGGTCCACATCTTCCTGGGGGTGGTGCTCGTGCCGCTCACAGTCGTCAAGCTGGCCAGCACCGGGTACCGCATCGCCCGCTACTACCTCGGTTCCCGGTCTTACGTCCGCCGCGGACCACCGGCGATCATTCCCAGGCTCCTCGGCCCGGTGGTGGCCGCCCTGACCGTGGGCCTGCTGGCAACCGGAGTCGGTCTGATCCTGATCCCCGCCGGCCCAAGCTCCCTCCTGACCCTGCACAAGGTGGTCTTCGTGCTCTGGTTCGGAGCCATGACCATCCACGTTCTCATCCACCTCATCGACCTACCCGGGCCGGGCCTGGCCGACTGGCGTCCCGGGTCCGCGTGGCTGCGGGGTGTGGCAGGTCGCCGAGCCACGTTAGCGGCGGGACTGGCCGTGGGCGTGGTGCTGGGGCTCGCCTTCCTCCCTGCGAGCTTGGGTTGGGCGCACTACCTCACCGGGGGGGGCTTCACCGGCTGACCGCCGAGCCCCCTCCCCCACTCCAGGCTGGTACCCGAACGGGCAGGGATCGTCAGCGCCGGCCGGGGTGGCGCCCGGAAATCAGGGGCAGTCGGCGGCGGTGCCATGCGCTGGTGCCGCCGTGGACGGAGACCGCCTCCACCCCCCGCCCGGCCAAGAGGCGGGCGGCCACCCGGCTGCGATGACCGGTGGCGCAGATGACATGCACCGGACCCCTCTCGGCCAGCTCCGGCGCCCTCCTTGCCAACTCGGTGAGCGGAACCGAGTGCGCCCCCGGCACATGCCCGTGCATGTACTCATGGGGCTGGCGCACATCGACAACGAAGCATCCCTTGCGGTGCAGCTCGGCGAACTCGTCGATGGTGACCGCAGGCACCGACCAGCGGCGGAAGATCCCAAACATACCCTACGGAGTATATTCGAGAAGAGGTTGCAGCAGGCAACCGGGCGGCCGCCCAGGGAGGACTTAAGTTGCAGCTCGAGGCCAAATCGGCAGATGAGGTCCTGAAGCGCCTGCGGCGGGCCCACGGCCAGATCGCCGGAGTCATCTCCATGATCGAGGCGGGGAGGGACTGCGAGGAGGTGGTCACCCAACTGGCCGCCGCCTCCCGGGCCCTCGACAGGGCGGGATTCAAGATCATCGCCTGCGGCCTTAAGCAGTGCGCCGACGGTTCCGACGACCTGAGGGAGACAAGCGAGGCGCAGCTTGAGCACCTCTTCCTCTCCCTCGCCTAAACCGCCCGCAGCCGAGCCGATCTCCGTCCTGGCGGGGTTGCTCGCGCCGCTGGGCAGCGCCCTGGCGGTGGTGGCCCACCCCGACGACGAGAGCTTCGGCCTCGGCGCGGTGCTGCGGGCCCTGGTGGACGCTGGGATCGAGGTCCGGCTCCTGTGCCTCACCGCCGGAGAGGCGTCCACCGTCGGCGCCGGCTCCCACCTGGTGGCGACACGCCGCGAAGAGGTGCTGGCGGCCGCTGAGGTGCTGGGACTGCGCTCAGTCCGGCTGGAGGCGCTGCCCGACGGCGGGCTCTCCTCGCTGCCGGCGGCCCAGCTGACCGGGCTGGTGGAGGAGGAGCTGCGGGGAGCACGCCTTCTGGTGGGCTTCGACCGCGTCGGGGTCACCGGGCATCCGGACCACGCCGCCGCCACGGCGGCCGCTCTCAGGGCGGCCGACGCCCACGCTCTCACCAGCCTGGAGTGGGGGGTTCCCGAAGAAATCGCGACGCAACTGCGGGCACGCCTCGGGGCGCCCTTCGCCGGTTTCGCTCGGAGCGCCGGGGACCCGGTGCCGGTCCGGGTCGACCGGGGGGTGCAGGAGCGTGCGATCGCCTGCCACCGGAGCCAGGACCCCAACAACCTGGTCCTCCGCACCAGGTTGGCCCTGCAGGGGGACCGTGAGTGGGTCCGTCTGGTCCGCCGAGGCATCCGCCGAGGCATCCGGCCTCCGCGCTGACGGCCAGACGCGTGCGGCGCGCGCCAGCGGGCGCGAGGGGGGTCGGGTTTGGCAAGCTTGCCTCGTGGCCCCCACCCCAGCGCCGCGGCGCTCTGCCCCTCCGCCCCGGGTGGTGATTGGCGAGATTCGGCCCAGCGTGGACTGTGGGCGCCGACCCGCCAAAGCAGTGGTCGGCGAGGCGGTGCCGGTGCGCGCCCGTATCTTCGCGGACGGCAGGGCGCGCCTCCGCGCCCGCGGGCGCCTCCTCCCCGCCGGACAGGCAGACGGCTGGCCAGCCGCAATGACCTTCCCCCTCGCTCCCGCCGTGGACGACTGGTGGGAGGGCCATCTGGTGCCGGACCGCGTCGGCTCCTGCCACTTCCGGCTGGAGGCCTGGGAGGACCGATTTGGAACCTGGTGCGACGACGTGGCGCGCCGCCTCGACACCGGTGTTGACCCAGCGCCCGAGATGGAGGAGGGCTGGGCTTTGGTGCATCAGGCGCTCCGCCGGATGCCCGGCGAGGCGGCGCGCTCCCTCGATCGGGCTGCGACGGAACTCGCGGGGGCCGGCATCGAACGTGAGCTGGCCTTTCTTCTCGATGAGAAGCTTCAGGGTCTGCTGGCGACCCTGCTCTGGCGACCGCTCGCGACCTCGCCCGCGCGGCCTCTGTGGGTGGAGCGGCCCAGGGCTCTCTTCGGCAGCTGGTACGAGCTGTTCTCGCGCTCCCAGGGATCTGACGGAGTCCACCCCGGCTCTCTCTCCGCGACCGCTGACCGGCTCCCGCACCTGGCGGCCCTGGGGTTCGACATCCTCTACCTGGCCCCGATCCACCCCGTGGGGGTTACTGGCAGGCGAGGGCGGAACAACTCGCCGCTTGCCCTCCCCGGGGATCCGGGCAGTCCCTGGGCCATCGGCTCCGAGCTCGGGGGCCACACGGAGGTGGACCCCGAGCTGGGAACCATGGAGGACTTCCGCCGGCTCGTGGCGCGCGCCGACGAGGTGGGCATGGAGGTGGCCCTGGACTACGCCCTCCAGTGCTCACGGGACCACCCCTGGGTGAAGGAGCACCCGGACTGGTTCCACCGACGCCCGGATGGCTCCATCCGGCCGGCGGAGAATCCCCCCAAGCGGTACGACGACATCTACCCCCTGGACTTCAACTGTCAGGACTGGCGGGGCCTCTGGGAGGCCTGCTATGGGATCCTCGATCACTGGGCCGGCCAGGGGGTGCGGGTCTTCCGCGTGGACAACCCACACACCAAGCCGGTGCCCTTCTGGGAGTACCTCGTGGGTCGGCTCCGGCTCGAGCACCCGGACGTCATCCTGCTGGCGGAGGCGTTCACCGCCCCGGCCATGATGCGCGAGCTGGCCAAGCTCGGCTTCTCCCAGTCCTACACCTACTTCACCTGGAGGCAGACCAAGGACGACCTGGTGGCCTACGCGCGCGAGCTGGCGGATGAGACCGCCGACTTCCTGCGGCCGAACTTCTTCGTCAACACGCCGGACATTCTCACCGCGCAGCTGCAGGAGGGCGGCGAGGGTGCCTTCCGCTCCCGGCTCCTCCTCGCCTCCACCCTATCCTCGAGCTATGGGATTTACAGCGGCTTCGAGTATCTGGAGAGAAAGGCGCTGCGGCCCGGGAGTGAGGAGTACCTGGACTCGGAGAAGTACCAGTACCGTCCCCGACCCGACCACGGCGACCCGGCCCTGGAGGGGCTCATCGCCACCGTCAACGCCGCCCGGCGGGCCCACCCGGCCCTGCAGCAGTTCCGACGCCTCTTCTTCCATTGGGTCGACCACCCCGACCTCCTGTGCTACTCGAAGACCACACCGGGCCTCGAGGACCGGGTCCTCGTGGTCGTGAATCTCGATCCTTGGCGGGCCCACGAGTCGATGGTTCACCTCGACCTGGCCCAGTTGGGCCTCAGCCCCGACTCCAGCTTTGCGGTCCGGGACCTGCTGGACGGGACCGAGTACCGCTGGCAGGGACCGCACAACTTCGTGCGCCTGGACCCGGCCCGGGGCCCCGGTCATCTCTTCGCGGTGGTGCCGTGAGCGCACGTGAGCCGTCCCGCTGGTACCAGGACGCGGTGATGTACGAGGTGCTGGTGCGCGGCTTCTACGACAGCAACGCCGATGGCATCGGGGACCTGCCCGGCCTCACCTCCAAGCTCGACTACCTCAGCTGGCTGGGTGTGGACTGCATCTGGCTGCTCCCGGTCTACGCCTCTCCCCTCCGGGACGGTGGCTACGACATCTCCGACTTCTACGCCATCCACCCCGACTACGGCACCGTTGACGACTTCCGGGAGCTGATCGAGGCAGCCCATGCGAGGGGAATCCGAGTCATCTCGGATCTGGTGATGAACCACACCTCGGACCTGCATCCATGGTTCCAGGAGGCGCGGAGCGGCCCGACCTCGCCGAAGCGTGATTGGTACGTCTTCAGCGATACCAACTCCCGCTACCGCCAGGCCCGGGTCATCTTCGTGGACACCGAGACCTCCAACTGGACCTGGGACGAGATGGCCGGCGCCTACTACTGGCACCGCTTCTTCCGCCACCAGCCCGACCTCAACTACGACAACCCCGAGGTCCAGGACGCCATGCTGGATGTCATCCGCTTTTGGCTGGGGATGGGGTTGGACGGGCTGCGGCTGGACGCGGTCCCATACCTCTTCGAGCGCGAGGACACCAACTGCGAGAACCTGCCGGAGACCCACGCCTACCTGAGGCGGGTCCGGGCGGTCGTGGAGGCGGAGTTCCCCGACCGGGTGCTCCTGGCGGAGGCCAACCAGTGGCCTCGGGACGTCCGCGCCTACTTCGGCGACGGGGACGAATGCCAGATGTGCTTCCACTTCCCCCTCATGCCGAGGATGTTCATGGCCCTTCGCCAGGAGCAGCGCTACCCGATCACCGAGATCCTGGCTGACACGCCCCCGATTCCCGAAGGCTGCCAGTGGGGCCTGTTCCTGCGCAATCACGACGAGCTGACCCTGGAGATGGTGACCGACACCGAGCGCGATTACATGTACTCCGAATTCGCCGCCGACCCCCGGATGAAGCTCAACCTGGGCATCCGTCGGCGCCTGGCTCCGCTCCTCGGCAACGGCCGTCGCCAGATGGAGCTCTTCATTGCCCTGCTCCTCTCCCTGCCCGGGACCCCGATCCTCTATTACGGGGATGAGATCGGAATGGGCGACAACGTCTACGTGCGGGACCGGGACGGGGTTCGCACCCCGATGCAGTGGAACGCCGACCGCTGCGGTGGCTTTTCCCGGGCCGACTTCGCCCAGCTGTACCTGCCCCCGCTAATGGACCCGGTGTACGGCTATCAGGCGTGCAATGTGGAACAGCAGCAGCGCAGTGAGAGCTCGCTGTTACAGTGGGTGCGGAGGTTCGTGCGAGTACGCCAGGCCCACCCGGTCTTCGGACGCGGGGACTTCAGGGTCGTGGAAGTCAACAACCCCTCGGTTTTCGCCTTCGTGCGATCCTCTGCTGATGAGGAGGTGCTGTGCGTGAACAACCTCTCCCGCTTCGCCCAGCCCGCGGGCCTCGCGCTGCCTGGGTACGCCGGCCGCTCCCCGGTGGAGCTAGTGGGCCGGGTCCCCTTCCCCAAGGTCGGCAAGGCGCCCTACCCCCTGACGCTCGGACCCCATGGCTTCTACTGGCTGCGGCTCGAGCGAGGGTCTTGACCCTGGACCTGGACCACCTGCCGCAGCTGTTCGTCGAGATCGCCAACTGGCTTCCCGGGCAGCGCTGGTTCGGACACAAGGCGGAGGGCCTGACTTTTGTGCGTCCGCGGGCGATCCTCTGGGTCTCCCCTCTCCCCCACCCCCAGGCCCTGGTCTTGACCGAGGTCGGTCTGGAGTCTGGATCCGTGGCCGCCTACCACCTGGGCCTGGACTTCAACCCCGCCAGCTCAGCAGGGTCTGGCGACGTCATCTGGGAGGGAACCGACAACGAGGGCAGGCCCTGGTCGGTACGGGAGGTGCTTTCCGAGCCGGCGTTTTCCCGGGCCCTCATCGGGGCTGCGCGCTCCGGATTGGAGAATCAGGCGCACCTGGTGGTGACGCCGGAAGGTGCGGAACAGTACCTCACCTCGGCCGACGGGGCCCGGCCACTTGGACTGGAGCAGAGCAACAGCAGCCTTGTGGTGGGCGAGCGGGTGCTGGTCAAGTTCTACCGCCGAGCCTGGCCTGCCCCCAGTCCAGAGGTGGAGCTGACCTCGGCCCTCACCCGGGTCGGGTTCCCCGCCATTGCCCCGGCCCTCGGGTCCTTGGAGCTGGAGGTGGGGAGTGAGCGCACCACCCTGGGCCTGATCCAGCGCTACCTGGCCAACTCCACCGAGGGGATGGTGCTCGCCCTCACCTCGCTTCGGGATCTGGAGGGAGACCTGCTCATGGAGGCTGACGGCGAGGTCCCACCCCCCGAGCGCTGCCGGAGAGCCGTGCTGGAGCAGGGGGGCTCCTTCCTGCCAGCCGCCCGTGAGCTCGGCCACCTGACCGCGGCACTGCACCTGGCACTGGCGTCTCCGGCCAGTGGCCTTGAGCCAGCGGCCGCCGCAATCGAGCGCTCCGACCTGCTGTCGATCCGGGACCGGGGTCTCCAGCAGCTGGAGCGCCTGCTCAGGGTTCCCGAGCCTCGCTTGGAACCACTACGGGTTCGCGCGGCGGAGGCTCGGCGGGTGCTGATGGATGCTGGTCGGCTGGACCGGGCGGGGAGCAAGATCCGCGCTCATGGGGACCTCCATCTCGGGCAGGTGGTCCGGAACGATGAGGGCTGGCACTTCCTGGACTTCGAGGGCCGTCCAACCGAGCCGCCCGAGCTCCGCCGCCAGCCGGCGTCTCCACTGCGAGACGTGGCCGGGATGCTCCGCTCCCTGGAATACGCAGCGGCCCTGGCCCTGCGGCAGCAGGTTCACCCGGACGAGGCCAACGCCAGAACGCTCAGCCCATACGGAAGGGCCTGGGCGGAGGTGATGCGGGAGGCGTTCTGGCTGGCCTACTGGCGTGATCCCGGGATGCTGGCCCTGCTGCCTCCGGCGCGGGAGGACCGGGAGCTCCTGCTGCGGGCTCTGGAGCTCAATCAGTGCCTCTATGAGCTGGATTACGAGCTCAACTTCCGCCCGGACTGGATCGAGATTCCCCTGGAGGGGATCGTCCGCCTGGTCGCTGAGGGGAGCTGGTGAACCAGCCGCTCGTCAGCTCCGAGGAGTTGGGACTCCTGCGCTCCGGGCGCAGCCAGGACCCCCACTCCATACTCGGCCTGCATCGCCGTGGCGGGGCGGCGATGGCATTGGTCTGGCGTCCGGGGGAACCCCGCCTGAAGGGCCGGCTGGCCGAGATGACCTTCTCCTTCCACCCGCTGGAGTCGGACCCGGAGTTTCACCTGGCCGTCCTGACCCCGGGGCAGATGGCCGCCGCAGAGCAGCTGGCGCGCTCGGGTCGCCCGCCGTTCCTGCTCGAGCAGGAGGGGGCCGGAGGGTTCAAGTCAGCTCCGGCGGACCCCTACAGTCTGGGCCCGACTCTCGGCCCCCAGGACCTACACCTCCTCGGGGAGGGCACCGACCGCTATCTCTACCGCCATCTCGGCGCCAACTTCCGCACCCATCAGGGGGTTGAGGGGACCGCCTTCTCGGTCTGGGCACCCAACGCCCTGGGCGTGCGCCTGGTCGGCCCTTTCTGTGGCTGGGACTCCCCCATTCTGCCCATGCGCAACCTGGGCGCGTCCGGGATCTGGGAGATTTTCGTCCCCGGGGTGGGGGCGGGAACCCTATACAAGTACTGGATCCTGCGCGCTGACGGGAGCTGGGTGTACAAGGCGGATCCGGTGGGCAGACGCATGGAGCTGCCTCCGCGCACCGCGAGCGTGGTCAGTGCGCCACTGGTTCCACCCGCTCCCGAGTGGCGCCGGGCCCGCGACGCGGCCCAGCCGCTGCACTCCCCCATCAGCGTGTACGAGGTGCACCTGGGCTCCTGGCGCCGAAGGGAAGACGGGTCGCCGCTCACCTACCGCGAGTTGGGTGAGGAGCTCGGTGCCTACGCACGGGACCTGGGGTTCACCCATGTGGAGCTGATGCCCGTGGCGGAGCACCCCTACGGGGGCTCCTGGGGCTACCAGGTCAGCGGCTACTACGCTCCCACCGCCCGCTACGGCAGTCCCCAGGACTTCCTGGACATGGTCCGCTCGCTGCACCAGGCCGGGGTTGGCGTGATCTTGGACTGGGTCCCAGCCCACTTCCCCCGGGACGAATTCGCCCTCAGCCGCTTCGATGGGACCGCCCTGTACGAGCACCAGGATCCCCGCCTCGGAGTGCACCCCGACTGGGGAACCGCCATCTTCAACTATGGGCGTCGCGAGGTGCGCAACTTTCTCGTGACCAACGCGCTCTACTGGCTGGACGAGTTCGATGTGGACGGGCTCCGAGTCGATGCGGTGGCCTCCATGCTCTATCTCGATTACAGCCGCCGGCCGGGGGAGTGGGTCCCCAACCGGTTCGGCGGCCGGGAGAATCTGGAGGCGGTGGAGTTCCTGCGTGAGATCAACGTCGCGGTGTACGGGGAGCATCCGGGCGCCCTGATGGTTGCCGAGGAGTCCACCGCCTGGCCGGGGGTCAGCCGCCCGGTCTACACGGGAGGGTTGGGCTTCGGCCTCAAGTGGAACCTGGGCTGGATGCACGACACCCTCGATTACTTCTCCCGGGACCCCATCCATCGCCGCTACCACCACAACTCCCTCACCTTCAGCCTGATGTACGCGTTCAGCGAGAACTTCCTGCTGCCCCTCTCCCACGACGAGGTGGTCCACGGAAAGGGCTCGCTCCTCAGCCGCATGCCGGGCGACGACTGGCGCAAGTTCGCCAATCTCCGCGCGCTCTACGGTTACATGTGGGCCCACCCTGGCAAGCAGCTCCTGTTCATGGGGAGCGAGTTCGGCCAGCGCCGGGAGTGGAACTCGGACTCAAGCTTGGACTGGCACCTCCTGGACCTCGCAGAACACCTCGGGGTGCAGCGCTTGGTCCGCGACCTGAACCGCATCTACCGCGCCCATCCCGCGCTCCACGAGCTGGACTTCGATCGCCGGGGATTCCGCTGGATCGACGGCAGCAACTCTGACGCCAACGTCATCGCCTTCGCCCGCTTCGCAGAGGATCCCGGCCGCCATCTGGTCTGCCTCTGCAACCTGTCACCGGTCCCCCGGTTCGGCTACCGGGTGGGGCTGCCCGCGGCGGGCCCATATCGAGAGGTGCTAAACACTGACAGCCGCCACTACGGGGGCAGTGACTTGGGCAACCTCGGAGTGGTGGAGTCGACTCCCACCCCCTGGCACGGCCTCCCCAACTCGGCGACGGTGACCCTCCCCCCACTGGCCGCGGTCTGGCTCGCCCCCGAACCGAAGCCGGACTGATCGGCCCCGGGGGCTGCGCTACCTCTGCCCGAAGACGCGAGGCTCCCTGGTGAACGGATAGGTAGCCAAGTAGAGCTTCACCACCCTCCCGTCCGCGTCTCGCACCACCCGCATCTCCTCTCCCCGCTCACTCCCCTGCTCGCACACCCAAAGGTCCTGTCCAACCCTGCGGAATCGACAAGGTGGGGCTTCGGGGGCTTCCGACTGGCGCGCCTCGAGCGCCTCCCCGGACCAGGAGAAGACCCACTCCGTCCACTCGGCCCACCAGCGGCCGAGAACACCGTCCACCCCTTCCGGAGCCGGGCCCCCAGGACGCCAGGGCTCCACGGCCACCTCCCCCACGGCCTCCAGCACATCCGCCGCCAGTTGACCTATGGCGATCCCGGCCCCCGTGTTGCAGACGAGGGCGACCGAGGTGCCGGAGCGGGGCGCGCTGAAAGCCGCGGCGAGGAACCCCGGCATGCCCCCGGTGTGCCCGACGAAGACGTTGTCGCCCCGCCTGAGCAGCATCAACCCCAGCCCCCAGGCGATGGTCCAGGTGGCCGGGTCGGCCAGCACCCTGGGGGTCCGCATCACCTCCAGCTGGTCGCGGGGGAGGACCTTGTCATCGCCCGTCCGCAGGAAGTCCGCCCACCTCGAGAGGTCTTGGGCCGTGCTCCAGAGCTGGGCCGCTGGCCCGATGCCCCCGGTGTCGACGGGCTGCTCGGCCCGCACCTGCTGCTCGTACGGCGTGACCGAGTACCCCACTGCCGCCGGGGACTCCGGACTCCAGGTGGTGCGGACCATTCCCAGGGGGCGGAGGATCGACTCCTGGACATACTGCCCCCAGGACCGCCCGGCGACTCTGGCCAGCGCCTGGCCGAGGAGGGCGAACCCCAGATTGGAGTAGTGCCAGCCCACCCCGGGCTCCAGCACCTTGCGCGCCTGTGCGGCATTGGCCGTGAGCTGCTCGGTGGATGGGATCTCCAAGGTCTCCCAGACCTCACCGACGGGTTCGCGCTGCAAGCCAGAGGTATGCGAGAGCAGCTGATCCAGCCGCAGGCTACCGTGCGGGGCCCCAGGCCAAACCGTTTCCAGTGGCTGGGTGAGGGAAAGCCGGCCCGCCCGGACCTGCTGCATGATCCCCACCGCCGTGAGCGTCTTGGTGATCGACCCCAACCGATACTGGACGTCAGGGCCTGCGGGCAGGGCGCGCTCGACGTCTGCCAGGCCCACCGACACCTCGGCCAAGGTGCGGCCCTCATGGGCCACGACCGCCACCAGGCTGACCAGGCGTCGGCGCCGCTGGGCTTCCAGGATGAGGCGCTGGACCTTGGCGCGGATCTCCTCCACACATCTAGGTTATCCAGGGACCAGGGGGCCGCGCCGGGCGGCTGCCATGATTAGCCGACGTGCCGGGGAAGCAGACGGACGCGGAGTCGCTCCAGGATCTCATCGACCGCTCCTGGAGACGGGCCGGGGCGACCCTGCGGGCGGCCTGGCCCGAAAAGAACCGGATGGCCGCACCTCAGCTGCTCTCCTTCTGCGAGGGGCAGCGACACTGCGTGTTGGGCGTCACTCTGGCCAGCGGCTCCCCCCTGCTCATCCCGGTCTCCTTCCATCTCGCGCCCCCCGGCACGATCTGGCTCCCGACCGGGCCGGGGTCGGTGCGCCTGGAGGTGCTCAGGAAGAATCCGCGCGCCGCAGTGATGATCGGACAGGCGGTGTCCGACCACCACCGCGTGGTGCTGGCCAGCGGCCCAGTGGAGTTGGTGACCAGCGCCGTGCTGCCCGCCCGAGTGGCCAGGGCGGCTGGGAAGAAGTTGGGAGACCTCAGGTGGGCGGAGTGGTGGATCCGCCTGATGCCTAATCGGCTTCTGGGCTATGACGCCGGCAGCGAAGGCAGCCGTAGCGCCTCGCCCGGATAGATGACCGCCGACCTCAGGTGATTGGCGGCCTGGACCAACGGTATGAGCTGGCGGGGATCGGACTGCGGGTAGTGGCTGGCCACTATCACCCAGAGACTCTGCCCCGGCCTCACCGTGACGACCGAGTAGGTGGGCCTCGTGGTGCCCAACGCTATCTGCGTCATACCCACTCCGATCGCACCGGCTACGACCAGGGCTCGCACCACGCGCCGCCGCTGGGTCTGCCAGCTCTGCTCCTGGCCCCGGGACGATCGCCGCGCTTGCTCGGGGAACATCTGTACGGAGTATACAGAACAGATGTGCGGATTGCAACCCAAATCGGTTTCGGGTAGTGGGTCGGTTTGACCCGGGCGCCAGGGTGCCGCCACCACCTGCCAAGATGACGAAGTGGAACCGCTGCCCTCTCTGCGCCCTCTGACAACTCGGCTTCGGCCCGTGCTTGAGCGGCTGTGGCAGCTTTACCTACACGACCTGTCGGAGTTCCGCGGTTCAACACCCGACGAGCAGGGGGACTTCTCCCGGCGGCGACTCACTCCATATTTCGATGAAACGGACCGACGAGCCTACCTGGTTTACCTCGACGCCCGGCCGGTGGGGTTTGCCATGGTCACCGGATTGGGGCAAGGCACCAAAGGAATGGGCGAATTCTTCGTGGTCCGAGGCGTGCGCCGGGGGGGTATCGGACGCTGGGTAGCGCTTCAGCTCCTCAGCCGGCACCCGGGCCGGTGGGAGATCGCCTTCCAAGAGGAGAACCCTGGGGCTGCCCGCTTCTGGCGCGGAGTTGCGCCGCTGGTGGCCGGGGAACGCTGGAGCGAGGTACGAAGGCCGGTCCCCGGCAAGCCCGAGGTCCCCCCGGACGTGTGGATCACCCTCGACACGCGGGTGATGGCGCCCCGGTTGCGTAGCCCTAGTTAACTTGACACACCGAACCGAGTGAATTCGAACTGACCCACTACCCGGTTTCGGCGAGCCCTCGGTGCCTCTGCAGGGGATGCCGCCCTCCCCTGCAGAGGCACCCTCCCGCGGTGCGTGCCAGCAGCCGACCTTTGGGTGGCCCTCGGGGCGTGGTCAGCTGATCCGGACCACGGACTCTTTCAGAGCCACGGCGAGCCGGTCGGTCCTCGGGTTGAGCTCGCTGACGGGTGGGTTCCCAGGGCTCTCGATGCGCCGCCTGGGCCCCGTGGGGCATCTCGGGTGGACCGGAGCCTGGTCGAGATTCAGTGGTCGGAGTTCTGTCATCGGTGAAACGCTGGCGGGGTCTTCGAGCACGGTTCTCAGACCAAGCTCGGCGGCGCCGAGCAGCACCGAACTGCGGCCGAAGGTCGGACGGACCAGTGCGACCCCGTCCGGGTGGAAGTAGCGCGAGGTTTGGGCCACGCGATTGGCCAGGGTCTCCGGGCAGATGTCCAGGATCTGTTCGAATACGCCGCCCAGGATGACCATCTCTGGATCGAGCGCGGCGAGCATGTTCACCAGGCCGACGCTGAGCCACCGGGCCGTTTCTTCCACCGCCTCCCGGCACACCCTGTCCCCGTCCCGGGCCCGCCGCAGCACCAGGTCCACCTTGCTTCGTCCCCCCGGAGGGAGGCCGACGCGGCGCACCAGGGCGTCCTCGCCCACCTCCGTCTCCCAGCAGCCGCGCGAGCCACAGTGGCAGGACAGGCCACCGGGGTTGAGCTGCATGTGGCCGACCTCGCCGGCGTAGCCTCCGGCCCCTTCCAGCATCCGGCCCCCGGTGATGATCCCCGCCCCCACCCCAACCTCGGCGTGAAGATAGACGAGGTCGTTCACCTGGATCCCCACCCCCCGGGAGTGCTCCGCGACCGCGCCCAAATTGGCGTCGTTGCCAACCCGCACCGCCGCTCCAACCCCGAGCTCCTGCTGCAGCAGTCTGGCCAGGGGAACCTGGCGCCAGCGCAGGTTGGGGGCGAAGGTCACGATCGCGCCGTCGGGACTCACGGTGCCCGGCACCGCCACTCCCACCCCGACCAGAGCACCTGTCGCCTCGGCCAGCACCTTGGCGGCCAGGCGCGAGATGGCCCGGACGATGTGCTCCACCGAGCGATCCCCCGGGCGAGAGAAGGCGGATCGGCGCCGAGCCAGGATGGCACCGCCCAATCCCACCAGGGCCAGCTCCACCGCGTCGACTCCGACGTGCACCGCCAGCGCCTGGTGGAGGTCACCCCGGACCGCCACCACCTTCGAAGGCCGCCCCCGGGGCGCCTGCTCTGTCTCCGGCGTCTCGGTCACCAGGCCCCGGGCGGCCAGGTCGTCCACGAGATAGCCGATCGTGGCCCGGTTGAGCCCCAGGATCCGGGTCAAGCGAGCCCGCGAGGTCGGCCCGTGCCGGTGCAGGTGGCCGAGCAGGGTCCCCAGGTTGTGCCTGCGGACCGTGTCCTGAGTGGCGCCCTTCTCGGTCCTGGCCAACGGCTTCAGCGGCCCCTCTGGCCCGACTTCGCCCGGGTCCTACCGCGCCCGCGCGCCACGGCCCTTGGGCACGGCGGCAGCCAACCCCCGGGGAAGCTCCGCGCCCCCAGCTCCCGCAGCATGGCTCCGGTCACCGTGGGGCTTGGCTGGCCATTTCTGCAGCCTTCCTGGTGAGCTCTGAACTCAGATTCGCGTGGCGCTCCCCGAGAGGGTTCCGCGCCGCGAGAGGGTGTCGACGAGCACCGCACCCACTAGCACGAGGCCGGTGGCGATCAGCTGCCACTGAACCTGCACTCCCTGGAGATAGAGTCCGTTGTAGATCGCGCCGATGACCAACCCCCCCAGAACGGCCTGGGCGATCTTGCCGCGGCCCCCGAAGAGGCTGGTGCCTCCGATCACGGCCGCTGCCACTCCATAGAGCACGTACTGGCCGCCGTTGACGTTGGTGGACGTGCCCCCCTGCCAGGAGAGGTAGAGGATGCCGGAGAAGCCGGCGGTCACCCCCGCCAGCGCGAAGGCCCAGGTGCGCACCGTGGCCAGGCTGATGCCGGCCCGCCGAGCGGCGTCCGGATTGCCCCCGATGGCGTACACATAGCGGCCGAACTTGGTCCTCTGCAGGAGCCCGATCCAGAGAAGGAGTACGACCAACACGATGGGCACCACCCAGGGGACCCCGGCGAGGACCACGAGGGAAGAACCTCGATTGACGTTGCATACGGCCACCACGGCGATCCCCGCGGCGACGAAGAAAGCGATCTTGAGGAGGGTCAGGCCGGGCGGCGGTGCCACCAGGCCCTTACGCCGTCGGCCGAAGTCTCGAGAGATCGTGAGGCCGGCGAACAGCAGGGACAGCACTGCCAGCCCTACCCAGCCCGCCACCGGCGGGATGTTGCCGTTGACGATCTGGTAGAGGACGTGCTGGTTGACCAGGATGCGGCTGGAGATCGAGACCACGCCAGCGTTGCCCAGGATCACCAGCATGACGCCCCACATGATCAAGAGCCCCGCCAGCGTCACCACGAACGAGGGCAGGTGGAGCTTGGACACCAAGAGTCCCCAGATGGCGCCGGTGACCCCGGAGCACACCAGGGCCGTTACGATGGCCAGCCACCACGGCCAGTCGGGGCCCGGCTTCTGGACCAGAAGCCCGGCGATACCGGCGGCCACGGCCAGGACGTAGCCGGCGGAGAGGTCGATCTCGCCCAGCAGCAGGACGAAGATCTCGGCCATCCCCAGGGTCATGAAGACCATGCTCTCGATGAAGAGGTTGACGAGGTTCTGGGGCGAGAGGAAGAGCCCCTGGGTCCAGACCTCAAAGGCCACCGCGATGATCACCAAGGCGAGGACCACGGGAAGTGCGCCGCTCTCCCCTCCCGCCACTCGGCGGCCCCAGGCCCGGATGTATTGCCCGAGGGACTCGGCGAGGATCTCAGGCGGGGCGGCGATCTCGGCGGCCGCCGTAGGCTCCGCCTCCTCGTCCAAGGCGGTCTGGCCAACCTCGTCTTCGACCTTCGCCATCACGCCTCCCTGGGGCTCACGAGCTGATCTTCCGGTTCACCGGCGCGAACTGCCGGTGGTCATGTATTCGACGACGCTCTGGAGGTCGAAGTCGGTCGCCGGGCCTTCGGCGACCTTGCGGCCGAGATGGAGCACCGCGATCCGGTCCGCGACCTGAAAGACGTCGTTCAGGTTGTGGCTGATGACCATCACCCCGAGGCCATGGTCGCGCAGGGTGCGCACCAAATCCAGGACCATCCGCGTCTGCACCACGCCGAGAGCCGCGGTGGGCTCGTCGAGGAGGACCAGCTTGGAGTTCCACATGACCGCCTTGGCGACCGCCACCGCCTGGCGCTGCCCCCCCGAGAGTGAGGCCACCGGCTGGCGGATGGAGCGCACCGTGGTCACCTTCAGGTTGCGCAGGGTCTCCGCGGCCGCCCGCTCCATGGAGTCTTCGTTGAGCAGACCTCGGTGCACCCGCTCGCGTCCCAGGAACATGTTCTGGACGATGTCCAGGTTGTCAGCCAGGGCCAGGTCCTGGTAGACGACCTCGATCCCCAGGTCGGCGGCGTCCCGGGGGCCCCGGATGTGGACCGGCTTGCCGTTCCAGAGGATCTCGCCCCGATCGGGCTGGTGGATTCCGGCGATGCACCTGGTCAGGACCGACTTGCCGGCCCCGTTGTCACCGCAGAGAGCGGTGACTTGCGCAGCCGGCAGGTCCAGGTTCACGTGGTACAGCGCCTGCACGGCACCGAAGTGCTTGTCCACGCCTCGCAGCTGAAGCAGAGGTTGGGTGCCAGGGGAGACCGATGATGCCGCAGCGGAACCAGGCGTCGGGGACTCCTGACCGGGTGCCGGGGACATCACCTGCTGGGTTCTCCTCTGGTAGGTCAGTGCGAGGCGAGGCCCGAGGGGGCCGCACCCGGTGGTGCGGCCCCCCGCGCCTCACTTCAGGAGTCGACCTTAGTGGATTCCGTACTGAGTGCACACGCTCTGCCCGACCGCGGAGCAGAGGCTGGCGGCGGAGATGAACTGATCCTTGATCAGGGTCTGCTCCATGTTGGAGGCCGTGACCCATTCCGGGGTCAGGAGCGAGGCCGGCTCCGTGATGCTCGGGTTGGCTGGGTCGACGGTGGTGCCATTGACAAGGCCACTTGGCGGGGTCTTGCCGGCGCGCAGGATGGTGGCCAGGGCCACAGCGTCCTGGGCCTCCAGGTAGATGGGCTTGTACACCGTGCCGCACTGGTATCCCTCGAGGATGTTCTCAGCTCCGGTGAGGGTCGCGTCCTGGCCGGTGGTGGGAACGGTGTGCGGAGCGACTCCCTTGTTCTTGAGGTCCTGAACCACTTCGGCGTTCATCTCGTCGTTGGCGACGACCACCGCATTGATGTTGGGGTGGGCGGTGAGTGCCTGGGCGAAGTTGGTGCCGGCGGTGGACACGTCCCAGTTGAGGGTCACCTGGTCGCCGACCAGAGTGTAGCCCTTGCTGTTGGTCATGGGCGGCGTGAGCGGAGTCGTCTTGGTGCCCCAGATCACCGAGTTGTAGCCCTGGGCAAAGGAGATGGCGTTGGGGTCACTGTTCTCTCCCCCATCGACCTCCCACACCATGGGGTGGGCGATGCCGTAGCTGGCGACGCAGGCCTCGAAGCCCGTTCCAATCAGCTGGCCCACCTTGAAGTTGTTGAAGCTCACGTAGTAGGTGTTGGTGCCGGCGAAGGTGGCGCGGTCATAGCTGATGAGCGCCACCCCGTGCGAGGACGCGTACGCCTGGATCTCGCTGGCCACGGTCCCGTCCAAGGGGTCCATGATCAGCACCTTGGCCCCCCGGGTGATGTCGGACTCGGCCATCGACAGCTCGGTGGCGTCGCTCCCCTGGGCGTTGGTCACCGTGAACTGGGATGGTGAGTAGCCGGCCGCCTCGAAGGCCTTGATCAGGTAGGGCGCGTCAAATTCGGTGTACCGCGTCGAGGAGGTGGTGTCCGGCAGGATCGCTCCCACCAGCCCCTTGCCCGCCGCGGTCAGCTTCTTGAACTGGCTCATGGCGGAGAAGTTCAAGGTGAAGGAGCTGATGCCGACGTTGGGAACGGTGACCGACTTGGGCGTGGTGGGCGTAGTGGAGGTGGACCCGCAGGCCGCCACCACCAGGGCCACCCCGGCCACCAGACCCGCCCACCCCGACCGCTTCACCCTGCGGCCCGCAACCGACCATCGTGGGGCGCTGTCCAGCATCCCTTTCCTGTCGACGTCCATAGGGCATACCCTCCCTGCCAGCTTTCTGATGCATGACGACTTCACTCGCAAGCCTGCACGTCCTGAGACCTGCAGACGTGGCCTCCGGCCATGGTCTCTCCCCGCCGGACCCTCCCTTACCGTGGCTTCCAGCCGGGGTGCACCCCGGCAACCGCGCGCAGCATATGTTGTCGCCCACAACTTGTCAAGGGTGGTCATCGCCGGTCTGGGGCAGAACCGGAGAGGGCCCTGCGAACCCAGGCCGCACCTCGGGCGAAACGCGGTGCGGCCCGGGCGCCACACAGCCCCGATCATCCGGCCCGGTTTGAGCGGCCGCCGCGGTGACGCGCCGAGTGCCGCGAACATCGGTTTGCAACTTCCTTCCGACACTGCTACCATCTTGCGAGCAGATGTTTGCCCGCGCGCGGCCCCCCAGGAGATCACCATGAAGCTGGACTCCCTCACCCCTCGGCAGCGCCAGATCGTCGAGTACCTCCGAGATCGGGCGCGGGCCGGTGCCTATCCCCCATCGGTCCGCGACATCGGGCGCGCCGTGGGCCTCACCTCAAGTTCAACCGTTCAGACACACCTCAATACCCTGGAGCGCCTCGGGGTGATCCACCGTGACCCTACAAAGTCGCGGACCGTGACCCTCTCCGAGGCCGTGGACGCGCGGCAACGGCTCGCCTCGGCGAGGTCCCTGCCCTTGGTGGGCCAGGTCGCGGCCGGCGCACCACTCCTGGCCGAGCAGAACATTGAGGACCAGATCGTGGTCGGGCCGGAGATTGCCGGCGGTGAGGATTCCTTCCTCCTCCGGGTGCGCGGCGACAGCATGACGGGGGACGGGATCTTCGACGGGGACCTGGTCGTGGTCCGGCCCGGAACTCAGGCCGAGGAGGGATCCCTGGTTGTCGCCCGAGTGGACAACGGCCTCACAGGCGAGCCCGAAGTGACTGTGAAGCGCTTGTTCCGTGAACCGGGACGAGTGCGCCTGCAGCCCTCCAATCCAGCGTACGAACCGATCTACGCCCAGGACGTCCTGATCGAGGGGCGCGTGGGAGCGGTGATTCGCCTGCTGCGCTGAGCTGCCCCGCCTACGGCTGTGCCTGGCGCTGGGAGATCTGCTCCCACAGCCCGTCCGGCACCCTGCCAGTCACGCGGATACCGTCGGCCGTGAACTCCTCTGAGTCCACGACCCCGTAGCGACGCCAGAGTTCGAGGGCGGAACGCTCCCGATAGGGGAAGAGGGCCTCGGCGGGCAGCCACCGGGAGGAGAGGGCCTGCGACAGCACCTGGCGCAGCTCGGGGAGGCCTTCCCCCGTGCTGGCGCTCACCAGGCCCACACCGAGGTAGCGGTCAGAGGAGTACATGGAGAGTCGCTGGCGGGCCTCGGCACTGCAGAGGTCGATCTTGTTCACCGCCAGGACCATTGGTGGCCCTGAGATGCCGAGGTCGTCCAGGGTCGAGTGCACAGTATCGAGCCGGGCGATGGCTCCGGCCCGGCTGGCGTCCAGCACGTGAAGCAAGAGGTCGGCTTCGGCCACCTCCTCCAGGGTGGCCCGGAAGGCCGTCACCAGCTCTGTTGGAAGCTTCTGTATGAACCCCACGGTGTCCACCAGCAGGGTGAGAGGCCCCACCCCGAGGTCGACGGCCCGAGTGGTTGGATCCAAGGTGGCGAACATCTGGTTCTCGGAGCGGGCGCCTCCCGCCGTCAGGCTGTTCAGGAGGGATGACTTGCCGGCATTGGTGTACCCCACCAGGGCAATGGTTTGGAAGGGCCTACGCTTGCGTCCCGCCCGGTGCAACGCCCGGTTGTCGCGCACCTGGCCCAGGTCGCGGTCCAGGCTTCGGAGCCGGGTGCGGATCCGGCGGCGGTCGGTCTCCAGCTGCTGCTCTCCCGGTCCCCGGGTGCCAATCCCGCCACCCAGACGGGAGCGGCGCTCGCTCCCGATGAGGCGGGGAAGGAGGTGCCGAAGTTGGGCGACCTCCACCTGGATCCGCCCCTCGCGAGAGCGGGCATGCTGGGCGAAGACGTCGAGGATGAGCCCGGCCCGGTCCACGATCGGGACCCCCAGGGCTTCCTCCAAGTTCCGCTGCTGGCGGGGGGAGAGCTCGTCGTTGGTGATCACCAGGCCGAAGTCCAGCTCCAAACGCAGCGCCCGGATCTCCTCGACCTTGCCACGGCCGAAGAACAGCGCCGGGTCGATGTTCGGCCGCCGCTGGATCTCGGAGCCCACCACGACGGCCCCTGCGGTGGTCGCCAGCTCCACCAACTCCTCCACCTCGCCCTCCACCCGCGCCATCTCCGCCTCCCCCGGAGCCCAGGCGAGCAGGAAGACCTTCTCCCCCCGCTGCTGGAGGGCCTCGTCGAATACCCTCATCGCACGGGAACCGGCTCTCGCCGCAGGGTGAGCGAGACGACCTGCTCGGCGGCCGGGGCGGAGGTCACCCAGGTGAGCTCAGACTCCGAGCGAAGCCAGGTCAGCTGGCTCCGGGCGTACCTCCAAGTGCGCCCCGAGATAGCCTGGGCCGCGTCGGCTGTGGAGAGGCGGCCATCCATCCAGGCGAGGCCCTCACGGTAGCCGATGGCGATTTCGGAAATCACCTGGTCCGGCCACCCCTCACCACGCAGGCGGGCAATCTCCTCAGCCAGGGGCGCTGCGACCAGGCGCCGCGAGCGAGCATCGATCCGTGCTCGGAGGTCTTCGCGCTGGATCTGAACCGCGAGCCGTACGGCGGCCCACTCGGGCCTCTGGGCAACTGGTTGCCGCCCCGCGCGGACCAGCTCCAGCGCCCGCTCCACCCGTCGGGGATTGCGGAGATCCACGGCGGCGGCCACCCGGGGGGCGAGCTCGGAGAGCGCCTCCGCCGAGCCGCCCCTCAGACCAGTCGAGGGAGGAAGTCGGCCGAAGTCGAAGCCGCTCAGGAGGCCACGAACATAGAGGCCGGTCCCTCCCACGACGATGGGGAGGTGGCCGCGCGACCAGATCTCCGCCATCACCTGTCTGGCGCGCTGGGCGAACAGGGCGGCGCTGTACCGCTCTCCGATCCGGCCCCAGTCCAGGCCGTGGCAGGGGACCCCGAGGAGCTCCTCGGCGGTTGGTTTGCACACCCCGACCTGGACGCCGGCGATCGCCTGCCGAGAGTCGGAGTTGATCAGCTCGCCCCCGAAGGACAGCGCCAGGTCCACCGCGAGCGAGGTCTTCCCGGATGCTGTCGGCCCCATCACCGCGACGACCGCCCGTTGGATGTTGTCGATCACTGGCGGTGAAAGGCGGCCAACAGGAGCCCCTCCCCCATCATCAGAACTGCGGGGCGTCCGTGGGGACAGGTGATCCCCCCCGTGGTATGCGCCAACGACGCCAGGAGCGCCCTGGCTTCCTCCGGCGACACGGGGTCGCCGAAGCGTACCGCGCTGTGGCAGGCGAGAAGCGCGGCCATCCGGTGCACCTCGCCTTCGGAGGGACCGGCCTTCCTCCTGGTGAGCGCATCCAGGAGCGCGGCCCCTGCCCGCGTGGCGGCCATCCCCACCGGGACGGCAGCGCACCTTAGAGTCCGCTCCCCGAACGGCTCCACCTCGAAGCCGGCCCGGGAGAGCTCGTCCTCGATCTCCGCATCGAAGTCGCAGCCGGCTGGAAGGTCCACCAACACCGGCTCCAACAGCCCCTGGGAATCCATCCCCGGGCGCCCTTCCGCCAAAGCCTCCCGGTAGCGCTCGTAGAGGACCTTCTCGTGCGCCGCGTGCTGGTCCAGGATCGCCAGGCCCGCCGGCGTCTCCACCACCAGATAGCGGTTGTGCGCCTGACCCAGACTCCTCCAGCTCCCCGCTCCCGCGAGCGTCCGGGAGTCCCCGGGACCATCCTGGGGAGGCGGGGGCTGGTCGGCCCAGAGAGTCTCCAAGGGGTCGCGGGCGGAAGCCAATGGCTCAATCTGGCCCTGAGGTGGCAAGCCCTTGAGATCCATCGCTGCCGGGAGCGCGCGGCGCAGGGCTTGCCAGCAGGCCCTCTGCAGTGAGTCGTAGACGACCGCCTCGTCCCGGAGGCGCACCTCGCGCTTGGTCGGGTGCACGTTCACATCCACGGTGAGTGGGTCACAGCCGAGCTGGAGAACCGCGATCGGGTGCCGATCGACCTCCAGCATTCCTCGATACGCGGCCTCCACGGCAGCCAGGAGCGAGCGCTGCTGCACCCGGCGCCCATTCACGAAAAGCACCGTCCCCTGGCGGTTGGCCAAAGTCTGGTTGGGGCCGCAGATGGCTCCCCAGACGCTGACCTGCTCACCTGGGGCGTCGAGCTCCACCGCCGCCCGGCGCGCAGCCTCTCCGAACACCGCCGCCACGGCGTCCAGGACATCGCCGCTTCCCGGTGTGCTGAGGACCAACCTCCCCTGGGAACGGAGCTGAAAGCGGACCAGGGGGCGGCCCAGCGCCGCATCGGCGACCACTCGGAAGCAGGCGGCTGCCTCGGTGCGCGGCGAGCGGAGAAAGGCCCGCCGGGCGGGCAGGGTGTGGAACAGATGGCGGACTGTGAGTGTGGTCCCGTGGGGTCCCGCGGTCACCGTCGGGCCCCGCATCCCCTCGGGGCCCACCTTCACCTCATAGGCCCGGTTTGCCATCCGCTCGCGGCTGATCGCCACCACCTCCGCCACGGCTGCGATGCTGGCCAGGGCCTCGCCCCGGAAACCCAGGGTGGCGATGGCGGCCAGGTCGTCGGCCGACGCCAGCTTGCTGGTGGCGTGACGCTCGAAGGCGGCGGCCAGCTCGCCCTCCGTCATGCCCCAGCCGTCGTCGGTAACCCGGATGAGGTCGACCCCGCCACCCTCGATGTCGATGGTCAGCATCCGGGCCCCGGCATCGAGAGAGTTCTCGACCAGCTCCTTGAGCACGGACGCTGGACGCTCCACCACCTCTCCCGCGGCGATCAGCTCGGCCACCTCGGGCGGAAGCCGCCGGATCCGCCCCGGATCCAGCGTCCCTTGACGGGTCGGGCCCCCAGTCATCCCGGCACCGCGGATCGCCGCTGCCACTCAGACAGCTTCTGTAAGGCCTCGAGGGGGGTCATCCGGTCCACTTCAAGGGCCTTCAGCTCGTCCAGAACCGGGTCGACGGGAGGCAGCGGAAGCGACAGCTGGGTTCCACCCGCCGCCTCCTGGGCCAGGGGGCGTTGGCTCTCGTGCTCCCATAGCACCTCGGCAGCCCGATTCACCACCGAGGGGAGCACGCCGGCCAGACGAGCGACGTGCAGTCCGTACGAGCGGTCGGCGCCGCCCGCGACCACCGTGTGCAGAAAGGTGACCTCGGGATGGGGGCCGGAGCCCTCCTCGTGGACCTCCATCCGGTAATTGCGGAGCCCCGGCATCCGGTCGAGAGCCGTGAGCTCGTGGTAGTGGGTGGAGAACAGGACCCGTGCCGGGGCGGTGGGCCGGTTGTGCAGATCCTCAAGGATCGCCTGGGCCAGGCTCAGGCCGTCGTAGGTGCTGGTCCCCCGCCCTACCTCGTCCAGCAGAACGAGGCTGCGCCGGGTGGCCTCCCTGAGGATCTCCGCCACCTCGGTCATCTCCACCATGAACGTGGAGCGCCCGCCGGAGATGTCGTCCTGAGCGCCGACCCGGGTGAAGATCCGATCCACGAGTCCGTACCGGGCCCGGGAGCAGGGGATTGGCGCCCCGATCTGACCGAGCAGGCATAGGAGCGCCACCTGGCGCAGGAAGGTCGACTTCCCCGCCATGTTCGGACCGGTTATGAGCCAGATCCGCTCTCCATCCCCGTCCATCTGGCAGCTGTTGGCCACGAACCGGCCGGCGCCCACCGCCTGCTCGACCAGGGGGTGACGGCCATCTTCGAGGGCGAGAGAGAGTGTTGCGTCGACCTCTGGGATGACCCAGCCCAGCTCCGCGCCGGTGACCGCCATGGCGCAAAGGGCGTCCACCTCCGCCAGAGCTCCCGCCGCCTGAGCCAGAGAGGCGGCCTCCGCGGCCACCTCCGCCACCAGCTGGCGGAGCAGGTCCAGTTCGCGCCGGACGGCGCGCTCGCGGGCCGAGAGGACAACCAGCTCCCTCTCCTTGAGCTCCGTGGTCACGTAGCGCTCGGCGCCCACCAACGTCTGCCGGCGCTGATAGTCCGGGGGCAGCTGCTCTTGGGCGGAACGCCTGACCTCAATGTAGTAGCCGAAGACCCGGTTGTATCCCACCTTCAAGGTCCGTATACCGGTCCGGGCACGCTCCTTGGCTTCCAGGTCGGAGATGTACTGTCTAGCGCCTTGGCTCTCGTCCAGGATTGAGGCCAGTTCCGAGTCCTGCTCGGGCCGGATGAACCCTCCCTCGCGCGGGCTCACCGGTGGGTCGGCCACGAGGATTCGGGTGAGGCGCGCGGCTAGTTCCCCGGGAGCTTGGTCCAGCGACTGGGCTAATTGCCCCAGCCGGGGATCCAGGGTGGTGGTGGCGGCCTGGGCCAGCTGAGGAAGCAGGCGCACGGTCGCGGCCAGGGCCTGGAGGTCTCGTGGGCCCGCAAGCCCATGGGCGCAGCGCCCGGTCAGCCGTTCCAGGTCTCGGCACTGTGCCAGCGCAGCCATCAACTCGGCCCTCACCGCCCCTCGATCCATGAGCGCGGCGACGGCCGCCTGCCGGGAGTGCAGCGGCCCGAGCTCCGCGAGCGGCGTCAGCAACCAGGCCCTGAGCTTCCTCGACCCCGCGGCGGTCCGACAGCGGTCCAGGAGGCGCAGGGCGGTCGGCCCCCCGGGTGTGAGAGGCTCGACAAGCTCCAGGTTGCGCCTGGTGTGGAGGTCGAGCTGCATCGCCGAGCCGGGTTGCGACCAGGTGAGCCGTAAGAAGGTCGTGTCGCCGAGCAGGCGAGCGGAGCGGCCGTAGGCCACCAGGGCGGCCAGGGCGCCGAGGGCGGATGAACGGCCGGCATCGCGCTCCCCATGATGCGGCGCCACACCCAGGCTCTCCGCGAGCTCCAGCCCCGCAGAGAGGGAGAAGGTGGCCTGTGGGCAGGGGGTCACGGCCAGGTGGGGCGGGCATCGGACGCCTTCCCGCGCCGGTTCTGGGACCAGGACCTCGGCGACGTCCTGAGTCGCCAGCTGCGCCAGGGCGGACGACAGGTCGCCGGGCACCACGCTCAACTGACCCTCCCCGGTGCTGAAGTCCATGGCCGCCACGCCAAGGCCGGCAGCCCCAGTGGGCAGAACGGCCGCGCAGCGCCGGGCCATGGTCGGTTCCAGGAGGGAGTCCTCGACCAGGGTCCCGGCGCTGAGCACCCGGGTGACCCGCCGCTGAACCAACTTGGAGCCAGGCCGCGCTTCCTCCACCTGGTCACAGACCGCCACTTTGAAACCGGCCTCAAGCAGGCGTCGGGTGTACACGTCGACGCTCTGGTGAGGAACCCCACACATGGGGACCCGGCCACCGTGGCCGAAGTCCCGGCTGGTCAGGGCCACGCCCAGAACCGGCGCCACCAGCACGGCGTCCTCCGCGAACATCTCGAAGAAGTCCCCCAGCCGGAAGAGGACGATGCAGTCTGGGTGGGCCGCCTTGGCTTCCTGATATTGGCGTAGGGCCGGGGTGGGTGCGGCCGCCACCCTATCGCCCGTGGTGCGACCCGGGGCCAATCCCGTACCGGAGGGTCAGGCGCACTGCAACTGCCAGGCGGTCGCTTGCACCACCTCTGCTGAGAGGAGATCCCCTGCTTTCGGCCCCGGCTCGAGCCAGGTGAGGCGGTTCTGTCGGGTGCGTCCGTAGGCGCGGCCCCCATCCCCCACCCCCTCTACCAGAACCTCGACGCACTGCCCCAGGAGGGCACGATTTCGGCGTGCGCTGATCTCCCGCTGCAGGGCCAGCACCCGCTGGAGACGCTCCTGCTTCTCCTCCATGGGCACATCGTCAGCGCGCCGATAGGCGGCCGTACCGGGCCGGGGGGAGTAGGCCTGGACGTGGACCGTGTCGAACTGGGCCTCCTCCAGCATCCGGTAAGTGGACAGGAACTCCTCGTCGGTCTCCCCGCAGAAGCCCACGATGATGTCGGTGCTGAGGCCGATACCGGGGACCAGCTCCCGAGCCCGCTCCAGGATCCTCAGGTAGTCCCGGGCGCGGTAGTCCCGCTTCATCCGCCGCAGGCACTGGTCGTCTCCGGACTGGACTGGGAGGTAGAGGTTCTCGCAGAGCCGGGGAAGCCTGGCGATCGCCTGGAGCAGCTCCTCGGTGGCGTTCCGAGGGTGAGATGTGAGGAAGCGCAAGCGCTCCAGACCCGGCACTGAGTCCACCCTGGCCAGGAGGCCCGCTAACCCCTCCCCGGTCTCGGGGTCCAGGTACGAGTTCACGTTCTGACCGAGCAGGGTGATCTCTCGCACCCCTGAGTCCACCATCCGCCCGGCGTCGGCAACCACCTCAGAACTGGGCCGGCTGCTCTCCCGCCCCCGGACGAACGGCACGATGCAGTAGGTGCACATCTCGTTGCACCCCAGGATCACGGGGAGGTAGGCGCAGAGGCGGTCGGAGGCTGGCAGCGGCACCGGGCCATCGAGGGCGCCCTGGAAGGTGTCCTGGAGTCGAGCGAAGAAGCCGTCGGTCTCGCGCATGTCGAAGACGTAGTCGAGGTACCGGAAGCGGCGCAGCAGCGCTGGCCCGTGCTCGCCCGCCATGCACCCAGTCAGCGCTATCGCCCGGCCGGGGCGCTGATCCTTCCACTTCGCCAGCTCTCCCAGCTTGCTGGCCGCCTTGTCCTCGGCGTGCTGGCGGATGGCGCAGGTGACCAGGATGGCGAGGTCGGCGTCCTCAAGCTCTGCCCCAGGCCGCATGCCGATCTCCGCGCAGCGCTCGGCCAAGGTGTCCGCGTCCGCGGCGTTCATCTGGCAGCCCACCTGCCAGATGTGCACTCTGGGTGCCTCCTTCCCCACCGGGGCCAGCGGAACCCGTCGGGGCCGCGCCTCGGCCAGGGGCAGGGGCAGGAACCGAGGGTTGGCGGCCGCTCCCGTTTTCAGCGGACCTCGACCATGAGCCGGATGCCGGTGCGGTCCTCACCGTTGATGGCGAGGTCGATGAAGGAGGGGATGCAGACCAGGTCCAGCCCCCCCGCCGCTACGTATCCCCGGGAGATGGCGATCGCCTTGATGGCCTGATTGATGGCCCCGGCTCCGATGGCCTGGATCTCCACTTTCTGCTGGACCCTGACCACGCCAGCAATCGCCCCGGCCACCTTCACCGGCTGGGAGGTGGCGGAGACCTTGAGTACTTCCACTGGGGTGGCGGCGCTCCCGCCGTTGGACGTGGTGGTGATCGACAATGTGGACAAGTCCTAGGTTGTGACCAGGATTCTACGGCTCCAGGGGCAGTGGTGGGCCGCCAGGGGGCCAACTCCCCACATTTCGCCGGATCCTAAGGCCCCCGAAAGTCCTCAGAAGGAGGGTGATCCCCACCGCTGCGGCCACCAGCAGGGCCATGAAGTCCTGCCGCCCTAGGTGGACGGCGCCCCAGGCTCCGATCGCCGCTCCGACCGCCCGCCCTGCGTACTGGAGCCACAGCGCCGAACCGATCGCCTGACCGATCCCGTCCCTCTGAGTCGTGGTCTGGATCCGGTTCAGCCCCCAAGCCTCCTGGAGGGCACCGGCTCCGGCAAAGATCAGGAGCCCACCCACCACCGCGATAGGTCCGAGAGATGTCCCCACCAGCACCGCGGCCACGATCGAGATGTATCCCAGGGTGATCAGGGAGCGTGAGCCCACCTTGGGCCGCCTTACCGCCAGGGCGCTCCCCCCCAGCGAGGCCGCGCCGACCACTATGTACATCACCCCCACCTGGTCTGTCCCCAGCTTCAGGACGTCATGCACGATGGGCACGAAGTAGACGGTGACCACCGCCGCCAGCATGGTGCCGAACGCGGCCTGGACTACGTAGATCCGGATGGTCCCGTCCAGCCACAGGTAGCCGAAGCCCCGCACTACGGTTGACCAGGGGCCTGGCTTCAGGTACGGCTGTGGCGGGGCGGCGACCGCGGGCTGGGGCCCGACTCGAAATATGAGCGCCGCCGAAGCCAGGAAGGTCGCTCCGTCCACCAGCAGCAGGAACTCAGGAGAGATCGCCAGAAGCATCAGGGCACCCAGGGCTGGCCCGAGGAGGATCGACGACTCTCCCACCGCGGCCAGAAGGCTGCCTCCTGCCGGGACGAGGCCCGAAGGCAGGATCACGGGAAGCAAGCGCCGGCGGCCCGGGTCGTACAGCGCCGCAGCGGACCGGCTAACGGCGAACCCCGCCAGCACCAGGACCAGAGACCCTGACGTGGCTCCCACGATCATGAGGCCCGCGAGGGACGCGCGTGCCAAGTCAAGCGCGACTAGCCGCCTCCGGCGGTCGCCACGATCACCAAGGGTGCCACCGACCGGCAGGAGAGCCACCAAGGGCGCGGTTTGAAGGAACACCATGGCTCCGACCCCAAGCTCGCCGCCCAGTTGGTACGAGATGATGAGCAGAGCGGGGAGAGATAGGAAGTCCCCGTACCAGGACAGCAGGGCACCGGCCCACAGCGCCCGGAACCGGGGGACGTGGAGCGGCGCCCATCGGGAGCGCGGGACGCTGCTGAGTGCCAAGTCCGCCTCCTTGGGGGCACATGGCCGCTGTTGGACGTCCAAGATGGTACGGAAGGACCTCCAGCCCGAGGGGAGCGCTGGCGGTCAAAGGGGGACTCGTATCCGTTAGTTACGGATCCGTCACTTGACCTTCAATGGCTGTGACGAGATCGTCAGCTCAAGTACCCTCGTCGAAGTTGTCGGCGTTGCCGAGGCCGTGACGGCTCGGGACATGCCATGCGTTTGAGGAGAGAGCCTGATATGAGCACCTGGGCGATGACGGGCTGGGGCTGAGTTACGATCCCTCCGGGGCCATTAGCTCGGAGGTTGGATCAAGTGAAGAGAGAGAGCAATTCCTCGGTGGGGTGCTCTCTCTCTTCTGTTATGCGTCTCAGCTGACCGTCTGGAATCTGATCGAACGCTGCGACGCACACCGGGTCGAATTGAGTGCCAGCGCAGCGGCGCACTTCGGCCCTGGCCGCGTCCAGAGGCATCCCCTTCCTGTATGGCCGGTCGGAGATCATGGCATCGAAGGAGTCTGCGATCGAGAACACCCGAGCCGATAGTGGGATGGCGTCTCCGCGGAGTCCCCTGGGATAGCCCTTGCCGTCGAAGCGCTCGTGGTGGTTCAGAATGATCTCCCGAGCCCGCTCAAGTTGGCGGACATCCGACACCATCTGGAAACCGAGCTCCGGATGGGTACGCATGATCGCCCACTCCTCGTCCGTGAGGGGGCCCGGCTTCATGAGGATGGCGTCCGGCACCCCGATCTTGCCGATGTCGTGGAGGAGGGCCCCATGTGACAGGCGGACCATTTCCTCTTGACTGAACTTTAGGTTCCGGCCCATTAGTAAGGAATACTCCACGACCCTCCGACAGTGCCCTTCGGTGTCCTTGTCACGGAGATCTATTGCCTTTGAGAGGCTGATGAGGGTCGCGTTGAACGCGCTCTCTGCGTCGGCGAGTCGAGCCGCCTGCTCCTTCATCCACCGGGTCGTCGCGATCTGCACGATCGTGACCGGAGCAGCCAGCACCACCAGTGCGCCGGGGTCGCCCAGTCGGGAGCTGGCGGCCACGATCCCCACTCCGGTCAACCCATAGCCGAGATAGTACGGAAGGACGCCCACAACTTGGTGGAGAAACGGCTTGATGCGGAATCCAGACCTACCCTGCTCAGCGCTGAGCACCGCTGCGACTAGGGCATGATTGGTTAGCCAGCCCGCCAAGCCACCAATTACCCCCGCGGCGACGACCACCGGGACAGCGGAAGACTTGGCCGCAACCACACCGTAGGCCGTGGCCGCGGCAGAGAAAATGAGGAGCGACATCGCAGTATTGAAGGTGGTCTTCAGCAGGTGCCGTGGGCGGCGCCAGACGTCCGTGCTCACCAGGGCCGCGGCTACGGCCACTGCCGCTGTTGGGCCGAGCAGGAACACTGCACCGATACCCGCGTAGGCAGTTCCGCTAAATGTCACCCTGCCCCGTCCGACTGGGATTGCGACGGGTCCCCGTAGGTCCAATACCGCTACAAAGACGACGACCAGAGCCAAATCAACAAAATTGAAGGGCGGTCGCACAAGAAGTGCGGCGGTGCCCGCCGCAGCCAGACACACCAACGCCACCACTACGACGACCGCGCCGCTGGGCCTCCTAGAGGAATTCTGCGAGACAGTCAGCTTCTCGGGGCCTGCGGCGGAAGCAGCGCGATCCATCGAAGTCAGGCCCGGCACCGAGTCAGGCCGCCCCCGCGCACGGGAGGGGGCGACTCTAAGACGAGACGCCACACCACCCTCCTGACCGGGAGGTCGCGCCCAGTCGTGTCGTGGTCGATCTGCGGAACGCCGTCCTGAAGTGCTCCATCCGTCCCTGCCGAAGCGATTCCCACTACCGTCGGGAGGCCGTACCACCCAGCGGACCAGCGCAGTTTAGCCGCTGCGGAGGTCAGGATAGGGGCGCTCGGACGGATCGCAGCACAGCTGTAACAGCTTTGCCATCGTGGCCGAGCCTACTTCGCGTAGTCGACTGAGCGGGTCTCCCGCACCACGGTCACCTTGATGGTCCCCGGGTAGCTCATCTCGCTTTCGATCCGGCGGGCCACGTCGCGGGCCAGCACCACCGCCGCGTCGTCGGTGATCCGCTCGGGGCGGACCAGGATCCTGACCTCCCGACCGGCTTGGATGGCGAAGGAGCGCTCCACCCCGTCGAAGCCGTTGGCAATCTCCTCGAGCTTCTCCAGCCGCTTGATATAGCTGGCCAGGGTCTCGCGCCGGGCGCCGGGCCGGGAGGCCGAGATGGCATCGGCGCTGAGGATGATGAACGCCAGCACCGTGCTGGGTTCGATGTCGTAGTGGTGGCACTGCACCGCGTCCACCACGTCCCGGTGGCGCCCCAGGCGGCGGAGGATCTCCCCGCCGATCACGGCGTGGGATCCCTCCACCTCGTGATCCACGGCCTTGCCGATGTCGTGAAGGAGGCCCGCCTCCTTCGCCAGATGCTCGTCCGCCCCGATCTCGGCGGCGATCATTCCCGAGAGGAAGCCCACCTCCTTGCAGTGGGCCAGGACGTTCTGGCCGTAGCTGTACCGGAACCGCAGGGTGCCGACCAGCTTGACCAGCTCCGGATGCATTCCCTGCAGGCCCAGGTCGAAGAGCGCCCTCTCCCCCTCGTCTACGATCCGCGCCGCCACCTCCTCCCTTGACTTGGCGGCCACCTCCTCGATGCGGGTCGGATGTATCCGGCCATCCGACAACAGCTTGGTCAGGGTGACCCGGGCGACCTCCCGGCGCACCGGATCGAAGCCGCTGAGGACAACCGTCTCCGGCGTGTCGTCGATGATCAGGTCCACACCCAGGGCGGCCTCCAGAGCCCGGATGTTGCGACCCTCCCGGCCGATGATCCGTCCCTTCACCTCATCGTTGGGCAGCGGGACCACCGAGACCGAGCTCTCGCCGGTCTGATCGGCGGCGTGGCGCTGGATACTGGTGACCAGAACCTCTCTGGCCCGCTCGTCCGCCTCCGCCTTGGCCTCGCTGGTGGCGTGTCGGATGCGCTCGGCCTTCTCGGAGATCAGCTCGCGGTCGAGGGTTGCTAGCAGCTCCTGCCGGGCCTCATCCCTGCCCAAGCCGGCGACCCGTTCCAGCTCCACCTCGGCCCCCCGGCGCAGTGCCTCCACCTCCTCCCGGGCCGCGTCCAGCGCCCGCGTCTCGCTGGTGACCGCCTCGCTTCGCTGCAGCAGGTCCTGTTGCTGCCGGTCCAGCTGCTCCTCCCGCTGCAAGTTGCGCTGCTCGTGGCGGGTGACCTCCAAGCGCCGGACGCTGAGCTCCTCCTCGAGCTCGGTCCTGAGTTTGAGCGCCTCGGCCTGGGCCTCCAGCTCCACCGCCTTGCGATGGGCGTCGAGCTCCCTGCGCGCCGCTCTTATCTCCTCCAGCTCGGCGGTGCCCGTCTGAGCCTGCCGGTGCGAAATCGAGATCGCGTACGCGATGGCACCGATGGCGATCAGCGCCAGGACGACCGCCAGTCCCACCAGCAAGGTGGTCATTGCCATTCACCTCACAGTGCCGGCGGGAGCGCGGCGGCGACCCTCCCCGGCATGAATCCCGCGCTTGGCGCAGGGACGTAGAGATCTAAGGAAACCTGAAGGGATTCTAGCGCCTGCGGAGTGCCCGAAAGGGGCCCCCCGGTTAGGCCAGGGCCGCTGCCTCCCCAGAGGTCACATCGGCAGTGACGGCGATCGGCTCACCGAGGACCGCCTGACGCACCTTGCGGGCGATCTCAGCTGTGAGCTCGGGATTGCCCTTCAGCAGCTCCCGTACGTTCTCACGCCCCTGCCCCAGGCGCGTCTCCCCGTAGCTGAACCAGGCCCCACTCTTCTCGACCACGGCAGCCTCGATAGCCCCGTCCAGAACGCTACCCTCCCACGAGATCCCCTCGTTGTACAGGAGGTCGAGCTCGGTCGCCCGGAACGGGGCGGCGACCTTGTTCTTGACCACGCGCACCTTGACCCGGCTGCCGATCACGTCCATCCCCTGCTTCAGAGAGTCGATCCGACGGATGTCGAGACGCACCGAGGCGTAGAACTTGAGGGCCCGGCCGCCCGACGTCACCTCCGGGTTGCCGAACATCACCCCGACCTTCTCGCGCAGCTGGTTGATGAAGATCACCACACAGTTGGACCGGCTGATGGCCCCGGTGAGCTTGCGCATGGCCTGGGACATGAGCCGGGCCTGGAGGCCGACATGGGTGTCACCCATCTCGCCGTCGATCTCGGCCTTGGGTACCAGCGCGGCCACCGAGTCGACGACGACCACGTCCACGGCCTGGCTCCGCACCAGCGCCTCCACGATCTCCAGCGCCTGCTCCCCGGTGTCGGGTTGGGAGATCAGAAGGTCATCGGTGTTGACCCCGATCCGGGCGGCGTAGGCGGGGTCGAGAGCGTGCTCGGCATCGATGAAGGCGGCGACCCCGCCCAGCCGCTGGGCTTCGGCGATCACGTGGAGGCTGAGGCTGGTCTTTCCCGAGGACTCGGGACCGAAGATCTCCACGATCCGGCCTCTCGGGATCCCCCCCACGCCCAGGGCCAGGTCCAGGGTCAGGGCACCGGTGGAGATCACCTCGACCCCCCTGGCTGCCGCGGCGTCGCCAAGGCGCATGATGGCACCCTTGCCGTAGCTGCGCTCGATCTGGGCCAGTGCGCTGCTAAGCGCCCGCTCCCTCTCTGTGGTCAAACGGGCCTCCTTCCGATCGGTGAGGAATGGGGCGTCAACGTGCCCATGGAGCTCGAGTGTAGCGCTCATCTGCAGTGTCTCCAATGAGGGAGGGGCCGAACTGGTGTTCGGCAGTGTACCACCCCGGTCATCCTGGTTGGGAGGCCACGGTGGCCGGCAGGTTGTCGATGAGCAGCTGTAGTGCCACGGATGCCGCCGCGAGGCGATTGCCTTCCCTGCCGAGGTCGTCGGTGAGCCTCTCACAGCGGGCCCCCTCTGGAGTGGCCACGGCGACGTAGACCAGCCCCGGGGGCTTGAGCTCCGAGTGCCCCGGGCCAGCCACGCCAGTGATCCCCACCCCGAGATGGGCGCCCAGCGCCTGCCGCACGCCCCTGGCCATCGCCAACGCCACCTGCTCGCTCACCGCGCCCATCTGCACCAGAAGGTCCGGTGGAACCCCCAGCTGGGACACCTTGACGGCGTTCGAGTAGGCCACGATCCCCCCGAGGAACGCCGCCGAGGCTCCGGGGACCGAGGTGAGGAGGGCAGCGAGCAACCCTCCGGTGCAGGACTCGGCCGTCGCGATCGTGGTGGTCGGAGGGAGCGAAGCCCGGCGCACCACCTCAAGGGCCAGGTCCCGGCTCATTGTGGGAGTATCCATCGGCGGCCAGAGGCCCGGCGCCCGACTCAGCGGTAGTTGGTGAACTGCAGGGGTAGCGGCAGGTCCAGCTCCCGAAGATCGTGGATGACCGCCTGCAACGTGTCCTTGTCCCGGCTCACCACCCGGAGCTCGTCGCCCTGGATGCGCACCTGCACCTTCGGATGGCCGGCCTTGATACGCTTGCTGAGATCTCGGGCCGAGTCCTCGTCGATGCCCTTCTGGATGGCGAGCGCCAGCCGCACGTTGCCCTTGGCCGCCGGCTCCGGTTTCCCCGGGCGGATGATCTTGAGCGAGAGGTTGCGGCGGACGAGCTTGCTCTTGAGCACGTCCAGCACCGCGTCGGCCCGACCATCCGACGCCGCCAGGATCACGATCTCCTTCTCCTGGAGATCGATCTCCGCGACCACGCCCTTGAAGTCATAGCGGGTGGAGATCTCCCGCCTGGCCTGCTCCACGGCGTTCACCAGCTCCTGGCGGTCGAAGTCCGACACCACGTCGAAGGAGTGCTCAGTGGCGGCCATGCCACAAGGGTAGCGGCTACTCGTCGCCCTCGGCGGAGTCCAGGAGCTGCTCCAGCTCGGCCAGCGTCATCAGCACCTCCCGCGACTTGCTCCCCTCATATGGCCCGACCACCCTGGCCTCCGCCAGCTGGTCGACCAGTCGCGCGGCGCGGGTGTAGCCCACCTGGAGCCGGCGCTGGAGCAGCGAAGTCGCCGCCCGGCCCTCCCCGATGACGATCCTGCCGGCGCGCTCGAAGAGGGGGTCCCGGCGAGTGGCGCCGTCCGCCGGGACCGGGCCCAGCGCCGCCGCCTGGAGGATCTCCTCCTGGTAGGCGGGGGTCCCCTGCGCCTTCCACCAACCGATCAGCTGGTCCAATTCGCGGTCGGAGACGTACGCGCCCTGGAGCCGGGTCGCCTTGCCGGCGTCGATGGGCAGGTAGAGCATGTCACCCCTGCCCAGGAGCTTCTCCGCCCCCATCTCATCCAGGATCACCCGGGAGTCCACCCCGCTGCTCACGGCGAAGGCGACCCGGGACGGGATGTTGGCCTTGATGAGGCCGGTGATGATGTCGGCGGAGGGACGCTGAGTCGCCACGATGAGGTGGATGCCGACCGCCCTCGCCAGCTGGGCGATCCGGCAGATGAGGTCCTCGATCTCGCTGGCGGCCACCATCATGAGGTCCGCCAGCTCGTCGATCACGATCACGATCTTGGGCAGGGGGCGGAGGCCCAGCTGAGGTGCCCGCTCGTTGAACACGGTGATGTTGCGGGCCCCGTTGCCGGCGAAGAGCTTGTAGCGCTGCTCCATCTCCACCACTGCCCAGCGCAGTGAGGCCACCGCCCCTTCGGGCTCGACCACGACCGGGACCAGGAGATGCGGCAGGCCGGCGAAGTTGCTGAGCTCCACCCGCTTGGGGTCGACCAGGATCAGCCGCAGGTCGCGGGGGGTGGACTGGAGCAGGAGCCCGGCCAGGACCGCGTTGATGCACACACTCTTCCCCGACCCGGTGGCGCCGGCGATGAGGAGGTGAGGCATGGCCGCGAGGTCCCCCAGGGCCGGGCGCCCGCTGACGTCCGCCCCCAGGGCCACCGAGAGACCGCTCTTCATCTCGTGGAACGAGGGGGCCTGGACCACCTCCTTGAGGGTGACCAGCTGCGCCGCCTTGTTGGGCACCTCGATCCCTATGGCTGACTTGCCCGGGATGGGCGCCTGGATGCGGATAGGGGCGGCCAGCGCCAGGGAGAGGTCGGTCTGGTACGCCAGCACCCGGCGGACCGGCACCCCGGACCCCGGCTGGAGCTCGTACTGGGTCACGGTGGGGCCAGCATTGACGCCCATGACCTTGGACTCGACCCCGAAATTGGCCAGGGTGGCCTCGATGGTCTTGATCCGGCTCCGGATCTCGTCCCGCAGCCGTTCCCGCTTGCCCTGCGCGGAGTCGAGCAGGTCCAGGCTGGGGATCACCCAGTTCGGCTCGGGCCCCTCGGGGTCATCCTCGAGGTCGGCGGGCGGTGGCGTGGGCAGGGGAGCGACCACCGGAGGGTTGGCGGGCTCCGCCTCCGCCTCCAGCTCCTCGAAGATGCGCTGGAACGGCTCCGGCGGGAGGACCTGGCCATCCGCCGGGGGGCCGTCCGGCTCGGGGACCGCCAGCTGAAGGTCAAGCGGTGCCGGCGGCCGGGCCGGCAGGGTGGCACGCGGCGCCGCGGGGGCGGGGGCGAACAGCGACCCCAGGAGCCTGGAGGCGCTGCGCAGGGCGGCCCCGGAGATTCGTGAAGGTGCCAGGTCGAGGGCCAGGACCAGTCCGGCAAGCCCCAGGGCCCCGAGCGCCACCAGTGTGGCCGGTGCCCCGACGACCGTGGCGGCACGGGGGCCGATCGCCCGTCCCACCGCCCCTCCATAGCCGGCGCCGGCGACGGCCGCCATGGAGATGGCTGCGAGACAGCTCAGGGCCAGCGCCGCCAGCACTGTGCCCAGGCCGCGCCGGGGCCCCCGGCTGGCCAGCATGGCCAGCCCCGCCCCGATCAGGGCCAGTCCCACGATCCATCCTCCGATCCCCACGGCCGCGGATACCGCATGGGCGAAGGCATGGGCGACCGGCGCCTGGGGGAAGCCGAGGAGGATGATTCCGATCACCCCCAGAGCCAGGGTCCCGATGCCGGAGAGCTCGCGCCTCTGGCCGGGGGTCAGACGGGGCGCCGTGGGAGCGGCCCTGGTGGCTCTCGCCTGCCGTCTGGTGCGGGGCCGGGGGCCACCCGCTCGGGCTGGCGTCCGGCGCCTTGTCGTCGCCATGTATGAAGTTCCTCGCCCTGGGGCGGCGCTGTTGGGTCGTGAACTGGTAAGCCGCCCGCAGGCCGCAGTCTAGCAGCAGGCTCGCACATCTGCTCGGCGATCAGCGACCAGCACTTCAGAAGTGGGTGAGGCGCCACCACAGGGACGGGGGTGGCAGGGCTGACCGGAGCCGCAGCCAGGTCGTGCCCACCGGGCCGGAAGGAGACAGCGCCTCAATCTCGGCCACCACCGCCCCGCGGTGGAGCCCCGGCGCCAGCCGCAAGCGGCGCAGCCGGATCCGGATCGCCAGCCCGGGCCATCCGACAACGGCAAGGACCGGAGTGGCCCGGAGCGGAATCGCCGGGTGCCAGCCCGACACCAGCGCCGGGAGCGCGGAAGGCAACGCGAGAAGGGTGAAGCGGCTCCAAACCGACCTCAGGAGCCGCACCGCCGCGGCCTCCGCCAACCTGATCGCGGCGATCGGCCCCCCGGGGGCGCCGAGGACGGCTGCGGTCACCACCTGCTGCCGCCCGTCTACCCGCCCCCGGGCTGCGGCCACAAAGCAGCCGCCGGACGAAGACGTCCAGCCGGTCTTCAGCCCCACCACCCCGGCCTGCCCGAGAACGAAGTCGTAGTTGTGCACCAGACCGGCCACCGGCAGGGTGGCGGTCGACATGTCGGCCACCGCTGCCAGGGCCGGCTGCGCCATCACCGCGGCGGCCAGGCGCAGCAGGTCGGACGCGGTGCTGGAGCTCCCCGGGTCGAGCCCGCTGGTGTCCACGAAGGTGGTGTCGCGCATCCCCAGGGCCCGAGACTCCTGGTTCATCTGGGCCACGAAGGCGGGGAGCGACCCGGCGTCCCACTCCGCCAGCACCCGGGCCAGGTTGTCCGCCGAGGGCAGGAGCAGCCCTTCCAGCAGCTGCTGCTCGGTCAGGCTCTCCCCTGCCCGGACCGCGACCACGGAGTCGCCTGCCGCCAGCTCCTGGACGTAGAGCGACTGGTCGGCCTGGGTGAGCTGCACCGTGGGGCCCGACTGCCCGGGAGCCAGTGGGTGCGCCCGGACCACCACCAGGGCGGTCATCAGCTTGGTCACGCTGGCGATGGGGACGGGGGTCTGCGCCCCTGAGGTCGCAACCAGTCCGACCCCGTCCACGCCCAGCGCCGCCTGCCCGAACGCCGGCCAGGCCGGGCTGAGGGATGGGCCCGGGACGACGTAGGTGGAGGGGATCACCCCCGCTATCCGGGCCCCCGGGAGAGGTCGAGAAGCCTGGACTCCGACGAACCCAGCCAGCGCCGCCAGCGCCGCCGCCGCGAGGATGATCGAGCGGCGCTTCACCCGTCGGCCAGAGTTACCACCGTCACCACCGAGGTCGGATCGCCGCCCGCGGACATCCACTCCTCCTCGGCCAGCGAGCTGAGGCGGCGACCCAGGGAGGCCAGCTGCCCAGCTCCACCAGCTGTCCCTGGCAGGTGCTGGCGCCACCTTCGGTGGTCACCCCGGAGCGGCACCCGCACATTCCCGGTGGCCAGGTAAGGCCCTCCCAGCCAGGTCCTCAGTTCCGGGCCGATGACGACCTCCACGACCTCCTGCGCCGTGGCGCTCCGGGGAAGGGCCCTCTGGTCCGAGGCGATGGGCACCTCAGAGGGGGGGACCCAGCCAGCCAGCCTCAGCCCCGCGGCACCCACCTCAACCGCGCAGCCGTCCTCGATCACCGCCACCCGAGTGGGGTCCATCCCCGCCTCCAGGGCTAGCTGGCGGTGGGCCGCCAGGTGGCGTGGCTCCCCATGCACGGGCACGAAGTGGTGCGGGCGGAGGAGCTCCAGCACGTAGCGGAGCTCCTCCGAGGCCGCATGCCCGCTGGCATGGACGCCGTCGGCGCTCCCCGCCAGCACCGCCGCTCCCTGGGCGACCAGCCGGTTGACGATGGCTCCGACGACGGCGCCGTTGCCGGGGATCGGGTTGGCCGCCAGGACAAAGGTGTCGCCGCGGTGCACCCTGAGGAACGGGTGAGTGCCGGAGGCAATCCGGTTGAGGGCGGCCAGTGGCTCCCCCTGGCTGCCGGTGGCGATGAGGCAGAGCTCGCGGTCGGGAATCCGGGACAGCTCCCTTGGCCCCGCCATCTGTCCCGGCTGGACCGGCATCAGGCCCAGCTTCTGGGCGGTGGCGAAGTTGCGCAGCAGAGTCCGGCCGACGAGGCAGGAGCGGCGCCCGGCGGCCCAGGCCAGCTCCAGCGCCTGCTGGACCCGGGCTAGGTTGCTGGCGAAGGTGACCACCACCACCCTCCCCTCGGCTCCCGCCATGACGGCCTCTAGCGCCGGCCTCACCGTGGCCTCCGAGGGCGTGAGCCCCCTGTTCGGGGCGTTGGTGCTGTCGCTGAGGAGGAGCAGAACCCCCTCGCGGCCCAGCTGCGCCAGCCGCCCCAGGTCCGGGGGCTCACCTTGGGTCGGGGTCTGGTCCAGCTTGAAGTCGCCGGTGTGGACCACAAGGCCGGCCGGAGTCCAGATCGCCAGCCCGCAGCTTCCCGGCACGCTGTGGGTCGTCGCCAGGAACTCCACCTCGAGGGCACCCAGCCTCAGACGCTGGCCCGCTCGCACCTCCCTCAGGTCGGGTGTCCCGCGGTGGCCCCGTCGCTCCAGTTTGTTGCGCAGCAGCCCCAGGGTAACCCCCGTTCCGTAAACCGGGACCGGCAGCTCGGTGAGGTGGAAGGGGAGCGCGCCGATGTGGTCCTCATGCCCGTGGGTGAGCACCACGGCCCGGAGCCGGTCCCGGCGCGTGAGGACGAATCCGATGTCAGGAACGATGATGTCGACCCCCACCTCCTGGGGCTGGGGGAACCGCAGCCCGGCGTCCAGCAGCAGGGCATCGGAGCCGCACTCGAGCAGAGCCATGTTCTTGCCGATCTCCCCGACCCCCCCCAGGGGAAGAAATCGGACCGTCCCGGGCCGGGGCGGGGCCAGCAGTGAGGCCGGCTCAGAAGAGACCAAGCTGCTCGGGCGGTTCGGGTGGATGGGCTGCCGCCGGTGCCGCCAGCTGGTCGAGATGGCGCCGCAGCAACTGGAAGTCCCGCTCCAGCACCTCCAGGAGCTGGGAGTTGTAGAGCGCCGCCGCCGGGTGGTAGCAGGGGAAATAGCTCCTCTCCCCCACCTTCAGGACCTGGCCGTGACAGCGGCTGATGCCCGGTGCCGCGGGGATCAGCCGTTGCAGAGCATGCCGGCCCAGGAGCAGGATCGCCTGGGGACGGATGATCTCCACCTGGGCGTCGAGGAACGGGGCGCACGCCGCCACCTCCTCCGGCAGCGGATCGCGATTGCCTGGGGGTCGGGATTTCAGCACGTTCGTTATGAAGATGTCCTGGCGGCTCAGCCCGATGCCCTCCAGCAGGCGGGTCAGGAGCTGGCCCGCCGCGCCGACGAACGGCCGCCCCTCCTGATCCTCCCGCTCCCCGGGAGCCTCACCCACGGCCATGAGACGCGCGGTGGCTGGACCGTCGCCCGGCACCCCTCGGGTGCGCGTGAGGTGGAGCGGGCACCGCTGGCACCGCTCCACCTCTTCGGCCACCAGGCGCAGGCGCGCCTCGGGACCGACCGCCGGGCTCAGCTCGCTGTCAGGCACCCTGGGAGCCGTCACTGGTGGCCCCGTTGGCCCCCTGGTGACCCAGCTCGGTGATGGCCTGCTTGCGCGAGAGGTTGACCCTGCCCCGGTCGTCAATCTCGGTCACCTTCACCATGATCTCGTCGCCGATGTTGACCACGTCCTCTACCCGGTTGACCCGCTGCTCGGCCAGCTGGGAGATGTGGACCAGCCCGTCCTGGCGAGGAAGGATCTCCACGAAGGCACCGAAGGGCATGATCCGCACCACCTTGCCCTTGTAGATGCGCCCCACCTCCACCGACTCGGTGAGATCCCGGATCATGGCGACCGCTCGGTCCATCGCCTCCTCGTCGACGGTGGCCAGGGAAACCGTGCCATCGTCCTCGACATCGATCTGGCAGCCGGTCTCCTCCTGGATCCGGCGGATGGTCTTCCCACCCGGGCCGATGACGTCCCGGATCTTGTCGGGATGGATGTGGATGGTGGTGATCCGCGGAGCGAAGGTCGACATCACCTCCCGGGGACCGGGAAGGGCTGCCTCCATCTTGTCCAGGATATGCATCCGGCCGCGCCGCGCCTGCTCCAGCGCCCGCCGGAAGACCTCGGGGGTGAGGCCGCTCACCTTGATGTCCATCTGCAGGGCGGTGACCCCCCGGCGGGTCCCGGCGACCTTGAAGTCCATGTCGCCCAGGGCATCCTCCATCCCCTGGATGTCCGAGAGGATGGCGTAGCGGCTGGAGTCCTGGTCGTCCGTGACCAGCCCCATGGCGATCCCGCCCACCGGGGCCTTGACCGGCACTCCGGCGTCCATCAGGGCCAGGGTGCTGCCACAGACGCTGGCCATTGAGGTGCTGCCGTTGGAGGAGAGGATCTCGGTCACCACCCGGATGGTGTACGGGAACTCGCTCTCCGGGGGCACCATTACCCTCACCGCTCGCTCGGCGAGCGCCCCGTGTCCAATTTCCCGCCGGCCAGGAGACCGCAGCGGCCGCGCCTCGCCAACGGAGAAGGGGGGGAAGTTGTAGTGGTGCATGTACCGCTTGAACTCCGCCAGCCCCAGCCCGTCCAGCCGTTGCTGATCGGAGCTGGTGCCCAGGGTGACGATCGACAGAGCCTGGGTCTGCCCCCGGGTGAACACCGCACTCCCGTGGGTCCTCGGCAGGACTCCCACCTCGCACCAGATGGGCCGGATCTCGTCCAGCCCGCGGCCGTCCGGGCGGATCCCCTCGTTGAGGATGGCCCGCCGCACCGCGCCCTTGAGCACCGACTCGAAGGCCGCGGAGATGTCCCCGGCCCGGTCGGGGAACCTGGACCCCATCTGCTCCTGAACCTCGGCCTTGAGGTCGTCCAGCTGGCGGTCCCGCTGCGCCTTGTCTGCCTCGCGGAAGGCCCGGTCGACCCGCTCCAGGGCGAGCTCCGCCACCGCCTGCTTGATCTCCGCAGGCACCCCCACATGGGGGTAATCGGACTTGGGCCGCCCGACCTTCGCCACCAGCTCGTCGATCATCTCGACCAGCTCTCGAATGCGCTGGTGGGCCCGGGAGAGCGCCTCGACCAGCACCTCCTCGGAGACCTCCTGCGCCCCGGCCTCAACCATGTTGATGGCGTCACGAGTCCCGGCCACGATGAGGTCGAGCTCGCTGGTCTCCAGGTTGGGCATGGAGGGGTTCTCGGCCAGATGGCCGTCGAACAGCCCCATCCGCACCGCTGCCACCGGCCCGCCGTGGGGGATGTCGCTGATGGCGACGGCGGCGCCGGCGCCGATCAGAGCGAGGATGGTGGGGTCGTGGACCTGGTCAGTCGAGAGCACCGTGGCCACGATCTGGACGTCGTTGCGGAAGTCCTTGGGGAAGAGCGGCCGCATCGGGCGGTCGATCATCCTGGAGGCGAGGGTCGCCGCCTCGCCGGGCCGGCCCTCGCGCCTGAAGAAGGCCCCTGGGATACGCCCGGCGGCGTACATCTTCTCCTCGTAGTCGCAGGTCAAGGGGAAGAAGTCGATCCCGGGGCGCGGGGCCCGAGAAGCGGTGGCCGTGACCATCACCACCGTGTCCCCCTGCCGCACCATGACCGCGCCGTTGGCCTGACCGGCCAGCCAGCCGGTCTCGATTGTTAGCTCCGCGCCCTCGAAGGTGCGCGCGACGTAGGTTCGCTCCATCTTTCTCCTTCTCGCTCCTGCCCGGGGTGGTGGCGGCCGGGCAACGGCCCAGGGGCGCGATTAGGGAATGGGGATGAGAGCTGAACTTTCGCTCGGCTCCGATCGCCAGTCTCCAATCGCGCCGGCCCGACGACCGGTGACGCGCCCGCTCCCTTCTCGGAAAGCAGCGACTCGATAAACCGACCGGCCCCGGGCGATGGCCCGATCTGCCGGGTACTGATCCCGCTCAGTGACGCAGCCCCAGCTTGGCAACCAGGGCGCGGTAGCGTGCAATGTCAGTGCGCATCAGGTAGTCCAGGAGGCGCCGGCGCTTTCCCACCAGCTTCAACAGACCACGGCGCGTGTGGTGATCCTTGGGGTGATCCTTGAGGTGCTCGGTGAGCTGGCGGATCCGCTCACTGAAGATCGCCACCTGGACCTCGGTGGACCCGGTGTCTCCCTCGTGGCGCCGGTGTTCGTCGATGACCGCGAGCTTGGCCTCACCGGTGAGCACTTGCGCAATCGCCTCCTGAAAGTCGCCACAGGGTCCGCACCGCACGGAAGGTCCGGCTCCAGCTGGACCCTGGGTCGGTCCGAGGATACCACAGAGGTCCTCGCCCCCAGTGGACCCGAACGCGTGCCAGCCCAGGGCGCCGTGCCGACCGCGGAAAGGTGGGGTGGCTAGAGGGACTTGAACCCTCGACCTCCAGGGCCACAACCTGGCACTCTAACCTGCTGAGCTATAGCCACCGTGCGGGGGGCAATTATATGGGGAGGGGCGTGTGCGGCTGGAGTTGCCAAGGGGCTCCCCGCCGTCCCCCGGCCCCTGGAGTGACTGGGAGCTGGGGCTGATGCGGCGCTGCCTGCGCCTTGCTCGAGCGGCCGGGCGTCGCGGGGAGGTGCCGGTGGGAGCGCTGGTGGAGAGGGATGGGCGGGTCCTGGCTGTCGGGTCGAACCGAGTCGAGTTGGGCCAGGACGCCTCGCTCCATGCTGAGCTGGTCGCACTGCGAGGGGCCAGCCATCGGGTCGGCGGCTGGCGGCTGGACGGCGCCACCCTGTACTCCACTCTTGAACCCTGCCCGATGTGCGCCGGAGCCGCCCTTCTCGCCCGGGTGTCCCGGGTGGTGTATGGGGCTCTGGACCCCCGCAAGGGCGCGGATCGGAGCGCCTACGATGTGCTCTCCAACCCCAGCGGCAACCACCACCCGTTGGTGTCCTCTGGTTGCCTGGCGCAGGAGTCGGGGGCTTTGCTGCAGGCCTTCTTCCAGCGGCTGCGCCAGTGAGCCCGGCGGCAAAGGCCCTCACGGCCCACGCGGTCACTGTGGCCGGCTACCCGGGTGTTGAGGTGAGGCCCGAGCGCCGGAGCCCACTGCCACCCATCCTCTGGCTCCACGGGGTGACCAACGTGCCGGAATACGCCACCCCGTTCCTCCTGGAGTTCGCCGCCATGGGGTTCCCGGCCCTGGCCCTGGCCCGTCGGGGCCGGCTCGGGGTCCCGCCCCAAGACCCCCGTTCCATCACCTTCGACGACTATCTGGCTGACTGCCTCAGGGTCTTCGACGCCACAGGTGGGGATGCGGTGGTGCTCGGCCACAGCCAGGGTGGCCTGCTGGCCCTGAAGCTGGCTGAGCTGCGCCAACCCCCTGCGGTGGTGCTGCTGGCACCTCTCCCACCGAGGGGAATCCTGGCCGCCGCTCCCCGCCTCCAGACCCTGCCGGCCTCCATGAGCAGCCTGGGGGCGATCCTGGCCGGGGCCAGATTTCAGCCCACCCTGCGCCAGGCGACCGCGCTCTTTCTCAACAACGTCCCGCGCCACCTTCGTCTGGATGTCTACCGCCAGGGAGTCCCGGACTCCGGCCGCTCCCTTCGCGCGGCCTACTTCCCCGGCGTGCCGGTTGACCCCGGCCTGGTTCTTGGGCCGCTGCTCTGCGTCTCCGGCGGGCTGGATCGCACCATCCCGGCCGCCGCCGTGGGCCGGGTGGCGCGCCGGTACAAGGGCAGCTGGCTGAACTTTGAGGACTGCGGGCATGAGTTCTTGCACGAACCTCAGGGCCCCCGGGTCGCCCGGGAGATCGGAAGCTGGATCAAGGCTCGGGTCCAAGACCGTGATTCCAGGTGAGGCCGACGGCAGGCTGGCCTACAATCTTGCCCCCGGGGAGAGGTGTCCGAGTGGTTTAAGGTGCCGCTCTCGAAAAGCGGTGTGGTCCAAAGCCACCGCGGGTTCGAATCCCGCCCTCTCCGCC
>JAJYET010000051.1 GCA_021785655.1 bacterium | reverse complement strand
TGGGCGCCCGCCGGCCAGCGGTCCATGAGCTGGCGGCTGGCCACGATCGCCCCCAGCGGGAGCCCGCTCGCCAGCGCCTTGGCCAGAAGGAGGATGTCCGGGACCACCTCGTCGTGGTCGAGGGCCAGCCACTTGCCGGTGCGCGCCACCCCGCTCTGCACCTCGTCGGCGATGAGGAGGATCCCGTGCCGGTCGCAGATGCGCCGCAGGGTGGCGAGAAAGCCCTGGGGGGGCACAACATACCCACCCTCGCCCTGGATCGGCTCCACCAGGATGGCGGCCACCTCCTCGGCCGGGATGATGCGCTGGAAGAGCCGCTCCAACTCCTCTCCCCCGGCGATCGGGCAGGGCTCCGCCGGGGTGTGGCGGCACTCCCGGAAGCAGTAGGGATAGGGGGTTATGTAGACGTCCGGAAGCAGGGGGCCATATCCCTGGCGGTAGTGGGCCTTGCTGGTGGTGACGCTGGCGGCGCCGAACGTCCGGCCGTGGAAGCCTCCCCGGAAGGCCACGATCCCCCGCCTTCCGGTGGCGCGCCGGGCAAGCTTCATGGCGCCGTCCACCACCTCGGCCCCGGAATTGGCGAAGAAGACCGTGTCCAGCGGGTCCGGGCAGATCCTGGCCACCCGTTCGGCGGCCTCGGTGAGGCGCACGTGCTGGGTCACCACCGAGGTGTGCCAGTAGCTGTCCACCTGGCGGTGAACGGCCTCGACGACCGCCGGGTGGCGGTGCCCCAGGGAGGTCACCCCGATCCCGGAGCCGAAGTCCAAATACCTGCGCCCGTCGACGTCCACCAGGTACGAGCCCTGGGCGTCCTGGAGCACGATGTCGGTGTAGCGGGAATACACCCCGGCCACGGCCCTGTGGTCCCGCTGATGCCAGTCTTGCGCCAGCTGGCTGAGCTGTCCGTCAGCGGAGCTGGATGTGGTGTTCGCCATTTCTTCGCCCTCCTCGGCCTTCCGGCCGCCAATCCACCGGAGATCCGGACCCCCGGGACGAGCCCGGGGTCAGCGCCGGGTCCGGGGTGGGGGCAGGCCGTTGGCGTCCCACCAGCGGCCCATGTGACCGGCGTCCATGGTTGGCAACGGTAGCGACTCAGGCCGGCTGGGTGAGGGCGAGCATCAGCGCCGCCAGCACCACGAAGCCGAGGGAGGGCAGGGCGGGCGACTCCGGACGGGTCCGCGAGGCGGTCCCGGTCAGCCCGTACCACCCGACCAGCAGGGCGCCGGGCAGCACCGCGCCAGCGGCACTGGCCCGGAGGGCCAGCACGGCGGACGCTCCCACCAGCAGGGCCACCCCGAGGGCCACCAGGGCCGACTCGTCCCACCCCCGGCCCGACATCCGCACCAGCCGCCATCCCGGCGCCCAGGTGCCCCCCGCCACCCCCAGCGCGACCAGCCAAGGGGCGACCCCGGGGCCGAGCGAGCTCACCAATAGCGGTGCGGGAACGCTGACCAGCAGCAGCGACAGGGCCGTCGGGCCCCACGCCGGACCCTCACCGCGGGAACCGGCGGCGTCCAGCCAGGCTCCGAGGCTGAGCACCAGGACCAGCCAGCCAGCGATCACCCCCACCAACGCCGGCCCCGGACTGGTGGTCAGCACCACCACCGCGCCGGTGAGCGCGGTGAGCGGCACTGCGGCTACCTCCAGCAGCCTCGGGGAGAGCCAGAAGCGGGCACCAGCCCGAGCCCGGCTGGGGAGGAACGACCGCAGCCCCAGCGCATAGGTGGCGGCGGCGGCGAGCGTCAGGAGGTAGCCCCAGATCGGGGCCAGAACGCCGAGCCCGGAGATCGCCACCACCAGCGCCGCCGCCAGCGCGAAGATGGCGAGCAGGAGTGGCCGCATGGCCTCGACATGGGCCTCTGGGAGTCCTCCGATCTCGGCCTGGCGTCGGAGCGCAGCGGGCCCGGCGGGAAGCCGGCTCATCAGGTGCGAAGTCGCGGTTTTTCCACGTTCACCTGTGGAAACTGTGCACTCACCGGTCAGGCCGTGCTGCTTCCCGCCCGCCCGTAGCGGTCCTCCAGGCGCACCACGTCATCCAGGTCGGGGGTCGAAACCTCACAGATCTCCACCACGGTCAGGGCCCGCATCCGGTGGCGTCGCCCGGCCAGGATCCGGCGCCCCTCGCCCGGGCCGAGGCGGTGCACCTCCAGCTCTCCCTCGTGGCTGTCCAGCTCCAGCTCCAGCTCCCCCTGCAGCACCCAGATGGCCTCGTCCTTGCGCTCGTGGTACTGCAGGCTGAGCGCCTCCCCCGCCTCGATGTGCAGGATCTTGCCGGCGTAGCGGTCCGTGACAGCGAACCAGATCTCGTGGCCCCAGGGCTTCTGCACCCGGCGTGCGGGCACCGACTGGGCGGCATCCTCAGCCACGGCTGTCCCCCACCACCCCCAGCTCCGCCTCGAAGTCGTCCAGCAGGCGCTGGACCCGCCCAGGGTCGGTGGACTCGCAGTAGACCCGCATCAACGGCTCGGTCCCGGACATCCGGACCAGGACGAAGGATCCGTCCTCCAGCCAGAACTTGGCCCCGTCGTCGGAGCGGACCCGGACCACCCGCTCGGAGCCCACCGCCTCCGGCGGCCGGGTGCGCAGGCGGTGGGCGAGCCGCTCGCGCACCTCCGGGTACTCCTCCCTGGGGAAGCGATGGTCACGCCGGGCGTAGGCGTGGGGTCCCACCAGGTCCGCGACCTCGCGGCGCAGCTGCGCCAGGGGCCGGCCGGTCATGGCGATCATCTCGGCGAACATGAGGCCGCTCAGGATGCCGTCTCGCTCGGGGATGTGCCCCCGAAAGGCGAAGCCTCCGGACTCCTCCGCGCCGAGGATGGCGTCCCGCTCACGCATCCGGGGCCCGAGGTACTTGAACCCCACTGGCAGCTCCTCAACCTCCAGCCCGTATTGGCGCCCCAGGATGTCCAGCCGCCCGGTGGAGGTCAGGGATCGGACCACCGGCCCCCTCCAGCCGTGGTTCTCGCAGAGATGCCAGAGGAGCATGGTCGCCACCTCCAGCTGGTCGACGAACTCCCCGGTGCCGTCCATGATCCCCACCCGGTCGGCATCGCCGTCATTGGCGATCCCCAGGTCGTAGCCACCGAGACGGAGCCTGCCGATGGCCTCCTGCAGGTTGACGGCGATGGGCTCGGGGTGGAGGCCCCCGAATCCCGGGTTGCGCTCCTGGTGTAGCTCATCCACCGTGGTGGCCCCGGCGCCGATGGCGTCAGCCACGTACCCGGCCCCGGCACCGTACATGGGGTCGTGGAGGATCTTGAGGCCCGCCTGGCGGATCTGTTCCAGGTCCACGATCCGGCCCACCTGGGCCCGGTACTCCGGCCGGGGGTCGACCATCTCCACCAGCCCCTGGTGCAACGCCTCCTCGAAGGCCATGGTCTTGACCATGCCCTGGGACAAGACCCGGCCGACCTGCTCCTCGAGCGCCGCCACCACCTCGGGCGAGGCGGATCCGCCGTAGTCGGGTTTGTACTTCAGCCCGTTGAACTCCGGAGGGTTGTGGCTGGCTGTGACCACCACCCCGCCCAGCGCCCCTCGGGCCACCACCATCCAGGCGGCGGCCTGGGTCGGGCTCGGGCGGTCGAGGAGCAGGACCCGCCTCGAGTTGGCGGCCAGAACCCGAGCCACCTCCCGGGCGAAGAGCTCGGCGCAGTAACGGGTGTCGTGGCCGACCACGACTCGGCCCTCCGGGGGCTGGGTGGCGAGGTACAGGGCCACCGCCTGGCTCACCACCCGTACATTGGCGTAGGTGAAGTCGTCGGCGACTATCCCCCGCCAGCCATCGGTCCCGAAGCTGATCTCCGCAGCCGCCATCACGCACCTCCCTGCGCCGACCCGGCGCGGCCATTGTATGGGGCCGGGAGGAGGATTCTCCTCAGAGTAGGTCCAACCTGCCGCGCCGGCGCAGCTGAGCCACCACCTCGCTAACCTCCTGCACCCTCTCCATCGGGCAGACGAGGACCGCGTCCTCGGTGTCCACCACCACCAGGCCGGAGGATCCCACCACCACCACCAGGCGGCCCGCGGCAGAATCGACCAGGGTCCCGAAGGAGTCGGCCAGCAGCACCTCCCCGCGGGAGACATTGCCCTCGCCGTCCGCCGCCCCGGCGGCCGTGGCCGCCTGGTACAGGTCCAAGAAGGACCCCAGGTCGGACCACTCGAGGGCCGTGGGCAGCACCCCGAGCCTGGAGCTCCGCTCCAGCACCAACCGCTCCACAACCCCCGGGGTCACCCTGGACCAGAGCTCCGGGTCGACCTCTCGTCCCGCCGCCGCCGCCCGCACCCCGGCCAGGGTCTCCGGAGAGTGCTCCTCGAACTCCGAGAGCAGAAGGCTCGCCGGCCAGGAGAAGAGCCCGGTGTTCCAGAGATGACGCCCGTCCCGGAGCATGGCGGCGGCGCCGGCGGCGTCGGGCTTCTCCTTGAAGCCGCGAGCGTCGGTGAGACCCAGTGCGGCTGCCGGGACCCCGGGGGGACGGGGCAGTTCCTCCCCCTGCTCCACGTACCCGAAGCCAGTGGCCGGCCGGGTGGGCCGGACCCCGATGGCCACCAGGCTGGGGAGCTCGCGTGCCCACCAGGCGGCGCTCAGCAGGGCAAAGGTGGTCTCGACCGCGTCCGGGAGGTGGTGGTCGGCGTGGAGCGAGACCATCACCGCGCCCGGTACCAGCCGCTCCGCGGCGATGGCGGAGAGCGCCAGCGCCGGCCCGGTCCCGCGCGGCTCGGGCTCAATCAGCAGGTGATCCGGGGCCAGCTCCGGGAGCTCGCGCAGGATCTGCTCCCGCTGGTCTGAGGCCGACACCACCAGCACCTCCCCCTCCAGGGAGCAGGCCCTCTCGAAGGCATGGCGCAGCAGAGAGCGCCCGTCCGGGGCGACCGGCAAGAGGTGCTTGGGCAGGCGGCGCCGGGAGCGCGGCCAGAGGCGGGTGCCCGACCCCCCGGCCAGGATGACGGAGACCAGCCCGGGGGGCGGGGCTAGCCTGTGGCCGAAGCCCGGGGAGGGTACCGGTGTCAGGGGAGCACCTCCTCCAGTGCCACCGGCTCCACCCCCGCCTGGCCGGCCAGCTCCTCCCGATAGGGGGTGCGCTCCCAGGGCAGGTCCAGGTCAGCCCGGCCGAAGTGGCCGTAGGCGGCCACCTGCCGGTAGATGGGGCGGCGGAGCTCCAGCTCCTTGATGATCCCCGCCGGCGACAGATCGAAGTACTCATCGACCAGGGCCGCGATCTGCTCCCTCGGGATCAGCTCGGTGCCGAAGGTCTCCACCCCGACCCACACCGGGTGGGCGACCCCGATGGCGTAGGCGAGCTGGACCTCGAGCCGCCGGGCCAACCCGGCCGAGACGAGGTTCTTGGCCACATAGCGTGCCCCGTACGCCCCGGTGCGGTCCACCTTGGTGGGGTCCTTCCCCGAGAAGGCACCGCCCCCGTGGCGGCCCGCCCCACCATAGGTGTCGACGATGATCTTGCGGCCGGTGAGCCCGGCATCAGCCTGGGGGCCACCCACGACGAACCGGCCGGTCGGGTTGACCAGGATCCTCGTGTTCTGGTCCAGCATCTCCTGGGGGACAGCTCGAGAGATCACCTCGGTCATCACCCCCTCGCGGACCTCCTCCGCGGTGGCGTCCTCCGAGTGCTGGGCGCTCACCAGGACCGTGTCCAGGCGCCGCGGCCTCCCCGCCTCGTCGTACTCCACCGTCACCTGGGACTTCCCGTCCGGCCGGGCCCAGCGCAGGGCCCCGGTACGGCGGGCCTGCGCCAGCTGGCGGGCCAGCTGATGGGCGTACTGGATGGCGGCCGGCATCAGCTCCGGGGTCTCGTCGCAGGCGTACCCGAACATCATCCCCTGGTCGCCCGCCCCGCCGTGGTCCACCCCGCGGGCGATGTCCGGGGACTGCTCGTCGATGCAGACCATGACCCCGCAGGTCTCCCAGTCGAAGCCGTATTTGGCCCGGGTGTAGCCGATCCCCCGGATGGTCTGGCGCACCACCTTGGGGAGGTCGACGTAGCACTCGGTGGAGACCTCCCCGAAGAGGATGGCCGTCCCGGTGGTGAGTGCGGTCTCGCAGGCCACCCGGGCCAGCGGATCCTTGGCCAGGATGGAATCCAGCACCGCGTCCGAGATCTGGTCGGCCATCTTGTCGGGATGGCCCTCGGTGACCGACTCGGAGGTGAAGAGCCTCCGATTGCGCTGTGGGCTCATGGCAAACTCCCTCCCCACCGGAAGCCACCCGCTTGCGGCCACGGGCCTTCTCCTGTCCGGGGACCTCTCGATCTTAGCCGCGAGCGAGGTGCGGGGGCACCGTCAGGCCGTGCCCTGCTCCCAGGAGACGAGATAGTGGCGCTGCTCGTCGGTCAGGGTGTCGATCTGCACCCCGAGAGCCTGCAGCTTCAACCTGGCGACCTCGGCGTCGATCTCCGCCGGGACCTCGTGGACCCCGGGGGACATCTCGGCGGAGAAGGCGGCCAGGTGGGCTATCGAGAGCGCCTGGTTGGCGAACGACATGTCCATGACCGCCGCTGGGTGGCCCTCGGCAGCAGCCAGGTTGAGGAGCCGGCCCTCGGCCAGCAAGTACAGGTGGCGGCCATCGGCCAGCTCGTGGTCCGCCACCTCCGGCCGCACCTGGCGCACAGTCACTGTGAGCTCGTCCAGGGCCGCCAGGTTGATCTCGGAGTTGAAGTGACCGCTGTTGGCGATCACGCAGCCGTCCTTGGCGGACTGAAGGTGCTCCCGGTCGACCACGTTGCAGTCGCCGGTCACGGTGATGATGACGTCGGCGAGAGGCGCCGCCTCAGACAGCGGCATAACCCGGTAGCCCTCCATCACCGCCTCCAGCGCCCGCACAGGCTCCACCTCCGTCACCACCACCTGGGCGCCCATGCCCCTGGCCCTGGAGGCGAGGCCCCTGCCGCACCACCCGAACCCGCAGACCACCAGGGTGCGGCCGGCGAGGAGGAGGTTGGTGGCCCGGATCAGGCCGTCGATGGTGGACTGGCCGGTGCCGTAACGGTTGTCGAAGAGATGCTTGGTCTGGGCGTCGTTGACCGAGATGACGGGGTAGCGCAGGACCCCCTGGCGGGCCATGGCCCGGAGCCGCACCACCCCGGTCGTGGTCTCCTCCGTGCCCCCACGCACCGCCCCCATCTCGGAGGTGGGCCGGGAATGCAGGGCGGTGACCAGATCACCTCCGTCGTCCATCGTGAGGTGCGGAGAGGTCGCCAGCACCGCTTCCAGGTGGCGGTAATAGGTGGCGCTGTCCTCACCCCTCCGGGCGTGGACAGCCACTCCCTGGGCCACCAGCCCGGCCGCCACGCTGTCCTGGGTGGAGAGGGGGTTGCTGGCGCAGAGCTGCACCTCAGCGCCGGCCGCCTGGAGCGTCAGCATGAGGTTGGCGGTCTCGGCGGTCACGTGCAGGCAGGCACCGACCCGAAGTCCGCTCAGCGGCCGCTCGGTGGTGAAGCGACGCCGGATGGCACCCAGGACCGGCATCTCTCGGGCGGCCCAGTCGATGCGCAGCTGCCCCTCAGGAGCCAGCTGCGGGTCGGCGACATCAAAGCGATCGGCCAAGACCTCTCCCTCCTACAGCGACAGGAGGGCTTCCACCCTCGCCGTCTCCCCGAGCCGGGCCCGGCCCCCGAGCTCCAGCAGCTCGATCAGAAAGCCGAAGGCCACCACCTCGCCCTGCAGCTCCTCGATTAGCTTGCGGGTGGCCACCGCCGTCCCGCCGGTTGCCAGCAGGTCGTCCACCACGAGGACCCGGGCCCCCGCTGGGATGGCGTCCCGGTGCACCTCGAGGACCGCCTCGCCATACTCCAGGGAATAGGTGGCACTGAGCGTCGCCCAGGGCAGCTTGCCCGCCTTGCGGACCGGCACCACCCCCAGGCCGAGTTGGTAGGCGATCACCGCCCCGAAGGTGAAGCCCCGGGACTCAATGGTCGCCACCGCGTCCAGATCGGAGGATGCGAAGCGCTCCGCGAGCCGGTCGCAGGCGGAACGGAAGGCTGCGGCAGAGCCCAGGAGCGGGGTGATGTCCCGGAAGAGCACCCCCTCTCGGGGATAGTCGGGGATGTCACGGATGAACTTCCTGAGCTCGACCGGCTGGTTGGCGCGCTCAAAGCTCACTTCGGCCATGGTATTGGATCTCGGGGCACGGCTTGGTCAGACGGCTCCCGCGGGAGTCTGCGACCAGACCGCCCCCAGAACCGCCATGAGGACCGCTCCAAGGGCGATCGGGCCGGCCACGATCCCGATGTGGGTTGCCTTTTCGAGAACGGCGAAGCCCGCCGCCACCACCACCACCGCGGCCGCGACTCGGGGCCAGCGGGGAAGCTTCAGCGCCGCCAGCGCCCGGCCAAGGGCGGGGAGCCGCAGCGCCACCCATCCGGCCACCCATCCCACCACCAGCCCCAGCCCGAGCCCGGCCAGGACATCCAGCGGCCAGTGGATCCCGGTCAAGACCCGCGCCCAGCCCACCCCGGCGGCAATGAGGAGCGAGGACCAGCCCAGGAGTCGGTTGCGGGTCATCAGCAGCGTCGCCACCACGGCGCCGGCGAAGGCCAGGTGGTCGGAGGGGAAGGAGTTGCCGTGGGCGGCCGCCGCCAGCAGCGGAACGTGGTAGGCGGAGAGGTAGGGACGGGGCTCGTACCAGAGAAGCCCCAGCAGGTGGTTCAGGACCAGCGCCACCACCGCCGCGGCTGCTGCCGCCAGGGCGGCCAGGCGGGCCACCTGCGGCGGGTGCCCGAAGAAGAGGAGGGCCACCAGGCAGAAGGCCAGGGCGAAGATGCCCCACTCCGCGAGGGCGCTGGCGGCCGAGTTCCACAGGCCCCCGTGCGGCCCCTGGTGAGCCAGCACCTGGTAGCCGGCGTAGTTCCACCGGAGGATGGCGGGAGCGATGGGCGTGGCGGACAGGATCTGCAACATGGCCCTCCACGGGAAGAATCCGGCGGCGCCACTTTACCGATCTCCCGGTTCCGAGCGGGCGCTCCAACTCGGCTCAGAGCGTACATCCGACACGACGGGCCGGCGGAGTCAGCTCCCGGGGATGGCCCACTTGGAGGCCGCGACTCGCCAACCGAAGCCGCCATCTGAGGCCCTGGGAGCCTAAGCGCCCTGGCTCCCGCACACCCTCCGGCCCGGGCCGGCAAGGGGCTGCCGGACTCCATGGGCGAGGCCCCCCCGGGTCAAGACAGGTGATGCCACCGGAGCCAAGATCAGGCCAGCCGGCGCATGACCTCCTCGGCCAAGAGCTGGAGGTGGTCGCGGTCCGCCAGGTCCAGAAGCTGAAGGTAGGCGCGGCCGCACCCCAAGAGGGCCGTGTCCCCGAGGCGCTCCAGGATCCTCTCCGGGGTTCCGGCAAGCCCCAGCTCCTGGAGCTGCTCGAAGTCCCGCCCAATGGCCCGGCAGCGGCGGGCGGCCTCCCCCTCGGTCCTACCGCAGGCCACCGTGAGCGCCAGAGAAAGCCGCAGGGTTGGGAACTGCTGAGCCGGATAAGACACTAGGCGGCGTACAGGTGTATCATGGGGCGTGATGAAGCTGAGCGAATGGGCTCGAACCCAGGGTGTTCACCCCCGGACCGCCCTGCGCTGGTTC
>JAJYET010000050.1 GCA_021785655.1 bacterium | reverse complement strand
GCGGACCGAGGCTCGAACTCGGACGGGTCGCCCCACGGGGTTCTAAGCCCCGCGCGTCTACCAATTCCGCCATCCGCGCCGACCGGTTGCGGGGCCGCCGCAGCGCGTGGCCGAGTATAGCCGCTCGCGGCCCCGGCCACGGTTCCCCCAGACGCCCGCACGCGCGGCTCCGGCGAGCTAGGATGACCAAGGGGCGGAGGGCTGGGAACCGACGCCAGCGGAGTCCCCTCAGGAGGGTCTGCAAGTGGAGATGGCAGGACCGGCGCAGCAGAGTCGGCTCACGGCGCCTGAGCTGGTGGCGAAGATAGAGCAGAAGGCCTTTCAGTTCTCCGCCCTGCTGCGCGAGCTCGACAACCATCCGGTGGCTCTCGACGACCGCCTCCGGACGGAACTCGACGACGTTCTGGACCAGGTGGAATGCCGGATCGCGGCCACCAAGGCTCTGGAGCGAAGCCTGCCCGAGTCGGCCTGAGGGGCGGAGCTACAATCACCCTCTCAGGGCGCCCATAGCTCAGTCCGGATAGAGCACCAGACTACGGATCTGGGTTTGCGGGGGTTCAAATCCCTCTGGGCGCACCATGGAATCTCAGCTGCCACCCCGGCGCGCCGCTGATCCCGCAGCCGCCGAAGTCGCCGTCGCCGGTCGCAGACATCGTTCCTCGGCAGCTCCTCGCCCACCCCCTTACGATCAAGACAGGTCGCGCCCCCCACCGACCGGCCAGGCTTTCCAAGTGAACCCCCACCAAATGACGGCTCGCCAGCCTGTCCTGGGGGCGCGGGCAGCCCGCGGTTAGACCTCTCCCCCCAGTTCGGCCAGGCGCTGCAGGTGCCGGGTGCGGCGCTCCTCGAGCTCCTGGCGGAGCTTCCCCAACTGGTCCTGGCGCCGCTGGATCTGGGCCAGCTGGCGCTCGGCCACCTCGACGGCCTCCCGGAGCACCTTGGCCTGCCCGGCCGGTGAGGTGCTGCGCCGGTAGGCCTGGCGCAGCGCCTGCATCCGGTCCTCGGCGAGCAACGCCTCGCGGATCTCGGAGAGCCCGGATCCCAGCACCTCCTGGAGTTCCCGGATGCGCCGGACCCGGGCCACGGTGGCCTCGGTGTAGCGGCGCTCCTGCCCTCCACCCAGCCGGGAGCAGGGGGAGATGAGCCCGATCTCCTCGTAGTAGCGGAGGGTTCGGGTGGTGACCCCGGTCATGGCGGCCACCTCCCCTATCCTCAGCTCCTGGTCGGCCACGGGCTCAGCTGGAGACACTACTTGGCACCCTCCCTCTGACCGCCTCCACGACCATCCGGGCGGCGGCGTCCGGCCCCACGGCGGTGGTGTCGATCCAGACGTCGTAGAGGCCCGGGTCGGCGGGATCGGCATCGTAGAAGTGGCGCAAGTACACCTGCCGGGCACGATCCGTGTGCCGCTGGTCTCGCCTCGCTGTCGTCGGATCGATGCCGGTCAGCTCCGCGACCCGCTGGACCCGGCGCTCGGCAGGTCCGTCCAGCCGGACCCGGAGGACATCGTCCCGATCGGCGAGGACTATCGCGGCCCCGCGGCCGAGGATCACCCCGCCATGAGAGGCCAGCCGACGGATGACCGCCTCGGTCTGGCGGCGGAAGCGCTCGGCCTCCCCCTCCCCGTCTGCGTCCGTGGCCGGGCTCGGCGCCACCGGGCCGACCCCGCGCGCCAGCCCGGCGAGGACGTCTCCGACCCCGTTGTGGCCCGAGGCCTCCTCGGAGAGAACCCGGTCCAGCGGCGTGGCCAGCTCCTCAGCCACCTCGACCGGGATCGCGCGGTCCAGGAATGGCAGGGAGAGGAGCTCGGCCACCCGGCGGCTGACCTCGTCTCCGCCGGCGCCATAGCTGGCCGAGATGGTGATGGTCCGAACCGGGCTCGAGGGGGTGGACGAGCGCACCGCCGGATGGCCACCTGCCGCCGTCACCTCCAGCCGTTGCTCGTCGTGAACGTAGCGCTTGCCCCTCATCCAGGACGCGGCGGCGGCCACCAGCATCATGGCTGCGGAGAAGTAGAAGGTGACCCGCATCCCGGCCATGAAGGGCCGGGAGATGAGGTCCGGGAAGAAGCTGCGGCCGGTCAGGACCGCCGCCCGGGAGGCCGGCAGGTGCCCCAGGACCGGTCCCAGCAGGCTCGCCATGGGGTTGTAGCCCAGGAAGGCGGCGAACAGGCTGCCCACGGGCGGGAGGTGCGAGATCCGGGCCGCGGCCACCTGCGGGACGCCCTGCTGCAGCAGCCCGTGGTAGAGCGAGGAGGGCAGGGCCGAGGCCAGCCCCAGGACCATGAGGGTGAAGAACAGCCCAATCGAGAGCGTCATGCCGGAGTTCTGGAAGGTGGAGCGCATCCCTGAGGCTGCCCCTCGCTGCTCCGCCGGGACCGAGTTCATGATGCCCGCCGTGTTGGGCGCCGAGAACATGCCCATGGCAAAGCCGTTGACGAAGAGCAGAGCTCCGAAGACCGGGTAGGAGAAGTCGGCGGGAAGCAGCGAGAGGAGCCCGAAGCTCCCCGCCGCGCCCAGCATTCCACCGGTGGCAAAGGGACGGGCGCCGTACCGGTCGGAGAGGTACCCGGAGAACGGGCCGGCCACCAGGAAACCGGCGGTGAGCGGGAGCATGTAGATAGCCGACCAGAGCGGGGTCTCCACGAAGTTGTAGCCGTGCAGGGGCAGCCAGACCCCCTGGAGCCAGATGATCAGCATGAACATCAGCCCGCCCCGACCGATGGAGGCCAGGAGGGAGGCCAGGTTCCCGGCGGTGAACGCCCGGATCCGGAAGAGGCCCAGGTTGAACATCGGCTCCTCCGTCCGGCGTTCGAGCAGCACGAAGAGGCCCAGCACCAGAAGCCCCCCCAGGATCTCCACCAGCACCACGGGATTGGTCCAACCCATGCTGCTGCCGCCGTAGGGCTGGATGCCGTAGGTGATCCCCACCAGGACTGAGATCAGCCCCACGGCGAAGGTCACGTTGCCCAGCCAGTCGATCCGAGCCCTGCTCACGACCCCGATCTCCCGGAGCTTGAGGTAGGCCCAGGCCGTCCCGAAGAGCCCCAGCGGGACGGAGACCAGGAAGACCAGGTGCCAGTCGACACCGGAAAGCAGGCCGCCCAGCACCAGCCCGATGAAGGACCCCGAGATGCCCGCGACGACGTTGATCCCCAGGGCCATGCCCCGCTGGTTGCTGGGGAAGGCGTCGGTCAGGATGGCGGCCGAGTTGGCCATCAGGAGGGCTCCGCCCACGCCCTGGACCACCCGGAGGCCGATTAGGGTGAGGGCCGCCGCGGTGCCCTGGAAGAAGACCACCGAGAGCCCGATCGACGCCACGGTGAAGACCAGGAACCCGAGGTTGTACATGCGCACCCGGCCGAAGATGTCCCCCACCCGTCCCAGGCTGACCACCAGCACCGCGGTCACCACCATGTAGCCCATGAGCATCCAGAGGAGGAGGCTGACGTTGGCGGGGGCCAGGGGGTTGACGTGGATCCCGCGGAAGATGGCGGGCAGCGAGATCAGCACGATCGACGAGTTCACGACCGCCATCAGCACCCCGAGAGTGGTGTTGGAGAGGGCGATCCACTTGTAGTGGTCGGGACGGCTGGCACTCGCCGCCGAGTGGTTTACGCTCACGTTAAGGTGAGTGTACTACACCTCCCGATCGGCGGCCTTCTGGACCGGCCGGTTGACGTAGCGGTAGACCAGGTAGACGATCGCCACGACGACCAGGGCGCCGATGACGTACTCCAGCGGCTTGATGACCTTGCCGATCTCCGAGAAGTGCTTCCCCAGCTCCATCCCGGCCACGATCAGAGCCACGTCCCAGACCAGGGCCCCAGCGAGGGTGGCGGGGATGAAGAGGCGAAGCGGCATCCGGGCGAATCCGGCCGGGAACGAGGTGTAGCTGCGCACCACCGGCAGCACCCGGCCCACCGCCACGGCGGCCACCCCGCGGCGCTCGTAGAAACGCTCGGCCGCCTCGAAGTGGCTCTCCTTGAGCTTGAAGCGCTGGCCGAATCCCACCAGGGCCGCCCGTCCCACGAGGGCCGCCACCCCGTAGGCTATGAGGCCGCCCACCAGCTCCGCGGCCAGGGCGACCACCACCGCCGGCACCAGCGCCAGAGTGCCGGTGGACACCAAAACCCCGGCGAAGGGGAGGACCACCTCACTGGAGACCGGGAAGCCACAGCACTGGGCCAGGGTGAGAAGGAAGAGCGCCAGGTAACCGGCGACGGTCAGGAAGTGTTCCAGCCCCTGGATCACGGCCTACCGTCCCCGCCCGCAGGTCCCTGGTGGGGGAGGTGCATCCTCGTCATTGTGGCCGATCGAGGGGGCCACCTGCATTAGAGCGGCCCTGGGGGACGGCGCCGGGGGCCGATAACCTGGCGGGAAAGATGGGTGAGGTGCGGCCCGGCAGCCCGGCGGAGACGGAGGCCATTCTGGCCCGGGGAGAGGTGATCGGGATCGCCGAGGTGGTCGCGGGCAGCAACCGAGTCTTCCAGGTTCAGCTGGAGATGGACGGGGAGGCGCTCACCGCGGTTTACAAGCCCGCCCGGGGCGAGCGGCCACTCTGGGACTTCCCACCTCAGACCCTGTACCGGAGGGAGGCCGCCACCTACCTGGTCGACAAGGCGCTGGGCTGGGGGCTGGTCCCTCCCACCGTGGCCCGCCCGGACGGGCCACTCGGCCCGGGGTCGATGCAGGAGTGGGTGGCGGGGCCCCCCGAGGGCGCCGCCCCGGATCGCCTCCAGCTCCAGGAGGAGCTGCGCCGCCTGGCGGCCCTCGACGTGCTGGTCAACAACGGCGACCGCAAGGCGGCGCACCTCCTCCTGGATCCCGGGCTGCACCTGCGCGGCATCGACCACGGGGTCACCTTCAGCGCAGAGTTCAAGCTGCGGACAGTGCTCGCGGACCTCGGCGGCGAGGCGCTGCCGGGGGCGATCATGGCCGCCCTGGCCTCGCTCTTGGGTGACCGCCGCCGGCTCGGCGCGCTGCAGGCCGGACTCCTCCAGCTCCTCGACCGGGAGGAGGTGGGGGCCTTTAGGCGGCGGGCGTTTGAGCTCCAGCGGTCCGGCAGGTATCCCCTACTCCACCCATTCTGGGGACGCCCCTTCGGAGGCTGATCCAATCAGCGGCAGCGCCCCGAGGAGCCGGTAGCGGGCCGGGCCCGGGGTATCGGTGATGGACTCGAACACCCCCAGCCGCCCACAGCGGAAGTCCAGCGGCGGAGGGCCGCCCTCCGCCAGCCTTTGGAGCCGGTCCCGGGAGGCCGGCGAGAGCCGCCCACCGACCCGGGCCAGGGTGCAGTGCGGGGTTATCTCCGGCTGGCCAGGGGCCAGGAGGCGGCCCAGGCGAACCAGGTCGCCCCGCCCCCTGGTGACCCCGACCCAGATGGCCCGGGGATGCCCCAGGCTGGGGAAGGCTCCGAGTCCCTCCAGGCGGACCGAGAACGGGCTCACGCCGATGATCCGACCCAGGAACTCGGACACCAGGATGGTGGGGTCCTCAAGCTCAGTCGGACCGAGGTAACGCAGGGTCAGATGGAGGCCCTCCGGCCGGACCACCCGGGATTCGGGCGAGGCCGCGGCGACCGCCCGCAGCCAGCCACGGGATACATCCCTCAGAGGGACGGCGGCGGCCACGAAAAGCACCCTCCGGCTCAGGCCAGGAGCTCCTCCAGCACCGCCACCTGCCGGATCATGAACTCGGGGCTCCACCCGTGGCCGGCCGCGGGCAGCAGGCGGAGCCGGACCTGCGCCAGGGGAGCGCAGAAGTCCCGGAGCCGGTCCACCCGCAGCAGGTGATCATCGGCCGCCGCCAGGACCGCCACCGGGCGGGGCACCCGCCGCAGGAAGAGCCGGAAGTCGAGCCGGGCACCGTCCCGCAGCCACTCCCGGGCCGCGCGCGGATTGGCGCGGAGCTGGTTGTCGAAGTTCACCTGGGCCGAGCGCTCGTCGATCTCGCCACCGCCCTCGACCAGGACCCGGCGGTAGAGGTCGGCCAGGGGGCGCCAGTGGCCGACCGCACCCACGGCCGCGAACACCCCGGGCATGGTGAGGGCCGCCACCTGGGCCCGGAAGGGGGGCGAGGTGAGCCCGGGAGCCAGAAGCGGGGTGTGCAGGAGCAGCCCCCGGACCCGCCGCAGATCGCCGGCGGCCAGCTCCAGGGCGACCGTGGAGCCGAGGCAGAGACCGCCCGCCTCGAAGTCTCCGACTCCGAGGTGGTCGAGCAAGGCCCGCACCTCCCGGGCCAGGTCCCGGCTTCGGTGGGAGCCGCGCAGCGGAGCTGAACCGCCGAACCCAGGAAGGTCGGGGATGACGAGGGTCCGGATTCGGCTGAGCCTCTCCACCCAGCTCTCGAAGTTCTCCGCCGAGCCGATGAAGCCGTGGCAGAGGACCAGGGCGGGGCCGGTCCCGGCGGTTACGTACCGGAGCGGTCCCTGGGGTCGATCCAGGAGGTGATCCTCCCAGCCGGCGGCGGCCGCCGCGGGCAGAGGGTCCATCACACCTGGAGGCTACTCGTTGGGCCAGGCCGGGAGCGGGCAGCGCACCGGCCGGTCCTGGCGGTATCCCAGGGCATACTCCGCCGCCAGCTGGGTCTGGACCTCCCTCGTCCCCTCGTATATGAGGGTGGCCCGGCTGTTGCGCAGGTAGCGGGCCGCCGGGCTCTCCTCGCTGAAGCCGCTCGCCCCCTGGACCTGCAGCGCGTCGTCGGCACAGCGGTTGGCCCGCTCGGAGTTGACCCACTTGGCGAGAGCCGACTCCCGCGAGCTGCGCAGCCCCCGGTTCTTGGCCCACCCGGCCCGCAGCCACAGCAGCCGGGCGACGTCGTAGTCGCGGGCCATCCCAGCCACCATCTGCTGGACCAGCTGGAAGCGCCCTATCTCCTGTCCCTGCACCTGCCGCTGCCGGGCGTAGGTGACGCTCATGTCCAGGCAGGCCCGGATGGTGCCGGCGGCCCCGCTGGCGACGCAGTAGCGGCCGCTGTCCAGGCAGGACATGGCGACCTTGAAGCCCTCCCCCTCCTCCCCGATGCGGTTCTCCGCCGCCACCAGGGCGTCGTCCAGATACACGATGGCGGTGTCGCTGGCGCGGAGGCCGTACTTGTTGTGGATGGGCTCGGTGCGCAGCCCCGGCCCCGCAGCGGCCCGCTCCACCGCGAACGCGGTGATCCCCCTGGTCCCCGGCTCGGGGTCCACCGTGGCGAAGACCAGGATCAGCTCGGCCTGGTCCCCCATGGAGATCCAGACCTTCTGCCCCCGGAGCCGGTAGAGGTCCCCCTCCCGATAGGCCCGGGTGCGCAGCGCCCGGACGTCACTGCCGGCGTCCGGCTCGGTCAACCCGAAGCAGCCCTGCCAGCGACCCTCGGCGAGCGGGCGGAGCAGCCGCTGCCGCTGCTCCTCGGTGCCCCACTGGTAAACGCCGGTGCTGCAGAGCCCCGCGTGCACCGAGAGGGCGGTGCGGCAGGAGGCGTCCACGTACTCCAGCTCCTCGCACGCCAGCCCCAGCGCGATCCAGTCCAGTCCGGCCCCGCCGTACCGCTGAGGGATGGACACCCCGGGCAGGCCGATGGAGCTCAGCTTGGCGAAGAGCTCGGGGTCGGGCTCGGCGTCCCGGTCGCGCCGCGCCACCTCGGGCGCCAGCTCCCGGGCGGCGAACTCCCGCAGCATCTGCTGGAACTGCAGCTGCTCCGGGCTCAGCTCCAGGTCGACCACCGATCAGCCCTGCCCGGTGTCGATCTGGGCCCGCTGCAGGCGGCCGGAGTAGTCGATGTAGACGGTCTTCCACTCGGTGAACTCGTCCAAGGCGGTGGTCCCCGCCTCCCGGTGGCCGTTGCCGGTGCCCTTCACGCCGCCGAACGGCAGCTGAATCTCGGCGCCGATGGTCGGGGCGTTGACGTAGACGATCCCCGACTCCAGCCGGTCCACCGCCCAGAAGGCCCGCGAGAGGTCGCGGGTGTAGACCGCCAGCGAGAGGCCGTACCGGGTGCCGTTGGCGATGCGCACCGCGTCCGCCAGGTCCTCGGCGGGAAGCACCGAGACCGTGGGGCCGAAGATCTCCTCCTGGGCGATGCGCATCTCCGGACGGACGTCGGTGAAGAGGGTGGGCCGGTAGAAGTTGCCCAGGCTCAGCTCGCCCTCCTCGGCCACCTCGCCCCCGGTGAGCAGCCGCGCCGACTCCTGCTTGCCGACCTCGGTGTAGGAGTGGATCCGCCGGAGCTGCTTGGAGTTGATCACCGGTCCCACGTCGGTGGCCGGGTCCAGCCCGTCGCCAAGCCGGAGCCTCCCGACCCGATCCAGGAGCCGCTCCTGGAAGTCGCCCAACACCTGGCGGTCGACGATCAGGCGGGAGGTGGCGGTGCATCTCTGTCCGGTGGTTCCGAACCCGCCCCAGAGGGCGCCATCCACCGCCAGCTCCAGGTCCGCGTCCGCCGCCACCAGCATGGCGTTCTTGCCCCCCAGCTCCAGGGATACCCGCTTGCCCAGCTTGCCGCAGGTGGCGGCGATCTGATTCCCCACCTCCATGGAGCCGGTGAAGGAGACAGCCCGGACCCGGGGGTGGGACACCAGCGCCGCGCCGGCCTCGTCACCCAGCCCGGTGACGAGGTTCAGCACTCCCGGGGGGAGGCCGGCCTCGACCAGGATCTCGGCCAGGCGGATGGCCACCAGGGGGGTGTCCTCGGCCGGCTTGAACACCACCGCGTTGCCCGCCAGCAGGGCCGGCATCAGCTTCCAGCAGGGGATGGCCATGGGGAAGTTCCAGGGAGTGATGCAGCCGACCACCCCGATGGGCACCCGCTCGGCAAAACAGCGCTTGTCCCGGAGTTCGCTGGGGACCACCTCCCCGACCGGCATCCGGCCCTGGCCGGCCATGTACTTGGCCATGTCGATGCCTTCCTGGACATCGCCGAGCGCCTCGGTGAGGACCTTCCCCATCTCCCGGGTCATGAGCCGGCCCAGCTCCTCCTTGCGCTCCTCCAGGAGCCGCCCGGCGCGCGCCAGGACCTCGGCCCGCAGCGGCATCGGGGTTCGCTGCCAGCCGGGCTGGGCCGCCACCGCCGCCGAGACCGCGTCCTCGATGTCCAGGGTGGAGCCGCGGGCGAAGTGACCCAGAACCTCGCTCCGCCGGGCCGGGTTCAGGGAGTCGAAGGTGTCGCCACCCCGGGCCGCCCGCCACTCCCCACCTATGAGGTTGCCGTAGGTCCTGGCCTCGAGGGCCGAGGGTTGCTCCATCACCTGACCTCCACGCCGGCGATCGCCGACTCCATCAACTCCAGCGCCTCCGTCAGCTCCCCGTCGGAGAGGGTGAGCGGGGGGATCAGGCGGATCACGTTGTCATCCAGGCCGCAGGAGAGGAGCAGCAACCCGCGGCGTAGGCAGTTGGCCCGGATCTCCTCCACCCTCTCGGCATCTGGGAGCCCGGCGGAATCCAAGAACTCCAATCCGATCATCAGCCCCCTGCCGCGTACGTCGCTCGGTCCCCCGACCTTCTCCTGCCAGCCCCGGGCCACCTTCTGGATGCGGTCCCCCAGCTCAGCGGCCCGGTCTCGCAGGCCTTCCTTCTCGATCACGTCCAGGGTGGCGATGGCCGCCGCGCAGGAGATGGGGTTGCCGCCGAAGGTGGTGCCGTGGGCGCCCGCCGGCCAGCGGTCCATGAGCTGGCGGCTGGCCACGATCGCCCCCAGCGGGAGCCCGCTGGCCAGCGCCTTGGCCAGAAGGAGGATGTCCGGGACCACCTCGTCGTGGTCGAGGGCCAGCCACTTGCCGGTGCGCGCCACCCCGCTCTGGACCTCGTCGGCGATGAGGAGGATCCCGTGCCGGTCGCAGATGCGCCGCAGGGTGGCGAGAAAGCCCTGGGGAGGCACAACATACCCGCCCTCTCCCTGGATCGGCTCCACCAGGATGGCGGCCACCTCCTCGGCCGGGATGATGCGCTGGAAGAGCCGCTCCAACTCCTCTCCCCCGGCGATCGGGCAGGGCTCCGCCGGGGTGTGGCGGCACTCCCGG
>JAJYET010000019.1 GCA_021785655.1 bacterium | reverse complement strand
ACGCACGGAGGTAACTCAACTTCATGGCCAAGACCGTAGGAATCGACCTCGGCACGACCAACTCGGTGGTGGCCGTCATGGAGGGCGGCGAGCCGGTGGTCATCCCCAACAGCGAGGGCGGCCGGACGACCCCCTCGGTGGTGGCCTTCACCAAGGATGGAGAGCGGCTGGTCGGCCAGCTGGCTCGGCGCCAGGCCGCTGTCAACCCCGAGAACACCGTCTACTCCATCAAGCGCTTCATGGGCCGCCTCTTCAACGAGGTCGAGGCAGAGCGCAAGATCGTCCCCTACCAGGTGGTGGCGGGCAAGGACGGTCGGGCCGAGGTCCAGGTGGAGGGGAAGAGCTACACCCCAGAGCAGATCTCAGCCATGGTGCTGCAGAAGTTGAAGGCCGACGCCGAGACCTACCTGGGCGAGAAGGTCACCGACGCCGTCATCACCGTTCCGGCCTACTTCAACGACGCCCAGCGGCAGGCCACCAAGAACGCCGGGCAGATCGCGGGCCTCAACGTCCTGCGGATCATCAATGAGCCGACCGCCGCCTCCCTGGCGTACGGGCTGGAGCGCAAGGAGTCGGAGAAGATCCTGGTCTTCGACCTCGGTGGCGGCACCTTCGACGTCTCCATTCTCGAGGTTGGCGAGGGTGTGTTCGAGGTCAAGTCCACCAATGGGGACACCCACCTGGGCGGTGACGACTACGACCGGCGGATCGTCGACTGGATGGCGGAGGAGTTCCGGCGCGACCAGGGGATCGACCTGAAGGGTGACCGTCAGGCCCTCCAGCGGCTGACCGAGGCCGCCGAGAAGGCCAAGATCGAGCTGTCGCAGCGACAGGAGACCCAGATCAACCTTCCTTTCATCACCGCTGACCAGAACGGCCCCAAGCATCTGGACCTAAAGCTGTCTCGGGCCAAGTTCGAGCAGCTGACCGAGGACCTGACGGCGCGCTGTCGGACACCGTTCGAGTCCGCGCTGAAGGACGCCAACATGTCGGTTTCCGACCTGGACGAGGTCATCCTCGTCGGCGGTTCCACCCGGATGCCGGTGATCCAGGAGCTGGTCAAGCAGATGGCGGGCAAGGAGCCACACCGGGGCGTCAACCCCGACGAGGTGGTGGCGGTGGGGGCGGCCATCCAGGCCGGGGTCCTCAAGGGTGAGGTCAAGGATGTCCTGCTCCTCGACGTGACCCCGCTCTCCCTGGGGATCATGACCGAGGGGGAGGTCAACACCCGGCTGATCGAGCGCAACACCACTATTCCCACCAGCAAGAGCCAGGTCTTCTCAACCGCCGCCGACAATCAGGCGTCGGTGGAGATCGTGGTCCTCCAGGGGGAGCGCCCGATGGCCCGGGACAACCGCACCCTGGGGCGCTTCATGCTGGACGGCATCCCTCCCGCCCCTCGAGGTCTGCCTCAGATCGAGGTTACCTTTGACATCGACGCCAATGGCATCCTCAACGTGACCGCCAAGGACCGCGGCACCGGGCGTGAGCAGAAGGTCACCATCACCGGGTCGACCACCCTCCAGAAGGAGGAGGTGGAGCGGATGGTCAAGGAGGCCGAGGCCCACGCCGACGAGGACGAGCGGCGGGCGGAGGAGGTGGCCCTCAAGAACCGCTGCGAGACCCTCATCTATCAGGCGGAGAAGACCTTGCGCGAGCACGGCGAGAAGGTCACTTCGGAGATCCGGGACGACGTCAACCAGAAGGTGGACGCCCTCAAGTCCGCAGTGGCCGCCTCCAACGCCGTGGACATGCAGTCGCGGGAGCAGGAGCTCACCCAGGCGCTGCAGAAGATCGGTGAGGCGATCTACTCCCAGAGCACACCGGGATCCGCACCGGACGGGGCGGCGGCGGGCGATGACATTCCGCCCGCGGGCGCGGCAGGTGGGGCTGAGGGCGGCGACGGCGACGTGGTGGACGCCGAGTTCAAGGAAGTTTGAGCCGGGCCCTCCGGGCTGGCGCGGGGGCCGGCCTGCTGGCCCTCGCCTACGCGGCCGCGGTCGGCTGGGCGCGGAGTCCCCGACGAACCGGGGCCAGCGAGGGCGAGGTCGAGGCGGCCATGGACCGCCAGTTCCGCGGGGCTGCACCCAGGCACCGCTACCTGGCTTCCACCGGCGGCCGGACCCACCTGATCGACATCGGCGGCGGGTCAGAGACAACCCTGGTATTCCTCTCCGGCGTCGGTGGTTGCGCCGCCGGCTACCACGACCTCCTGCAGGAGCTGGCAACGGACAGGCGGGTCGTGGCCATCGACCGGTTCGGCACCGGGCTGAGCACGGGGCTGAGTGGGCACGGGCATCCCCGGAAGGCGTGGGTCGGGCAGGTGGAACAGGTGGTGACCGCGCTCGGCCTGGCTCCTGTGGATGTGGTCGGCCACTCGCTCGGGGGGATGGTCGCCGGAGCGCTCGCTGTTGAGCGCCCGCAGCTGGTCCGGAGGGTGGCACTCGTGAGCCCCATCGGGGTGGCGCACGAGCACCCGTGGAGCTGGTCCGCGGCACTGCTACCCGGTGCCCTCGACGTCGCTTCGGCCACTTCTCGGAGGCGCTTCTTGGCGGGGGCTGAGGAGGACCCGGTTGGCCAGGACCCGTGCCAGCTAGCCGCGGACCGGTGGTGGGGCGCCTCGGACCTCAACTCCCTCGGGAAGTTGATCCGGCCGCGCGGGTTCCGTACGGAGACCCTGCTACTGCCGGAGCTGGGTCTGCTTCAGGACCGGGTTCTCCTCATCTGGGGAGACCGGGATCGCCAGCTCTCCCTGGAGGCAGCCCGGAGGGAGCTCTTGGCCTACCCGGCACTCCCGCTGGAGGTGCTGCCGGGAGCAGGGCACCTGGTCCCCCTCGAGCGCCCCGTGGAGGTGGCCGGCGCGATCAGGCGCTGGATGGACGCCGGCTGAGCGAGACCGCGCCCCCTCAGCCAGAGACACCTGACCCGGAGATCGGGGTGAACCGGGCAGTGAAATGCCGGAGCGCTGGCGGCTCCTCCACGATGCGGTAGCCGGGCAGCTCGCCGGCCCGTCGCGCCACCCGCTGCACCACCTCGACCACATAGTCGATGTGGCTCTGCGTGTAGGTCCGCCGGGGGATGGCGAGGCGGACCAGGTCCATCGGCCCCTCCTGCTCGGAGCCATCGGGCTGCCGGCCGAACATCACCGTGCCGATCTCGACGCTGCGGATCCCTCCCTCCTCATACAGCGCCACTGACAGAGCCTGGCCGGGGTACTGCAGCGGCGGGATGTGTGGGAGCAGGGCCCGCGCGTCCAGGTAGACCGCATGGCCGCCTATGGGCTGCACTACCGGCACCCCAGCGGCTGCCACCGCCTCACCCAGGTAGGCCGTGGAGCGGATGCGATAGCGCAGGTAGTCGGGATCGACCGCCTCCTTCAGCCCCTGGGCTATCGCCTCCAGGTCTCGCCCCGCCAGCCCTCCGTAGGTCGGGAACCCCTCAGTCAGGATGAGCAGGTTGCGGCACCGCTCCGCCAGCCGGTCGTCGTTCATCGCCAGCCAGCCGCCGATGTTCCCGAAGGGGTCCTTCTTGGCGCTCATGGTCATGCCGTCGGCGCAGCTGGCCATCTCCCGGACGATGTCGGCGATGTCCCGGCCTTCCTGGCCCTCCTCTCGCTCGCGGATGAACCAGGCGTTCTCGGCGAACCGGCAGGCGTCGAGGAAGAGGGGAATCCCGTGGCGGTGGCACACCGAGCTCGCCTCTTTGAGGTTGGCGAGGGACACCGGCTGCCCCCCGCCGGAGTTGTTGGTGATGGTGACGAAGGCGACCGGCACGTCCCGGCCACGCCGTTGCAGCAGCTGGTCCAGGGCGGCCGTGTCGATGTTGCCCTTGAAGGGGTGGATGAGGGCGGGCTCCCGACCCTCGGGGATCACGAGGTCCACGGCCTCGGCGCCGGTGAACTCCACGTTGGCCCGGGTGGTGTCGAAGTGGGTGTTGTTGGGGATCACCTTCCCTGGCCCACCAAGGACGGAGAACAGGATCTTCTCCGCGGCCCGACCCTGATGGGTGGGGATGACGTGCCGGAAGGGAAACAGCTCCTGCACCGCGCTGAGAAACCTGAACCAGGAGGGGGAGCCGGCATAGCTCTCGTCGCCGTGCTGGATCGCGGCCCATTGGTCGCGGGACATCGCCCCGGTTCCGGAGTCCGTGAGGAGGTCGATGAGGACCAGTTCGGCGGGGAGGTTGAAGAGGTTGTAGCCAGCCTCAGAGATCGCCTGCCGCCTCTCTTCTTGAGTGGTGAGGTGCAGGGGCTCCACCGAGTGGATGCGGAAGGGCTCGATGATGGTGTGGAAGCTGGAGTCCATGCGGCGATAGTACCCGTCGGGACTCATCGGGCCGACCGTTCGATGGGAGGTGGCGAGGGGCCGTGGGGCCGGGTGCCCGAGCTCCGGACCCTCGGCTGATGGGGAACGAGGGCGGGGGATGGAGACTGACCTGAGCCGCTCGCTGGCCGGCGAGAACGCCAGCCGATGGTCGTCCGGTCAACCGCGCGCCTGATCCGCCTTTCCCGCTTGACAGTCGGTGGTGACGCTGTGGCAGAATGGCCTGGCGACGCGATGAGGCCCGCGTAAGCCGGAGCTTCCGGCTAATGGCTTCTAGAAGCTGTTAGCCCAACTCGCCGGGGGTTCGCGTTGCCGTACCTGCTGCAGATTCTGCAGACCCTGCTGATCCTGGCCATATCGCCGCTCTACGTCGGCGTCATCGCCAGGGGAGCCGCGATTCTGCAGTCCAAGCGCGGACCCAGCGTCCTGCAGCCATATCGCGACCTCCGGAAGTGGCTCCGCAAGGGGGTGGTCCGCTCGGAGTACGCGAGCCCGGTCTTTGTCGCGGCTCCGTACGTGGCCATGGCCTGCTATCTGACCGTCTCCACCATCGTTCCCATCATCACGGACCAGCCTCTGCCGCTAGCGTTCATGGGCGATCTTCTCGGTGGGGCCCTGGTGCTGGCGCTGGCGGGCTTTGCGATGTCGCTCGGGGCCATGGATTCGGGAAGTCCCTTGGGGGCTCTCGGGGCCAGTCGCACGGCGTGGCTCAGCAGCCTGGCCGAGCCAGCGCTCATCTTGGTTTTCTTCACCGTCGGGGTGCTGTCCGCGTCAGACAACCCCTACCTCATGAATCATGCCATCGCCGGTTCTCCGGCCGCGATGCTACTCCCCACCCATCTGCTGGGCGCCGTGGCCTTCTTCCTCCTCATCCTGGCCGAGAATGGGCACATCCCCGTCGACAACCCCGCCGGGACCGCGGAGATCTCGATGATCGAGGAGTCCCGGGTCCTGGAGTACTCCGGCCGAGACTATGCCCTGGTGAAGTGGGGCAGCTGGATGAAGTTCACCATTCTCTCGTGCGTATTCATGAATGTCTTCGTCCTCCCCTGGGGCTTGGGCAATGCCACCAGTCTTGCGCAGGGGTTGCTGGGGAGCCTTGCGGTGGCCGGCAAACTCCTGCTGAGCGGAGCTCTGGTGGTGGTGGTCGACAGCTCCTTTGCCAAGCTGCGCTTCTTTAGAATCGCGGAGTACTTGGGAGGAGCATTCCTGCTCGCCCTCATCGGGATCATCACCTCGTACGTGGTGGGCCGGTAGGGATGCAGGAGTTGACGCTGGCTTCTCCGGGGGGCGCCATTCTGGGCCTCGACGCCGTACTGATTCTGCTGTCAGCACTGGCCTGCCTGGGCTCCAAGCTCTTCGACCGATATCTGACCTACTACGCCCTGCAGTCGGTGCTGCTGGCCGTGGCCGCCGCCACCGCGGCCTACCTGGAGCGGGATGCGGCCCTCTGGGTGCTCGCCGGCTTGACCCTGGCGCTGAAGGGATGGGCGATCCCCACTGCAGCCCGCCATTGGCTGGTCCAACGCCTGGACTTGAAGCGCGACAGTGGAAGCACGGCCGGGCTGTCCCTCACCTTGGTTATGGGAACCGCCCTCTGCGCCTTCGCATACCTGGCGGTGTCTCCCGAACGGCTGGCCCACGGCCTGTTGGCGGCATCGGTGGTTCCCATCTCCACCGCGGTGGTTCTGCTGGGGGCTCTGGCGATGGTGGTGCGTCGGCACATGGTGGCCCAGTTGATCGGCTGGCTGATCATGGAAAACGGGGTGTTCCTGGGGGCTATCACCCTCACCGCCAGCTTCCCCCTGATCGTCGAGGTGGGGATCTTCTTCGATCTGCTGGCGGGCTTCCTAATCATGCTGGCGATGACCACGGGACTGGCGGAGCGGGTCAGCCCCTTGCCGGCCGGTAGATCAGGGCAGGACTCCTGATGGTGTGGCTCCCAGTGCTGGTCGCCGCCTTGCCCCTGGGGGGCAGCGCTGTCGCTGCCGTCTCAGTCCGCACGCGGCGCGCAGCCCTCGCCGCGGTGGCCGGCGCCGCCGGCAGCCTGGCTCTGGCGGTGGTCGTCGCGACCCTGGCGATTGCCGGCACTCCCATTGCGAGCGCTGGGGCCTTCGTCTACGTGGACAGCCTGGGAGGGTTCTTCCTGGTCACCGTGGCGGTGGTGGTCCTTCTCGCCAGCCTCGGGTCCTCCTCCTACCTGGCGGCCGAGGAGCGTTCCGGGCAGCTCTCCCCCCGGCGGGTGAGGATCTACTTCGGCGCCTTTGGCCTCTTCGCCGCTTCGATGCTGGCCGCGGTGGAAACGGCCAATCTCGGGCTCCTCTTCATCTTGGTGGAGGCCGCGACCCTGGCCAGCGTGGTCCTGGTCCCCCTTGAGGGGCGCACCGAAGGTCTGGAGGCCGGCTGGCGGTATGTGATCATCAGCAGCCTGGGGATCACGGTGGCGCTGGTGGGGGCGCTGTTCCTCTTCTATTCCGCCAGCGCTTTGCCGGGGAGCGCGGAGGCCCACCTGGCCTGGCCCTTCCTCCTCGCCCACGCGCACCAGCTCGCACCCACGGCCCTTCGCCTGGGATTCCTCCTCGGCGTCGTCGGTTATGGCACCAAGGTGGGTTTGGCGCCGATGCACACCTGGCTGCCGGATGCCCACGCCGAGGCCCCTGCGCCGGCCAGCGCGATGCTCTCGGGGGCACTCCTGAATGTCGGAATGTACGCCATCATCCGCTTGCTGGCGATCGCCAACCGGGGCCTGGGGACCCAGTACGGCGGGCGGACGATGTTGATTTTCGGATTCCTGTCGGTGCTGGTGGGCGTGGTCTTCATGATCCGCCGCCGCGACTTCAAGCGACTGTTCGCCTACTCCTCCGTCGAGCACATGGGGATCATCGCCGTGGGGCTGGGCTTTGGCGGACTCCTGGGCATCTACGGGGCCCTCCTGCACAGCCTGAACCACAGCCTAGGCAAGACCATCCTGTTCCTCAGCGGTGGCTCCGTGGCTCTGGCCTACGGCACCCGGCGGACGGATCGCCTTGGTGGCGTGGTTGGAACCATGCCCTGGACCGGGGCTTTGCTTTTCGGCGCCGCTCTGGCCATCCTGGGCGCGCCGCCATTCGGCCTGTTCATCAGTGAGTTCACCATCGTGCGGGCCGGCCTGACCGGCGACCAGCCATGGCTGGTCGCCCTGCTCCTGGGTTTCCTGGCCGTCGCGTTCCTCGCCTTCATCCGCACCGTGGGCGGGATGCTGCTCGGCGCCCCCCGTGGTGTCCACCGGGAGCCGTACCACGGGGCCCCTGAGCACCTATTGGCGGTGGTTCCGTCGGCGGTGGCGCTGGTCGCACTCTTGGGTCTCGGGCTCTTGATTCCATCGTGGCTCAACTCGCTGCTGACCCAATCGGTGGCCCTGGTTCGATGACCGCGCGCGAGCATGACGGGACGTTCGGGCAGCTGGCCGGGGAAGGCACCGAGCGCCAACCGTTGGTTTCGGACCTTCATCTTCCGGCGGCGGCGGTCGGTGACCTGGTGGCCCAACTGGCACCGGTCGCTCGCTTTGCCGATATGTTCGCGCGGCCGGCAGAGGAAGGGCTGGAGCGGGTGTTGGTGTTCACCGATGACCAGTCCGGCGGCCACCTGCGGCTCTTCTGCCCGCTGGAGGAGAAGTTCCCAGTTCCGCTCTCGCTGCTGCTGCCAGCGGCGTACCAGGAGGAGTGTGAGCTGTACGAGCTCTGGGGCGTGGAGCCAGGGGGCGGAAAACCGGTCAACCGGGTGATCCTGCCCCCATCCGCGGAGACGGAGAAGCCGCTCCGAGCACCCGGGGGGAAGCGGCTGTCCAGCGAGGTCAGGGCCCCTCACGTGGTTCAGGGCGAGGCGATCGAATTCCCCTGGGGACCGATTCGCGGTGCCGGCCAGGAGTCCCTGTACCTGGGGCTGGTGACCACCGGAGAGGAGCTTCTGGATGCGTATCTGGCCATGTTCCACAAACATCGGGGCGTGGAGCACCGGATGGTCGGGCAGACTTTGGCCCGCGCCCTCTTCCTGGCCGAGCGCTGTGAGGGGCTGGGGGCGGTGGGGAACGCGCTCGCGTTTGCGCGGGCCGCAGAGGCGGCCCTGGGGCTCGGGGTCGAGCCGGCAGCGGAGGTGACAAGGTGCCTGGCACTGGAGTTGGAGCGCGTCTACAACCACGTCGCCTCCCTCGCCGCCCTTGGGGCCGCCACCGGGCTCAGCGTGGGTCAGTCCGAGGCGGAGATCCTCCTCGAGGACTGCCTGCGACTCAATGCGAGGGCGCTTGGCCACCGCTACCTCTTCAATCTCGTGGAGGTGGGCGGGGTCAGGCGCGGCGTCGACCTGGCGGCTCTGGATGCGGGACTCGATCGACTGGAAGCCGGGTACGAGTCCTTGGTCGCGAAGTTGCTGGCCACCAACTCCTACGTGGATCGGCTGGAGGGGGCGGGCACGATCACCGGAGAGGTCGCGCATCGCCTGGCGCTGGTCGGCCCCGTGGCCCGGGCGGCGGGCGTAGGGACGGACCTGCGCCGCTCCCCCCAGGTGTGGGGTACCTCGTACGTTGGCTTTGAGCAGGCGCGGGAGCGGGCCGGGGACTGCCTTGCCCGGATGCTGGTCGGGGCAGCCGAGGTGAGGGAATCCGTGCGCCTCATGCGCCACTGGGTCCGGTCCGGCATCCCGCTTCAGGATGACTGGTCCGCCCCGGCGCCGAGCCCATGGGAGGGCGGGAGCCCGGCGGCGGGACTGGGGTGGGCCGAGACCTGCCGCGGGGAGGCTCTCGTTCATCTCGAGGTGGCCGGAGGGCAGGTGACCTTTGCTCGTCTGCGGCCGGCAGCAGCCCGCAACTGGCGGGCTCTTGACGATGCCCTCCGGGCCCGCAATGTTTTCACCGACGTGCCCATCGTGGAGGCCAGCTTCTGGCTGACGGTGGCGGGTTTCGCGCGCTGATGGCACTGTGGACCCTCCGCGGCGCTCGCCGGGGGATCGTCACGACCCGATTCCCCCGGGGACCTGAGCCGGAGGCTGCCGCCTGGCCGACGCCACCCCACTTCCGAGATGATGAAATCGGACCCGAGCTTGCGCTCCGGATGGCTGAGGCGTGCCCGAGCTCTGCCCTCGAGGTCGCCGGGTCCCAGCTGCTCCTGGACCTGGGCCGCTGCACCGCTTGTGGCCGCTGCCTGGAGCTGGCGCACCGCCTTGGCCACCGCCGACCGAACGCGCTGCTCGCAACCCGACGCGCGGGATCTCTGGTGATCAGCTACCGGCTGGGAGATGCGAAGTGACCACGTCAGGTCGCGACCCGGGCAGCCCGCTGCCACCCAATACGGCGAATGGGGATCTGGACGCTGCCGCCGACCAGCTGAGGGAGCGCAGCCGGACCGTCTTGCGCCGCAGCCTTCATATCCGCACGGTGGACACGGGGTCCTGCGGAGCCTGCGAGTCGGAGATCAGGCTCCTCTCGTCCCCCTACTACGACTTCCATCGCCTCGGCTTGTTCTTCACCCCCAGTCCGCGCCATGCCGACTGCCTGCTGGTGACCGGGCCGGGTTGCCGAGCGATGGATCATGCGGTGCTCAGTGCCTACGAAGCCATGCCGGCTCCCAAGGTGGTGGTCGCAGTCGGGGCGTGTCCGCTCGGTGGGGTCTTCGGCGCTGACCGCTACACGCGAGGGGCGATTACGGGCTTGGTTCCAGTCGACGTGGTTGTGCCTGGGTGTCCCCCCAGTCCTCTGGCCCTGATCCACGGCCTGCTTCTGGCCCTGGGCCGCATCGAAGAGCGAATTAGCCCGCCGGGGGGCGAGCAATGAGTCTGGGACTCGAACTGGGCGTGGCAGCCGCAGGCGCCTGGGGCGGGGCCCTGCTCGCGGCCGCGGCAGCGAAGTGGCGCATCGGTCTTCGGGCATGCTCTGGACTGTCCGCCTTGGGAGGGGGATTGGCGGCCGCCGCGGGCGTCGCCGTGATCGCCTCGGGGCAGGTGGGGACGCTCACCTTGGAAAGGGGCGTGGCCGGCACCCTGGTGCTTCGTACCACCTCCTTGGCTGCGCTCTTCATGATCGCCCTAGGGATGGTGGCCGTCGCCATAGGGCTCTATGCGCCGCGGTACCACAGTCCCGGTCCTGGGACCTCGGCCTATCAGGCCGCCTACACGCTCGCCCTCGTCGCGAGTCTGGGAGTGCTGCTCGCCGGATCCGTAACCACGTTCCTGGTTGCCTGGGAGGCGATGACCATCGCCGGCTACCTGATGATCCTGCGTCACCCGGTCCGGGTTGAGGCGGTGCGAGGCGGTTACCTCTTCCTCGCCCTCGGAGAGGTGGGCTTCATGCTGGTGGTCGGGGCGCTGGGCCTGCTCGCCGCCAAGACGGGCGCGCTCTCCTTCGCGGAGATGGCGGCTCGCGCCCACACCGTGCCGGCCGGGTACGAGGACCTCGTTTTCGTCCTGGCGCTCATGGGGTTCGGGTTCAAGGCTGGGATCGTCCCGTTTCACATCTGGCTGCCCGAGGCCCACCCGGTCGCCCCCGCCGACGGTTCAGGGTTTCTCTCTGGGGTGGTCACCAAGCTCGGCATCTACGGTTTCATGGTGGTCGCCTTCGAGCTGCTGCCCAGGGGACCAGTCTGGTGGGGACTCCTGGCGCTTGGCCTAGGCAGTGCGTCGGCCCTGTTGGGGGTCCTGTACTCCCTCATGGAGCGCGACTGGAAACGATTCCTGGCCTTCTCCACGGTCGAGAACATCGGCATCGTGGTCATCGCGCTGGGAGCGTCCCTCACCTTCTTCGAGTCCGGGTTGGCAGCCCTCGGGGCACTGCTGCTCATCGCCGGCCTGTATCAGGTGCTCAACCACGCGGCCTACAAGACCCTGCTCTTCCTCGGAGTGGGGGTGGTGGAACATGCGGCGGGGACCCGGGACATGGACCGGCTCGGGGGGCTGGCTCGCCGCCTGCCCCGGACGGCTGTTCCGATGCTCGTCGGGTCCCTGGGCATCGCGGCGCTTCCGCCGTTGAACGGGTTCGTGTCTGAGTGGCTTATCTTCCAGGGCCTCTTCCAGGCGTTCAGGATCGGCTCCCACCTGGTTGCCGTTCTCCTGGTCGTGGCGGCCGCGGTACTTGCCCTCACCGGGGGGCTGGCGGTGGGCGCATTCGCCCGGAGCTTCGGGATTCCCATGCTCGGAATGCCCCGCGGAGGGGGTGCAGCCGCAGCTGTTGAGAAGAAGCAGCCGTGGCTGGGGGGCGCCCTCCTGGCAGGCGCGTGTGTCGTCCTCGCTCTGGGGGCACCGCTGGTGCTCTTCGGGCTCAGCCGCGTGGCCGGCACCACCTCAGGCGAACATCTGGGCAGCTTGCTGCTGGTGCCGGGACTGACCATCATTCCCGCCCACGTTGACTTCAGCTCCCTGGCGCCCACCTGGCTGGCGGTCTGCCTCATCGCCATGCTGGCGGTGCCCGTCGCCATCTCCCGAGTCGGGCGGGGAGAGGAGGCGGGCCGCGTGGGTCAGGTGTGGGCCGGGGGCATGCTCAGCTTTCGGGCTCGCATGCAGTACACCGCCACCACGTTCGCCAACCCAGTTCGCGTCACGTTCGATCGCCTGTACCGCCCCACGGTCGACGTCGCCCGGGCCTCGGACGACCCCGCTGGGCAGTCAGGACCCGTGCACTATGGCTTCCGGGTGACCCCGGTATTCGAGCGGGCCCTGTACCGGCCGGCGGGCCGGCTGCTCGACCGACTTGGTGCCGCTGCCAACCGGCTGCAATCGGGGAACGTCAACACCTATTTGCTCTACGTCTTCGTCGCCATCCTGATTGCGTATGGGGCGGCTCTGCTGTGATCCCGAACGGCCAGGGGGCGCCTGGGCCCGATGAGGACCGGTCTCTGGACCGGAGCGGTGTGAGCCTTCTCTTCTCCGAACCGGTGCCGCAGCTGCCCGTGCCCTTGGCGGGCGACTGGCTGGTGGACTTGCGGCTCGATCAGTTGATCTCGCAGGCCACCAGCGGCCGCGAATCCTACGAGTTGGCGCAGCTGTTCCGCAGGCGGCTCGAGACTCCCGAGCAGGTTCGCTTTCGGCAAGACATCTGCCGTGACTTCGAGCGCCCAGAGGTGGGGGACGCCTGGCGGAGCTTCGGTCACCAGCTGGCTGACACGCGTTCCTGCCTGGCCCGGGCCGACCGGACGCGGCACAACTGGGAGCGAGGACTGTGGTATCTCGAGGCGGCCCTCCAGTACGTTCGGGCGGTGGAGCAGCTGAGCCAAGGGCTGCGGGCCACCGGGTTCTCCTCCGCCGGTTTGGGGGCCGTTCGGGACTACCTGGGTGCTTACCAGGAGTCGCCTAAGTTCTCCGATCTGGCCCGCGAGGGTCGTGCGGTTAAGGCCGAATTGGCTGGCGTCCGGTACTCGGTCAAGGTGACCGGCAATCGGGTTGCCGTGGGGCGTTTCCCGGATGAGCCGGGCCTCGGTGAGGAGGTGACAGATGCCTTCCAGCGGTTCCAGCAGGGCGCCCCCGCGATGCGGGAGTTCGACCTCCTCCGCCCCGAGTGGCTGGACCCCGTGGAGCAGAGAATCCTGGATCGGGTGGCCCGGCTGTTCCCTCAACCCTTCACGCACCTCGAACGGTTCTGGCGCCGGGAGCTTCAGTTCCGCAACCCGGTCGTCGTCGAGCTGGACCGGGAGGCGCAGTTCTACCTGGCCTACCTCGAGTTCCTTGCCCCACTTAGGGAGGCAGGGCTGTCGGTGTGCTATCCCGAGCTGGTGGATGCCGGCGCCCCAAGTGGGGCAGACTCGACCTACGACCTGGTGCTGGCCCGCAAGCTGGTCGGTCTGGGCCAGCCGGTTGTCGTCAACGACTTCAGCCTCACCGGGGCGGAGCGCATCCTGGTCGTCTCAGGTCCTAACCAGGGTGGCAAGACCACGTTCGCCGTCACCGTGGGGCAGGTTTACCACCTAACGGCCCTGGGACTTCCTGTGGCCGGCACCCGAGCGGGGATTCCAGTCTGCGACGCCATTCTGACCCACTTTGGCCGCACCGAGGACCTGGGGGATCGACAGGGCAGGCTCGAGGCTGACATCGCAGCTCTGGCCGAGATCTTCGCCGGGGCCACGGAGCGGAGCGTCGTGATTTTGAACGAGACCTTCGGCTCGGCCAGCCTTGAGGACGCTCGATCCCTGGGGCGGAGGACCCTGGAGCGGCTGGTGGCGATCGGAGTGCGCGGAGTCTATGTGACCTTCATCGACGAGCTTGCGGAGATCGGATCGGCGGTGGTCAGCATGGTGAGCATGGTCGACCCCGAGGATCCCGCCGAACGTACCTTCCGGGTGCTGCGCAGGCCGCCCGATGGCCTCGCCTACGCCCTGGCGCTGGCGCGCAAGTATGGGCTGACCCATGATCAGCTTCGGGAGCGGCTGGGCAATTGAAGCCCCACTTGCTTTTTCCGGAGCGGGAGTTCGACGGCCAGGGTGAACTCCCAGATTGGTCAGCGGATCTGAGCGAAGACCTGGGCCTGGAGGCCGTTTGGAGCGGCATGAGCGGGGGTGACCGCTTCCTCTGGGACGTAGCTCGACGGGTCATCCTGGACAGCCTTCAGAGCACGGAGGAAATCGCCTACCGCCAGGAGGTGGCTCGTGACTTCTTGGCCCACCCGGGGGCCCTGGAGAAGCTTTACCAGGTGGCTGTGGATGCGGTCGAGTCGGAGAGGCGGATCTGGGGTCTGAGCGGGCGTCATCCCGCGGGGGCGCTCCACCACGGTGTCGAGGTGCTCTCGGTCTTACTGCCGGCCGCCCGACGGCTGCGCGATCTGAGTGAGGGCATGAAGGGCCACTGGACGTCGCGGGGGCTGACCGAATTTGCGGACGGCCTTAGGCGGGACCTGAGCGACGACTACCTCGACCTGACCCATTCCCTTCTGACCGCCCTGCGGCTGGAGTCGGGCGCACTATTCGGCGCCACCCTGGGGGTGGGCGGGGGTGGCAGCGGATACCTCCTTCTGCGGCAGTCGACGCGAAGGGTGCCCCTGGGCGAGCGCCTGGGAGTGAGGGAGCGCTCCCGGCATGCCTTCACGGTGGACCCCCGGGATGAGTCGGGGCTGAGGGCTCTGGGAAACCTCGCCGACCGGGGCCTCGCCGGCGTCGCCCGCTCGGTGTCCCAGGCGGCAGACCACGTGCTGGCGTTTTTCCGCTCGCTACGGTTCGAGCTCGGCTTCTACCTTGGCTGTCAGAACCTCCACCGAGCGCTGGCCGGCCACCAGCTGCCCACCTGCTGGCCCCGGCTGGAGCCCGCGGATGAACTGCGGCAGTTTGCTCGGGGGCTCTACGACCCCACGCTGCCGCTGCGAGACGGCACCCTGCCGGTGGGAAACGACCTGGACGCGGACGGCTGCCCCTTGCTGGTGATCACCGGGGCCAACTCCGGAGGCAAGAGCACCTTTCTCAGAGGTTTGGCCCTAGCCCAGCTGCTGGCTCAGGCCGGCATGTTCGTGGGCGCCAGAGAGTTCGCCTCAAGCTTGGCCACCAGCATTCACACCCACTTCGTCCGGCCCGAGGATGAGTCGATGTCCCGCGGCCGGCTGGCGGATGAGCTGGAGCGCATGAGCAAGACGGCCGACCGGGTGGCCGCCGGTGGCCTGGTGGTGATGAACGAGTCCTTCTCTTCCACCAACGAGTTGGAGGGATCTGAGATCGCTCGCCAGGTGATGACTGCCCTTTTGGAGAGCGGGGTGCGGGTGGCGATCGTGACCCACTTCTTCGAGCTGGCGGGCGCCCTTCTGGTCGCTCCTCCTCGGCCCGCAGTGTTTCTGCGTGCCGAGCGCCTTCCGGATGGGCGTCGCACCTACCGCCTCCTGAAGGGCGAGCCCCTGGCCACCGCGTTCGGATCCGATCTGCTGAAGAAGGTGGACTTGATGGGAGGGGCACGTGGCTAGGCCAGAGCGGGGCGACTTGGGCGTCCTATTCCAGGACATCTGGGCCAGCCGGGAGTTCCGGAGCCGGGAGAGAGCTCTGGCCCGCGCCGTCCGCCTTAGGTGCCGTCTTGGTCCCACCTCGGCTCGTCTGCTGTTCCTGGTGGCCGCAGCCGGGCCGGAGGGAGTCGGTGTCGTGCCGCTGGCTGCGGCCGGGGGCCTCTCTCCGAGCGGCGTCAGCCGGGCCGCCGCGCCTCTGGTGCGCCGAGGGCTGGTGCAGCGTCGTGTCTCAGCAGCGGACCGGCGGCTCCGGCCCCTCTGCCTGTCCTCCGAGGGAGCGGAGATGGTGCGAGCTCTGGCCCTGCCTCCGCCGGGTCTTCCCGGCTCGGGGAGGGATACCAGAGGCGGGTTTCCCAGCGCCGCTGCGGGCGCAGGGCGGTCAGCTGAGCCATCACCTGGAGGTTAGGGCCAAACACCACCGGGTATACCCCTTGGTGGGCGAAACCGTCGCCCTGGAGGTGTCGCATGCGACTCGACCGATTCACACAGCGCAGCCAGGAAGCTCTGGAGGACGCCACCCAGTTGGCAACCTCGGGCTCCCATCCACAGGTGGATCCGGAGCACCTGCTCCTGGCCTTGCTCCGCCAGACGGACGGGTCGGTGCCGGCTCTCCTTCGGCAGCTGGAGGTGGACCCTGCGGCGGTCGCGCAGAGGGTCAGTTCGGATCTCGCGGGGCGGCCGCGGCAGGAGGGAGCGGCTCCCACGGCCTCCCGAGAGCTGGAGCAGGTCCTGCGGTCGGCATGGGATGAGATGGAGCGGCTCCAGGACGAGTACTGCTCCACAGAGCATCTCCTGCTGGCGCTGGCGGCGATGTCGGGCGGACCCGCTGCCGGGGTGCTGCGCTCGGCGGGGGTGACCAGGGAGCGGCTCGTGCGAGCGCTGGAGGGGCTCCGGCAGGGGCAGCGGGTCACCGACCCCAATCCGGAGAGCAAGCTCCAAGTGCTCGAGAAGTACGCGCGCGACCTCACCCAGCTGGCGCGCGAGGGGAAGCTGGACCCTGTCATAGGACGGGACGAGGAGATTCGCCGGACCATGCAGGTGCTGGCCCGCCGCACCAAGAACAACCCGGTGCTCATCGGCGACCCGGGGGTGGGCAAGACCGCCATCGTGGAGGGCTTGGCCCAGCGCATCGCTGCGGGAGACGTGCCCGAGACTCTGAAGAATCGGCGGGTGGTGGCTCTGGATCTAGGCACCCTGGTCGCCGGAACCAAGTTTCGAGGCGAGTTCGAGGAGCGGCTCAAGGCGCTTCTGAAGGAGGTCACTGAGTCCGGCGGCCAGGTGGTGCTGTTCATAGACGAGCTTCACACCCTGATCGGCGCCGGGGCAGCCGAGGGTGCCATGGACGCCAGCAACATGCTCAAGCCGGCGCTGGCTCGAGGAGAGTTGAGGGCGATCGGTGCCACCACCTATGACGAGTACCGCAAGCACATCGAGAAGGACCCGGCGCTGGAGCGTCGCTTCCAGCCGGTGTACGTGGGTGAGCCCTCGGTGGAGGACACGGTCAGCATCCTCCGCGGGCTGAAGGAGCGCTACGAGGTCCACCACGGGGTCCGGATCAAGGACTCCGCCCTGGTGGCCGCCGCGGTGCTGTCGTCCCGCTACATCAGCGGCCGGTTTCTACCGGACAAGGCCATCGACCTGGTGGACGAGGCGGCCTCCCGGTTGCGCATGGAGATCGACTCCATGCCGGTGGAACTGGACCAGGTGGAGCGCGGCATCCGCCAGTTGGAGATCGAGCGGCAGGCGCTGCGCAAGGAGACCGACCGGGCATCGGCGGAGCGGCTGCAGGCGCTGGAGCGCGAGCTGGCTGACCTTCAGGAGCAGGCGGTCGGCCTGCGGCAGCGGTGGGAGCGAGAGAAGGCGCAGATCGCCCGCACGCGCGCTGTCAAGGAGGAGATCGAGCGCGTCACCTTCGAAGCCGAACGGGCGGAGCGCATGGCCGACTTCGGCCGGGCCGCGGAGCTCCGCTATGGCCGGCTGACCGAGCTTCGCTCCCAGCTGGCCGAGCATCAGGCCCACCTGGACCAGGCCCCCGATGGCGAGCCTCTGCTCAAGGAGGAGGTGGGGGAGGAGGACATCGCGCAGGTGGTGTCGCGCTGGACGGGGATCCCGGTGCAGCGGATGCTGGAGGGGGAGGTCCACAAGCTGGTGGAGATGGAGGGGCGCCTGCACCAGAGAGTCGTGGGACAGGACGAGGCCATCTCGGCTGTGGCCAGCGCAGTGCGGCGGGCTCGGGCCGGCCTGCAGGACCCGAGGCGCCCGCTGGGATCCTTCATCTTCCTGGGTCCGACCGGGGTGGGCAAGACCGAGGTGGCGAGGGCGCTGGCGGAATTCCTCTTCGACAGCGAGGAGGCGATGGTCCGACTGGACATGTCGGAGTACATGGAGAAGCACTCGGTGGCCCGTCTGGTGGGCGCTCCCCCCGGATACGTCGGCTACGAGGAGGGCGGGCATCTCACCGAGTCCGTGCGCCGCCGACCCTATGCGGTGCTCCTGCTGGACGAGATCGAGAAGGCTCATCCGGACGTCTTCAACGTGCTGCTCCAGCTGCTCGACGACGGTCGTCTCACCGACGGCAAGGGGCGCACCGTGGACTTCCGCAACTGCGTCGTGATCATGACCAGCAACCTGGGCAGTCCGGTGATCGCGGCCCTCCCCGACCACCCCAGCCCCGAGGCGCAGGAAGCGGCTCGCCAGGCCGTGCTGGCCGAGCTGCGCTCACAGTTCCGCCCCGAGTTCCTGAACCGGGTGGACGACATCATCATCTTCCAGCGCCTCGACCTCGCCCAGATCGAGCGCATCGTGGCGCTGCAGCTGGAAGAGATGCGCGCAAGGCTGGCGGACCGGCACCTGGAGCTGCGGCCGCTGCCGGCCGCGGTGCGCTGGCTGGCCGAGAAGGGCTACGACCCGGTGTACGGCGCCCGCCCACTTCGACGGCTGATCCAACGCCAGTTGGCTGATCGCGTGGCGGTGGGCGTCCTGGAGGGAACGTTCGTCGAGGGCGACATCCTCACGGTGGATGCCGACGCCTCGGGCCTAGTGCTGCACCGGGAAGGCAGGGTGGAGTCGGGCTCGGAGCCTGAGGTGGTGGACGCCGAGGTGGAGGTTCTGGGCTGAGCGCTCACCAGCTCGCGTCGGTGCGGCGGGCGCCGGCGCGAAGAGCTTCCAGCACCTGATCGAGGCGGGAGGAGAGCGCGGGTGCGGCTCGAATCGTCTCCAGCCGCCTGCCCGCCATGACCAGCTCGCAGCTGCTCCCGAGAAGGTGAGGGCGCACCGAGGGCCGAGTGGAGCCGGCGAGCAACGCCGGGCCGGCCGCCTTGTTCAGGGCTCGCGGGGACAGCTCGCCGGCGGCCACCTGGAGCGCCGATCCTACGAGCCGAAGGCGGAACTGGTACGCGCGCCGTCCGGCCTTGGCGCAGGACTCGCAGCGTCCGTAAGGGTCAGCGGCCACCTCGGGGCGGCGCTGGCACACCTTGCACACGTCCGGAGTCTAGCGGTCCATCTCGAAGAGCGCGGGCGCGCTGAGCCCGCTACCCGTCCTCGTCCCGGAGGAGCCCCGCCAGCTGCTGGAGGGAGGCCGCCAAGGCCACCCGCCGGTCGGGCGAAAGGCCGTGCATTTTCTCCTCCAGCATCTCCGCTCGGGCGCGCCGCAATCTGGCCAGGAGACGCACCCCGCCGGGGCTGACAGCCAGGAGGACGGCGCGCCGGTCGGCAGGATCCTCCTGGCGGTACACCAAGCCCTCCAGCAAGAGCCGCCGCAGCTTGGGAGTCATGGTCGAGTTGTCCACGCCGAAGTATTCCGCCAGCTCGCTGGGCCGGCAAGGGCCCGTGGCCGCGATCCGGTTGACCACCCACACGTGGGAGGTGGGCACCGGGCACCGGGCGCGGCGGCTGACCTCCATCTGCACGTCATGGCGCACCACCCAGTTGGCCAGCGTGGTCAGTCCCCCTTCGAGGTCGTCGCGGACCCGGTCGCCGGCAGGGGCGCTCATCCCTCTCCGCTCCCGCCTTCGATCTGCGACAGGCTGGGCACCGGTGGGACGCTCGGCCTCTCCTTGATCGCCGCCTTGACGGTGGCATGGACGGCCTCGGGAAGGAGCTCCGGATGGACGTACCGTCCCCCGCGAAGGGCGCTTGCCAGTGCCGCCAGAACGCAAGCCAGCGCGGCGAAGTCCAGCGCGGCCCTCAGACCAGACATAAAGGCGGGGGCGATCAACCGGGGGAAGAATGCCCGTCCGGTGAGGTAGGCGGCATGGGCGGGGGCCAGGTGCGGGAGGATCGGCCCCAGCAAGGTGGCCACGGGATTGAAGCCCAGGAAGGCGGCGAAAAGGCTGCCGACGGCGGGCAGGTGGGCTACCCGAGCGGCAGCGGCCGAGGGGACCCCCTGGGCCACCAGCCCGCTGTACAGGGCGTGGGGGAGGGACGCGGACAGCCCCACGATGATGAGGGTAAAGAAGATCCCGATGGACAGAACGGAGGCGGAGTTCTGGAAGGTGGCGGCCATCCCCGCCCCCGCCCCCCGCTGCCGGGGAGGCAGGCTGTTCATGATCCCGGCCTGGTTGGGTGAGGCGAAAAGCCCGCTGGAGAGGCCGTATATGAACAGAAGAGCGGCAAACGCCGGGTAGCTGAAGTCGGCCGGCAGGAGCTGCATGCCCCCGAACGTGGCGGCCGAGATGAGGACGCCGGCGGTGGCGAAGGTGCGCGATCCGTAGCGGTCGGACAGCGCTCCGGCCAGCGGCCCGGCGACCAAGAAGCCCGCGGTGAGCGGAAGGAGGTAGATGCCCGCCCACAGAGGGGTGGAGGCGAAGCTGTAGCCGTGGAGCGGCAACCAGATCCCCTGCAACCAGATGATCAGGATGAACATCAGCCCGCCCCGGGCCAGTGCCGCCAGCAGGGCCGCCAGGTTGCCGGCGGCGAAGGCTCGGATGCGGAAGAGCGGCATGCGGAACATCGGCTGGTCCACGCGCAGCTCGACCCAGATGAAGAGCACCAGGAAGGCCACCCCGCCGATCAGGGCGGCCAGGACCAGGGGATTGGACCAGCCCATCGACTGCCCCTGGTAGGGGAGGATCCCGTAGGTGATTCCGACCAGGACCGCGATCAGCCCGATGGCGAAGGTGGCATTGCCCCACCAGTCGATGGTGGAGTGCGTCCTCTGCCCGGTGTCCTTGAGCTTGAGGTAGGCCCAGACGGTGCCGAAGAGTCCGAACGGCACCGAGACCAGGAAGACCAGGTGCCATTCGATCGGGCCCAGGATCCCGCCCAGCACCAGTCCGATGAAGGAGCCGGCAATGGCCGCCACCATGTTGGTGCCCAAAGCCAGCCCGCGCTGGGTGGCCGGGAAGGCGTCGGTGAGGATGGCCGAGGAGTTGGCCCAGAGGAAGGCGCCGCCGATCCCCTGAAGCACGCGCATGACGATGAGGTAGAGCGCAGGGCCCGGACCGCTCCCGAAGGTGAGCGACAGGAGGATGGAGAAGAGGGTGAACACCGCGAAGCCGAGGTTGTACATGCGCACCCGGCCGAACATGTCCCCGATCCGGCCGAGGCTCACGACCAAGACCGCCGTCACCACCATGTAGCCCATCAGCATCCAGAGGAAGTAGGGGGTGTTCGCGGGGGCCAGAGGGTTGAGGTGGATACCCCGGAAGATGTCGGGGAGGGCGATGAGGACGATCGAGGAGTTGATCGTCGCCATGAGGATGCCGAGGGTGGTGTTGGACAGGGCAATCCACTTGTAGGCGATGCGGCCGCCGGAGGCGTTGGGGGCCGCCGGGACGGTAGGGGACACGGACACCTCCGACTACTGGTTGGTTGGCACAAACCAACTATACGGGGTGCAGGCTCTCCCGGAGCGGAGCGGCGGCCCCGCCCAAGGCGGCGGCCAGCAGTCCCGGCCACCCGGCGGAACCGAATCTCGCGGAGGCGGTTATATTGGCAGTGATGCCATCTCTGACAGGCTCCGGCCACCGCATGTGGCGACGGATCGGGCTCAGCGTCGGGGCGGTGGCGGTGCTGGGGGGGGCCGCCACCGGGATCGCGGCCGCGGCGCGGCCCCTCCCACTTGTCAGCCCCGAGCTCTCGGTCACCGTCCCGGTCAGCTCGGGCACCGTCGCCCCCACGGCGGCCATCAACCTCTCGGTGCGGCATGCCCATCTGGAGTCGGTGTCGGTACGCACCTCAGCTGGGCTGCTGATCGGGGGGAGCGTGACCAACGGGACCTGGAAGCCCACCGCGCCAATGCCCTGGGCGACCACCTTTCGGATGGTGGCCACCGCGCGTGGGGGCCGGCCGGCCAAGACCGTGAGCCGGGTGGTGAGCTGGACCACTCCGGAGCAGCCGCTCCCTGCGGGGACCATCGGCATAACCATCTCGCCGAGCCCGGGGGAGCAGGTCGGGATGGGGGCAACCTGGGTGGTGCAGTTCAGCCAGCCAATCCCGGCCGCGGATCAGCCCCTGGTGCTGCAGCGGCTCTCCGCGAGCGAGTCGCTCTCCGATCCTCTGGGGTGGCACTGGTGGTCGCCGACCGAGGTGGACGGGAGGCCGGAGCAGTTCTGGCCCCTCAACGAGCAGGCCACGCTGACCGTGAACTTGAATGGGATGGCGATCAATGGGGAGCGGCTGGTCAACTCCTCGGTGTCCAGCAGCTTCACGGTGATCAATCAGCACATCGCCAGGATCAGCGCCACGACTCACGAGATGCTGGTGTACAACGGCAGCCAGCTGGTCCGCACCGAACCGGTGAGCCTGGGCCGCCCGGGCTTTCCGACCATCTCCGGGACCTTGGTCGTGCTGTCCAAGACCCCAGTGGTGTTCATGAACTCGGCGACCATCGGCTACCCTGGCCTCTACGCTCAGAACGTCTACGATGACGTGGCCATCAGTACCGATGGGTACTACATCCACATGGCCAACTGGGACATCTACGACCACGGCCGTTACAACGTCTCCCATGGCTGCGTGGAGCAGAACCCCAGCGACGCAGTGTGGTTCTACAACTGGTCGGTCCCCGGGGATGTGGTCGTGATCACCGGGACGACCCTCCAGGCCAGCGAGGCCGACGGGGAGGGGGACTGGAACATCCCCTGGTCGGAGTTCCAGCCCGCCTGAGCGGCCCGTCCACCCGGCGCCATCCCACCGGCCCGCGGGCGTGGTACCATAGATGTAGTTGCTGGCACAACTAAGTTCTGGGCCGCCCCACGCAGCGGAGGAAGTTGGCATGGACGTGAAGAGCGAGGCCGGCGGGGCAGATCGGATGCCAGTCGTGTACCTCAGCCACGGAGCGCCACCCCTGGCCGACGATCACGAGTGGAAGTCGCAGCTGGCCGCCTGGGCCGAAGCGATGCCGCGGCCCCGGGCCATCTTGGTGGTGTCGGCGCACTGGGAATCGGCGCCGGCGACCGTCGGGGCCACCTCCACGGTACCCCTGGTGTACGACTTCTGGGGATTCCCGGAGCGCTACTACCAGGTCCGGTACCCCGCGCCGGGCGCGCCCTGGTTGGCGGAGAGGGTGGCCGGCCTGCTGGCCAGTCCAGGTGAGCCGGTGCGGCACGACCCGTCCCGGGGCCTGGACCACGGTGCCTACGTGCCCTTGGTGGAGATGTACCCGCAGGCGGACGTCCCAGTTCTGCAGCTTTCGCTCCCCACCCTGGACCCGGAGCGGCTCCTGGCCACAGGTGCCCGGCTCGCCCCTCTGCGGGACGAGGGCGTTCTCATCATGGGGAGCGGGTTCTTCACCCACAACCTCCAGGCGATGCGTCTGTCGCCAACCCCGGGGGCACCTCCGCCATCCTGGTCGGCGGAATTCGACGAGTGGGGGAGTGAGGCGCTGGCCCGGTGGGACCTCGACTCCCTGGTGGACTTCCAGAACAGGGCCCCCGCGGGACATCTGGCCCACCCCAGGACCGAACACTTCGCTCCCCTTTTCGTGGCCCTCGGGGCGGGGAGTGGGGAGGGCGAGGACCGCCAGACGGTCATCGACGGATTCTGGTACGGCCTGGCCAAGCGCTCGGTGCAGGTGGGGTGACCAACAACACCCCTGCGGGGGCCGAGCACCTTGGGCGAGGGGATCGGGTGAGCGGGCCCTTCTTCGGATACCACATCCCGAACTTCACCTTCGAGGGGGTGGCGCCGACGGACCTCTTCGCCCACGTCGTCGGCCTCGCCGAGGCCGCGGAGGAGGCCGGCTTCGACATGGTCTCGGTGATGGACCACCTCTACCAGATTCGGGGAGTGGGGGCGGAGACCGAGCCGATGCTGGAGTCCTACACCACCCTTGGCGCCCTCTCGCAGCGCACCAGCAAGGTCCTCTTGGGGGCGATGGTGAGCGGGGTCACCTATCGCAACCCGGCCCTTCTGGTCAAGGAGGTGACCACTCTCGATGTGCTCTCCGGGGGGCGGGCCATCCTCGGCCTGGGGGCCGCCTGGAACGAGGACGAGCACCGCGGCTACGGATTCGATTTCCCCCGCGTGGGTCGCCGGATGGATCGGCTCGAAGAGGCGCTCCGCATCGCCCGGTCAATGTTCGCGGAGGAGCGGCCGACCTTCGAGGGGCGCTACTTCCGGATCGATCGAGCGCTCAACGTTCCCCGACCACTTCAGCCCGGGGGGCCGCGCATCCTGGTGGGCGGTGGCGGCGAGCAGCGCACCCTCCGGCTGGTGGCCCGCTACGCTGACATCTCCAACTGGTTCGGCGGGATCGAGGAGATGCGGCGAAAGGGGGAGATCCTGGAGCGGTACTGCCTGGAGGAGGGCCGCGATCCGGCCACCATCCTTCGTACCGCCATGGCCCCCGTGATGATCACCACCGGCCCCGAGGCTGCCCGGAGACTGGCGGAGCGCATCCCGGAGGAGAGGCGCAGGGTGGTCGGCCCACCCCTCACGCCCGAGCAGGCGGCCGACAGGCTCAAGTCCTTCCTGGATGCCGGCATCGGCGGGTTCACCTTCGGCAACCCGAACCTCTTCGACCGGGAGCTGATCCTGGCCGCTGGGGAAGTGAAGAGGCTCCTCTCGGCCTGACGCCGCGTCTCCCTGAACCTTCCCCGGGGCGGTGGTGTTGTGGTATACATGCACACCAAGTTTCGGGTCGATCGCCCTAGCCATCCGCGGTCGGCTCGTCCATTCCAGGGAGTGGAACCAGTGAGCATCCGACGTCCCGGCTTCTGGTTGGAGAGCCCTCAGGTGCGGCGGGAGTCCGCCGCCCAGGTGGTTTACCGGCTGCTCCGCGAGGCGATGATCAATCACGACCTCGCCCCTTCGACCCGGCTCCACGAGCCCGAGCTCGCGATCCACCTCTCGGTGAGCCGCACCCCGGTGCGCGAGGCGCTGCGGGCCCTTGAGGCGGACGGGTTTGTGAAGCGTCTGCCCAACGGTGGGCTGATGGTGGCCGAGGTGGACGCGCGCGATGTGGCGGAGCTGTACGAGGTGCGCCGGGCTCTCGAGGGGCTGGCGGCCAACCAGGCGGCGCGGCGGGCCACCATGCACGATGCCCGGGAGCTGGTGTCGATCCTGGACCACGCTGATCGGCGCTCGGATGAGCCGGCCGCGCTGCGGGAGCTGGGTGAGCGGTTCCACCGCCGGATAGCGGAGGTGGCCGACAACCGCAGGGCGGCAGAGCTGCTGGACAAGCTCCACGACCACATGGTTCGCTACCGGCTGGCGACCGCGGTGGAGAGCCGTGAGCGTCAGGATGGGGCCCGTCGGGAGCACCGGCGGGTCGCCGAGGCCATCCTGGACGGCAATCCGGCGGCGGCGGAGCGGGCGATGGCGGTGCATGTGCGCCGTGAGAGCGCCTACCTGGTGGCGGCCCTGTCGCCGGAGATCGCAGCTGGCGGCGCCCGTCCCTCCGGGCGTCGCCAGCTGCGGCCGGCTCTCGGCGAGGCCCAGTGATCGCGCGCCCGCGATCCTCGCGGAGAGAGCGCCCCCTCCGGCGGGCGGACACGGCATGGAGTCGGGCGGCGTGAGCCTCGTCCTCCAGTCGGTGGGGTTTGGACTGGTCACCGCCTCGGTGCTGGCGCTGGCCTCGGTGGGGCTCACCCTCCAGTTCGGCGTCACCAACTACATCAACTTCGCCTACGGCACCTACCTGGTGCTCGCTGCCTACTTCACCATGGCTCTCAGCACCCGGGCTCACCTCCCGTTCCTGCTGGCCGCCGTGCTCGCCTGCCTGGCGATGGGGGTGGTCGCGGTGGGGATCGCCAAAGGGGTGATGCAGCACTTCGTCTCCCGCCAGGCGCCGCTGTTCTACCTCCTGATCGTGACCTTCGGCCTCTCGCTGATCATCGAGAACCTGGTGCAGGCGATCTGGGGGCCAGGGTTCCAGACCTACAATCTGTCGGTTGGGAGCCCGCTGAGCCTGGGGCCCTTCTCGCTGACCCCGATCCAGCTGGTCATCATCGGTCTGGCGGTGTTGGCCATGGTGGCCATCCACCTGATGCTCAGCCGGACCAGCCTGGGCAAGGCCATGCGGGCGATGTCGGACAACAAGGACCTGGCCCAGGTGAGCGGGATCGACACCGAGCGCATCACCACCTGGACCTGGTTCATCACCGGCTGCCTGGCCGGTCTGGCCGGGATCGCCCTCACGGTGACCACGGTGAGCTTCAACCCCGCCAGCGCCGACAGCTTCCTATTCGTGATCTTCGCCGCGGTGATCCTGGGTGGGATCGGTCGCCCCTATGGGGCCATGGCCGCTGCCGCCATCCTGGGCATCGTCACTGAGGTGTCGGCGGTCGTGGTCAGCTCGACCTACAAGGATGACATCGCCTTCGTGGCCCTGGTGGTCGTCCTCCTTCTCCGCCCCCAGGGCCTCATCGCCACTCGTGGAAAGGCCTGAACGTGGATCTAATACTTCCCTACCTCGCTACCCTGGCCATCTTCTTCTTCGTCTACAACATCCTCACCTGGGGGCTGAACATCCAGTTCGGCTATGCCGGGGTGCTGGATTTCACCTTCATCACCTTCGTGGCCTGCGGCGCCTACTTCTCGGGGGTGTTTGCGCTCGGCCCGGGCCAGAAGTCCACCGGGTTCGAATGGATCCTGGGGTTGAGCTGGCCTTTCCCCATAGCCTTGGTGATGGGGGCGCTGGCCGCCGGGCTGCTGGGGATCGTGATCGGTCTCATCGCCATCAACCGGCTGCGCAGCGACTACATGGCCATCGTCACCCTGGCCACCGGGACTGTGATCTACGGGTTGGTGAGCAACTACACCCCCCTCTTCGACGGGTTCGACGGACTGGCCGGCCTGCAGACCCCCTTCACCCAGTGGCTGAACATCAACTACAACCAGTTCACCTACCTCTGGGTGGGCTTCTGCGCGGTGGTCATGGTGATCTGCTGGTTCATCGCCCAGCGCATCCTCAACTCCCCGCTCGGCCGGACCATGCGGGCCATCCGCGAGGACCAGGAAGCGGCGGAGGCCTTCGGGAAGGACTCGGTCCGGGTGCGGCTCATCGCCATGTCGATGGGGGCCGTGCTGGCGGGGGTCGGAGGGGCCCTCCTCATGGGTTTCATCGGCGCCTTCAACCCCGCCGGGTGGACTTCGGGTGAGACCTTCGTCGTCTGGGCCGCGCTGATCGTGGGCGGAAGGGGCAACAACTGGGGAGGGGTGGTCGGGTCCTTCGTGGTGGCGGTCTTGGTCAACGAGGCGACGCGATACATCCCCCCGATCCCCGGCAACGCCACTCTCATCCCGACGGTGCGCAACATGCTCATCGGGGCGTCCCTGATCGCCGTCCTCTGGCTGCGGCCCGAGGGGATCATCCCGGAGGCCAGGCGCCGCTTCTACCAGCTGCCGCTGCTGCCCGGCCGGCGGACTCCGGCTGAGGGAGTGGGAAGTGCCGGAAGCTGACCCCTTCCTGCGGGTGGAGCACCTGAGCCACTCCTTTGGAGGGTTCAAGGCGGTGGATGACTGCACCTTCGAGATCACGAGGGGCACCATCTCGGCCCTCATCGGGCCCAACGGAGCGGGCAAGAGCACCGCGGTGGGACTGATCGCCGGGGCGCTGAAGGTGCAGGCGGGCCGGGTCTACTTCGACGGGCACGATGTGACCCGCCTCCCGGCCTACAAGATGGCTCGCCGCGGTCTCCTGCGGACGTATCAGGTCTCGCGGGAGTTTCCGCTGCTCACGGTCATGGAGAACCTGCTGGTTCCGCCCCCGAACCAGCGCGGGGAGAGCCTCTTGAACGCTCTCTTCCGGCCGTCGGTGGGACGCCGCCAGGACGCCGCCCTCGCCAGCCGCGCTGTGGACGTCCTCGAGACCTACGGGCTTCTCCCGCTTCGCGACGAGTACGCGGGCAACCTCAGTGGGGGAGAGAAGCGGCTGCTGGAGTTGGCTCGGGCGGAGATGGCCAGCCCCAAGTTCATGCTTTTGGACGAGCCCATGGCGGGGATCAATCCCGCGCTAATCGCGCGGCTGGACGGGCACATCCGCCGCCTCCGCGACCAGTCAGGGATCACCTTCCTCCTGGTCGAGCACAACCTGGATGTGGTCGAGAGGATCTGCGACCAGGTGGTGGTGATGGCGTTGGGCCGGACCCTGGCCGAGGGCAGCATGGCGGAGCTCCGGCAGAACCCCGAGGTCGTGAGGGCATACCTCGGAGGAGGGCTCGATGAGCGTGCTGTCGGCTGAGGGGGTCACCGCGGGATACGGCAAGGTCCCCATCGTCCAGGGGGTGTCGGCCCGCGCCGCCGAGGGCCAGGTGGTCAGCATCGTGGGCCCCAACGGAGCAGGGAAGTCCACCCTCCTCAAGTCGGTGTTTGGTCTGCTCCGGAAGCTCGAGGGCACGGTCACCGTGGCCGGGGTGGACGTCACCAACTTGCCGCCGTACCGGATCGCAGCCAGCGGCATGGCCTACGTCCCCCAGGTCAACAACGTCTTTCCGTCCATGTCCGTGGTGGAGAACCTGGAGATGGGCGCCTACATCCGCCGAGCCGGGGTGGAGCGTCGGATCGACGAGGTCCTGGCGATCTTCCCCGACCTGCAGCGGGCCCGGCGCGGCAAGGCCGGAGTGCTGAGCGGGGGCCAGCGCAACATGTTGGGGATGGCGCGGGCTTTGATGCTGGAGCCCAAGGTGGTCCTGCTGGACGAGCCCACCGCCGGCCTCTCGCCCCAGTACACCACCGTGGTCTGGCAGCAGGTGAGGCGGATCGCTGAGCAGGGCACCGCGGTGGTGGTCGTCGAACAGAACGTGGAGATGGCTGTGCGCCACTCCGACTGGACCTACGTCTTGGTGGCCGGGCGCAACCGCCTGGACGGTCCGGCCGCCGAGGTGGGGAAGCAGGACCTGAGCGCCATCTTCCTGGGGGGCGGCGGCGGGGCCGACTCCGAGGTGGGGCAGACGGCGGGCGGTGGGTCGAGGAGGTGAGGGACTGGATCTGACCAACACGGGACAGTTTTCTTGGTTGCGATTGGGAAATGGAGGGTAGGAACTTGAGATTCGGTTTTCGAAAGGCGGGATGGGCAGGGATGGGGCTCTTCGCCATCCTTCTCGCCGCCTGCGGCAGCACCGCGTCGACCACGAACCACTCGATTCCGAGTGGGCCAATCAGCGTCGGAGAGCTCCTGCCCATGACCGGGGCGGAGTCCTTCGTAGGACAGTGGTTCCTGCATGGGATCAAGGCGGGGATCTACGCCGTCAACTCCAACGGCGGCGTGGATGGGCATAAGTTCAGCGCCACCTTGGAGGACACCGCCGGAGATCCGGTGGACGCGGTGACAGCGCTCCAGACGCTTCTCACCCACTCTCCGGTGGTGGTGTTCGGCCCCAGCTCCCTTGAGATCGAGGGCGTGGACAAGAGCTTCAACACCGACCACGTGGTGGACCTCATGGAGGGAGGTGCCACCTTCCTCGACCACATGACCTTCCCCTACGTGTACCGGGTCTTCCCGTCCGACTCGGTGCTGCTCACGGGCGAGGCCTACTACGCGCTGCACACCGGGTGCTCCACGGCGAGCCTCATGTACACCAACGACGCCAACGCCCAGGCTGAGGTTCCGCCCCTGGTCAAGGCGTTCACCGGGCACGGTGGCCACATCCTCAGCAACCAGCAGATCGTTCCCGATCAGACCTCCTACCTCAGCGAGGTCCAGGTGGCGTTCCAGGGCAACCCGCAGTGCGTGTTCTTCCACGCCGACCCCCAGACCGCCAGCACCCTCTTCGCCAACGTCAAGCAGCTGGGACACATGAACGTTCGGTTCATCACTGGGGACACCGGGGCCAGCATCCAGCTGGCGAACGCCATGGGGCTCAGCGCCGCGACCCACTGGCTCACCGGGATGGCCGGGACCACCCCGTATGGTGCCGCCAACAGCGCCTTCCTGAGCGCCTACCAGGCCGTGTGGAACACCAATAAGCCGCTCCCCGCCTCGCCGGCGATGTACGACGCCGTGGTGATCGCGGCCCTTGCCATGACCGCCGCCCACTCCACCAACCCGGTGGTGTGGCGCCCCTACATCATCAAGATCTCCAACCCGCCGGGCACTGCGTGCTACACCTACCCGAGTTGCGTCAAGCTCCTCAAGGCCGGCAAGAAGATCAACTACCAGGGCGCCAGCGGGAACGAGGACTTCAACCAGTACCACAACGTCTTCACTCCGCTGCAGGTGGTCCAGTTCGACCCCAGCGGGAAGCTGCACACCATCTACTCGGTGTCGACCTCCGACCTGAACTCCTTCTACTGAGCAGCGTGCCCGAGCGAGGGGGCCGGCATGAGCCGGCCCCCGACCTCGGGCTTGCTCAGCCGGTCACCTGGACCCGGTGCATGCTCTCGGGACCGCGCCGCCTCCCGTTCGCTTTTCGTTTGGCGAAGTACACTGGGCCGAGCGGCGACAGCCCACCAGGCACCGGCCGGAGCAACGGCCAGCGGCAGCGGGAGAGGAGCCATGCACCAGGCGGGCGTTCGGATTCTGGTCGTGAACGGCCCCAACCTCAATCTCTTGGGAAGCAGGGAACCTGCGGTGTACGGTCAGGAGACCCTGGAGACGATCGCTAGTCGGCTGAGGGCGATCGGTCCGGAGCTCGGGTTTGAGGTGGCGTTCTTCCAGGCCAACGGAGAGGGCCAGCTCATCGACGCACTCCAGCGTGCGCAGGGTACGGCCGACGGCGTGGTGCTCAACCCCGGGGCCCTGGGCCACTACAGCTACGCCCTGAGGGACGTGGTGAGCGCGATTGGGGTTCCGGTCTTCGAGGTCCACCTGAGCAATGTCTTCGCACGGGAGCCCTTCCGGCGGCGGCTGGTGGTAGCCCCGGTGGCCGCCGGGGTCATCGTGGGAGCGGGGCCGGTTGGCTACGAGCTGGCGATACGCGGGCTGCTGGCCCAGCTCCGCAGGTGACGGTGATCCGGGGGAGGTTGATCGGCAGCGTGACAGTGGGTCCTGTTGGGAGGTACGGGATTGGATGAGGCCATTCGGGCTGAGGCGGTAGACGTCGCGGGACACGGCGGGGACCGGATCCAGGCCTACTTCGCCCAGCCGCTGGATTCGACGAGCCGTCCGGGCATGGTCGTGATCCACCACATGCCGGGACTGGACCGGCAGACCAAGGAGACCGTTCGGCGCTTCGCCGCGCAGGGCTATTTCGCCGTGAGCCCGAATCTGTATTGGCGCGAGGCCCCGGGGGCCGACCCCGATGACGCTGCGGCGGCCGCGCGGGCGAGCGGCGGGGTGCCGGACGAGCGGCTGGTGGGAGACGTGGCGGGAGCGGCGGACTTCCTCAGGTCCCAGCCCTTGGCCACGGGGAAGGTGGGTGTGATCGGCTACTGCTCGGGAGGGCGGCAGGCGGTGCTGGCGGCCTGCCACCTGCCTCTGCAGGCCGCGGTGGACTGCTACGGCGCCTTCGTGGTGGGGCAGCCGCCCGAGGGCTTCCCCATTGCCATCCATAACCTGATCGACCAGCTACCGAGCCTGAGCTGCCCCCTGCTGGGGCTGTTCGGAGCGGAGGACCAGCACCCTTCGCCGGCCGAGACCGCGGAGCTGGACTCCCTGCTCGCCTCCCACGGCAAGGAACACGAGTTCAAGACCTACCCCGGAGCCGGTCACGCCTTCTTCGCCCCCGACCGGCCCAGCTACCGTCCAGAGGCGGCGGTGGACGGCTGGGGGCGGATCTTCGCCTTCCTGGGCAGGACCCTGGAGGGCTGACGGTGTGCACCTATCTCACCAAGTGCCTGGAGGTGGCGGGCAGTGGCAAGGGTGCGGCGGGGTGGATGAGGGTGACCACCGCCACCGTCTACCTCGACCATCCGGCGCATGCGCCGGATGACCACACCCTCAACGTCGACCTGCTCAACCCGGACCTCGGTCCCGCGGCGCGGGTGGCCATGGAGCTGGAGCCGCGGTCGGCGCGCCAACTGGCCGAGGCCATCCTCGCGCTGCTTGCCGCCGAGCCAGAGGCCGTGACCAGCTGACCTAGGCGCTGGCCACCTGCTCCAACACCAGGGGCCGGGGTTGGGGCGGCGAGTTGCCAACACGAACTGCATGCTGGAGGGCGAGGAGAGCTGGCTGAGGGTCCTGGCCGGGCCGCCCCCAGACCTCGAGCAGCGGCTGCCCACGTTCGACCGCCTCGCCCTCCTTGCTGAGGCAGATGATCCCGGCCGCCGGGTCTACGCGCTCGGAGGGGGCCCGGTGGCCACTTCCGAGCCGCCAGGCCGCCAGCCCGATCGCACCGGCGTCGAGGCGGGAGAGGAATCCCATCCTCGGCGCGTCCAGGGTGGCCAGCCGCACCCCCAGGGGAAGTGGCAGGCTAGGGTCCCCGCCCTGTGCTCTCACCATGGCTGTGAACCGCTCCCTGGCGGCGCCGCCTTCCAGTGCCGCGGATGGGTCGGCCTTCTGGCCGCTGAGACGCAGCAGCTCGTTCGCCTCCGCCAGCACCAGCTCCCGCAGATCGTGGGGGCCGCTCCCGGACAGGGTATCCAGCGCCTCCTTCACCTCGAGCGAGTTGCCCACGGCCCGTCCCAATGGTTGGTTCATCGCCGTGACCATGGCGGAGGACCGGATTTGGAATCCCGATGCCAGTTGGGTCAGGGTAGCCGCGAGCCGGCGGGCCTCGTCGGGATCCGGCATCAGCGCCCCGCTACCCACCTTGACGTCGAAGAGGAGGCATTGGACCCCTTCGGCCACCTTCTTGGAGACGATCGAGCTGGCGATGAGCGGGAGGGAGCTAACGGTCGCCGTCGAGTCCCGCAGGGCGTACAGGCGGCGGTCCGCGGGCGCCAGGTCCGGAGAGGCGGCGGCGATAACGCAACCCACCTCCCGCACCACCCTCACAATCTCGCTCGAAGAGAGGTCGCAGCAGACGCCGGGGATCGACTCCAACTTGTCCAGCGTCCCTCCGGTCGCGCCCAGTGCCCGCCCCGAGAGCTGAGGAACATAGCAGCCGAGCGCGGCCATGAGCGGGACCAAGACCAGGGAAACCTTGTCGCCAACCCCGCCGGTCGAGTGCTTGTCCACGGTGGGGCCGGGCAGGCGGCCCAGCCGCAGCCGGCTGCCGCTCGTCGCCATGGACACGGTCAGCGCTTGGAGCTCTGGCTGTGAGAGCCCCCGCCAGCAGACCGCCATCAGCCAGGAGGCCATCTGAGCTTCGGAGATCTGGTCGTGGAGGTAGCCGTCCACCAGCTGGTGGATCTCCTCGGGGGGCAGGGACCGCCCCTGGCGCTTGTCGGCGATCAGCTCCACGGCCGCCCGCGCCGCCGCCATCAGCGTTCGCTGCGGGTGAGATCCCCCGGTCCAAAGGCCCCGGGAAGGAGCTCTGCCGCGGTCAGCGGCGGGCGGCCGGGTCCATCATCGATCATCAGCCCCGGCCCACCCAGCTCATACAGCAGCTGGCGGCAGCGTCCACAGGGGGTGAGCGGAGCCCCGTCCCCGGCGCACACGGCCACTGCCAGGAGGCGCGTGCCGCCACCGGCGCAAAGGGCAGAAACCAGCCCGCACTCGGCACACAGCGTGAGGCCGTAGGAGGCGTTCTCGACATTGCAGCCGGTCACTAACCGGCCTTGGTCGTCGATGCCGGCGGCCCCCACCCGCAGCCCGGAATAGGGGGCGTAGGCGCCCGCCGCCGCCTTCAGCGCGTGGCGCCTCAGGGCACTCCAATCGATCGCCGCACGATCCTGGGTCACCAGCGCATCTTAGGGGCCGGCAGTCGGCCTGGGAGGTGCGCCGCCGCGTCTCCCGGTCCGCCCCGGTAAAGTCGGGGTCGGGAGCTCCGGGTGAGGGGAGTGGGGCGTCTCCGGCATGGCGGACCGCCAGCGGTCTGCTGCTTCAACGGGTAAGAGGGATGGAAATGGCCAAGATCAAGGTCGCGGGCCCGGTGGTGGAGCTGGACGGGGACGAGATGACCAGGGTCATCTGGCGGCTGATCAAAGACCAGCTCATCCTGCCCCACCTGGAGCTGGACCTCCGCTACTTCGATCTGGGAATCGAGAACCGAGACGCCACCGAGGACCGGGTCACCGTGGAGGCGGCCGAGGCCATCCGGGAGTACGGAGTCGGGATCAAGTGCGCCACCATCACCCCGGATGAGGCGCGGGTGGCGGAGTTCGGGCTGAAGCGCATGTGGAAGTCGCCCAACGGCACCATCCGCAACATCCTGGGCGGGGTGATCTTCCGCGAGCCGATCGTGATCCAGAACGTGCCCCGGCTGGTGCCGAGCTGGACCAAGCCGATCGTGATCGGCCGTCATGCGCATGGAGACCAGTACCGGGCCACCGACTTCGTCGTACCGGGCCCGGGCAAGGTCTCCATCACCTACACACCGAGGGACGGGGCACCGGCACGGACCTTCGAGGTCGCCGAGTACGAAGAGGGAGGGGTCGCCATGGCGATGTACAACTTCGACGACTCCATCCGGGACTTCGCCAGGGCGTGCTTCCGATACGGACTCACCCGCCGCTACCCGGTCTACCTCTCCACCAAGAACACCATCCTGAAGGCCTATGACGGCCGCTTCAAGGACCTCTTCGCCGAAGTCTTCGCCGCCGAGTTCGCGTCCCAGTTTGCCGAAGCCGGGATCACCTACGAGCACCGGCTGATAGACGACATGGTGGCCGCTGCCCTGAAGTGGGGTGGGGGGTACCTCTGGGCCTGCAAGAACTACGACGGCGACGTCCAGTCGGACGCGGTGGCCCAGGGCTTCGGCTCCCTGGGGCTCATGACCAGTGTCCTGCTGACCCCGGACGGGAGGACCATGGAGGCGGAGGCGGCCCACGGCACCGTCACCAGGCACTACCGGATGCACCAGAAGGGCGAACCCACCTCCACCAACCCCATCGCCTCGATCTTCGCCTGGACCAGGGGGCTGGCCCATCGGGGCCGGCTGGATGGCAACCAGGAACTGGTGGCGTTCGGCGAGATCCTGGAGTCGGTATGTGTGCGGACCGTAGAGAGCGGCCAGATGACCAAGGACCTTGCGCTCCTCGTCGGTCCGGGCCAGAGCTATCTCAGCACTGAGGGGTTCATGGCCGCCCTGGCCGCGAATCTCGAGGCCGCGCTGGCCTGAGGGCGTACCGGGCCCCGGGGCACACCCGCTCCGGGGCCCGGTACGCCCTCAGCTGCCCAGGTGGCGGAGGCCCGGGCCGATGTAGAGCTGGCGCGGGCGTCCGATCTTCTGCTCGGGGTCGAGGAGCCCCTCCTGCCAGTGGGCCAGCCATCCGGGGGTGCGCCCGATGGCGAAAAGCACCGGGAACATCTCCACCGGGATGCCCATGGCAAGGTAGATGATGCCCGAGTAGAAGTCGACGTTGGGGTAGAGCTTGTGGTTGATGAAGTAGTCGTCCTCGAGGGCGATCTTCTCGATCTCCAGGGCGATGTCCAGAAGCGGGCTCCGTCCGGTTACCTCGAACACCTCGTCCGCCACCCGCTTGATCAGCTGGGCCCGGGGGTCGAAGTTCTTATACACCCGGTGGCCGAAGCCCATGAGGCGGAACTCGCCCTCCTTCACCCGGCGCATGTAGTCGGGGATGTTGGCCACGGAACCGATGCTCCGGAGCATCCGCAACACCTGCTCGTTGGCGCCGCCGTGCAGCGGTCCGTACAGCGCGGAGCAGGCAGCCGACATCGCCGAGTAGGGATCGGCCTGGGAGCTCCCCACCAGCCGCATGGTGCTGGTGGAGCAGTTCTGTTCGTGGTCGGCATGGAGGATGAGGAGCACGTCCAGGGCGTGCTCCAAGACCGGGTCGGGGTGGTACTTGAGCTCGGTGGCGCGCCACATCATGTTGAGGAAGTTGGCGGCGTAGGAGAGCTCGTCGTCCGGATAGGCGTAGTACAGACCCATGGCGTGCCGGTAGGCGAACGCGGCCAGCGTTGGCATCTTGGCGATCAGGCGGACGATCTGGCGGTGCCGGACCTCCGGGTCGTGGATCTGCTTGGCCTCCGGGTAGAAGGTCGAGAGGGCGCCCACCGCCGACACCAGCATTCCCATCGGGTGGGCATCGTGGTGGAAGCCGTCGATGAACTTCTTGATGCTCTCGTGGATGAAGGTGTGGTTGGTGATCTCGGCCACCCAGTCCAGGTGCTGGTCGGTGGTGGGCAGTTCTCCGGTGAGGAGCAGCTGCGCGACCTCCAGGAAGCTGTGCCGGGCCGCCAGCTCCTCGATCGGGTAACCCCGATAGCGCAGGATCCCCTTGTCGCCATCGATGAAGGTTATGCTGCTTCGGCAGCTGGCAGTGTTCTGAAATGCCGGGTCGTAACCCATCAAGCCGAAGTCGTCGGGCCCCGTCTTGATCTGCCGCAGGTCCAGAGTGCGGATCGCCCCCTCCACGATCGGGAGCTCATATCTCTTCCCCGTGCGGCTGTCGGTCACAGTGAGTGTGCCCTCGGCCGCTGCCTCCTCAGCCATGCCTCACCTCCATCGATGAACCACGATCCATCCATCTTGCGCCAAGCACTGCCGCCAAGTCGAATTGACGAGGGGGCTTGCGTCCCCGGGCAAGGGGGTTACCACGCCCAAGTGCGCACCGGGGAGCGAGATCGCCGGTCCGCCTGGATGATGGGTCGGTCATGGGCCTGATCACCGGCCTGCATGGGGCGGTCGCGATCATCCTGCTCTGCAGCCTCCTCTTGGTGGAGGAGGCGGGGGTGCCGCTGCCGTTCGCCCCGGGAGAGCTGACCCTCCTGGCGGCGGGACTGCTCATCGCCACCGGAGGGCTCCAGCCATACCTCTTCGTCCCCCTGGCGTTTGTGGCCTGCTCGGCCGGGGCGTTGGTGGGGTTCAGCTGGGCCCAGGTGGTGGGAGAGCGAGGGCTCACGGCGCTGGCCGCCCGGATTCACCAGCAGAAGACCCTTGGGAAGGTGGAAAAGCGGATCCGGGCCGCCAGCCCACTGGACGTCGCCGTTTCGCGGCTGATCCCCGGCCTGCGCATCTACACCACCCTGGTCGCCGGAGCGCTAGGGGTGCGGCGCCGCGATTTCCTCTTCGGGATGCTGCCCAGCACGGCCCTCTGGGTGGTGGTTTGGGTGGCCCTCGGCACCCTGGTCGGGATCCCCCTCGAGCACCTCTTCACCAAGGTGTCGAGCCTGGCGGTGCAGGGGGTCATCCTGGTGGTGATCGGAGTGGGGGGCTACCTCGCCATTCGGCGGGCGCCCACCGGGCAACGAGAGTCACTGGTCCGCCTGCCGGTGGGGCTGAGGACCGGACTCGCTGTGGCCGTGGACGTCACGGTCGTCGCCAGCATCTTGACCGGGCTGGCGGCCCTCGCGAGGCGGGTGAGCGGTGTGGGCCCATCGGCCAGCTGGGCGGACGTGGCGGTGGTGGTCGCCGCCATCGCCGCCCTCTATCTCTTCGTTACCCGGCAGGGCGCGGGGGCCACAGCGGGCGAGGCCCTGCTGCGGACCCAATACCTGCCCCACCGGGGGGAGCGCTCGGTACGGGAGTCCCTGCGGGCGGCGGTGGGAGCGGACCAACTCGACCCCCAACTGCGTGCGGCCGGGGACCTGCTCCATGTGGTGGGCGGGGCAGCGCGGCTGGGCCTGCTTCGGGCCCTCTTGGAGCGGCCGAGGAGCGCTTCCGACCTGGCCTCGGTGGTGAAGCTTCCCGCGGAGGAGGCGACCTACCACCTCCAGGCCCTGAGCCACGCCGGCCTGGTGCAGCCGGTCACGGCGTCCCCTGAGACCTATGAGGTGGCGGAGGGCTGGCGATCCTGGGTCGCCGACCTGATGGGGGCCGCCCAGGCGGCGGGCCAAGAGTGAGGGCTGCGGCGGGGGCGGGTGCCTGGAGCTGACCCCACCGCCGCCGGCCTTGCCGACGCAGCATCTTGTGGCCGGGGCGTTGACACGCCACTAGATATGGCCGACAATGTGCGGAGCGGGCGAAGGCCTGCAGGAGTGGAGACGGCGGTGCGGTAGAGCCCATCAGGAGGGGAGAGGATTGGCCACCAGTCAACCGATGGACCTGGACCCGAGCGCGTTCACGGGCGCCGGCGAGGACTACTCCGCCTTCAAGGTGGAGAGGCGGGGGATCGAGCTGATCCCCGACGGGGAGCGGAAGATGACGCCAAGGGCGCTCTTCTGGCTCTGGGCTGGCGGGATCTGGAACGTGGAGTTCCTGGTTTACGGTGCCCTCATCATCTCCTTCGGGCTGTCATTCGGCCAGGCCGTGCTGGCCATCCTGATAGGCAACGTCTTCTATGCCTTCCTCGGCCTCGCCAGCCTGCTGGGTCCTGAGACCGGGACCACTGCTTTCATGGTCTCCCGCGCCCCGTTCGGGCTCAACGGCAATCGGGTGGTGGCCCTCTTCAACTGGATCACCCAGGTCGGCTTTGAGATCGAGGGGATCGTGCTGGTCGTCTTGGTGGCCCTCGCCATGTTCGCCCGGGGAGGGGTCGCCGGAAGCACAGGGCTGAAGATCGCCCTGGTGTTGGCGGCGGTGGCCATCCAGTTCGTGGTGCCGTTCCTGGGCCACGCCATGATCACCAAGACCCTGCGCTACCTCTCCTTCGTCTTCATCGTCGTGTTCGCGGTGATGGCGGTGCTGGTCATCCCCCACGTGAATCTTGGTCACTTCCACCAGCAGGCGTCCTGGGCGGTGTGGACCACGGCGGTGGTGCTGATCGTCTCTGCGGGGGGGCTGGGATGGACTGAGAACGCTGCCGACTACTCGCGCTACCTCCCCCGCGCCACCCGTCGGGCGAAGACCTTCTGGGCGGCGACCCTGGGCGGGGCAATCCCCTCGATCCTGCTGGAGCTCCTGGGGGCCGCAGCGTTCACCATCAGCCCCAAGGTCACGGCGGTGACCGGCGTTCCGGCGTCGTTTGCCAGCTGGTTCTTCTGGCCCTTCCTGATCCTGGCGCTGCCTCAGCTGTTCGCCATCAACTCCCTTGACCTCTACTCTTCGGGAGTCACCCTCCAGGCCCTGGGCGTTCCGGTGCGGCGCTGGGGCGCCGTGGTCATCGACACCCTGGTGGCGGGGGGAGTGACCGCCCTGGTGATCTTCAAGGGCAACTTCTACACCGACCTGGCCGGATTCCTCAACTACATCGTGGTCTGGCTCGGGCCCTGGTTTGGCATCGTCATGGTCGACTACCTGCTGCGACGGGGTCGCTACCGGCCGACGGACCTCGGCAGCCGGCAAGGGGGCATCTACTGGCGTGCCGGTGGGTTCAACTGGCGGGCGCTGGTGGCCCAGGGGCTGGGGATGGCCGCGGCGATGATCTGGATAGACGCCGCCTTCTCCTTCCCGCCCTTCGTGGGGCCGCTTTCCAAGGCCACGGGGGGAGCCGACTTCAGCTGGGCGCTGGGCATCATAGTGGGTGGGTTGGTCTACTTCGTCCTCGCCCGCCTCTCCGTACAGCGCGAGATGGAAGCCCCCACCGCCGGGGTCACCAGCCCCGTCTGACGCTCCGCGGCGGGGTGGGGCCCGGCCCCACCCCGCTCAGCCGGCGGTGGGCGGGGGTGGGATCCACTGAGCTAGATAGGGAAGCTCCCGGTATTTGCCGTCGTAGTCGAGGCCGTAGCCCACCACGAAGCCCGGTCCCCGCAGGTGGAACCCCACGTAGCGCGGATGGACCGGGACCTCTCTGGCCTCGGGCCGGTCCAGCAGCGAGCAGTACTCGATCCGTCGGGTGGGGGACGCGAGTCGGTTGATCATGGCCTGGGCGGTGTGGCCGGCGTCGACGATGTCGTCGATGATGAGGATGGTCTGCCGGCCATCGGTGCTGGGGTCGCCCAGTTCCTCGATCACCGGGGCCCGCCAGGCCTTGGTGCCCCGGTAGCTGCTGGCATGGAAGAAGGTGACCAGCAGGTTCTCCATCTTGTTCACGATCAGCTCCCGGGCCAGGTCAGCGGCGAACACGAAGGCCCCCCGCAGGACCACTGCCAGGGTCAGCGGCTCCGCCCCCATGTCGTGGGCGATCTCCCGCGCCAGGGCCGCCACTCGCTCGCGCACCATCTCGGCGCTGGCGATCTCTCGCACCGGGACCGGCTCTACTCCGACATCGTTCCAGAAGGCCAGCTGGCCCACCGCTTCGGGTGCCGGAACCGTCAACTCCGGCACCTCGAGCTGCCGGGTCGGCGGTGGGGCCTCCATGAACTAACTCTAGCAACCGACGGCGGGCGGGCGATTGCCCCCGGGCCGGTCAGCTGCCTTGGAGCAGCACCACCTTGCCGAGGTTCCCGCCCTCACCGACCCTCCGATAGGCGGCGGGCGCCTCGGCAACGGGAAAGGTCACGGCCAGCGGGACGCGCAGGCGGCCCGAGGCCAGCCGGGGGAGGAGTCTCTCTCCCAGGGTGCGGACGAGCGCCGCCTTCTCGTGGAGGGGGCGGGCGCGCAGAGTGGACGCCACGATCGCGGCCCTCCGCGCCATCAGCAGGGAGAGGTCGAGTTCGATCCGCCGGCCGGCACCGACGCCGATGACCACCATGCGTCCCCGAGTCCCCAGCTGCCCCAGGTGCGAGGAGAGCATCGGCCCTCCCACCAGCTCCAGCACCAGGTCGTAGGGCCCGGCCCCAGAAGCCTCCGAGGGCACCATCACCCGGTGCGCGCCCAGCTCCAAGAGTTCAGCGTGGAACTCCGTCCTCCGCGCCGATGCTGTGACTTCGGCGCCCACCCCTGCCGCCACCTGAATCGCCGCCGTGCCGACGCCCCCCGCGGCCCCGGTCACCAAAACCCTGGCCCCCAAGGTGAGCCCACCGTGACCGATCAGCGCGTCGTAGGCGGTGGCGAACGCCTCCATGAACCCCCCCGCGCTTGCCCAGTCGATTTCGCTCGGAACCGGCAAGGCCACGGATTCGTCGACCAGTGCCAGCTCTGCCTGGGCGCCTCCGCCGACGAGGCCCATGACCCGATCGCCGACCTTGAATTGACGGGCCAGGGGGCCAACTTCCACCACCGTGCCGGCCAGCTCCAGGCCGGGAATGTCCTGAGGCACGTCGGAGGGAGGGGGATAGTGGCCCTGGACTTGGAGCAGATCAGCCGGGTTCACCCCGGCCGCCCTCACCCCCAGCAGGAGTTGGGATCCCTCGGGCACGGGATCGGGGCGTGGTGACCAGTCCAGCCGGCCCGAGGCGATGGTCAGGGCGTGCATCGGCTCAGGGTACGGGAGCGGGGCCAACTGGTACGGAGCGTCGGGCCGCGGCACACAGCCCGGGGAGGCGTCGGAGGAGCTCCTGGGCTTCATCTGTCGATCGGTCCCGGAGCGCCGCCCCGGTCCCGCGACCTCCGGCCGCATCGAGGTGTACGGTCGCCACGTCAAGCCGTCTCTGAACGGGGCCCTGGACCCAGCGCACGCTCTGGACCTTGGACAGCGGAACGATGGTGGTGAGGCGCCGGAACCGGCCCACCGCCGACACGGCGTAGTCGTCCAACAGTTCGGCCCGAAGCAGGGGGTAGCTGATGGGGGCCTTAAGCCTCGCCCGGGAGGGTGGGGAGGTGCCTACCGCCCTCGCCGCGGGCCCAACGATGGACTCCGCCACCCGAAGGACGTCAGCCCGGGGGGCAACGGGCACCAGGGTGCGGATCCGACCCGATGCGGCCCGGTCCTCGTCGCCGCGGCGCTGCCCTCCAGCCACGTCGGCCACCAGCTTGGCCCAGCCGAACGGCCGCCAAAGCAGTGGTTCGACCACCCGCAGCGCCTGGACCCGGTGCAGGGCCAAGGTCTCGGTGAAGGTCCCCACGGCTCCGCCCCGGATGAGCAGCCCATCCCGGGTGTGGGCGACTTCGAATCCGTACTGCGAGGAGAGGATCCGGGCTACGCCGGTGCCGACGGCGAGCACCATGGTCGTGGCCACCGCCACGCTGCCGGCGCCAAGGGACAGATGGCGTCCCCAGACAAAAAACGCCACCGCGGCCAGAGTCGGCCAGAGGATCACTCCTCGCAGCGGGGTGGAGGCGAGGAGGCGGCCGGTCGATACCCGAGCGAGCTGGTTCTCGGCCCCTGCGAGGGTTGGCCGGTGCCCCCGTACCAGGGCCAGCAGCCCGTCTCGAAGGTGCTCAGCTCGCTCGGCGGCCAGGTAGGCCAGACGCACGTCGCCCTCCCGGGAGCCGCCGCTCCGGACTCTGACCTCGGCGAGCCCCAGCACCCGGGCGGTGCCCGGCCGCACCAGGTCAATCGACTGGACGCGGCTCAGCGGAAGTTGGGTCGTCCGTCGGCGCAGCAGTCCCGTCTCAAGCCGTAGGACCCCCGCCTGGACGCGCCAGCGGGTGACCAGCCACTCTGCGGCCCCGATCACCACCGCCAGCCCGACCAGGGCCGAGTCGACCAGGCTCTGATACTTGCCGGACGATCCCCGGGACAGAAAGGGCACCGCCAGGACGACTGCCAGGGGCACTAGCCGCCGCCCGGCTTGGACCACTGGGGAGAGGGGGTGGAGCCGGTGCCACGACTCCCACCCCGCAGTTGAGTCCTCGGTCGACGATGGGGCCATCCCGGAGGCGTTGGGGCTTCCCCCTGTCGGTCCGATGCTCAAAGCCCCTCGGCGTTGGCCTCGCCTCGGCGCACCAGCCGGTCGCGGAGATCGGCGGCCGCGGACCGGTCCAGCCCCGGGATCCGGGCGTCAGTGGCGGCGGAGGCGGTGTGCAACTGCACTGTGGCCAGGCCCAGCGACCGCTCCAGGGGGCCGGCGGTGACCTCCACGGTCTGCATCCTGCCGTATGGGACCACCGAAAGCCGTTCGAACATCACCCCTCGGCGCACCAGGAGGTCCTCAACCCGTTCGAGATAGCCCCAGGAGCGGAAGCGGCGGCCGACATAGACCAGGCCGAGGCCGGCAACCATCAGCGCCGCCACCACCAGGACTGCTCCGAGGGCCAGGTTGGTGAAGCTGAGTGCACCACCAACCAGCAACAGCGCGATTGCCCCCGCTCCGATCTGTCCCCGTCGCAGTGTGAGCAACCTCGGGTTCGGGCGGCTCCAACGGTCGGCCGGATCGACAGGGGCCGGACTCTCCATGCGGGCGCATCGTAGCGCAGAGAACGGGAATCGGTGGGGCCCGTCGCCGCGCCGGGAGCGGTCAGCGCCTGGGCCTTGACGGCGTCCGGCCTCAGACGGCAAACTGCCTGGGTGATTTCGATTCGCGGCTACGTTTGGCGCTGGAGCTGGCCCCCTGGGGCCCGATGAGAGCGAGCCGGTAGCCGACCTCTGGCCGCGAACATCGAGCCCCGGGTGAGCCCGGGGCTCTTTCTTTTATTGCGCGAGGGAGCTTCAGTGATGGCAACTACCGCCGGGACCCTGGAGGGGGTCCACTCGCTGCCCGCCCGGGAGGGCTACGCCCTGCGCCCGGTTTGGGCTGAGCTTCCGATCGGCAGCTGTGCCTTCGAGGCCGCCTTCCAGGCCCTGGCGCAGGACGGTCCCGGGGTCCTCTTGGAGAGCCTCGACCTTGCCGGGATGCCCGGGCCCTTCACCATCGTGGCGGGCGATCCGGCGGCGGTGGTGGTGGCCGACTCCAACGGCGCGCGGCTCACAGACGTCCGGCGCCAGCTGCCTGGACTCGCCGTCAACGCGGGAGTTTCAGTCGGAGAGGCGCTGCGACAGCTCAGCTCGCAGCTCTCCGCCGAAGAGGTGCCCGGTCTTCCTACCTGTTCCGGTGGTCTGGCCGGGATGCTCTCGTACGAGGCCGCCCAGCTTCTCCACGGCCAGATGGCTCCGGGTGGGCGTGGACGCGCCCCGGCCCCGCCGATCAGCCTTTTGGTGCTGGATCGGGTGGCCGTCTACGACCATTTGGGTGGGCGGCTCTGCCTCGTGGTCCATCTCGCCGCCGAGCAGCCTGACGAGGACGCCCTTCCCATCCTCCAGGAGATGGTGGGACGGCTCTCCCGACAGCCGCAGGGCGAGGCCGTGCCTCCCGCCCCCTCCGTGTCGCTGGCCGCGGCCCCCAACATCCCCGCCAAAGAATTCCTGGCGGCCGTCCGTCGGGGGCAGGAGCGCATTGTGGAGGGCGACATCTACCAGGTGGTGCTCTCCCGCCGCCTGACGGTTCCCGCCCGGGAGCCGGGGTTCACGCTGTACCGCCGGCTCCGCCAGACCAATCCCTCTCCCGCCATGTTCTTCGTCCGGCTCCCGGGAGTGGAGCTGGCCGGCTCCTCGCCGGAGCCCCTCCTGAAGGTTCACCATGGCCGAGCCCTCAGCCGCCCGATCGCCGGCACCAGGCCGAGGGGACGCGACCTCGAGCACGATCGGGAGCTGGCGGAGGAGCTTCTGGCGGACCCCAAGGAGCGGGCCGAGCACGCCATGCTTGTCGATCTGGCGCGCAACGACCTGGGCCGGGTCTGCGCCCCCGGTTCAGTCCTGGTGTCCGAGTTCATGGCGGTCCAGAACTTCCCTCGGGTGATGCATCTGGTGAGCACCGTGGAGGGTGAGCTCCAGGTGGGGACGACCCCCATGGACGCCCTCTTCGCGACCTTCCCTGCGGGGACCGTGAGCGGGGCTCCCAAGCGGAGGGCGATGGAGATAATCGCTGCCGAGGAGCCCACTCCAAGGGGTCCGTACGCCGGGGCGGTGGGCTATTGCTCCTTCGCTGGCGAGCTGGATTTCTGCATCACCATTCGCACGGCCGTGGTGGCCGGTGGCCAGGTCCACGTGCAGTCTGGGGCCGGGGTGGTCCTGGACTCCGACCCGGCGCGTGAGCTACTGGAGACCGAGGCCAAGGCTTCGGCCATCCTGGCGGCGGTCGGCGAGCCTGACCGGAGAGCCCCGTGATCGTCGTGGTCGACCACGAGGACTCGTTCGTGTACAACCTCGTGCAGCAGGTACAGGTGCTGGGCCACGAGGTCCGCGTGGTCTCCTCGCGGGCCGGAGTCGATGACGTCCTCGGCAGCTCGCCGGCCGGGGTCCTGCTCTCTCCCGGTCCTGGCCGACCGGAGTCCGCCGGCTGCTTCGTGGACCTGATTCGGGCGCTGCCACCCACCACGCCGCTCCTGGGAGTGTGCCTCGGCCACCAGGCCCTGGCCGTGGCCATGGGCGGCCGGGTTGGCCACGCCCCGCGCCCGGTGCACGGACAGGTCAGCCAGATCGTCCACCACGGGGAAGGGGTGCTGGCGGGTCTGCCCGTGCCCTTTGCCGCGGCCCGCTACCACTCTCTGCTGGTGGAGGGCGACGGCCTGCCGGAGGAGCTGGAGGTGACGGCGACCAGTGACCACGGCCTCATCATGGCTGTGCGCCACCGCG
>JAJYET010000018.1 GCA_021785655.1 bacterium | reverse complement strand
GCCCAGTTCTTCTCCTTCGGCACCAACGACCTGACCCAGATGACTTTCGGAGTGTCGCGGGACGACGCCGAGGGCAAGTTCCTGCGCCGCTACGTCGAGGACGGCATCCTCCCCTCCAACCCCTTCGAACACCTCGACCCGGATGGAGTTGGGCGCCTGATGGAGCTGGCGGTCCAGGAGGGGAGGGCGACAAGGCCGGACCTCGAGGTGGGGATCTGCGGGGAGCATGGTGGGGACGCCCAGTCGATCACGATCTGCGAGCGGCTCGGCCTGGACTATGTCTCCAGCTCGCCGTTCCGGGTCCCCGGTGCCCGGCTGGCTGCAGCCCGGGCCCGACTGGCGGAAACTGGCGCGAGTGACACTTGAACTGGGGGCGCTCGTCGTGCGCGAGAACGGCTTAGAGGTCGCCCAAGCTGTGCGCTGGTGGCCGGGATCTGGGATTGACTGGGCACGATCTCGGGTCTGGGGTGCCGGGCACAGTCCCGCGCTTCCAACTGAGCCCGAAGCCGATGGCGTCTGCGTCCGCCTCCCCTCAGCTGTTGTCCAGCCCAATCACTGAGATCAGGCGGCGGGCGCAGGCGAGATCGAAGATTGCCGAGCCAACGCTCTTCATCACGGTCAGGGGATGGTCCGCACTGACCTTCGCTGCCGCCAGCGGGCGCACCTGGTCTGCTGACAGCCGGCCCTCCGCGATGGGAATCAAGATGTCACCGGCCTCAGCCAGGCAGCCTTCGAGCGTGTCCGCGTAAACGCGTGCTGCCGCCACCAGGTCCGACCCGAGCTCGCGCCGGTCGGGTCGATAGGAGCCCATGGCGTTCAGGTGGCACTGAGCCTTGATGTCCCCGCGGTCGAGCAGGGGGAGCTCAGCCGCCGTGGCCAGGGTGATGACATCCGCGTCTCGGGCCGCCTCCGACAGCTTCCCAGCCACCTCCACGCTGAGTCCAGGGTGTGCGGTCCGCACCCGATCCGCGAGAGCGTGCGCCTTGCTCACGGTGCGATTCCAGATCATGAGGCGACGAATGGGGCGTACCGCGACCACTGCCTCCACCTGGCCAAGTCCTTGGGCCCCGGCCCCCACCAGCAGCATGCTCGAGGCGTCAGGTGGTGCCAGCACGTTGGTGGCGAATCCCGCGAGGGCGGCGGTCCGGATCGCGGTCAAGCTCTCGGCCTCGACCGCGGCCAGCAGCCGGCCATCTTCGTTATCGAACACGACCACTAGCCCCTGCAGGGTCGGTAGGCCGCGCGTGAGGTTGCTTTCGACCAGGGTGATCGCCTTGAGGCCCACTGTGCCCAGGTAGCGCCCTGGCATCAGGGCTAGCGCCACTTCCGAGGATCGGTCTATTAGGCGCTCGCCGGAGGTTGCCCTCCCTGCCTCGTGTTCCAGGAGCGCCGATGCGATCGCTGCCATTGCCTCCTGCGGGCCCAGCCACCGACCCACCTCGGCGGCGCCAATCCAGCGCAAGCTACTCTCCCTCGCCCATGCCATGGCCCAGGTACGCCCGCCGAATGTGCTCGTTCGCCAACAGGTCGGCCGAGCTGCCCTGAGCGGTTATCTCCCCCAGCTCCAGCACGTAGCCGCGGCTGGCGATGCCGAGTGCCCGGTGGACGTTCTGCTCGACCAGCAGGACTGCGATTCCGGACGCGGCGATGCTCTGGATGACCTCAAAGATTTGGCTGGCGACCAGCGGTGCCAGCCCCAGGGAAGGCTCGTCGAGCATCAACAGCCGGGGACGGCTCATGAGCGCGCGCCCCAACACCACCATCTGCTGCTCGCCTCCCGAGAGGTTTCCGGCCAGGGCACTGAGGCGAGTCTCGAGCGGGGGGAACGTCTCCAGGACCCGGGCCAGGTCCTCCCGATTGTGCTCATGGGGCTGGTTGAAGCCACCCAGCTCCAGATTCTCCCGGACGGTGAGCGTGGCGAAGACCTGGCGACCCTCGGGCACCAACGTCACGCCCAATCGGGCCATCTCATGGGCCGGGAGCCCCGTCACCGGCTTGCCGTCGAAGTGCACCACTCCACTGGCCGGTCGCATCAGCCCTGAGAGCGCCTTCAAAGTGGAGCTCTTACCTGCACCGTTGGCCCCCAGGAGGCTCACGCACTCGCCGTCGGCGAGCGCGAAGTCAACTCCCCGGACGGCCTGGATGGCACCGTAGCGAACCACCAAGGCCCCCACCTCGAGCAGACTCACGCGCCGACCTCGTCGCCCAGATACGCCCGAACCACGGCCGGGTCGGAGCGAATCTGCTCAGGGGTCCCCTGGGCGATCACGCGCCCGAAGTTGAGGACCACGATCCGGTCGCAGACGGACATGATCACCCTCATGTCGTGCTCCACCAGCAGAACTCCGATTCCGGTGGCCGCGATGCGCCTGATCATGGTTCCCAGGCTCCGGCTCTCGGTGGCATTCATGCCAGCTGCGGGCTCGTCCAACATCAACACCTTGGGGTACCCAACCAGGGCCCGGGCAATTTCCAGGCGGCGTTGGCCGCCGTACGGGAGCGACGCGGCCATGTCTCCGGGCGCCACGTGTCCCAGGCCAACGAAGGCCAGCGCCTGCTGGGCACGTTGGACGGCTATGCCCTCCTGGCGATGGTACCGTCGGGTCCTGAAGGCGGAGTCGAATACCGACTCCCGGATCGCCAGGTGCTGGCCGGCAAGGACGGTGTCCATGACGCTGAGGCTCTTGAAGAGGCGCACGTTTTGAAAGGTCCGGCGCAGCCCCAGGCCCACGATCCGCTGGGGACTCTTGCCCCGTAGGTCGATGCCTCCCAGGGCGACGCTGCCCTGGTAGTCCTTGACCAGTCCCGATACGACGTTGAAGAGAGTCGTCTTGCCGGCGCCGTTCGGTCCGATTATGCCCAGGATCTCGCCCCTCTCCAGGTTGAACGACACGTCGGCCAGAGCCTGAACCCCCCCAAAGGTGACCGCGACATCGCTGACGGCCAGCAGCGACTCAGGGGTCAAGGCGGTAGTCATCAGCCGCCACCGGTGGCTCGGGGAGTCCGTACCGGCGCAGACGACGCCGGTCGAAGGTGGGTCGGTAGGGAATCAGCCCCTGAGGTCGCAGCAGGACCACCAGAAGAAGCAGGGCGGCGAAGATGACCCCGCTGAGTGTTCCGGTGTAGGCCGAAAGCCATTCCGCGATGACCACGTAGAAGATGCCTCCCACGATGACTCCGGAGATAGAGCCCATGCCCCCCAGGACCACGATCGCCACCGCGAAGAAGGAGGCGTCGAAGGTGAAGCTCTCGGGGGATATGAGGGCTTCCTTGGCCGCGAAGAGGGCTCCCGCCAAGCCCGCCCAGACCGATCCCAGCATGTAGGCGTAGAGCTTGTAACGCACGATCGCGATCCCGGAGGCGGCCGCGGCGATCTCGTCGTCCTTGATGCAGGTCCAGGCTCGCCCAATTCGCGATGTGCGCAGATGCATGGTGACCAGTGCCGCCAGGACCAGGAGCGCCAGAACGAACGGGTAGAAGTCCAAGGGGGTGATGAAGGGATGCCCCAGGAGGCTCGGGGTCTTCCAGCCATAAAGGCCGTTGACCCCCCCGGTCAGGGCGGTCAAGTTCTGGGCCGCGAAGTAGACGATCCCCCCGAAGCCGAGGGTCATGATGGCCAGGTAGTCGCCGCGGACCCGCAGTGTCGGGAAGCCAATGATGGCGCTCGAGACCAGGGCGATCACCGCGCCAACCGGCAGCGTCTCCCAGAGATTAAAGCCGTGGTAGAGGGCGGCGTTGGCGAAGACGTATCCACCGATCGCGTAGAAGGCCATGTAGCCGAGATCGAGCAACCCCGCGAAGCCGATCACCACGTTGAGCCCAACTCCGATGACGGCCCAGAGCCCCATATCGATCCATATGTCTGGGAAGTAGCTTCCGCCCAGCCAGTAGGGCGCGCTGGCAAACCCCAACGTACCCAAGACCAGTGCAACCCGTAGAGCGCGTTTGGTGTTCGCGGAGGGCACCGGTCGCCGCGTCGCTCGAAGGAGGGTGAGCGCCCTCACGCTCGCTCCGCGACCCGCTCGCCGAGGATTCCCTGGGGTCGCAGGGCCAAGACCAGGATCAGGATGGCGAAGACAATGGCCTCCTGCCATTGGTTGGGCAAGAAGATCGTCGCGAAGCTGGAGAGGACGCCGACGGTGAGCCCGCCCACCAAGGCTCCCGGGACGTTGCCGATTCCACCCAGAACTGCGGCGGTGAATGCCACGAGTCCGTAGAACTCACCCATGTTGTACGTGACCGAGCCATATTCGACCCCGAAGAGGACTCCGGCCACCGCCGCCATCGCGCCTCCGAGCATGAAAGTGAAGGTGACTACCCAGGTGGTGTTGATCCCCATCAACGCCGCGGCGTTGCGGTTGACGGCGATCGCCCGCATGGCCTTTCCCATCTTGGTGCGCTGGACGTAGAAGTGGATCCCCCCCATCAGCAGGATGGCCACCACCGCGATGAGCAGCGAGGTCGGCGCCAGCGTGACCGGCCCGATGGTCCAGGGGGTGACGGAGAGCACCTGGGGATAATTCAGGGGCTGCGCGCCCGTGATCACCTGGATGATGCTGATGATCAGGAAGAAGGTGGCCAGGGAGCTGACCAAGGGAGCCAGCGGCGGGGCGTTCCGCAGCGGTCGGTAGGCGACCCGCTCCACCACGTAGGCCAGCCCCCCGGTCAGCAGTGCGGAGAGGACCAAGGCGATCAGCAGCCCGACCAGTGGCTGGTGGGTGGCGAAGGCCCCAAGCAGGCCGAAGATCGCCACTCCCAGATAGGCGCCCGCCTCGAACAGCGCACCCTGGGCGAAGTTGATCAAGCGCACGATCCCGTAGACCATGGTGTAGCCGAGGGCGACGAGCCCGTAGACCGAGCCGACCACCAGGCCGTTCACGATCTGCTGGAGGAGCTCTTGCAGACTCATCGCCCCGGCGCCACCCCGCCCTCAGTAGCGAGTCGTCATGCGCCCTTGGTGTTGGGGTTCCAGTCGACGGCGTTACCACCCCCGGGCTGGACCCTGTAGATGAGGTATTGCGGGGTGATGTTGTTGCCCACGCTGTCGAAGTTGACCACTCCGGTGACGCCGTGATAGTCGTGTATCCCAGCCAGTCCCTTGATGATTGACGCGGGGGCGATGGAGTTCGCGGCCAGGACTGCTTGGGCGATGACGTGCACGCAGTCGAAGTTGTAGCCCGCGAACTCAGTGGGCTGGTTGCCGAACTTGCTCACATATTCGCTGACGAACCCCTTGGCCGTGGCCAGGTCCTGGGGAGCCGGCTCACTGGACAGATAGGCGCCGACGGTGGCGGTTCCGCCGGTCTGGTAGAAGAGAGGGCCGATGGTCCCGTCGTCGGAGATGAAGGGAACATTGATTCCCAACTCCTTGGCTTGCTTAGCCAGCAGGCCAGCGGCGGGGTTGAATCCTCCGAACTGAATTGCGCCCGGGTTAAGGCTCTTGATCTGGGTCAGCAGCGAGGTGAAGTCGGTGGTGGTGGCCTGCACCCCCTGCTGGGAGAGGATCCGCCCGCCCAGCTTCTGAAAGTTGGAGACGAAGTATTGGGATACTCCCTGCCCGTAGGTCTCCTCGTCGTTGATGGCGACCGCGGTCTTGATGTGGAGGACGTTGTAGACGAAGTCGGCTTCAACCTGACCCTGGAAGTTGTCGGTGCCACAGATTCGGAAGACGTTCTTGAAGCCTTGAAGTGTGAGCTGCGGGTTGGTGGAGGCGCCCGATACCATCGGTATTCCCGCGGCATGCAGGATTCCGGACGCGGGAATTGAGATGTCCGAGTTGAAGAACCCGATGACCGCGTTTACGTTGTCCGAAACGAACAGGTGTGCGCAGGCGATCCCGGTGGCGGGATCGGCCTTGGTGTCGCAGGAGATGATCTTGATCTTATGTCCGGCGACGCCACCCTGGGCATTGATCTGGTCGGCGGCCATGTTGACGGCGTTGAGGTCACTGACTCCGTAGGTTGCTTCGGCCCCGGTGATGGGGTTGGCGAAGCCGATCACCAGTTGCGGCTTGGGAGCGGTTGTCGTACTGGGGGATCCACAGGCCGCCACCAGCAAGGCCAAGCCCGCCGTGGCGCCCAAGACCCCCAACCACCGCAGTCCGTTCCCCATGGTCTGGGTCGTCATCTCGCCCCCCCCCTGGTCCTCTTCTGGTTGGTGAAGCTCCGTTGGCTACGTTCCCCACCGCAACTCTGTGTTATATAGAACCGGAATGGGCCGGGAGTCAAGAGGCAGTCACAGGGCTGATGTGCCCCCGGAGTTCCTGTCGAGGTTGTCTTCGGTCCCAGTCCGCACGGCTGCCGACGGCCCTGGGCTTCCAGCGCTGGCCCGGGCCAGCCTCCGGGACCAGGCGAGGAGCGTCATCCGCGCCAGCATCGTGGCGGGCCAGATCGAGGCTGGAGAGCTTCACCCGGTCTCCTATTTCGCCGCTCAGCTCGGTGTCTCAGCCACCCCGATCCGGGAGGCTTTGTTCGACCTGGCCGGCGAGGGCCTGATCGAGGTCGTGCGGAACCGCGGATTCCGGGTGCCGCTCCTCAGCGAGCATGATCTGGACGAGCTCTACGAGCTCCGCCTCCTGGTCGAACTGTCGGCCGTTGTCCGAGTGGCCCGGGAGCACGCTCCCCTGGACACCGTGCTGCTCCGACGCCTTGCCGGCGAGTTGGAGACCCAGGCGCACCACCGCCAGCTGATCGAGTTTCTGTGGACCGACCGCACCTTCCACCTGGGCGTATTGGCCGGCCTCGGGAACCGGCGGCTGACGGCCCTAGTGGCTAGGTTGCGGGATGAAGCTCGCCTGCATGGGATCGCCGACCTGGCGCGCAGTGGGCAGCTGGTCCGGACGGCCGCCGAGCATCGCGAGCTGCTCGACGCTCTGGAGAGCGGGGACGGGGACCTGGTCGAGGCCCGGATGCGACGCCATCTGCGCCATACCCGGGGCCTGTGGGCCGGCCTCGACGGGGAGGAGTGACCGGCGATCCGGTCCCCCTGGTAGCAGGCGCAGCTGGGCGGGAGCCGAGCGACGGGGCGCTGGTCGTCACACGAAGACAGACTCCGGCGCCAGGGTGCCGCCCGAGAAGCGAAGTGGGGCAAAAGGGCTCATGTCTATGCGAGGGGCCGAGCCGCACATCTCGGCTGCCAGGCTCTCCCCGACCGGGGGCGCCATCATGAAGCCATGGCCGGAGAAACCACAGGCGAGCCAGAGCCCCGGGCGATCGGCTACGCTGCCCACCAGCGGTTGGCGGTCGGGGGTCATCTCATATAGGCCTGCCCACGCCGTCCGAAGTGCTGCGCTCTCGAGGGAAGGCAGCCTTCGGCTCCCCTCTTCAACGACTTTGGGCAGGAAGTTCCAGTCGACGCTCAGATCGTCTCCGAAGGGTTGGGAAGGATCGCCCATCCCCATCAGCAGGCCACCCCCCTCGGGGTGAAAATAGAAACCAGTGGCCAGATCTATGGTCATAGGACTCCGGAGTGGTGGTGTGAGAAACGGCTCAGTGAGCAGCACATGGCGCTTCAGGGGATCCACGGGGACCGTGATCGCGGCCATCTCTCCGAGCTGGCGGGCCTGAGGGCCGGCACAGATTACGACGTCTGGAGTGGATACCAGCCCGTGGTCAGTGCGCACCCCGTGCACTCTCTCCCCCTTAAGGTCGATCCCAACCACCTCCACGCCCTCCTCAACCCGCGCTCCCAGGCGGCGTGCGGCCGCGGCATACCCGGTGGTCACCTCGTTGGGGCCGGCCAGGCCATCAGTCCAGCAGAGGCTCGCACGGCTCACGTCATCAGTCCTTAGGCCCGGGACGAGCCGGCCGACTTCGGCGGACCCCAGGACCTCCACTGGCACGTTGAGAAGTCGCTGCAGAGAGACATCCCGGGCCAGTGCTTCGGCCCAGGCCTCGGAGGTGGCCAACAGGAGGTAGCCGATGGGCCGGTATTGGGGGTCCGTCCCGGTGACCTCTTGAAACTGCCCCAGGAGTTCGATCGCACGCTGACCCAGTCGGATGTTGATGGCCGTGGAGAACTGCTGCCGAACCCCGCCGGCACATCGGCCGGTGGACCCACCGCCGAGCCGTCCCCGTTCCAGAACCAGGGGCTTCCGGCCCAGCGCCGCGAGGTGGTAGGCGAGACTACAGCCCATGGCGCCGCCGCCAACAATCGTGATCTCGGCCGTGGCCGGCAGCGGTCTGGCCATCACGAACTTGAGCAGGTCAACTGTGGGACCCGCAGCCCTGGCCCGGGCAGTCCCAGCGAGGAAGGCCGATGGCGGTTGGATCGGAGCCGATTCCGCTGCCGGCCATGCTCTACCTCCATCCACGGATGGTCGCCTCGTCGCTCCCCGCCTGACGGCGCCGCGGTGGGAGTGATACTTTCTATAGGACCGCCGTCCGTCCCGTGTCAACCGTGTGCCGGCGCGGCGGTCGTGGCCGACACCCGCGGGGCGTGGCTGCGGCGAGCCCACGGCCCGCGGAGTTGGGGGTGCCGTGGCCCCAAGGGGATGTCCGCGATGGGGAGAGCGGGAGGAGGCTCCGCCGGATCGGTCGTCGTAATCGGTGGGGGGGTCATCGGCCTCTGCTGCGCCTATTCGCTGCACCGTCGGGGTGTCAAGGTCACCTTGGTGGAGGCGCGGCGCCCCGGTGGAGGCGCCTCAGCAGGGAACGGCGGATGGGTCTGCCCATCTCTGGCAGCGCCGGTGCCAGGACCTGGGGTGCTGGCCCAGGCGCTCAGTTGGATGCTCAAGCCGGATAGCCCGCTTCTGGTGCGCCCCAGCTGGGACCCGTCGTTCTGGGCTTGGATGGTGGCCTTCGCCCGCAAATGCAAGCGAAGTGACCACGACCGGGGCCTGAACGCGGTCGCCGCTCTGGCTCGTTCGGCCACCGACCAGTTTCGCCACCTCGAGGAGGCGGGAGTCACGTTCGAGGCTCATCACCAGGGCCTGCTCCTGCTCTTCCGGAGCCGTCAGGCGGCCGAAAATGAGCTGACCCTCCTGCGGCGGATTCCCGGGCTGCCTCCAGCATCCTTGATTGAGCGGAGTGGGTTGAGTCGAGCGGAACCCGCCACCGGTGGGCTGCCGGCCGCTGGCGTCCTCGCGCCCGGTGATTTTCACGTCCGTCCGGAGTCTTTCGCCGGCGGCCTCAGCCGCTGGCTGGAGCAGGCCGGGGTCAGGATGGTCCCCAAGACCACGGTAGTTGACCTCGAGACGTGGAGAGGCCGGGCCGTCGCGGCCGTACTGGCAGGTGGCGGCCGGCTCCGGGCCGATGCGTTCGTGCTTGCGGCTGGCGTGGAGAGCGCCCGCCTCGCCGCTAGCCTGGGTGCCCGGATCCCTCTGCAGGGTGGGAAGGGGTACAGCGTGACGTTCTCGCGCAGCAGTCCGCGGCTGCGCCACGCCACCTATCTGAGCGAGGCCAGGGTCGCCATCTCTCCGTTCCGGGATGGGGTTCGTGTGCTTGGAACAATGGAACTGGGCACTCGCACAGCCCGGGTCGACCCGGGGCGGGTCGCCGCCATGCTCCGCGCGCCCATGCGATACCTCCCGCATCTGGCTCTGGGCGAGCCGTCGCAACCGTGGGCAGGGTTGCGACCGATGGTTCCAGATGGCTTGCCGGTGATCGGGCCCCTCACCAGGACTCCCAACGTGATCGCAGCCACCGGCCATGCGATGCTGGGCGTGGCGCTGGCCCCCGCCACCGGGGAGCTGGTCGCGGATATTCTGGCGGGTGTCCCACTGCCCACCTTCACCTCCGCCTTCTCGCCCGCCCGGTTCCGGACGTGACCGGGCGTCAGCCCGACGATGTGCGTACCGACCTAGGCGGCCCCGCCATGATTCCTCGGGAGTTGGACACAGAGGGCTTAGGTGCGGTGCCACGGGTGGTCCGCCACGTCGAGTTCGCGGGCGGGATCCTGCTCGCCAGCGGCACCGACCCTGGCCCGGCAGGGGCCCACCTCAGGGGGAGAGGGGACGGGCCCCGCCGCCCAAGACGGGTTCGGCCTGGGCCGCCGCCGTGTGAGCCGTCGCTCCATCGGAGAGCACATGAGGGCCCACCGCCCCGGCGGGTTCCACCCGAGGGGCCCCGACTTCGAGGCTGGGGCCCCGGCCATCGTCCCCACCGCTCCCACGGGCCGGGTGTTTCCGGGCAGCTCTAGCGCCTCATCGCGCCACCCAGCGGCCACGCACGGCATCCGCTGGCTGCCTTCCCGGCGCGTCAGGGACTGTCCGGGAGGCGCCGCGCTCTCCCGGGGTACGCCCAAGAGCTCCATGCAACACCGCGTCGTCCGGAGTACGGCCGGCGCTCTCCTTCGGCCCGGTCCCGCCGGTGCCGGGGTGGCTCCAGCTTAGACTCGACCGATATCCGTGGAACCGCGGCTCTGATGGCGGAGGAAGCTCGGCCCGGGCGGCCACTGGCTGATTGGCGGGAGGGGGAATGGTGAACGGAAGTGAGCGCTCGGGTGGGGCGGACGTTTGCATCGTAGGCGCCGGGGTGATGGGAACTTCCATCGCCTACCAGCTCGCCGCCCGCCGGCTGGGCCGAGTCGTGATCTGCGACCAGGGCACAGTTGGAGAGGGAATGAGCGGTCGATCATCCGCCCTGATCCGCATGCACTACACCCTGCGCGAAGAGGTGGAACTGGCCGTCCTCAGCCTCCGGATGTTTCGGGAGTGGACCCAGGTCATCGGTGGCCAGCCGGTGTTTCACCCCGCGCCGTTCGTGCGCATAGTCCATGCCGACGAGGTCGACAAACTGCGCCGGAACATCGCCATGCAGCGTGAGTGCGGTGCGCGGGTTGAGCTGATCGACGGATCGACCCTGGCCTCCCTAGCGCCGACGTGGGCCGTGGAGGATGTGGAGTTCGCCGCCTATGAGCCCGAGTCAGGGTACGGCAGTGGCGGCCAAGTCGCGGCTGACCTCCTCAACCGGGCACAGGAGCTCGGGGTCACCTACCTGGCCCGAACCAGGGTACTGGGACTCCGCCGCAGCGGCGACCGGGTCACCGGGGTGGATACCACAGGGGGCCCGATCGAAGCCTCACTGGTGATTTGCGCGGCCGGGGTTTGGACCAGACCGCTGCTGCGGGCAGCGGGATGGGACCCTCCGATCGATACTGAGTTCCACCATGTCGCCATGGTCCGTCGCCTCCAGGCGGAGCCGAGGGATGGGTTGGCCTGCATCGACTCGGTGAGTAGGACGTACTTCCGACCGGACGTGCCCGGGACGACCCTGGTGGGGAGCTTCTACGGCCCGCGCGGCATCGACCCCGACGACTTCCCGCAGCAGCCCACTGAGTCGGAGGCCGTTGGATTGGTCCAAGCTGCGAGCCGAAGAGTGCCCGGTCTCGCCGACGGCGGGATCGCCGGAGCCGTCACCGGGGTTTACGACATGACACCCGACACCAGGCCCCTCATCGGGCAGGTACCGTCACTGCCTGGTTGCCTGCTGGTCGGCGGCTTCTCCGGGATGGGCTTCAAGATCTCTCCCGCCATCGGCGTGGCGGTGGCGGAGTTGGTCGCAGACGGAGCGGCGTCGAGCGTTGACCTGCGGGTTTTCCGGCCGGAGCGCTTCGAGGAAGGCAGGCCGATCCTGCCAGAAGGGGAGTATCGGGACGATCTCAACACCGCGCGCTGAGGGGACTCGGCGGAGATTGCTGCGGTAATTGCCGACTGGAACGGCGAGCGCCTTGGGCGCCCCGGGTGCCTACAGAGGCTCCGCTCGGCCCGGGCGGTTCATCCCCGCTGGGCAACTGCGAAGTGACGTGCGCAGCCTCTGTGCATGCCCCCTTCGACCTCGGAGATGCACCGGACGACCGCTCCGGCACCGACCTCATTGGCGGCCGATAAGGCTCCTGGCAGAGCCCACGTCACTGGTTCTGTGCGGGGCGCTGGCCGGCAGCGCCGCGCTCAGAGCTGCATCGACTTCGGGGCCAGGAACTCCTCGATCCCGTACCTGCCAAACTCCCGGCCGTACCCGGACTGCCTGACCCCACCGAACGGTGCCTCGGTGCTGAAGGGCCCGCCGTTGACCTCCACGGTCCCTGCTCGCAGCCGCTTGGCCGCAGCCAGCGCCCGCTGCTGATCCGACGACCAGACCGCGCCGACCAGCCCGTAGGGTGTTCCATTCGCGATCTCCAGCGCATGGTCGTCCCCGTCGTGACCGATGATGCACAGGACGGGGCCGAAGATCTCCTCCTGGGCGATGGTCATGCCCGGGTCGACCTCGCTGAAGATGGTGGGCTGGACGAAGTACCCGCGCTCCCAGCCCGCGGGGGGCGCTGCTCCACCGCAGACCAGCTGGGCCCCCTCCTCGAGGCCAAGGCGGATGTAGCCGCGCACCCGCTCGAGCTGGCTCTCGGAGGCCAGGGGCCCGAGGCGGGTCGCCTCGTCCAGGGGATCGCCTGGCACCAGCTTGGCGGCGGTCGCCGCGGCCACCTCCTCCGCCTCCCGGATCCGGGAGCGGGGCACCACCAGCCGAGTGAGGGCGGTACACGTCTGTCCCGAGTTCAGAAACGCGTTGTAAACCGCGAACTTCGCGGCCGTGGCCAGATCCGCATCGTCCAGGACCACGCTGGCCGACTTGCCTCCCAACTCCAAGGTCACCGGGCGCACCAGAGAACCTGCCAGCTCGGCGATCCTGCGCCCCGCCCTGGTCGATCCCGTGAAGGACAGCTTGTCGACCAGGGGGTGGGTCACCAGGGCCTCCCCGGTGAGCTCGCCTCGCCCCACGAGGACGTTGAAGGTGCCCGCGGGCAGGCCTGCCGCCCCGGCCGTTTCCGCCAGGATGAAGGCCGTGAGCGGTGCCACCTCGCTGGCCTTCAGAACCACGGTGCAGCCCGCGGCCAGAGCGGGTGCCACCTTGGCCACGATCTGCTGCAGCGGGTAGTTCCAGGGGGTGATGGCCCCGACGACCCCCACTGGCTCGAGGACCACAAGGCAGTTGCCGACCTGTTCGGTGAGATCCATGGCCGTGAGCGCGACCGCCGTATGGGTGAGAATCGCCAGCGGGTTGCCCACCTGGATGGAGCGCGAGTGGCGGATCGGCGTGCCCACCTCCCGGCTGATCGTGGTGGCGAACTCCTCTGCACGCCCCTCAATCGCCTGCTGCCAGCGGCTGAGCGCAGCGGCCCTCTCTGCGGGTGGGGTGGCCGCCCACGCTGGCAGCGCCACTTGCGCGGCCCGGACCGCTCGATCGACATCGCTCGGGGTGGCCTCCGTCACCTCGGCGAGGACCTCGCCAGTGGCGGCCTCGAAGACCGGGATCCGCTCGTGCCCCTCAAGCTCCACGAACTCGCCGCCGATGTAGCCACGACGGGCGTGCTGGTCCTCTACCCTTGTCTGCATAACCAGAATCCCTCCTCTCCCAGGCGGGGGCCCGAACTTGAGTCGCCGGGGCCCGGGAGATGGCCGCGCCGGGCCGGTTCGAGCCGCCGGGCAGTGTAGCAGTCCCCCCTTCGCCGTCAGCCCACCGTAGAATGGCCGGAAGCGGGGAGGCAGAATGCGATGCCGATGCTCCTGGGACCCGACCCGGACGGCGCCGAGCTTGCGGAGGCGCGAACTTCAGGTCGCGCCCAAGCTCCGGACCCCCTGGCGAGATGAGGGCGCCGCGCCAGCTGGCACCGTGGCTGGGCAACCCCGCAATTGAGGCCGTGGGGCAGGTCACAGAGCGCAAGCCGCCGGACCAGCGCAAGCGGCCGCGTCTCACCTTCGGGGGTCGGAGGCGCCAGCTGCTGGAGGCCAGTCTGGCTGCCTTCGTCTCGCACGGTCTCGACCTCACCACCATGGACACCATCGCGGCCCAGGCCGGGGTGAGCAAGCCACTGGTCTACCGCCACTTCCCCAACCGGTTCGAGGCTCTGTTGGCGGTGGTCGACGACCAGGCGGACAGCTTGCTGGCGGCGCTGGCCCTGGACTCGGAACCCAGTCTGGCCCGGCTGATCGAGGCCTACCTCAGTTATGCCGAGACCTCCCCGGCGGGCTTTCGCTTCCTCTTCCAGGTGGTCAACGGCAGTCCGGGCGCGGCCCGAAGGCGGGTTCGGGACCTGAGGTCCCTTCTGGAGGACGCGGTGCTGGGAGCGGTGCTGCGCGAGGCCGGAGCCGGCCCCGATGTCGGAGAGGCCGCTCGGGCCGCCGGAGTGGGGACCCTGCTGCTATCGATCCTGGAAGGGGTTGGGGGTTCGCTCCGCGATGGCGACGACGCCGCTGGCCGGGCGCTGGCTCTGCGCAAGCTTCTCGATCCCACCTGGATACTGGGGGCGATGTCCGACTCCCCCAAGAAGATCCCGGAGGTAACCGACACCCTCGTCGCGCCCGGAGCTTGAGCGCGGTTCAGAGCCTTCCGGGGCTCCTGGAGCCAGTTGGGCCGACGCGCCTCACCGGAGGGCCGGGGTCCGGCAAGACCGCGGCACTGGTTCAGCTGGTTGCGCGGGCGCTGGAGCTGGGGGCGGACCCGTCGCGGGTGATCGTGGTTGTCCCGAGCCGGGCCGCCGCCCGGGACTTCAGCCGCCAGCTGGACAGCGGGGGCCGGGGGGCGACCCGGACCCCCTTGGTGATGACCCATGAGCGGCTGGCACGCTGGGTCCTGGAGCGCTCGCTCGCCGAGCCTGAGCTGGTCCTCGGACCGGTGGCGGAGTGGATCGCCATGCGCGAGGCGGTGGAACGGTCCCGTCCTGTTCTGGGGGAGCTGGCGCGCCTTGCGGATGTGCCCGGATTCGTCGATGGCCTCCTCGACCTGTGCGGGAGCTTCAGCCAGGCTCTGGTGCCGCCCGCGCTCCTCGCCTCCAGGGTCCGCGCCAGCAATGGCATCCTCGCCCAGGTCACGGTGCTGGCGGCCAACTACCAGCTGGCCCTGAACCGCATGGGGGCGATCGACACGAAGCAGCTGGCCGGGGTGGCACTCGACTGTCTTGCGGCTCACTCAGCGGAGTGGACCGGGTATGCCGACCTGCTGGTGGTCGACCAGGCGGAGGAGCTGAGCCCGGCGCAGTGGCGCCTCCTTCGTGAACTCGCTGACCTCCTGACCGCTCCGAAGCGGTTCGTAGTGGCGGGCGACGCCACCGTGGCCGGGGCCGAGCGGCATGGGCCCTCGGTCCGGTGCTTCGAGGAATTCTTCCTCCGGGAGATGCACCCTCGGGAGTTCGCGCTGGCGGCAAGCGGCCCGGCGGTGGAACTGGCCAGGAGGTGGGGCATCGCGGCAGAGGCGGGGCCCCCACCGGCGGAGGCGGCTGCTCGAGCCCCGTCGGTCCGGATCTGGCGGGCCGCGGACGAGACGGAAGAGGCCTACGCCGTGGCGCGAGAGGTACTGAGGCTGCGGCTGGAGGAGGGGGTGCCGTATGACCAGATGGCGGTGGTGTCCGCGGGGGGGGCGGTGCAACTGCCCTCACTGGTGCAAGCGCTCCGTTCCATAGGCGTCCCGGTGCGCCTGGAGATGAGTCCCTGGTCGGGCAGCCCCGTATTCAGCCAGCTGTCAGCCTGGCTCGACGCTCTCTGCCATCCCGCGGACGACGAGCGGGTGCTGGCGGCGGTCCAGGGGGGGCACGGCGGGGCGAGCGAGGCGGACAGCCTCCGGCTGCGCCGGTGGGCGGCGCGGAGGCGGACCAGCCTGGCGAGTGCGCTCAGGAGCTCCGAGGTTGGTACTCCAGGGGGCGCCTTGGCGCTCCGGCGGAGGCTGTGGGTTCGGCTGGGAGGCGGCGACCCTGGGCTGGCCGACCAGCGGCTCACGCTGCGGGAGTTCCTCGGCGTCCTTGGTGCCCTCGAGGTGGAGCTCGGCCTCTCGGACCTCGCGCTGCACGAGTTTGCCTCGGCGTCGGCGTTGGCCCGCATCAACCTGGCGATCCAGGACGCCGGGGGCACCCGTGAGCTGCTGGCGCTCGGGCCGGCCCCACTTCGGGAGTGGGCCCAGGTCCTGCAGCTGGCGGCCCGCCGGTCGGGATGGGAGGTGGATCGCGTCCCGAGGCCGGACCGACCTGAGGTGACGGTGGTCACTTTGGGGCAGGCCAAGGGGCGCCGATGGCAACGAGTGTTCCTGGTGGGGGTTGCGGACCGCTACCTGCCCGGGCAGGGAGCCACCCGTGAATTGCTGAACGGGGACGACCGGCAGAGGCTGGCCGACCTCGTGCCCGAGATGGAGGAGGTCTTGGGTCCCGGCGACCGGAGCATCCAGGTCCAACGGCGGTTCCTCATGGGGATCTCTCGTGCCGATGTCCAGCTGACCGTCACCTGGGCTGCCCGGTATGGCGAGGACGAGGTTGAGGGCTCGCGGTTCGCTGCCGCCCTGGAGTCGGTGGGGGTCGCGACCGGCCCCGCACCCTTACAGAGGAGCGTGACCCGGGCCGACTGTGTGGCTCAGCTGGCGGCTGTCACGGAGCGCGCTGAGGGCGGCGCGGACCCCGCGGTCCCCCGACAGGCTCTTGATCTGGCTGGTCTTCTGGGGCCGTGGGATCCGACGGCGGCCGAGCCCGTCCTAGACCAGCTCCATCTCAGCGCCACCAGCGTCAGGAGCTGGCTCGCCTGCCCCCGGCAGTATCACTACCACCGGCTTCGACTATTCGAAGCGCCCACCGTCGCCTCGGTCCTGGGGACTCAGGCGCACCGGCTGCTGCAGCTGCTTTACGAAGACCCGGCCGGGTGGGCGGGAGATCCCGACCAGTTCCGCAGCACCGGCCGGATGCTGATCCAGGAGCGGCTGATGCCGGACGTCAGGGAGTGGCTCTGCGACCCCCTCTCAGCCGCTTCCGTGGGCCTCTCGCTGCACTCTATTTTGTACCGTTGGGCGGACCGGATCGTCGGGAAGGGACCCGGGGTGGTGGGGAGCCCGGTCGCTCTGGAGGTCCCCTTCACTCTCCAGCGGCAGGGATACTTCCTGGCTGGTCGGGTGGATGCGCTCTGGCGGCATCCCTCTGGTGACCTCGAGTTGGTGGACTTCAAGACCACGCGGGAGGTACCGGGCAGCACGCGTCTCGCCGGCTACGTGTCCGGTGTTGAGGGGAAGCCGGCGGTCGACTGGCAGCTGCCCATCTACGAGCTGGCGGCGAGCTCGGGAGCTCTGGACTCGGCCACCCAGGGCGTCCGTCCGCGCTTCGTCCGCAACTGGTATCTGGCTGTTGAGCCGAGCTCCAAGTTCAAGACCGGTCTGGCTTTGCGTGGTTTTTCCGTGGGGGAGGAGTCGGAGCACGCTGCCTGGCACGACGCCCTGCTCACGCCTCACCTTCGCCGTCACTTTGGCGACCGCTTGGATCTCGAGGCTCGGTCGATCCAGAGGGGAATCTACCCCGCGGCTCCGCGCCACGACCAAGGGACCTGTCTCGGCGAGAGAGGTTGCCCCTTCGCGACCTGCTGTGATGGGGAGGAGAGCGTCGGTCCGGGCCCCGGGTCGCTTTCGTGAGCCGCGAGATCCGGGAGCGGATTCTGCAGGACCTGAGCCCGGCGCAGCGGGAAGTGGTGGCCCAGCTCCACCAGGGCCCCCTGAAGGTGGTGGCTGCTGCCGGAAGCGGCAAGACCAGGACCATGGCAGCCTTGTACGCGAGCGCCCTGCTGGACGGCATGACGCCCGGGCAGATCATCGCAGTGACCTTCACGAAAAAGGGTGCAGCCGAGCTCCGGGAGCGAGTCGCGAGGACGGTTGCCAGCTTCCCCTCGCCGCCGGACCTTGACTCCGCCTGGATCGGCACCTTCCACCAGCTGATGTATCGCCTGCTGGCGGAGCACTGGTACGAGGCCCAGACGGGCCCGGAGGTTGAGCAGCTGGACGAAATCGAGGCCCGTCAGCTTCTGCAGGAGGCCGGCCAGGTGGTCCGCCGGAAGTTGGCCGACCGTGACCTGGGGCCCTTGCCGCGGCTGGTGAACGGCAGGGACCTCCTCGAGATCGCCAGCTCCGCGGAGGAGGCGGTGAGACGGCTTCGCTCGACGCCGCTCAGCCCTGAGGACTGCCTGCGACTCTCGACCGCGGCCTACGGCGCGCCCTCCTTCGCCTCCGACCCGGAGGATGAGCTGGACGTCCACCGACTCGGTCTCCGTCTCACCCTGGACGTCTGGCTCGAGTACGAGAGGCGCCTCGAGGTCCGCAACGCCACTGACTTCGACGGCCTCCTGCGCAAGGCGCTCCAGGCGCTGCGATCGGGGCCGGCCCTCAAGGCTTGGACCGAGCAGAACTTCCGTCTGGTGATCGTGGACGAGTACCAGGACACGAGCCCCCTCCAGGTGGGCCTCCTGGCCGAGCTCTGCGGCCGTCAACAGGAGCGCAGCTACGTCGTGGGCGACCCGAGGCAGTCGATCTACGCTTTCCGGGACGCCCAGCCTGGGGTCATGGAGGAGCATCCTGGCCGGCTGTATCCCCTAGCCTGCAACTACCGCTCCCTGGCCCCCATCCTGGCGGCCGCGGAGGCGGTTCTGCGCACCGAGCCCCAATTCGCTGACGACCATCCGATGGAGGTGGGGAGACCCTTGCCCGATGGGCATTCGGTCCTACTCGGCCTGGCCCCCGATCCACGGCAGGAGGCGGAGGGGATCGCCGACCTGATCGGGATGCTACACGAGAAGGGGCTGGTGCACCCGGATGGCAGCGCTCAGCAGGTGCGCTACCAGGACATCGCCATACTCGCCAGCACCCTGGGCAGGATCGGCCCCCACCTGGAGGATGCACTGAGGGCACGTGGCATTCCTTTCGCCGCCGCCGCCGGTGGGCTGCTGGAGCGGCCCGAGGTGAAGGACGCGGTGGCCCTGCTGCGGGCAGCGGTCAACCCCCTCGACGGTCAGGCCTGGGTGCGGGTGCTCCAGGGAGCGCTCTTTCGTGTCTCCGACCAGGAACTGGCCCTGATGATGGGCCAACCGCACGTGGAGGCGGAGGCGGTGCTCGTTCGGCTCCGCCGCGGCCTGGCCTCGTCGGCCGTGAGCCATACGGTGCGGCAACGGGCGCAGGCCGCCATCGATTTGCTCGCCGCCGGGACCGCCGCCGCAGAGCGCCGCACGGGCAGCGAGGTGCTGTCCCTTTTGATGGAACAGTCGCGTTTGAGGGCCTACCATGACGCCCGTTGGCGCCGGGGAGAGGCGGACGGTGCGCGGGCCCTGGCATCCCTGGAGGCGCTCAACCGCGTCGCGCTGGAGGCGGAGCGGGGGGGAAGGTTCGTGCCCGCCCGGGAGCTGCTGGCCAGAATCGCCACCATGGAGGAGCGGGGCGGGCGCCGGGAGCCGGCCCCGGCGGAGGGCGACCAGGTGACGATCAGCACCATCCACGGCGCCAAGGGATTGGAGTGGCCCGTGGTGATGCTGGCCGACTGCCGGCCGTTCCACGCTCAACCCCGCTCGGGGCCGGTGCTCTGGGACGGGGAGGCCCGGGCCGTGGTAGTCACCAGGGTTGGGGGTGGTTCCACCGCTGCCAGGGCTCGCTGGGAAGGCACGCGGGCGGCCCGGGTGGACCGGGAGGAGCGGACCCGGCTGATCTACGTGGGGATGACCAGGGCCCAGGATCTGCTCGTGGTGACGACGACCAGGGCCTGGCCCGGGAGCAAGGCCGCCACGCTGGATGAGCTAGTCGACGATGTCTGGAGCGGAAACAGGGGCCCTGGAGAGTTCGGCGAGCTGGTGGCCGGGCTGGCCGCGGGCGTTCCGTGGGTGGGCCGTCTTCCTGGGTTCCCCGGCGGGGTGACTCTGCCCTGGGAGCCCGCTGCCCGGGTCGGCTCCGCACCGGCCACCGGTCGACCTCAGGTCAGCCTTGGAGCGGCGCTGGCGAGATGGCGGCAGGTGGAGGAGTTGCCCGAACACGGGTGGGACCACCGCCAGCGTCCCCAGCCCGAGGTCAGCTACAGCGCGCTCGAGACTCTGGAACGGTGTCCGAGGTGGTACTGGTTCGAGCAGGTGGCCCAGTTCCGGGTGGGGGAGCTTGGGGAGGATGGGGATGCAGACGCGGCCCCGCGGCTGGGGATCGCCGCCCACCGGGTCCTGGAGCGCTTTCACCGCCGCAATCCGGCCCACGGGCCCCGCCCCGGGGAGTTGGTCGAGCTGGCTCGGAGTTCTGGCGGCAGCTCGAGTGAGCTCGAGGCGATGCTGGAGACCTACGCCGCGCTTCCGGTCGCCGCGCTGCCGACCCTGGGGGTGGAGATCAAGTTCACTTGGCGGGGGTGGGGCCAGGGAAATCTGCCCCACCTGGTTGGGGCGATCGACCGGGTGGCGCTGACGGACCAGGGAGAGGCCCTGGTGCTGGACTACAAGACCGACCGCATGCTAACGCCCGCCTCCCTGCAGAGGCATGGCCGCCAGCTCCTTCTCTACTCGATGGCGGTGGAGCGGGGCCTCCTCGGGAGCTACCGGGCGGCTCCGCCCACCCTGGTCATGTTGCGCTCGGGGGAGCTGGTGGAGGTCGACTCGTCTGCAGCGGCCCGCGATGACGCCCTCAGCTGGGCGGTCGCTCTGGCCCGGAGGGCGGCAGAGCCGGAGACCCTCTCGGCGGTCGGGCACTCACCGCTGCCCTGCGGCGAGTGCCCCTACGAGTGGTTCTGTCCGGAGCGTGACGGAGTGGCTGGCCGTGGCCAGCCTCCCGTCAGCGAAGGTTGAAGAGCTGGGGCAGCTTCATGGCCAGCCCCATGTCCCCCTTGACCTTGAGCTTCCCGGTCATGAAGGCCACCGTCCCGTCCAGTTTGCCGGTGAGGAGTTTCACGAAGTTGTCGTCCGCGATGGTGAGGGTGATGTTGGGCGCCTCGGCCTGGCCCTCCTCCACCTGGCAGGCCGAGTCCTTGACGGTCACGAACCAGTGCCCCCCCTGCTCGCCGCCGACGTCCCACTGGAAGACGGCGGTCACCCCGGTGGCCTTCTCCGGCTTGAACGCCGAGGGGATGCGCTCCATGATCTCCTTGGGGGTGGGATTCTCTTCGCTCATATCCGATTCCTCCTGGGGGCGCCAGTCATCCGTCACCCCCCGTCTTGCGACCCGGGCCCGGGGCCGAAGGTCCATGGCTCTCAAGCCTAGCGCCACCCTGGTCCAGCAACCGCAGCGGCCAGCGGCGCGGCCGGCGCAGGTAACCCAAATTGGGCTCCAGGGGGCGAGGGTCAAATCCGAAGTTGCTCCGTACGGCATCGACCTGGGCCACGTTGGGCTTGACCAGCATGGCCAGCTGCTCGGGAGTGACCAGCGGATTGGGGAGCAGCTTCTCCATCAGAACGGCCCCCGGGCGGATGAGCCGCGGGTCGAGGTGGACGATCCGCCGACGAGTGATCCCGAACCACTCGCGGCCGGTAACTCGAGCCACCACCTCGGTGATCTGGTCCAGCGTCAGCTGTTCCGGGCCACCCAACTCGTACAGGTTGCCGGCCCGGCCGTCGTTCTCCACCGCCGCGACCAGGCAGCGGGCCAGGTCCTCAGCGTGAATCGGCTGAAAGATCGCCGCTCCGTTGCCCGGCACCACCAGGAACGGAGCGGGAAGGGAGATCGCCCGAGCCAAGAGGGTGAAGAAGCCGTCCCCCGGGCCGAATACGACTGAGGAGCGGAGGATGACCCATTCGAGTCCGCTTCCCCGAACCGCCTGCTCGCCCTGCCACTTGGAGTGCAGATAGGGGAAGCGGGGGTCGGGATCGGCGCCGATGGCTGAGAGCTGCACCACCCGGCGGACCCCGGCCTTTCGCGCCGCGCGGGCGACGCGGGCGCTGCCGCCGGCGTTGACCGACTCGAAGGTCTGAACTCCGCGGTTGCGAATCACCGCTGCCAGGTTGACCACCACCTCGGCACCTTCGAAGGCCTCCTCCAAGCCCCTCCCCGAGACGATGTCACCGAAGGTGGGTAGGAGCCCCTGGGGCAGGTCCGCGCGGGCACTGCCCCGCGCCACCACCCTCAGCTCGTGGCCGGAGTGGAGGAGGTGGGGCACCAGGTACGAGCCGACGAATCCGGTTCCCCCGGTGATGGCGACTCGCACCTCGGTCCTCCCCCGGCTCTAGGAGCGCCGGGCGTTGCGCCGGGCCGGGGTGGGCTTGCCGGCCACCTGGGCCTTCAGGGAGCTGGCCGGGTAGAAGCGCACCTTGGTGGTAGGGGCGACTCGGACCATGGCCTGGGTCTGGGGGTTGCGGCGCATCCCGCCCGGGCTCTGGCGCAGCTTCCAGTGGCCGAAGCCGGCGATGCTCACCTCCTCGCCGCTCGCCAGCTCTTGGCCGATGAGGCCGAAGATCAGTTGGAGGGTCTCGTCGGCGAAGCGGAAGTTGGGAAAGACGGGATCGCTCGGGTCGTTGTCGTAGAGCAGCTGATCTTGGAGAGTCTTCGCCAGCTGGCGCCGATTCATGGGCTTGCCTCCTGAGAGCGACCTTCGCAAGCGGTCGCGTGACTACTTTCTGCAGGGATTCTAGGCAATTTATGGGGAGGCACGCAGCCCCCGGAGGCCCCTTGCCTTTTGGGAACAGATGTTCGTATCATGGCCTGTGTCCGCTGGACCCTTGTCGAGGAGCTGGGACATTGCTGGGCGACGACCTCCGTAACGGAACTTCACCCGCTCTGGGGGCGGCTCTGGCCACCATCCGAGCGCGCTACGGCTCCCGCGCCGTCCTGGCGGGGACAGGGCTGAGCGCGGCAGGGTTGCCCACGGGGATAGGGGGGGTTGATGGCCTGACCGGGTGCGACGGTCTGCCCCGGGGGCGTCTCACCTGGGCGTCGGGGGAGTTGGGGCAGGGGTGGTTCGACCTAGGCCTGGCGATCCTGGCCCGCCTCTCCATCTCTCTACCGGTGGTGTTGGTGGACTTCTCCGGACGGGTTGACCCCAATGACATAGAGGCCTATGGAGGGGATCTGAGCAACCTGTGGCTGGTTCATCCCCGCCGTCCCGAACAGGGGTGGGCAGCCGCCCGAGCGCTTGTCGAGGCGGGAGCGGGCCTCACCCTGATGGTGGCCGATAGGTGGGAGCCGGTGGGCCGGGCAGCCCCGGCGACCCTGCTCGGGGCGGTGGAGTCCGGAGGAGGGGTGGCACTCATCTGTGGGGGCCAGTCCCTCCCCGGAGAGGTCACCCTCCGAGTGGCGATGGAGCTCGAGTGTCAACGGCTGGCCTGGACCAGGGTCCATCGCGACATCTCCGGAATCTGGGTGCGCTTGCAGGTGGGACGCAGCCGGATGGGGGGGGGCGGCCGGAGCTGTCGGCTGCGGATCGCACTTCCCCGTCCCTACTCCCCCAGGGCCGGGGTGGTGGAGACCGAGCTGGAGACAGAGGGCCTCACGGCCCCCCTGGAGGCCAGTGGGTGAACGCCCGGGGTGCCTCTTCCCGCCTGGCTTGCGCGATCTTCCCCCATCTCGCACTCAGCCTGGCCTGGCGCGCCCATCCCGAGCTGAGAGAAGAGGCGGTTCTGGTGGGCCCGGAGCGGAGACCGGGCGGAGGGGAGGTGCTTCTGGCCGCCTCGGAGGCCGCGGTGGCCAGCGGAGCTGTCCCCGGAGTTGAGTGGCGCCAGGCGGTGATCTCCTGTCCAGACGCGGCCCGTCTCCGGGTGGAGGAGACGGCGATCTCGGATCTGCGCTGGGAGCTGCGCCTGGCCCTACAGGACCTCAGCCCTATGGTGGAGTGGGTGGACGACACCCGCGCCTTTCTGGATGCTGGGGCTCGCGACCTGCGCTGGCCCACGGAGGCGGCCCTGGCCTCCCGGCTGGGAAGGGAGCTGCAGCGGCTGCTTGCGGTCCCGCCCCGGGTGGGGGTGGGGCAGTCGCGCTTCACCGCTTGGGCGGCCGCCCAGGCCACAGATCCCGGGCGCGCCCGGTTGGTGCCTCCGGGCCGGGCGCCGCACTTCCTGGCCGAGCTTCCGGTGGAGGTCCTGCCCCTGCCCGGAGCCGTCAAGGAGCGGTTGCGGGACTTCGGCCTGACGACCTGTGGCGACTGTGCCTCGATCCCGCTCCCACTGTTGCAACGACAGTTCGGACCGGAGGGCCTGCTTCTCCACCGTCTGTGCCTGGGGCGGGACGGGACCACCGTCAATCCCTGGGTGGCTCCGCCTCCTTGTGGCGTTCGGCGGGTGCTGGCGGGGCCGGTCGAAGATACGGAGGTGTTGCGCTTCGGCGCTCCAGAGCTGGCGGCGGAGCTGGCGGCGGAGCTGGCCCAGCGGAACCTGGCCGCGGGACGCCTGCGGCTGCTGCTGGGGGGAGAGGGATGGGAGTCCTGGGAGCTGATCTCTCCCCCCTCTCCCGCCATGACCAATGAGGAGCTGCTGCCTCTGGTGCTCAGCCTCATGGCCCGGGTGCGGCGTCCGGTCGAGGTGCTCGAGCTCCAAGCTCTGGACCTCGGCGCGCCCCCGGTGCGCCAGCGCCAGCTCTTTCCCACCGGGGGGGATCGGCGGGAGGAGATCGAGCGAGCCGCCGCCCGACTCAGGGAGCGGTTCGGCAGCGGCCTGGTCTGGCGGGTGGCGGTGCGTCCCGAGCACCCCGGGGACGTGCCCGAGGAGCGGCTGGTTTGGCGCCGGGCATGACCGCGGTGGACGTGGAGTGCGGCAGGGAGGGGACAGAGCCGCGCGCCGTCCGCCGGGAGAGCGGCTGGGTGGCGGTGGCCGAGGTCGTTGAGCGGTCGGTGGTGGAGGTGGGCTGGTGGCGCACCGCCCCAGCCCGGCCCCGGAGGCTGCGACGCTGGCGGGTGCTGCTGGCATCGGGAGAGTGCCTGGATCTGTGTCGCGAGCCCGGGGTGGGCTGGACGGCCAGAGTGTGGGGCTGAGGGCAAGGTAAAACTCCCCCGCGAACCGCCACTCCGGCATCTGCTAGCTTTCGGTAATGGCCCAATCCCCGCAGGGAGGCTCCACGCCGCCCCGGCGGCCCCCCCCCTGGCGCTCGCTGCAATTCCTGCTGCCGGTGGGCATCTTCCTGGCCCTCAACATCCTGGTGGCCAACGTCTTCTTCCCACCGGCCAGCCCCAAGACCATAACCATCCCCTACAACCGCTTCGTGACCGAGGTCAAGGCCAATGACGTCACCAGCATCACCGCCACCGGGGACAGCATCGAGGGCACCTTCAAGAGTCCCACCGGGGCCAGCGACGCCAGCAAGAACAGGGCCCTCCACTTCACGACGCAGGTCCCCGCCTTCGCCGGCGGGCAGCTGGAGTCGCTGCTGTCCGCCCACAACGTCACCATCAACGCCCAGAACCCCAACCCCCCGACCTCGGCGCTGGTGGAAATCCTCTACAGCTTCGGACCCACCCTGCTCTTCCTGGTCTTCTTCGTCTGGCTCATGCGGCGGACCACCGCCTCGGCGGGCGGGGGCCTCTTCAGCCTGGGCCGCTCCCAGGCCCGGCTGTACGACCCGGAGAAGCCCGCCACCACCTTCGCGGACGTGGCCGGGATCGAGGAGGCGAAGGAGGAGCTGGAGGAGATAGTCGATTTCCTGCGCCAGCCGGGCAAGTACCAGCGGCTCGGCGGCAGCATCCCCAAGGGGGTGCTGCTGGTGGGCCTTCCCGGCACCGGCAAGACCCTGCTGGCCCGGGCGGTGGCGGGGGAGGCGGGGGTCCCGTTCTTCAGTATCTCGGCGTCGGAGTTCATCGAGATGGTGGTCGGGGTGGGGGCCTCCCGGGTGCGCGACCTGTTCAACAAGGCCAAGGCCGCGGCGCCGGCCATCATCTTCATCGACGAGTTGGACGCGGTGGGGCGGAGCCGCAGCGTCGGCCCCAGCTTCGGCGGCCACGACGAGCGGGAGCAGACCCTGAACCAGATCCTGACCGAGATGGACGGCTTCGACTCCCGCGAGGGGGTGATCGTCCTGGCCGCCACCAACCGTGCCGACGTGCTCGACTCGGCCCTCCTGCGGCCCGGGCGCTTCGACCGGCGGGTGATGGTGCAGCCCCCAGATCGGGTCGGTCGGGCCGCGATCCTGCGGATCCATACCAAGGGGGTGCCGCTGGCGGCCGACGTCGACCTGGACGCCCTCGCCTCCCGGACGCCGGGCCTGGTGGGCGCCGAGCTGCGCAACCTGGTCAATGAGGCGGCGCTGACCGCCGCCCGCCGGAACCGCGCCGCCGTCACCATGGACGACTTCACCGAGTCACTGGAGAAGGTCCTGCTGGGAGCGGCTCGGCGGATCGTCATGAGCGACGAGGATCGGGAGCGCACCGCCTACCATGAGTCCGGTCACGCGCTCCTGGGGCTCCTGGTGCCGGAGGCCGACCCGGTTCGCCGGGTGTCGATCATCCCTCGGGGCCGGGCCCTCGGAGTGACAGTCCAGGCTCCGGTGGACGACCGGCAGAATTATCCCGAAACCTACCTGCGGGCCCGCATCGTCGGGGCCCTGGGGGGGCGGGCCGCGGAGCAGCTGGTCTACGGAGTGGTGACCACCGGAGCGGAGAGCGACCTGCAGCAGGTCACCAACATCGCGAGGCAGATGGTGGTTCGCTGGGGGATGAGCCCCAAGGTAGGTCCTCTCAACCTGGCCGACGACCCGGAGCAGCAGACCATGATGGTGGCCCAGCGCCCCTACAGCGAGGCCACTGCCCAGGTGATCGACTCGGAGGTCCGCCGGATCGTCGACGAGTGCTTCGCCGAGGCGGTAAGTCTGCTCGAGCAAAACCGGGACAAGCTTCAGACCCTGACCACTGCCCTGCTCCGGGAGGAGTCTCTGGAGGAGGCTGAGATCCTGCGGGTGACCGGCCTTCCGCCCAAGCCGGTGGCCCCTCTGCCCACGCGCCGGCCGGAGAAGGAGCCGGTGGCGACGGCGCATGACGCAGTGCCCGAGGGAGGCATTTCCCCCCAGCTCTGATCGCGGTCAGGGGTCTTCCTCGAGCCGCTGGTCGCTGAGCCTCGCCCGGGGCACCGCGGCCAGCATGGTGGCTCCGGCGGCGGCTCCCAGCACCGCCGCGTAGACGTAGGCCAACTGGGGGGCGACCCCGTAGAGCAGGCCCATCAGCAGGTTGCCCAGAAATACCCCCCAGCTGCGGGCTGCAGCCAGGGCCCCGAAGCCCCGGCCGGCCGCCGAACCCGGCCGCAGGAACGACATCAGACTGGGCTCCAGGGTCTCGACCACCCCGAGCCCGAAGCCCAGCGCGGCGACACCCGGAAGTAGTACCGCCAGCCCGAGGTGGAAGCCGTACCCGGCCGCGAGCAGCACCGCTCCCAGTGCTCCTCCCCCGTACCCCAGCCAGGCAAGTTCCCGAAACCTCCTTGCCAGCGTGCTACCCAGGAAGTGGGGCAGAAGGTACCCGGTGGTGGCGGAGACCGCCTGGAAGAGTAGGAAGGCCCCGATGCCGGCCACCGCACCCCCCCCACCCTGGGCGACGGTGAGGATAGGAAAGCCGACCGCGTAGAACGTGAACCCGTACAGGGCGGCGGCCAGGAGCAGGGCCCCGGCCCCGGGAAGAGGAGGCTGCGGCGGGGCGGGTACGAGTGTTGCGGGCGGCCGGCTCACCCGCCTCCCGGTTCGCGCCCGGGAGAGGGTCAAGGTGGATGCCAGGAGGGGGACCGCGGTGGCCAGGAAGATCCAGCGGTAGGGGAGGTGGGCGGAGACACTGGCCAGCAACCACACCCCGGCCAGGGCGCCGCCCCCGACGTCCAGGGCATGGAGGAACCCGAAGGCGGCATTGCGGGTGGAGGGGTCGGGAACCGCCTCGGTCAGCATCACCCGCCGGGAGGGGCTCCGCAGGTTGCGGAACCACCAGCCACCGGTGAGCAGTCCGATGGAGACGGAGGGGCTGGTGGAGAGAGCGCTCAGGGAGAGCAGGGGGATGAGGGAGTTCCCCAGCAGAGCGACGCGGCGGTGGCCGAAGCGGTCTCCCAGCCTTCCCCCCAGCAGAGAGAAGAGGGTGCCTCCCCCATAGCTGAGGGCGCTGGCGACTCCGAACAGCAGCACCGGCTGGTGCAGTCCGAGGACCAGAAAGAGGGGAAAGCCGGCCAGCACCGCCTGGTAGCCGAGGTCGGCAAAGAAGGCCGACAGTGAGATGGCCCACACGTCCTGGGTGCGCCACTGCGCCGGCCCAAGTCCGGGCCCGTCGTTCCGACTCACCTTTGGTTCCAACTCCGTCCAGCGCTGCCCTCGCCGGGGCCTACCGCCTAACCCGGTGGGCGTGGCTCAGAAACACCACCGTGGCCAGGAAGGGCCATCTCCGCCACCTCGGCCCAAAGGTCCTGATAAGCGAGGGCCGCAGGGGTGCCCGCAGCGAAGGTGTGCACCGGGGTCCGCCTGGGGCCCATTTGCTCCACCGCGGAGGAGATGGGGATGGCGGCGCGGGCCAGGGATGGAAGCCGGGCCCGGAGCTGCTCGGCCACGTCCCGATGCAAGCGCCGGCGGCGGTCCACCAGGGAAAGAAACGGCAGCAGGGCTGGGCGGGGCGCCTTGAGCTCCTTGACCAGCCCCGTCACTTGGTCCAGGGTTCTCCAGGAGAGGGTGGCCGGGATCACGGGAATCAGCACCAGCCGGGCGGCGCGCAGCGCTGCCTGGGACACCAGAGAAGCGCTCGGCGGGCAGTCGAGGAGCACGAGGTCGTACCTGCCCGCCAGCGGCCGGAGCTGGTCGCCGAGGCGGCGCGTCGAATGGGAGGCGCGGTCCAGGACCAGGTCCATGGCTCGATAGGACCGATCGGCAGGCAGTAGGTCGAGGTTGTCGAACTCGGTGCCTCGCATGCGCTGCTCCAATCCGCCGGACCTGGTGATCAGGGCCCGCGCTCCTCCCTTCACCTTGGGGCGGCCGCGCAGCAGGTAGGTAGCCCCACCCTGGGGATCAAGGTCCCACAGGATGGTCCGGTACCCATCGCGAGCCGCGAGGAAGGCGAGGTTCACGGCCGCCGAGGTCTTGCCCACCCCGCCCTTGAGGTTGTAGACGGCCACCGTCACCATCGAGGCGCACTCCGGCCGGCGGCAGCCCGCGCCCACCGCCGCAGCTTGGGCCGGGCAAACGCCTCCAGCCTCGGAACGACGGCTTGCCGGGCTCTCTCGCGGCGCTCCCGTAGCCGGTGATCCAGGCGCCCCAGGGCGAGGACCGCCTCCGGCCCTGAGGTCGCTGCCATGGGGGCGAGTTTCATGAGTTCCAACTCCTGCACCTGCGTGTCCTGGAATTCGCCGAGGCAGTCCTGGAGGGATCGCAGCACGCTGAGGACCTCACGGTACTCCCCGCCGTCCAGGGCGGGGGCGAAGAACTCCAGGAGGTAGCGGAGCTCCTTGCAGCGCTTGCGCAGACCGTGGAATCCCTCGGGAGGCGAAGCCGGACCCAGGGCCAGGGCGAGTCGGAGAGCTCGGCGGTACGCTCTTCCAGCTCGTTCGCGCGCCAACGCCTCCACGGGTCGGTCACCCGAGATGCTGGCGCCGTGGCCCCGGGCGACGGCGCCCCAGCGGCGGAGCGCAGTCTTCCATCGAGGGCTCCGGATCTGGGTTGAGAGCCGAGACCAGCTTTCGCCCCGCCGCTCGGCGAGGTTTCTCAGCAGCGGCTCGGCCGCCGCGTCCCCGGTTGAGGAGAGGGCTTGGAGCAGGACATCCAGGTCCCTTGTCGGGGTGGTCAGGTCTCCCATCCACCGGAGATCCGCAGCCAGCCGGGCCACGGCCACTCCGGGCAGGCAGTCGCCGACCAGCTTCACGGCGGAGCGAGCCCGCCGCACCGCTACCCGCAGGTCGTGGAGAAACTCCACGTCGAGGTCGGCCAGGACCCCGGGCTCGTTGGCCACGACCACCCCCAGGAGGTCGGCCAGAATCCGCCGCACCGCTTGGGCGGACGGCTCGCTGGGATCGGCCGGTCTCGCTCGGGGTGCCCCGACAGGGTCCAGCCAGACCAGCCAGCCTCCGGAACTCGGCTGCAGGCCTTCCATCCCGGCTAGCCGGCGGCGCAGCTCCGCCGCGTAGGGCCCTCCTCCGGCCAGCAACGTCACGCGCAGCCAGGTCCGCGGGATTTCCCCCCTGGCCCCCAGGCGCTCCTCCCACCGCGCCTCACCCACCGCTCTACCCCGGGGGCCGCGAAGAGAGATTGTGTGCCTTCGGACCCGCAGCCGGGCAATCGGGAGCAAGGCCCTCTCTGCGATCAGGGGGCCGAGGATCAGGGTCGCCGGCCCTTCGCCGAGCAACTGTTCAAGCCGCCACCCACGCTCGTTCCGCCGCGAGCGGGGCAGGTGGCAGGGGACGCTCCAGGCAGAGGTCCCATCTACCCCCTCGATCTCGGCCCGGTCACCCGCGGGCCGCCGCCCCCAGGAGATCAGCAGGGTCACGCCGGCCCGGTGGAGCCGCCTGTCGAAGGTGTCCACCCAGCGGTGGTCGACGACCTCCGCTGCCCCCGGGCCTTGCCCGGACACCTGGAGCAGGTCGCGGATGGTGGCCTCGGGGACAAGGCCGCTGGAGGTGAACTCGAGCTGGGTTCGGGACCGGTCGGCCAACCGGCCTGATGCGTGTGGCGGGGCGGCAGCCGATCGGGGGCCTTCACGGGCTGCCATGGCGAGATTCTGACAGCTGGGCTCGGATCCATATAAGAACAGATGTTCGTTAACATACGGAAATGGATCCCGTCCCCTTCTCCGAGTGCTGGGCTCGCTCCTACTTCTCCTTCCTCGAGGGGGCCAGCTCTCCGGAGTCGTTGGTGGAGCGGGCTCGGGAGCTGGAGATGCCGGCCATCGGGCTGGTGGACCGAGGCGGCCTGTACGGGGCCGTGCGGCTGGTGCGGGCTGCGCGGCGCCTGGGAGTGCGGGCCATGGCGGGGGCTGAGCTGGACCTGCACGGGGGCGGCCGTCTGGCGCTGCTCGCTCCGGACCGTCCTGCCTACCAGCAGCTCTGCCGGGCGGTGAGCAGAGCCCAGCTCGCCGGTGTCAAGGGGGCTCCGCGGCTGTGCCTCGAGGGTCTGGACGAGGTGCTGGGGAGAGCGGCCGGGCCTGCCCAAGTGGGGCAGCGGGATGCCCGCCTGCCGGCGGGGTTGAGCGAGAGGATTCGCCGCCACTCCCGCCCCCAGGTGGCCGCGGAGCACTGGGTGCGGGCGGCCGACCTCGACCGCTGCGTCTTCTTGCTCGGGGGGCCGCACAGCCCGGTGAGCCGGGCGCTGAGGCGGGGGGAGCGGTCGCTGGCCAGTGCGGCGCTGGCCGCTCTACAAGCGCAAGTGGAGCCAAAGAACCTCTACCTCTGTCTGCAGCATCACCTGCACCCCGGCGACGACTGGCTGGCCGCCGAGACCTCCTCGCTGGCCGCGGAGCTGGGGGTGGCCGTCATGGCCAGCGCCATGCCCCGCTACGCCCGTCCCGGCGACGGCCAGCTCCTTGATGTGCTGACCGCCGTCCGCCATGGCTGCACGCTGGAGGAGGCGGCGGATTCGGGCCTGCTCCTGCCCAATCACGAGTACTGGATGCGCGACGGTGCGGGGCTGGCCGAGCTCTTGCCGCATCCTGAAGCCCTGGTGGGGGCGTCCGAGCTGGCCTCCCGAGCCGACCTGGAGCTGGACTTCCGCCACAGCCGCTTCCCCGGCCTCAGGCTGCCCCCAGGGGTGGACCCCGACCTGCGGCTGAGGCAGCTTTGCGAGGAGGGGATTCCAGACCGCTACCCCGGCCCACGGGAGGCCGTGGAGGCCCGGCTGGCCCATGAGCTGGAGGTGATCGGCAGCTGCCATCTGGCGGAGTTCTTCCTGATCGTGGCCGAGCTGATGGAGTTCGCCCGCCGGGAGGGGATCCCGGCCCAGGGCCGGGGTTCGGCGGCGGACAGCCTGGTCGCCTACCTCCTGGGGATCACAAGGGTCGACCCCCTGGCCCACAACCTTCTCTTCGAGCGCTTCCTCCATGAGGGCATGGAGAGCACCCCTGACATCGACATCGACGTCTCCACCACTCACCGGGAGCGGCTCATCCAGCACGTCTACGACACCTACGGTGAGGAGCGCACCGGGATGGTCTCCACCGTCATCACCTTCCGCCTGCGCCTGGCGCTGCGCCAGGTAGGGGCCGCCCTCGGGGTCCCCGACCGGCTCCTGGAGAAGCTGGCCAAGGCCGTGGACCGGGATGTGGAGGGAGAGGGGGGAGCGACCCTGGTCGAGCGGCTTCTGGCAGTGGCGAGCCGGGCACCGTCCGAGGCGATGTCGGCTCGGGAGTGGAGGCAGTTCGCAGAGCTGGTGGACCAGGTGGTCGGGGTTCCCCGGCATCTCTCGATTCATGTCGGCGGGATGCTGGTCACGGGAGAGCCGCTCTGGGACATCGCCCCCCTGGAGCGGGCCACTCGCGCCGGCCGGGTGGTGGTGCAGTTCGACAAAGACGATGTCGAGGATCTGGGGCTCATCAAGATCGATCTGCTGGGCCTGCGCACCCTCTCCGCGGTGGAGGAGGCGTTGACGGAGCTGGAACGGGTGGGGGAGGGACGGCCTGATCTGGACCGGCTGGACCTGGCCGACCCTGAGGTGTACGAGATGTGCTCCCGCGCCGACACCGTGGGGGTGTTCCAGATCGAGTCGCGTGCCCAGCAGCAGACCCTGCCCCGCGCCCGTCCTCGAGAGTTCAACGATCTCGTGGTGGAGGTGGCGATCATCCGCCCCGGGCCCATCCAGGGGAAGGCGGTCCACCCCTACCTCCGCCGCCGCCAGGGACAGGAGCCGATCCGCTACCTGCACCCGAGGTTGGAGCCCATCCTCCGAGACACCCTGGGCGTGATCCTCTACCAGGAGCAGATCATCGAGATCGCCATGAGCCTGGCGGGGTTCAGCGCTGCCCGGGCGGACCGCTTCCGGCGGGCGATGAACCGGCATCGCTCAAGGGAGGAGATGGACTCCCTGGAGGCCGAGTTTCTGGCCGGCTGCAGGGCCCAGGGAGTGGCGGATGAGATCGGGGCCGAGCTGTTCGCCGCGGTGCGAGGGTTCGCCGAGTTCGGCTTCTGCCGCAGTCACGCCGCCGCCTTCGCCCGGACCGCGTACGAGACCGCCTGGCTGCGACTGCACCATCCGGAAGCCTATCTGGTAGGGCTTCTCAATCTGCAGCCGATGGGCTTCTACCATCCCTCGGTGCTGGTGGAGGACGCCCGCCGTCACGGGGTCGCGGTGCTACCGGTGGATGTGAAGCACAGCGCCTCCCGCTGCCGGGTGGAGCGGCGGGGGAGCGGCCTGGCGGTGCGTCTGGGGTTCAACTATGTGAAGGGGGTGGGGGCGGTCTGGGGGGAGCGGCTGGATGCCGAGCGCCGGCGCGGGGAGTACCGAAGCCCGGAGGAGTTCTGGCTCCGCACCCAGCTCACCCGGGAGGCGATGGGGGCCCTGGTCCTGGTGGGCGCTCTGGATGGCTTCGCAGTGCCGCGCCGGGAGCTGCTCTGGAGGCTCCGGGGGGTCGAGGATGAGATCGAGTCCGCGGGCCAGCCCTGGCTGCTGCCCCTGCCGGCCCCACCTCCATCTCTCCCCCCCATGACGGCGGAGGAGCGCTTGGAGACCGACTATCGCTTCCTGGGTCTCAGCACCGGACCCCACCCGGTGGAGCTGCTGCGTCCCCGGTTGGCCGTCCTGGGTGCCGTCCGTCTACAGGAGGCGCGGGCCGCTAGGCCCGGGGCCAGGCTCACGGTGTTGGGGCTGGTGATCACCCGGCAGGCTCCCCCCTCGGCACACGGGATGCGGTTCTTCACCCTGGCGGACGAGACTGGACATCTGGACCTGGTGATCCCGCCCGAGGTGCATCGCCGCCACCGCCAGCTGGCCCACCACCGGCCTCTGATCTGCGCTGTGGGGGTGATGCGGGCGGTGGACGGAGTGGTGAGCATGGCGGTGGAGCGACTTCTGGCCCTGCCCGAGGCCGCGGCCAGCGCGGCCCCTACCGCGTCTCACGACTACCACTGAGGCCCGGACTCCCCAGCCAGGCGGCCACCGTGCCAGCCCCCGCCACCATCAGGATCCCGTACACCCCGGCCACCGCGGCCGCCTGAGGCAGCACCGCCACGGCCACGGCGATCGCCACTCCGAACTCCCGGATTGCCACCGGGAACCCCACCGCTGTGGCCGTTGGGCGGGGGAGGGAGAGCGCCCGTCCGAGCCCCCATCCCAAAGCACCTCCCGCCAGGAGCACCCCACCCGCCAGCAGGACGATGGGTAGGAGCGTGGGGGAGAGGAGGGCCGGCCGCGCCGGGCCGATGCCCGCCAGGACCACCAGCACGAGGCAGGCGGCGCTGAGGTCGAGAAAGAGGTGGCGGTAATGGGCCAGCCGGGGGAATCGGGCTCGGAGCACCACCCCTGCCAGCAGCGGCACCAGGACCGACAGGCCAAGCTCTCCGACCACAGAGAGGGGATTGAACTGGGATGTCCCGCCGAGGGCCACCCCGAGCCAGGCGGGCACGAGAAAGGCTGCCAGGGCGAGTGACCCGGCGGTGATCGAGGTTGCCAGGGCTGCGTCGCCTCCGGCCACCGCGGCCATCAGGCCACTGGTGATCTCCGCGGGGGCGACGGCGCAGATCACCACGCCCGATGCCAATTCGCGGCTGGGAATCGCCCTGCTTACCAAGACGGCCAGAGCCGGCAGGACGGTCCATTCGAGGAGGAGTGCCGCCCCCACCAGGTGGACCCGCCGTGCCGCCGCTCGGAAGTCCGCGGGCGTCAAGTTCAGGGACACCCCGAGCACCTGCCCTGCCAGGAGGAGCGGGACCACCGGCACCAGCGCACCCGACGTGGTGGGCAGAGCCAGCCCGATCCCCACCGCCAGGACGACCCAGGGTAGGAGCCGGTGCCGCACCGGATGGAGCACGCGGGCAGCGAGCCGCCACCGCCGGGGAGGTGTCATGCGGCCACTATGCCGCCCTCGAGGGGTCAGCGAGCCGGGTCGGGACTGACCCTCGGGGCTGGCGAGGGCATCCTCGCGGGGGGCGGCTCAGCAGAGTGTCCGCGCAGCCACTGCAGTTGACGCATGGCGGCGTCCAGGTCGGCGCTGGTGAACGGGGTCCGGCGGTGCCTGAGGAGCACCACGCGGGACTGCCCGGGGGCCCCGGTCGCCATGGGGATGACGATGATGGAGTCGACGGCGACGCTGGCCCGCGCCTGAGCCCGGGCGGAGGGCGGAGTGGTCCACATGATCGCCCGGCCGCTCGATCCCGCGCGCCGCCAGAGGTCCCGGACCGTCCTGGTGGGGCGGTACTGCTCCCCGGGGTGGCTGGCCAGGACCGCCATGTCGGCGCCGAGCAGCGCGGCGTGGTCGGCCCGTGCGGCGCGGGCGAGCCGCTGCAGCAGCGCAGAGGACCCCACCGGGGTGTCCGGGACCCGCCGGCCCCAGCGCACTAGCCGGAGGCTCAGCCAGGCGTTGACCGTCATGCCCAGCACCGCCGCCAACAGTCCCTCCACGACCAGGGCCAGGCCCGTGGGGCGCAGGGCCAAGAAGGCGAGCAGTTGAACCGCGCCGGATCCGAGCCCCGAGAGCAGGTAGCGCTGCAGGAGTGGGGAACGCTCGCGATGGAGGTCGGCGAAGGTGACCCGCAAGTTCAGCACGGTGTTCCAGAGCAGGGAGAAAGCGAAGGCGGTGGTCCAGGCCAGCAGCGCCGGCCAGGCCAGCGTGGCTCCCAGGAGTTGCAGGCCGGCGAGGAGGATTCCGAGGCCGCTCAGGCCGACGGCTGCGAACTTCCACCGCCGGGCGCTGCCGGGGACGTCCCGGACGAGCGACCAGAGGTGACACAAGTACAGCCAGCCCTGGTGGACTGTGGCCTTGCTCTCGCCCGCGCCGCGCGGCTGAAAGTCCAGGGGGACCTCGGCGACTCGGGCACCGGGGGTGCAGACGAGCAGCTCCAGCAGAATCTTGAAGCCCACGGGCCGGAACTCCAGGCCCCGCACCAGGTCGGTTCGGCAGAGGAAGAAGCCCGCGAGGGGGTCGGTGCTGGCTCTGGCCTCCAGGAAGAGGGCCCTGGCCAGGAGGGTGGCCCCGCGAGACACCAGCCGCCGGCTCCAGCTTCCAAGCCCGCGACTGGTGGCACCGGGCAGATAGCGGCTGGCGACCACCAGGTCCGCCCCTTGGCGGGCCTTGGCGACCATCTCCGGGATCAGCTCCGGGGGATGCTGGAGGTCGCCGTCCATGACGCAGGCGAGCCGACCGCGGGCCCGGGCCAGGCCCGCCACCACCGCGGTGCTGAGTCCGCCCACCCGCTCCTGGGGTCGGCGGTGGACGAGGCCGATCCGGGGATCACGCCGGGTCACCTCCCGCAGGACCGTGGTGGTGGCATCGTCGCTGTCGTCCACGAACAGCACCTCGAAGGGGATCTCCGCCAGGGAGTTGCGGAGGCGCTGGATCAGCAGTGGGACGTTGCCAGCCTCGTCGCGGGTGGGGACCACGACGGTGAGCTCGAGGGCTGGCTCGTAGGCGGGCTTGCGGGGCCGAGGCATCGAGCCGAGTGTAGGCACGTGATTGGCCGAGCTCGGCCCTGTTACCGAATCGTTCGTCTGGCCGCTCGCGCGAGCACCTCCTCGATCGCCGTTTGCGGGCTGAACCGGCCCTCGGCGATGACCATCCCGTCCCAGAGCAGGATCGGGATGCGTTTTCCGAAACGGGCCTCACTTTGGGGGTCTGACTCCACGCTGCGCTCCGCCAGGTGCAGGCCGCGCAGCGCCGCCAGCGCGGCCAGCGGACCCCGGACCTCATCACACAGGTGGCAGCCCGGCCGGGTTAGCAGGATTGGAGACGGTTCACCCGACACCCCAAATCTCCAGCAGTCTCAGGTAACGGCGGCGCCAGGCCTCGGCGACCGCGGCGAACAGCGTCCACGCCGCCGCCTCGGCAAGCACACCGGTGAGGGTGCTGGAGGCCAGCGGGCTGCCCCAGAGGCTGAGGCCGACGTAAAGGCAGAGCCGGACCACGGCCGTGGCTCCCAGCACCCGGACCGCATCGGTCGCGGCGAGAACCACCGACCGCTCGCGCCGAAGTCCAGCCCGGAGCCGGGACGCTGAGGGTGGCCGCTCGGATGCTGAGCTCCAGGAAGGCTCGGGGGCAGCGGCTCTAAGGCGCAGCCAGCCGAGGGCAGCGAGGAGGGTGGCCGCCAGGACCGGAGGCAGGGCCTGCCACGGCGCCCCCAGACGCAGGAACTCCTGCCAGCCCGAGAGCCGCCCCCCGGCTGCGAAGACGGCCTGGTAGTGAGCCTGCAGTAGAAAGGAGGCCACGGATATGGCCCCTCCCAGGATCAGGGCCAGGATGACAGTCAGGCCGAGGCGGCTCGAGACGAGGGACCAGAGCACTGCCCTGGCATCCGGGAGCCGAGACGCCGTCCACCGGGCTCGGAGTCCTGCCATCCACCCGAGTCTAGGTCCCACAGGTCTCTCCCACCCCTGGCTCCCAGCCTACGAAGGAGGACCGGCCCCGACGACCCGCTCGATGCTGGATGGGGCGATCCCCTCCGGCCCCAACCACTCCAGCCACCAGGTGGCCCCGGCCGCCTCAAAGCCGCTCAGCTCACTCCTAGCGACGTGGGGCTGGGCCCAGCTGGCATGGGTGACGACGAGATCGGCGTCCACCGAACCCCCGAGGGCCAAGAGGGCGGACCGGACCTTGGCGATCTGGTCGGGGGAGGGGGGCGGCGGCGGCCAGCCGCCGCCGAATATCGGGAAACAACCTTCCAGGGCCGCAGCGCGCCGCAGGGGTCGCCGGTGGGGCCAGCGGCATGCGGCCCAGGTGGGGATCTGGTCTTGCAGCGGGCGAGGGAGGAATGACGGCGAGTCAACCCGATGGACCGTGCCAGAGCTGTGGACCGGCGCCCCGGCCCAGAGGGAGCGGATGATGGCCAGGCCCTCGTCCAGAGCCGCCGCTCGTAGGGCTGGCGAATCAGGGTCGCCGAAGGCGCTGAACTCTCTCCACCCATCGTCACCCAGCCCGACGCCGAAGACCACCCGTCCGCCGGAGAGGCGATCCAGCGTGGCCACCTGGCGCGCCAGCACCCAGGGCCTCCGCCGCGCCACCGGGGTGACCATGGCCCCGATCCGAATGCGCGAGGTGAGGGACGCCACGGCGGCCAGCGTCACCCAGGGGTCCGCCACGGGAGTTCCCGGGTCGGCCAGGATGTGATCCCAGAGGAAGACGCCGTCCCAGCCGGCCTGCTCGGCGGTCGAGGCCAGCTCAGCCACCCGGCGCGGGTCGGAGAACTCTCCGAAGGGTGCCAGGAAGATTCCCCTCCGCATGGCGGCCAGTATCCGCCCTGATGACCTTGGAAAGTGGGCGCCTAGAATCGAGGCCTGTTCAGTCCGAACGGGGGAGGCCCGACCCCATGAACCGGCTGCGGATCGCCACCTACAACATCCTCTCCGGGGGCGGGACCCGCTGGCCCGCCATCGCGGAGATGGTGCAGACGATCGACGCCGACGTCCTGGCACTTCAGGAGATCGAGGACCCGAGGCCGATGTTCAGCCTCGCCGAACGCCTCGGCTACCGAGCGGTCTTCGGCCGTGCCCCTCGATTTCGGCACCAGGGGCTGTTGAGCCGCCTGCCCCTGCGGGAGTGGCGCAACCACCAGGATCCACGGGCATTCCCGCGCAACTCCCTGGAGGTCTCTCTCGACCTCCCGGACGGGCCGGTCGCCGTCCACACCGTCCACCTCACCGCCGCCTTCCAGCGCCGCGGGCGGGCGGAGCCGGACCGGCTCCGCGAACTGGGAGCGGTGCGCGAGCAGGCCCGGGGCGGCAATCCCGAGCGCCACCTGATCTTGGGCGACTTCAACTCCCTGGCACCGGGCGAGCGAATCGATGCGGCGGGGTTCCTCTCTCTGCTTTCTGACTGGCGCCGCTCCGGGGCGCTGGAACGGTACGGGACCCTGGGCCCGGCACCGGCCAGGCGCCAAGCGGCTGTTGGGGCGGGGGGAGCGACGGAGCTGGACCTCTCGCCCGTGGCCAGGGAGGGGATGCCCCGCCTCCCCTGGGTGCTCCAGCCGCTGGTGGAATTCGTGCCCAAGGGCGAGGCCACCGATCTGGTGGTGGGGGCGATGATGCCGCGCGAGGTGGTGGGTGAGATGCAGGCCGCCGGGTACGTGGACTGCCTTCGCCGGCTGCACCCGAAGGGCGATGAATTCACCTGCCCCACCTACCACCCAGCCGTGCGCATCGACTACGTGTTCGCGACGCCCGCCCTGGCCGGCCGGCTCGCCGCCTGCCAGGTGGTCGGCCGGGAGGGGCCGCTGGCCGAGGTGGCGAGGCGGGCCAGCGACCACTTCCCGGTGGTGGCGGAGTTCCGCCTGGAGCCCGGCTGAGCGGGATCACGCCGGCCGGGGGCCAGAGTCAAGCCCGGGTGCTTCCGATCAGTCCACATATACTCGGCGGGTGGTAAGCAGTGCGCAGCCCCTGCCGCTGCCCCGGGCCGAGTACGCCCTCCTGGGCCGCTCCGGAACGGAGCCGGCAGCACTTCCCGGCACCGACTCCAGGACCTCTGTGGTGCTGGGGCCTACCGCCTTCCCCACCCCGTTCGGGTCAACTCCCGACCTGGAGTTCCTCACCCTTCGAACTGATTCCGGCGAGCTGCGCCGGCTGGTCTTCGTGCGCCCGGTGCCGACACCGGCTCCCTCCCTCGAGCCTGGGCTGCACGGTCGGGAGCACCGGAGCCTGGCCCTCTTCTGGGCACTGAGGGAGGCGGGGGTGGTGCGAATCGTGGCCGAGTCCGGTGCCGCGAGCATCACGCAGCACTTCCATCCTCGCGATCTGGTCATACCCCACGACTTCATCGACTTCACCCCGCAGCGGTCCGGGTGGCTCTCCCCCGGCCACTCGGTGTCCATGCGGGAGCCCTTCTGCCCGGACATCCGCGAGGTGCTCTGGCAGCGCTCGCGGCGCTTCGCTGCCGAAAAGGCGACCCGCGCCTTCAATCGGGCCATCCACGCCTCGGTGGAGGGCCCCCGGGCCGAGACCGCCGCTGAGGTGGCGGCGCTGGCGCGGCTGGGAGGTGACGTGATCAGTCAGGGGGTGACCCCCGACGTCTATCTGGCACGGGAGATCGGGGCCTGCTTCGGGACCGTGGAGATGGTGCTGAACTACGCGGAGGGAGTCCGCCCCGAGTGGGACTTCGAGTTGCTCCGGGCGATCATCCGCGAAGGGGCCGAGGAGCTGGGCAAGGTGGCGCTGGACGCGCTTGCGGCCTTGCCAGCGGAGCGGACTTGCCTCTGCGCCGCCCGCCCCTCGGCGCCGGAGGGGGCCACGGCCCAAGGCCTGCTCAGCGCATGAGGGTAGATGTGCCGGAGGAGGCACTGCCCACCGCGGGCCGGCCCGAGGCGCCCGCCGTGCGGGCGATGTTTGGCGGGATCGCCGGCCGATATGACCTGCTCAACGCGGTCCTCAGCCTGGGGGAGGACCGCCGGTGGCGCCGACGGGCGGCGCAGCTGACCCGGCTGCCCCGGGGCGGAAGGGCCCTCGACGTCTGCACCGGGACCGGAGCGCTGGCGCGGCTGCTCTGGCGCCGGGTGGGTCCGACGGGCGCGGTCCTCGGCCTGGACATCACTGAGGAGATGCTCTCCCTGGCCGCGCGGGCGGTCCCGGAGGTCGAGTTCAGGGTCGGCGATGCGCTGGAGTTGCCCGTGGCGGAGCGGAGCTTCGACGCAGTGACCATGGCCTTCGGACTGCGCAACATCGCCGATCACGACCGGGCGCTCCGCCAGGCCTGGCGGGTTTTGCGTCCCGGGGGGCGGGTGGTGATCCTGGAGTTCAGCATCCCCCGGGGGCTGATGCAGCCCCTCTACCGGCAGTACAGCCGGCTCGTGATCCCCCAAATGGCGATGCTGCTCCTGGGACGGTCCGGCGCCTATCGGTACCTCACCTCCTCGATCTCCTCCTTTCCCGGCCCAGACGTGGTCGCGGGGTGGCTGCGGGACGCCGGATTCGAGAGGGTGAGCTATCAGCGCATGACCCTGGGGATCGTCGCCCTCCACACGGGTCGGCGCCCGGCCTGAGCCGCCCTCCGCTCTCTTAGTGGCTAAGTGGGTTAGAGTGAGGCGGGACAGCCATCTGGAGAGTCGGCACTTGATTCGCGCACTGGTCATGGCCTCCGGGCCCGAGCTGGCGGCCATGGAGCCCTGGCTGTCCTATCTCCGTGAGACCAAGGAGGTGGACGCCAGGGTCATCGCAGGTCCCGAGGATCTGGTCGGTCTGGACAGGGCTGACGTCGTGGTGGCCCACGACCCCTCCGGAGCCCTGGGTGGGGCGGCCGAGGCCGGGATCGCCGACTTCCTGACCTCCGGTGGGGGCCTGGTGTCGCTGCACTGCACCAGCGCCAACTGGAGCCGGGGGCCACGGCTGGGCCCCCTGATCGGCGGGGCGGCTGACCGGCTTCCTGCCGGGGAGCTGGTCGTGGACGTGGAACGCTCGGACCACGACATCACCAGGCGGTCGCCGGCCTCGTTCACGGTCCTCGACTCCGGGTTCCCGGTCGAGGACGCCGGCGGGGTTGGCTCCGAGGCCGAGGTCCTGCTCAGCACCACATGGCGGTCGGGACGGCGGCCCCTCGCACTGGTCCGCCGTGCCGGTTCCGGCCGGGTGGTGCACTTCGGCCTGGGCGGCGCTGCGACCACCTTTCGGTCGCCGGCGATCCAGGATCTGCTTTACCGGGGGGTGAGGCATGCCGCCGGCCGGGCCGAGGGTGCGCCGATTGGGGTCGGGCTGGTGGGTTTCGGGGCCATCGGTCCCGAACACCTGGCGGCCATCTCCGCGGTCCCGGGCCTCACCGTGGCGGCGGTCGCGGATCACTCTCCGGAGCGGTTGCGAGCGGCCCTCGACCTGTCCCCCGACGCGGTCCCGGCCAGAGGTCTGGACGAGCTGCTGGCGAACCCAGCGGTGGGGGCGGTGGTGATCTCCACTCCCCCGAACACCCACTTCGCCCTGGCGCTGCGCGCCCTGGAGGCCGGCCGCCACGTGGTGGTGGAGAAGCCGTTCTGTCTCAGCGTCGGCGAGGCGGACAGGCTTCTGGAGGCGGCGGTGGCCGCCGACCGTACCCTCACCGTCTACCAGAGTCGCCGCTGGGATCGGGACTTCATGGCACTTCGGGAGCTGGTGGAGACCGGCCAGCTGGGAAGGGTGTTCCACCTCGAGGCCTTCGTCGGCGGCTTCGAGCACCCCTGCCACTTCTGGCACTCCGATTCCGGCGTGAGTGGAGGCGTGATCTTCGACTGGGGGGCGCACTATCTCGACTGGATCCTCCAATTGCTCCCGGGGCGGGTGGTCGAGGTGAGCGCCAGCAACCAGAAGCTGGTCTGGCTGGACGTGACCAACGACGACCACTTCGTGCTGCGGATGGCCTTCGATGACGGCGCCAGCGCTGAGTTCATCCACTCGGATATCGCCGCCGCTCGCAAACCGAAGTGGTACCTCCTGGGAACCGAGGGGGCCGCGGTTGGTCTCTGGCGGGAGGAGAGTCGGCTGGAGGTCACCCCGACGGGGGTCTCGGAGGTCCAGGTGCCGGTCGCCGACCTGCCGTGCGAGCTCCACCTTCTGCGGCCGGGACCGGCAGGGCGGAGTCACGATCAGAGGGTGGCCCTCCCTTCCGCCCCGCCCCAGGCCTTCTACCGGAACCTGGCGGGGCACCTGCTGGCGCGGGAGCCGCTGGCGGTCACGCCCGAGGCAGCACGGCGCAACATCGCCATCATGGAGGCCGCCGTGCGTGCGGCCACGGGCGGTCCGCAGCGGGTCAGAATCTGAGCCTCCCCTTGCGCTGGGGGATCCTGGGAGCGGCCCGGATCGCCCGGACCGCGGTCGCGCCGGCGATCCGGGCCGCCGGGGGGGATCTCGTCGCTGTCGGTAGCCGCGACCCGGAGCGGGCCCGGAGGATGGCGGGGGAGCTGGGGATCCGCGAGGCCCATCCCAGCTACGAGGCGGTCCTGGCTGCCGCCGTCGACTGCATCTACCTGCCGCTGCCGAACTCCCTGCACACACCCTGGGCGGTGCGGGCCCTGGCGGCGGGGAAACACGTCCTGTGCGAGAAACCGTTGGCACTGAGTGCCGGGGAGGCCCTGGCCCTGGACTTGGCGGCGCGCACCCACGGGCGGGTGCTGGGCGAGGCCCTGATGTACCGCTACCACCCGCGCTGGGACCAGGCGCTCCGTCTCCTCCGATCTGGCACGATCGGCGAGCCGCGGCATGTGGCGGGCAGCTTCGCCTTCCCGCTGGCTCCGGGGGACGACTACCGCTGGCGGACCGAGCTGGGCGGAGGTGCGCTGTATGACGTGGGGTCCTACCTGGTCAGCGCCAGCCGGCAGGTGTTCCGGGCGGAGCCGCTCAGAGCGCTGGCCCTGGCCAGGAGCCGGCACGGCGTGGACGTTCGCTGCGATCTACTGCTGGACTTCGGAGAGCGAGGGTCGGCGGCCCTCAGCTGCGCGTTCGAGCGCGGCGAGAGCCAGTGGCTGCGCGTGGAGGGCGAGTCCGGCGCGCTCCTGATTCCGCTCCCCTTCACCGCCTGGACGGGGCAGCGGGTGCCGCTGTACCTGGAGCGGTCGCCCGGGGCCGTTCGGGAGCGGCTCGAGGCCCCGGCGGCGGACCCCTATCAGGAGATGGTGGACCACTTCATGAAGAAGGTCCGGACCCTGGAGGAGCCGCTCAGCTCGGCCCGGGAAGCCGCCGCCAACTTGGCGGTGCTGGACGCCTGCCGGAGCAGCATGGCGAGCGGGGCGGCGGCGACCGTGGTCATGCCGCCAGGGTGATCGCGCAATCCGGCGCCGATACCCGGACCCTCACCCCGCCGGGGTAGGTGCCGGCGAGCTGGGCGCAGCCACCCAGGAGGTGCGGGTGGGGCAGGCTGGCTGGCCAGGCGATCTCGGCCACTGCTGAGAGCGGGACCCCTGCCAGCCTCACCGTGAGCACGCGTCGCGAGGTGGAGTAGGCCATCGACACGAGCCGGCCCGGTGCCGCCTGGACGTAGGGTTGCGAGAGGGTATCCAACCAGGCCCGGTCGACCGGCCCACGGCCGCTGCGCACCCCCCAACCGGTGGGATCGTCCCACTGCCACCAGGCCCAACCAGTCCGGTACTGGTCGGAGAGCGCGATCTCGGCCAGGGCCCAGGAGGTGGCTCCGCGGAGCTGATGGTTGATCCCCAGCTCGCCGGTCCAATAGGCGGCCGGGATCTGGGCGGCCTCGGAGAGGCCCTGAGTCAGTTCGGAGCGGAGTGGGGAAGCCTGGCCGCGGAAGGAGCCTCCGATCAGGCTGCCCGCATACAGATGGGTGGAGTAAACGAGGTCGGGGGCCTGCAGGGGGTCCACCTTGGTCGGCAGGTCCCCGAAGAGGTTGCCCTCGATGATGAAGAGGTGGTTGGGATCCACCTGGGCGATCTCCCGGATCCCGGTGGCGTAGAAGGGGAACAGGATCCGCGGCCCGAATATCCCCGGAGGCACCGGCAGGGGATGGGGCTCGTTGTACAGGTCGAATCCGGCGACGGCGGAATCACTGGCGAGCGGCCTTGCCAGCACCCGCCAGACCTGCCAGTAGAGCCGCTGCCAGTTGGGGTAGAGCCAGAAGAACGCCAGGTCGCCGTTCACCGCCGGAGAGAGGTGCCGTTGCCAGGCGCCCGAGACGCCAGGGAAGTGCCAGTTGGGGAGAGCTGGAAGAGTGAGCCAGCGGGGGGCCCCACTTCCCCCGAAGGCTACCCCGAAGTCCTGGGTGTGAAGGTCGAGGACCGTGTAGAGCCCGGCGCGTGCACAGAGGTCCACCATCTTCTTCACCTGCCTCAGGTAGCTTTGGCTGAAGGACCCAGGTCGGGGCTCCAGCAGAGACCAGGAAACCGGGATCCGGACCACGTCGAACCCCTGAGCGCGCATCAGGAGGGCGTCCTCCATGGTGAGCGGAGGCGGCAGGGGCGCACGGCCGCGCTGGAGCAGGGCGTTGTCGTTGAACCCCCGGAGGATGACCGTCTCACCCTGGCTGTTGACTATCTGGCCACCCCGGACGCTGAGCCAGGGGAGGGGGCCGGCCGGTGGCCGCTGCGGTTGGAACGAGGCCGCCAACGCGGGGACCGGGGAGAGGACGATAGCCCCCAGCGCCATCACCGCGAGCGCCAGCCAGAGACCGGCGCTCATCCCGCCGGCGCTCTCCCTTCCTGGGCCGGCTCGGCGAGCGGACCGGACGGTCGTGGCTACTCCGAGCCCACCCCGGAGTGGGCCGGGCCCTGGAAGGCTATGACCGCGGTCAGGAAGTGGCCACTGTGAGCGTCCACGACCACCGCGTAGAGGGTGATCCGGCCGGGGGCGGGGGGGTTGCCGAAGGGATCCGCGCCCGCCTGGAGCAGCACCACCCAGCAAAGGCGCGGCCGCGCTCCCACGCTGCCTCCGTGGGACTGGCTGGCGAGCGCCAGGAATGTGGACTTCGGCAGAGCCTGGGGCCCCTGGCCCCGGGCCACCTGGAGGGCCCGGCCCTCGCCCACCAGCGCTCGACCCTGGGGTGCGGCGAGGCTCAGTCCACTCTGGTTCAAGAGGAGGACCGTGGATGGGGTGATGCCCAGTCCGTTTGTCTGGGCCGGGGCGGTGGGGCCGGTCACCGTGAGGACCACGACCCCGACCAGCACGAGCACCAGAAGGAGGATGGCCGGCGACGCCAAGCGGTGCCCTTCCTCGGTGCCCATGGTGCTTCATCATCCGGCAATGCGGGTCGGGAGTGAGGCCTGGAATCGGAGCTGCGGTTTGGGGGCGCCCGCTCTGCGGTAGGGTAATGGTGGCGGGCGGGCCGCCCGGCGGCCCCCGACCCTAACGCACGGAGGTAACTCAACTTCATGGCCAAGACCGTAGGAATCGACCTCGGCACGACCAACTCGGTGGTGGCCGTCATGGAGGGCGGCGAGCCGGTGGTCATCCCCAACAGCGAGGGCGGCCGGAC
>JAJYET010000017.1 GCA_021785655.1 bacterium | reverse complement strand
TGGAGCCGACCGTAAGCCCGGGCCTCGCCCGGCAGGTGGCCGTGAAGCAGGAACCGGGACCGCCCCGGAGCCCACCGCCTCGACCGGTGGTCCCAGCACACGGACAGACGCGTGTCGCGTCCTGTCCCTTGCCTAGGAACGGGATGGCGCGGGAGTCAACCGAGAGGCGGGTCAGCTCTCCAGGAGGCTCGTGGCCTCGTCCAGGGGGTAGTCGAACCGCAGCACCTCGAACTGGCGGTCGAGCACCCACCGGAGGAAGGCGGCGTGCAGGGGATGAGGGACGTAGGCGTCCATGGCCGCCTGGTCGTCGAACTCGGTCAGCAGGGCGAACTGGTATCCCCGCGCCCGCCCCCCGGTGTCGGCGCCGAACCGGAGCCGCCGCAGCCCCGGGATCACCCCGGCCCAGGCGGCGATCTGCCGCCGCATCTCGGCCTCCACCTCCGGGCCCGCAGGAGCGGGGAGCCGGAACAGCACCAGATGCTGGACCGGCGTCTCCCCGCCGTCTGCGCCAGCCTGCGCCCCGGGCTCAGAAGAACTCAAAGTACTCATTCTGCTCCCAGTCGGTGACCGTGGAGAGGAACCGGGCCACCTCGGCCCGCTTCATCATGATCACGAAGTCGACGATCTCCCGCCCCAGCTCCTCGCGGAAGAAGGTGTCCCGGTCCAGGGCGTCGACCGCCTCCCAGAGGGATGTGGGGAGCGGGGTGGCCTCGGCGGCGTAGGGGTCGGACGACACCATGGGTGGCGGTTCAAGCTGGCGGCGGATCCCGTCCAGGCCGGCGGCGATGTTGGCCGCCATATAGAGGTAGGGATTGGCGGCCGGCTCTCCCAAGCGGTTCTCCAGGTGGGAGCCGGGGTCTCCGGGCTGGCCCTGGACCCGGAGCATGGCGCCCCGGTTCTCCAGGGCCCAGGCGACACGGTCGGGGGCGAACGAGTAGGGGCGGAAACGCTTGAACCCGTTGATGGTGGGGGTGGAGAAAACGGTCATGGGCACCGCATGCTCCAGGATCCCCGCAGCGAACTGCCTCCCGGCATCCGAAAGCACCTCCTTGGGCCCTCCCTGGAAGGCGTTCTTCCCCCCCTTGAGGTTGCGCAGCGACTCGTGCAGGTGCCACCCGCTGGAGGAGACGTTGGGGAGCAGCGGCCGGCACATGAAGGTGGCGTGGTAGCCCATCTGGTGGCAGACCTGCTTGATCGCAGAGCGCATCAGGATCATGGCGTCGGCCGAGCCAAGGCCGGGCATGGGGTCGAAGGTGATCTCGGTCTGGCCCGGACCCCACTCGTCCTCGATGCTGCGCAGCGGGAGCCCGACCGCCTCCAGGTGGTCACGAAGCGGGTTCAGAATCTCATCCAGCTGGGCGAGGCGAATCTCCGACAGGTACTGGTAGCCCTGGGCCACCATGCTCACCGGGGGCGCCACCGGGGGCCACCCGGTCTGGTCGGGGGCGATCCGGGTCCACTCCCGGCGGGTGATGTAGAACTCCACCTCCAGCCCGCTGACGTACTCGAAGCCCATCTCGGCCGCGGCCTGCAGCTGATGGCGCATCACCAGCCGGGTGGACAGGGGGACCTCCTTGCCGTTGCCGAAGTACATGTCGCAGAGGACCCAGCCGGTGCAGTCCGCCCAGGGCAGGACCCTGAAGGTCGTGGGGTCAGGCACCAGCACGACGTCCGGGAAGCCCGTCAGCTCGGGGATGCCGAGCCCGCCCCCCTCCACGAAAAGCGGCGGGAACACGTGGTTGGCCGAGTCCATGCTGAGCAGGGCGCCGGAGAAGTCCATGCCATTGCGCATGGTGAGGACGAAGTCCCGCGCGGAGATGAACTTGCCCCGGAGCGCCCCGTGCTGGTCGGCCCACATCGCCCGGACGGTGCGGATCCCCTGGTCCGCGACCTGCGCCTCGGCCCGCTCGGCGGCGGCACCCTTGGCCTCGTCGTAAAGCCCGTGCTCGGCCACAAAGCCCACCTTGCCCATCGCCAGATCCTGGCTGGGGATGGTCGTCATCGCGCCCTCCTTCTCATCTCTTCTGCTGGCGAAAGGTCAGCCCCGAACCGGCGGCCCGGAAGTGGCTACCTGATGCTCCCCGATCGCCACCGTGCTGCCCACGGGGATCAGCCGCCGGTGTTTGGCCCCGGCGAAACAGAGGTCGAAGACGGCCTGGTCGCCGGAGTGGAGCGCGGTGGCGGCCACCTGTGCCTCCGCCACCTCGAACCTCCACATGGCATTCATGGCGGAGCCGGCGTAGGCCAGGGCCGGCCCCCGGGAGGGAAGGTAGCCGAAGTTGGCGGTCCCACCGAGCCGGCGGTGCACCTCGAGGAGGGCTGCGTCGGCCGCCCCGCCATTCGAGAGCAGCCGCTGGAGCAGCCGGAACCCCACCTCGCTGTCCGCCCGGCCGTGCAGCAGCCCGGCAAAGTCCGCGCGCGCCCCCTCAGCCCCGTCCAGCCGGCCGTTATGGGCGAAGGCGAACTCGCCCCCTTCGGTCCGGAAGGGCTGGGTGTCGGCGAGGGAGATCTGGGTGAGTTTGGAGGGGCGGCGGAGGTGGACCATGAAGTGGGTCGAGCGCACCGCGGCGGTCCGGGCCCGTCCCTCGGGGTCCTGGGCGAGGGAGCTGGGATGGCGATAGGTGCGCACCTCCCCCTCCTCTCTCCACGCCACACCCCACCCGTACCCTCCGAGGCCGAACCGCTCCAGGCTCTCCACCCAGGGGAGGGACGCCTCGAAAGAGGTCGGCTCCGGCCAGACCGCGAGCAGAAGCTCACACACTCAGCTCAACCTCCGCGCCTTCGGCCAGCGGCGCCTGCACGGCCGGAGGGCGGCTGGGCCTCGCGGGCCGCCAGCAGCTGCCGGGCCAGCTCCAGGTCGAAGGCCTTCGGGGGATGGTCGGTCAGCGACAGGAGGGTTTCGGTGCGGTGCACCCCGGGAACCTTCCAGACCCGGTCGAACAGGCAGTCCCGCAGGTGCTGCTGGTCCCGCACCCTGAGGCGCACCAGGAGGTCGGAGGCGCCGGTGACGATCTCCACCCGCTCCACCTCGGGCAGCGCGTTGAGCGCGGCCACCGTCTCCCGCTGCTCCCATCCCTGCACCCCGGTCACGGCCACGAAGGCGGTCACTCCGAAACCCAGCCGTGCCCAGTCGACAATCGCGCGGTAACCCTGGATCACCCCCGACCGCTCCAACCGGGCGATGCGCTCGGCCACCGCCGGGGCGGACATGCCGACCTGCTTGGCGATCTGGCGCACCGAGACCCGGGCATCCGTGAGGAGGTTGACCAGGATGGCGAGGTCGACGGCGTCGGCATTGGCGGGCAGGTTGGGCACCGATGGCTCCCCGCCCCAGTTGCCATTGGTAAGGTGATTGTCCGCAGCCGCCATCACTTGGCGGCCCAGCGCTCGGTCTTCACCCTTACATCATAGCGGGTGCTGGTATAATCAGGCTTTCCATGTTGTGCTCGAGTCCCGGTGGGCTCGGCGCCCGGAGGAGCCGGGGGAGAACGAACGTGAGCCTTGCCGACCAGTACTTCAGCCAGGTGGGGTCCGGCCGCCCGCCCACCGCCCCCGGACGCTTCGAGGACCTGGCCCGGGGCGGGGATCCCGTGCAGTTCGTTCCCGGGTTGGAGTTCCGCTATCTGCTGGGCGAGCGCACGATGCTCATGGCGGTTCGCTTCGAACCCCACACGGAGGCTCCCCGGCACGTGCACGACGAGGAGCAGATCACCCTGGTGATCGAGGGCGAGCTGGAGTTCGAGATCGACGGGGAGACCCGCACTCTTCGGCCGGGCCAGGTGGCGGTCATTCCGGCCAACGTGCCGCACGCCGCCCGGACCCACTCCACCGCCTGCCTGGAGTACGACGTGTTCAACCCTCCTCGGCAGGCGCTCCTGGACCTGGCGGACGCCGCCCGCCAAAAGGCGGGTTAGGGGTTGGAGCTCGGCCTCCAGGGGAAGCGGGCACTGGTGACCGGGGGGTCGAAGGGGATCGGATACGCCATCGCCCAGGAGCTGCTGCGGGAGGGGGCGGCGGTGGCGGTCTGCGCCCGCCACGCTGAGGAGCTGAGCTCCGCCGTGAAGGAGCTGGAGAAGCTGGGGGCTCCCGTCGTGGCCCGGGTGGCCGACGTAACCCGCTCCGCCGAGGTGGAGGAGATGGTGCAGGCGGCGGCGGAGCAGCTGGGCGGCCTGGACATCCTGGTGAACAACGCCGGCCGCGCCCACCCGGGAACCTTCGCCACCCTCACAGACCAGGACTTCCAAGCCGACCTCGAGGTCAAGCTCTTCTCCCAGGTCCGCTGCAGCCGGGCCGCCCTCCCCCACCTGCGACAGGGGGGCGCGGGCGCCATCATCAACATCAACGCCATCTACGGCCGTCAGCCCGACCCCGCCTTCTTCGCCACCACCGTGGACCGGGCTGCCTGCCTGGCTCTGAGCAAGGCGCTGGCGATGGAGCTGGGTCGGGAGGGGATCCGGGTTAACAGCGTCAATATCGGCTTCGTGCGCACCCCGCAGTGGGAGAACATCCACCGTCTGAGGGCGCCCGAATTGAGTCTCGAGCAGTTCTTGGCAGGCATCGCGGAGCCGGAGGTGCCCCTGGGCCGGTTCGGCGAGCCGGACGAGGCGGCCGGCCTGGTCGCGTTCCTGGCCAGCTCGCGGGCCAGCTACATCAGCGGGGCATCCATCGACGTCTCCGGGGGCATGGGGAGGTACGTATGACAGTGCCGGGCGAGATCGTTTACTTCGAGGGCCGCTTCGTGCCCCAGGCGGAGGCGAAGGTGCCTATAACCACCCATGCCTTCAACTACGGGACCGGCTGCTTCGAGGGGATTCGGGCCTACTGGAGTCCCCGCCAGGAGCGGCTCAACGTGGTGCGCCTGCGCGAGCACGCCGACCGGCTGCTGCGCTCCGCCCACATCCTGCACCTGGAGCCCCCTGCGGGCCTCACGGTGGAGCGGGTGGGCGAGGTGGTGGAGGAGCTCCTGGCCCGCAACGGCTACCGGGAGGACGTCTACATCCGCCCCATCCTCTACAAGTCGGGTGCCACCATCAAGGTGACCCTCTCCGGCATCGCCAGCGACCTCTGCATCTACACCCTGCCCTTCGGCGACTACCTGGACATCCGCTCCGGCCTCCGAGTCATGATCTCTGCCTGGCGGCGGATCGATGACAACTCCATCCCCAGCCGGGCCAAGCCCACCGGCGCCTACCTCAACGCCGCCCTGGCCTCCGACGAGGCCCGGGCCCGCGGCTTCGACGAGGCCATCATGCTGACCCAGGACGGCCACGTGTCGGAGGCATCCTCCTCCAACCTCTTCCTGGTCGAGCAGGGCGTGCTGGTAACCCCCGAGGCCACCGACGACGTGCTGGTGGGCATCACCCGGGACTGCGTCTTGGCGCTGGCCCACGAGAGGGGCCTGAAGGTGGAGGTGCGCCGGGTGGATCGCAGTGAGCTGCTGGCCGCGGACGAGGCCTTCCTGTCCGGGACCGGGGTCCAGATCGCCCCGATCACCGAGGTGGACGGCCGGACCATCGGAGGGGGGGGGCTGGGGCCGGTGACCCGGCAGCTGCAGGATGCCTACCTCTCGGTGGTGCGCGGTGAGACCGACGCCTGGCAGGAGTGGCTGACCCCGGTGGGGACGCCCCAGACAGCCCCCGCTGGGAGGGATTGAGATGGCGATGGTGAAGCTGATCGACGAGTCGGAGGCGACCGGGCTGGTGAAGGAGGTCTACGAGGAGATCATGTCCTCGCGCCACCTCGCCCGGGTTCCCAACTACTGGAAGGCGCTGGCCCACCAGCCGGAGTACCTGGCCGCCACCTGGAACAAGCTCAAGGCGGTGATGGCCGAGGGCCGGCTGGATCGGCGCACCAAGGAGATCATCGCGGTGGCCGTGTCGGCGACCAACAACTGCTCCTACTGCCTCTCCAGCCACACCGACGCCCTGCGGCAGATGGGCTTCGACGACGCCGACCTTCTCGAGCTCCTGGCCGTGGTCGACTTCTTCAACGGCTCCAACGCCGTCGCCTCGGGCCTCAAGGTGGAGTACGAGCCACCCGTGTTCCGGGAGCCCAGCTGATGGCTCGCCGGCCGCTTCGGGGACGATCCAGATGATCGACAGCCACGGGCACCCGGTGGCTGAGGGCGGCGGTCCGCTCGACCTCTCGTCGATCAACGTCCAGCTGGCGGCGACCGCCGACGAGCGGGCGGAGAGGGCCCGCAGTAGCCCCTCCCGGCTCAGCCACGAGATTCTCTCGGTCCGGCTGGCGACGTACCTGGATTGCGAGGTGGAGGAGGTGGGCGAGGCGCGGGGCCGGGCCAGCACGGACTGGCCGGGGTACGTGCGCGGGCTGTTCGCGGACGCCGGGATCCACGGCGTGGTCCTGGACCCGGGATGGAAGCTGGAGGCCACCACCGCCCAGGCCGAGCGCTTCTCGGAGTTGATCGGCTGCCCGGTGCGGCCGATCCTGCGGCTGGAGCCGCTCATCGACCAGATGATCCAGGACGGCGCCGGCGCCCAGGAGGTGTTCTTCGCGGTGCAGGAGGCGGTCCGGCAGGCCCCCGCCAGCGGCTACCGGGGGTTCAAGACGATCATCGCCTACCGCACCGGGCTCAAGGTGGATCCCGAGTCCAATCTGGAGAGGGCGCAGCGGTCGCTGGACGAAACCCGGGGCCTGCCTCCAAGGCGCCGGGGGAAGGCGCTGCGCGACCTCATCCTCCGCTCGGCCCTGGGATGGGCGGCGGAGATGGGGATGCCCTTCCAGATCCACTCCGGGTTCGGGGACTCCGAGATCCGCCTCAGCGAGGCCAATCCCCTTCTACTGGAGGAGCTGCTGCAGACCCCCGAGGGGAGCGCGGCCACAGTGGTGCTGATCCACGGCTCCTACCCCTGGCACGAGGAGCTGGCCTTCCTCACCCTGGCCCGGCCCAATGTCTATGCGGAGATCTCCGAGTTCAACCTCTACACCGTGGGCACCGTGGCCCAGCGGCTGGAGCAGATCCTGGACTTCGCCCCCACCGCGAGGGTCCTCTGCGGCACGGACGGGCACGGGCACCCGGAGACCTACTGGTTCGGGGCCCACGTGCTCCGGGAGGCGTGGGCCACGGTGCGCCGTCGGTGGGCCGACCAGGGGGCTCGGAGCAGCTGGCTGGAGGACGTCGAGCGGGACATCATGGAGCGCAACACAGCTCGCCTCTACGGCTTCTGAACCGTCCCCCCACCGCGACCGGCCGCGCTCAGGCGGCGGGTGGCCGCCCGCGCCGGGCGGGCGGCCCGGCCCGGTCCGGCATCCGCCCGGCCTGCCTCAGAGCCTGGCGCAGGAGCACCTCGATCTGGGCGTTCACGCTGCGCAGCTCATCGGCGGCCCAGCGGGAGAGGGCTTCGTGGACCGCCGGGTCCATGCGCAGCAGCACCGGCTTGCGGCCCGCCGACATTCAGGGATAGAGCGTGCCGGCGTTTACCACCGGCGAGGCGGGCTGGTCGCTGCAGAGCACCACCATGAGGTTGCTCACCATCGCCGCCTTGCGCTCCTCGTCCAGCTCCACGATGCCGCGCCGGTTGAGCTGGTCGAGCGCCATCTCCACCATCCCCACCGCCCCATCGACGATCCGCTCCCGTGCGGCCACCACCGCAGCCGCCTGCTGCCGTCTCAGCATCGCCTGGGCGATCTCCGGCGCGTAAGCCAGGTGGCTGATGCGGACCTCCACGATCTCCACCCCGGCGATGGCGACCCGGTCGGCCACCTCCTGCTCGAGCTCGTGGGCGACCTGGTCGGTGGAGCCGCGGAGGGAGATCCCCGGCCCGACCGGCTGGTCGTAGGGGTGGGTGGTGGCGACGTGGCGGAGCGCGGACTCCGCCTGCACCCTCACGAAATTGAGATAGTCCTCAACCGCGTAGACCGCCCGGGCGGTGTCCGCCACCTGCCAGACCACGATGGCCGCGATCTCCACCGGGTTGCCGTCGGCGTCATTGACCTTCAGGTGGCCGGTCTCGAAGTTCCGCACCCGCACGCTCACCCCGCGGCGCACCGTGAGGGGCAGGGTCCAGGAGAAGCCGGTGTTTCGCACCGTCCCCACGTAGCTGCCGAAGAAGCGCACCACCTGGGTCTGGCCAGGCTGCACCACCACCAGGGAGGCGGCGACCACGGCCGCGGCCACCAGCAGGACCACGGCGCCGACCGCCTGCCCCGCGTCGAAGAGGTAGTGAGCGGCGACGATGGCGGCGGCGATGGCGAGCACGGCGAGCCAGCCGTTCAATGCCGGGGCCGCCCGCTCCTCCACGGCGACCCGCGCCCGGTGCCGCGCCGCGGGCGTCCCCTCGAGCCCCGGTTCCGGCGATCCTGCACTGTTCATGGCCCCTCCCGCGTCCCGCTCAGCTAAATTGATATCACTAAGCTATCATAACAGGCGGCCCTCCGCGGGTGTCGCCGGCCTCAGGTGCCCGCCGCCTCTCGGGGGGCGTCCGTGGGCCGACGGGCCCCTGGGTCGGCGGCGGGGGAGGTGGGGGCGGCCCGGCCCATCTCGTGGAATTCGGGGTTGGGCCTGAGGTCGATGGCGAGGGCCATGCGGTTGGCGAGGGCGAAGAGCGCCACGACGGCGGAGATGTCCCAGATCTCCTCATCGCCAAACCCGGCGGCGTGCAGGGCCTCGCGGTCCGGCTCCTCCACCAGCTCCGGGGTCAGAGAGAGCTTCAGGGCGTAGTCGAGCATGGCCCGCTGACGGTCGTCGATGGGGGCCAGCCGGTGGTTGACCGCGAGCAGGTCGGAGATGCGGGCGTCATGGGCCCTCACCCTGAGGATGGCTCCGTGAGCGACGACGCAGTAGGGGCAGCGGCGGGCCGCACTGGTGGCCACCACGATCATCTCGCGCTCAGCCTTGCTCAGCCCCTCCTTGCGCTCCATCACGGCGTCGTGGTAGTCCATAAAGGCCCGCAGCTCCGCTGGTCGGTGGCCGAAGGCCAGCAGCACGTTGGGCACGAACCCGGTGCGGGAGGCGATCGCCCCCACCCGCTCGGCCAGGTCCTCTGGCAGATCTTCCAACTCCGGGACCGGGAACCTGCTGATCATGGTCACCTCCTCACTGCCTCCGGTCCCGGTGTCAGAGCCAACCGCGAAGGGAGCGCTCCACCCCCTCCAGGCTGGGCTCCGCCCGCCGGATACCCGGCCGCCCCGCCAGGTGCTCCTCCACGTAGGCGGTGTCCTTGAGCTGGTGCCCGGTGAGCACCAGCACGACCCGAGCCCCCTCCGGGACCTCCCCGGTCCGGCGCAGCCTCCGGAGGCCGGCCAGGCTCGCGGCCGAGGCCGGCTCGCAGCCGACCCCGAGCTCTGCCAGCCGCCGCTTGGCCATCTCGATCTCGGAATCCGAGACAGCGGCGGTGACGCCGCGAGTCCTCGAGAGCGCCCTGAGGGCTCGGGGCCAGTTGGCGGGCTTCCCGATGCGGATGGCGGTGGCCCGAGTCTCGGGATGGTCCTCGGGCACGAGTTCCTCCGCCCCCGAGGACCACATCCGATGGAACGGGCTGGCCCCCTCGGCCTGGACCACCCCAAGGCGTGGAAGCTCGGCCAGCAGCCCCGCCTCGGCCAGCTCTCCGATCCCCTTGCCCAGGGCGGACACGTTCCCCAGGTTGCCCCCAGGGAGGATGAGGAAGTCCGGCGGCCGCCAGTCCAGCTGTTCCAAGAGCTCCACCACCGCGGTCTTCTGCCCCTCTAGGCGGAAGGGGTTGATCGAATTGACCAGGTAGAGATTCAGCCGGGCCGCCAGCTGCCGGAGGATGGTGAACGCCCTGTCGAAGGTGTCTCCGGCCTGCACGACCATGGCTCCGAAGTCCAGCGCCTGGGCGAGCTTGGCGGCCGAGACCTGACCCTCCGGGACCAGGACCAGGGCGCGCAGCCCCGCCCGGGCGGCGTAGGCCGCCATCGACGCCGAGGTGTTGCCGGTGGAGGCGCAGGCCACGACTTCTCTTCCCAGGGCCCTCGCTTCAGTGACACAGACCGTCATCCCGAGGTCCTTGAAGGAGCCGGTGGGGTTGACCCCCAGGTGTTTCACCGCCAGGCTCCCTAGCTGGAGCTCCTCCGCCAATTGCGGGAGCTCCACCAGCGGCGTGCCGCCCTCGCCGAGGGTGACCGGGGTCACCCGGGGCGGGGTCGGAGGCAGCAGCTCCGAGAATCGCCATACGCCGCTTCTACCCGCGGCGTCCCGACCGGGCACCCGCTCGCGCCAGCGCGCAGGCCAGGTCCGGGCCGCCTCGGGGTCCATCTCCAGCACCAGCTCCGCCAGCTGGCCGCAGCGTGGGCAAGAGTACACGCCCTCCGCCCGGCCCAGCCAGGTGCCACAGCCGGGGTCCGAGCAGCGGAGCCGGCTGGACGCTCCTCCCTCGGGCGGGGCCCCCTCGGTGGGCGCGCCGGTCATGCTGGGCTCTCGATCCGGCCCACCCGCGCCCCCTGGTTGTCGGCCAACGCCACACGGGTTCGGGCGCTGATGCCGGCGCCGGCGAAGGCCTCCCGGAAGAGCTCCCCTACCTCACCCTCGGATCCCCGCACCACCCCCACCACGGACGAGCCCGCCCCGCTGAGGAACACCCCCAGCAGATCCGGATGCCGCACCTTGAGGCAGTCGGAGATCCCCGGGACAAGCTGGGCTCGGCGTCCCTGGTGCAGCCGGTCGGCGAAGAGCTCGGGGCTGAGGCTCAGGGGGTCGGAGAAGAACGCCGCCGTGAGCAGAGCCGCCCGCTGCAGGTTCCAGGTCACGTCCTCCCGATCGTAGCTCGAGGGAAGGACCGCCCGGGAGGTGGCGGTGGGCAGCGCCAGGGCCGGGGTGGCGATCACGAACCGCAACTGGCTGGGCAAGTCGGTGCGACGGGTGAGGACCCCGGAGGAGGTCTGGGCGGCCACCACAAACCCTCCGAGGAGCGCGGCCGCGGCGTTGTCGGGGTGCCCCTCCAGCCTGGCGGCCACGCCCAGGAGCTCCTCCCTGGAGTGGCCACCCACCCCGAGCTCCGCGCCGATCAGGACGCCAGCGACCAGCGCCGCGGCGCTGGACCCGAGGCCCACTCCAATGGGAATCTCACTTCGGACCACCAGGCGAATCCCGCCCACCGCCTCCCCCGCCACCTCCTCCATCCCCCGGCAGATGAGGTTGTCCGGGCCAAGAGGGACCTGCTCGGGGTCGGGTCCGCGGTACTCCAGCTCTACCCCCCCCTCGGGGATCCAGAGGCACTGGACCTCGAGGCGCAAGGCCAGCGCCAGGGCGGCGGTGTCGAAGGCGCTGCCCAGGTTGGCCGAGCTCGCCGGGACCCGGACCAGGAGCCCTTGGTCCCGGCTACCCCTCAAGGTTGGCAAACGGCCGGCGGCGGCGGAAGTCGGCGGCCACCTCCTCCATCGTGACGAAGGTCACCCCCGGGTGGGAGCGGAGATGGGCGACCAACCGCTCCAGCATCAGCAGCACCTGCGGCCGGCCGCTGACGTCGGGATGAATGGTGAGCGGAAAGACGGCGTAGTCCATCTCCCGGAAGACCCAGTCGAACTCGTCCCGCCACATCTGCTCGAGCTCCCGGGGGTTTACGAAGCCGTGGCTGTTGGGGGACTGCTTGATGAACATCATCGGCGGCAGGTCGTCCAGGTACCAGTTGGCGGCGATCTCCACCAGGTCGACCTCCCGCCCGCGCCGCAGCGGACGCATCCAGCTCTCCGCGGGCTGCGAGTAATCCACCTTGGTCCAGCTGTCCTCCACCCGGGCGTAGAAGGGGAGGAAGTCGTGATACCCCTGGCTGTTGTCGTAGGTGAAACCGTGGGAGAGGAGCAGCTCCGCGGTGGATTCGGACATCTCCCACCAGGGGGCCACGTACCCCCGGGGCCGAACCCCACTCACCCCTTCGATCAGCTCCACACAGCGGGCGAGCACCGCGGTCTCCTGCTCCCTAGTCATGGCGATGGGATTCTCGTGCGAGTAGCCGTGGGCCCCCACCTCGTGGCCCTGGGCCACCACCTGCTCCACCTGGGAGGGGAAGGTTTCCAAGGAGTGCCCGGGGATGAACCAGGTGGTGCGCACCTCAAGCCGGCGGAACAGCTCCAGGAGCCGGGGGATCCCCACCTCCCCGGCGAACATCCCGCGCTGGATGTCGGAGGGGGAGTCCTGGCCCCCATACGAGCCCAGCCAGCCGGCCACGGCGTCCACGTGGACCCCGATCGCGCACTTGATCTCCTTGGTCATGCTCCTCCAAGCCGGGCGGGCGGGCCCGGGGTTGGAGGGGCCGCCGCTTCCCGCGGCGACCCCCCCTGGATCAGGCTGATGGGGTGGTGGCTGGGTCCTCGGTGATGGAGGTCCCGGTCCAGTGGGTGCCGCTCCAATAGCCGATGTAGTAGAAGGCCAGGGCGATCACCGCGAAGATCAAGGAGTCGTAGGGGAAGGGGAGGATGTTGCGCCCGCCGAAGTCGGTGCCCCCCAGGAAGGAGACCAGCAGGATCACCCCCAGGTAGGCCGGCATCCAGAGGCCGTAGACGATGTCCTGCCGGGTGAGCGGACGGGTGCGGCGGTAGAAGCCGAGCAGGAGTACTCCCACCACCACCGAGGGGATCAGGATGCGCACGGCGGTCCACCCGGACCAGTACACCATGAGGCTCGCCACCACGAAGGCGAGCGGGCCCAGGACCGGGAGCGCGGGCATCCGGTACGGCCGCGGCTCGTCGGGGTGGCGGTGGCGGAAGATGGCGCACGCCAGGGGGCCGGGCGCGTATGAGAGGACCAGCGCAGAGGCCACCAGCGGGAAGAGGCTGGAGAAGGCCGGCAGCAGAATGAGATAGATCGCCACCACCACCAGCACCAGGATCAGGGAGACCATGGGGATCCCCTGCATGGTGAGGCGGGAGAAGATGGGCGGCAGGTAGTTGTCGTAGCGGGCCATCGTCTGGCCCACTCGCGCCGCTCCCCCCGAGTAGATGTACCCGTCTTTGAAGGAGGCGATCAGGGTGGTGACGACGGCGATCAGCCCGATCACCGCCATCCCGGCGCCGTTGGAGACGGTGACGAAGGGGAACTGCAGCGCGGTGAGCGAAGCCCACGCTCCCGACCCCAGCTTCATGGCGTGCCAGTCGATCGCCCCCACGTAGAAGAAGCTCTCAAGGAAGAACAAGATCAGGACGATCACCATGGTGAGCAGGACCGCCCGAGGGATGGTCCGGCCCGGGTCCTTGACCTCCTCGGCGTAGTCGATCGGTTGGCGGAAGCCCCCGTATCCGTAGACGGTGGCGGAGACGGCCAGGAGCAGCCCACTGGCGCCGGCCGGGAAGAGGCCGTGGAAGCTGGTGAAGTTGCTGGCGTGGAAGTGGGTCAGGAGGCCCACCATCACCACCACCAGCCCCAGGATGGTGAAGATGGTGAGGGCGTTGTTGATCTCGCCCATGTAGCGGATGCGCAGGCTGTTGACCACCAGCATCGCGATCAGGGTGAGGAAGGCGATGAAGATCCCCAGCCAGGTGAGGGTCCCGTTAGCGAAGAAGGACGGGAACCAGTAGCTGAGGTACTCGACGAAGGCCACGATGATGGACGGCACGGCGAGGGAATAGCCGATGAACGCCCCCCAGGCGTTCAGCACCCCGACCAGCGGCCCGCTGGCCCGGGCGGGGTAGTAGGCCACCCCCCCAGCCCGCGGCCACATCGTGCCCAGCTCGATGTAGGACATCGCTAGCACCAGGATCATGGCGAAGGCGATGACCCAGGAGAAGATCCCAGCCGGCCCGGCCAGCCCCAGCACCGAGACCGGGGTGAAGCCCACCGCCGGCCCGAGGATCGCCCCGGTGGCCAGGAAGACCACCGACCACAGGCCCAGGTCCTTCTTGTACGAACGGGACGCCTGCTCGGTGGCGGCGACCCCTGTCAAGGTCTGGTCAGACACCTCTGCTTCCCCCTACCAACTCGGTCGTGACCTGCACCACCCGGGCGCACGCAAGGTTCCGGTCGCGCGAGGTTAGCAGCGACCAATGGCCAATGTCAAGCGGACCGGCCAGTTCATCCCCGAAGTGCGGCGGCGCAGCAGTCCCGGTAGCATGCGAATGTAAGGCTGCGGCGGGACTTGGCCTTTGCAAGTTCAATTGTCAGCCGAGGGCGGGGGGCGCCACCTCTCATCTCGGAGGCCCAGCGGCCCGCTGCGGCCGGGCGACCGTTGGTACCATCTCCGCCACCATGCCCAAGCGTGCGCTGGCCGAGGACGCAAGATCCGGCCCCGGAGGTCGAGGGGCCCCGCTCCCGGAGCAGGTCGACAGCTTCAGCCGTCTCGCTGCCCGGTTCGCGGGCCGACCTGACACCGGCCTGCCCGTCCCCGGCGGACCAAGGGGGCGGTTCGGCGCCGACGCCCTCAAGGTGCGCGGCCGGATCTTGGCCCTCATGAGCCGCGGACAGCTGGTGGTCAAGCTGCCGGAGGTCAGGCGCCGCGAGCTGATCGACCAGGGGTTGGGGGAGTCGTTCACCACCGGCCGGGGCTTCCCGGCGCCGGCCTGGGCGGCCGTCCCCACCCACGGCCCCGGGCTGTGGCGGACGCTGTCCGAGGAGGCTTTCACCCACGTCCCCTCACCCGGTGCGGGCTGACCTGCCGGTGCCCCGGTTCGCCGACTACGAGCAGGAGATCTACCTCCGGGGCAGCCGGGGGCAGGTCCCAACGCTGCCCCTGACCGCCACGGAGATGGAGGCGAGGGCCCGTGAGCTGATGGCGCCCCGGGCCTTCGGCTACGTGGCCGGCTCCGCGGGGCTCGAGCAGACCGCGACAGCCAACCTCGAGGCCTTCCGGAGGTGGAGCCTCCTGCCCCGGCAGCTCCTGGGGACGGCAGAGCGGGACCTCTCCGTGGAGCTCCTGGGGGCCAAGCTGCCCACCCCCCTGCTGCTGGCCCCTATTGGCGCCCTGGGCGCCGTCGCGGAGGCGGCCGAAATCAAGGTTGCCCGGGCCGCGGCGGGCCTCGGGGTACCGGTCGTCCTTTCCACCGTGTCCAGCACCGAACTGGAGCGGGTTGCCGCTGAGCTCCAGGCGGCACCGGGGGGAGTTGGGTGGTTCCAGCTCTACTGGCCAGACGACCGGGAGCTGGCCCTGAGCCTGGTGGGCCGAGCCGAGGCGGCCGGGTACTCGGCCCTGGTGGTCACCGTGGACACCTGGTCCCTGGCGTGGCGCCCCCGTGACCTCGCCAACGGCTACCTGCCGTTCCTCACCGGGGAAGGGTTGGCCAACTACCTCTCTGACGCCGTCTTCCGCTCCCGGCTGGCGGCCGACCCGGAGGTCGACCCGGCGGCGGCGATCGCTCTCTGGAGCCGGATCTTCAACCATCCCGGGCTGCGCTGGGAGGACCTATCGTGGCTGCGGGGCCAGACCCGCCTGCCCATCGTGGTCAAGGGGATCTGCCGCCCGGAAGATGCCCACCAGGCGGCCGCGGCCGGGGCCGCCGCCGTGGTGGTCTCCAATCACGGTGGCCGCCAGGTCGATGGTGCCGCCGCCGCCCTGGACTGTCTCGTGGATGTCGCCAGCTCGTCCCCGCCCATCCCCCTGCTATTTGACTCGGGAATCCGGTCCGGAGCCGACTGCGCCAAGGCTCTGGCACTGGGCGCCCGCGCGGTCCTTGTCGGCCGCCCCTATGTTTACGGGTTGGCGGTGGGCGGCGAGGAAGGTGTCCGGCACGTCCTCCGCTGCCTGCTGGCGGAGCTGGACCTCACCGTGGGGCTGAGCGGGCACGCCCGGGTGTCCGACCTCTCCCCCTCCTCCCTGCGTCGCGCCGGCTGAGGCCGCCCTTCAGTCGGGGCGGGGGCTGTCCCCGTATCGGTAGGAGGCGTCAGGGTAGCGGTCCCCGGCGGCGGCTCCCGGGGGGAAGAGGCCGGAGAGGGCCCGCATCTGCTCTTCGGTAAGGGCCAGCGCCGCCGCCGCCACGTTCTCCTCCAGGGTGGAGACCCGCTTGGTCCCGGGAATTGGGATGACGTCCTCGCCCTGGTGGAGCAACCAGGCGATAGCCAGCTGGGCCGGGGTCGCCCCCAGCTCCCCCGCCAACCTCTCCACCTGGGCCACCAGCTCCAGGTTGCGCTCGAAGTTCTCCCCCTGGAAGCGGGGATGCTGGCGGCGGAAGTCGTCGGCGGCGAAGTCCTCTGGGCGGCGGAGCCGGCCCGAAAGGAAGCCCCGGCCGAGCGGGCTGTAGGGGACGATCCCGACCCCCAGGGAGCGGGCCACTCCCAGCACCTCCCGCTCGAGATCGCGGGTCCAGAGCGACCACTCGCTCTGCAGGGCGGAGATGGGGTGGACGGAGAAGGCCCGGGTCAGGGAATCCGCGCTGGCCTCGGAGAGGCCGAGGTGGCGGACCTTGCCCTCCCGCACCAGCCCGGCCATCGCCCCCACGGTCTCCTCGATCGGGACCTCGGGGTCCACCCGGTGCTGGTAGTAGAGGTCGATGTGGTCGGTCGCCAGCCGGGCCAGGGAGGCCTCGCAGCTGCGGCGCACGTATTCTGGGCGGCCGCAGATGGAGCTGCCCATCGGGCCGTCGTGGCGGATACCGAACTTGGTGGCCAGGAAGACCCGCTCCCGACGGCCCCGCAGGGCCCGGGCCAGGAGCCGCTCGTTGGCCCCGTCACCGTAGGCGTCGGCGGTGTCCAGGAAGTCCACCCCCAGCTCCAGGGCGCGGTCCAGGGTGCGCAGCGACTCGGCCTCATCGGCTGGCCCGTAGGACTGGGACATGCCCATGCAGCCCAGGCCGAGAGCGGAGACCTCCGCCCCTCCCCGGCCCAGACGGCGGGTGGGAACGGTGCCATGGCTCACCTGGCCAATGTAGCAGTGCGGACGCTCAGCCGCCGAGCAGCTCCTTTCGGGCCCGCGCCATCTCCTCGCGCGCCGGACCATCGGGAGGCGGGAGCCGCATGTCCAGCTGGGAGATCGCCTCCACCACCACCCCCCCAACCAGCGCCCGGAGCTGGTACTTGTGGTCGGCGGGAACCACATGCCAGGGGGCCCAGCTGGTGGAGGTGGCGGTGATCGCCTCCTCGTAGCAGCGCTGGTAGGAGTCCCAGAGGCGCCGTTCGGCGAGGTCCCCCGGGGAGAACTTCCACCACTTCTGGCGGTCCTCCAGCCGCTCCAGCAGGCGGAGGCGCTGCTCCTCCCGGGACACGTGCAGGAACACCTTCACCACCCTGGTGCCCTGGCGATGGAGATGGCGCTCGAAGGCGTTGATGTCCTGGAAGCGGCGACGCCAGAACCGCTCCAGGGCTGCGCCGGGCCCCGGAAGGGACGAACCCAGCAGCTCCGGATGCACCCGCACCACCAGCACCTCCTCGTAGTAGGAGCGGTTGAAGATCGCGATCTCGCCGCGAGCCGGGAGCCGCTGCTGGTAGCGCCAGAGGAAGTCGTGGGTCAGCTCCTCCCGGGAGGGCTGCTTGAAGGCGTACACCCGGCAGCCCTGGGGATTCAGCCCGGACATCACGTGCTTGATGGTGCCGTCCTTGCCGGCGGCATCCTGGGCCTGGAGCACGACCAGGACGGAGTTGGTGGCACTGGCGTAGAGGAGCTCCTGGGCGTGCTCCAGCTCCTGCACGAACTCGGCCAGGTCCTCCTCGACCAGCTGCCGCGCGCCTCCCCCACCCGGCCACCTGGTCCTGATCCGGTCGGTGGGCCTCTCAGCGAGGCCGGCCGCCCGTCCGGGGGTCACTCGCAGCTCGCGGACCAGCTCCCGGGGCAGCCTCACGGCCCGGTCCCCGGAACTGCCTCACGGTCGGGCTTCCCGATGTGCGAGTGGCAGCCCATCGGGCGATTGTCGCAGCGCCGGACCCGGGCTGCCTGGCGCGGTAGCGTTGGTCGGTGGCGGGAGCTCTGATCCTGGGCGGCACCGGTGCGATCGGGACGGCCGTGGCCCGTCGGCTTCTCACCCGGGGATGGCGGGTGACCGTCACCGGGAGAGATGAGGCCCACCTGGGCCCCACGCTCTTGGAGCAGGGCGGGCGCTTCCGAGCCGTGGAGCGCACCGATCAGGAGGCGATCGCCGCCCTGGGTCCGGGGGTGGACCTGCTTCCGGACCGCATCTGCTTCAGCGCGGCCGACGCCCGCGTCCTGCTGCCCCTGCTGCCCCTCGTGGGCAGCCCGGTGATGATCTCCAGCAAGGCCGTATACGTGGACGCCCAGGGACGGCACTCCAACTCTGGCCAACCGGCGCGTTTCGGAGGCCCCATTGGGGAGGATCAGCCCACCCTGGCGCCGGACAGAGGCTGAGCCGCGGACACCAGAGAGGGATACGGGCGCCACAAGGTGGCGGCCGAGCGGATCCTCCTGGAGAGGGGCGCCCCGGTCTCGGTGTTGCGCCCCTCCAAGGTCCACGGCCGAAGGGCTCGCCCACCCCGTGAGTGGGTCTTCGTGAAACGCGCCCTGGATTGGCGGCCGTGTGTGCTCCTGGCCCGAAGTGGGAGCGGTGTCGACCATCCAACGTCGGCCGCAAACCTCGCCGCCCTTGTCCAGCTGGTGGCCGAGAAGCCCGGGCGGCGGGTGCTGAACGCTGCTGACCCGGACGCTCCGCGGGCCCTGGAGATCTCCCGGGTGGCGGCTCACCCGGGGCACCACTGGCAGGAGGTGCTGCTGCCGGACGACTCTCCCTCGGGGCTGGGGGATCGTCCCTGGAACCGTCCATCCCCGGTCGTCCTCAACACCTCGGCCGCCGAACTCCTGGGGTACCGGCCGGCGGGCGGCCACGCCACGACCGTGGCCGAGGAGCTGGACTGGCTCGCAGAAGCCTCCCAGTCAGGGCCCCACCCGCCCGGGCTGGAAGGCGGCTACTTCTCCCCCTACTTCGAATACGAGGCGGAGAATCGGTTCCTGGGGCGCCTCGCTGGCTGAGCTCCTCCGGGGTGGCGGTCAGCGGACCAGGGCGGCCACCAGGGCGGTGCAGAGGAAGAAGGCGAACAGGTAGACGATGGAATACCGGAAGAGCTGGCGGGCCCAGCGCATCGACCGGCCCTCCTGCAGCACCCGAAAGGCGAGGTAGAGGAAGACCCCGCCGAGCCCGCCCGCCACCGCCAGCTCCACCGGACCCAGCCACACCGCCAGGGCCAGGCTGGCCAGGACCATCACCAGGGTGTAGGTGAGGATGGCCTGGCGGGTGCGGCTCACCCCCAGCTCCACCGGCCGCATCGGCACCCCGGCGGCCTGGTAGTCGCGGCGCACTATCAGGGAGAGCGCCCAGAAGTGCGGCGGGGTCCAGAGGAAGATCAGCAGGGAGAGGGCCAGGCCGACCGGCCCCACCCCATGGGTCACCACCGCCCATCCCACCAGTGGCGGCACGGCGCCCGCGGCGCCCCCGATCACGATGTTCTCCTTGGTCGTGCGCTTCAGCCAGAGGGTGTAGACGAACACGTAGTAGGCTCCGCCGACGACCGAGAGCGCGGCGGCGACAGGATTGGCCAGCCAGAGGAAGGTGGCGAAGCCGAGGGCGCTGAGGACCAGACCAAAGGCGATGGCCCGGTTGGGGGAGATCCTCCCCGCCGGGACGGGGCGGTTGCGGGTCCGCCCCATGACGGCGTCGATGTCCCGGTCGTACCAGCAGTTGACCGCGGACGCCCCGCCGGCGGAAAGCGCCCCCCCGAGGAGCGCCACCAGGCTGGGACCCCACCCGGGGAAGCCCCGGGCGGCGGTGACCATGGCCAAGAACTCGGTGACGAGGAGCAGGCTCATCACCCCTGGCTTGGTGAGGCTGAGGTAGTCCCGCAGCAACTGGAGCAGTGGCCGGGAGGCCAGCCCCGGGGCTGCCAGCAGATCCCCCTCCGCCGCGGCCCTGGCTAGCGCGGAGTCCGCGATGACACCTTCCTCCCTGACAGCACCGCAACCACGACAGACCTGCGGGAACGATCATATCGCCGCCGCGCCGGCCGCCCCATCTCCGGCCAACCGGGGGAACCGACCCGGCCTGGGCCGAAAACTCAGGAGCCCAGGATCTTCGCCAGATCCTGGGCCAGCTCCTGGGGCTGAAGCTGTCCCACCTGGATCGCGGCGATGCGGCCGGAGCTGGAGACGAAGACGGCCACGGGCAATCCGGGCACCCCGTAGCGGAGGGCGATCTGGCCCGAGGAGTCCAGGAGGCTCGGCACCGGGATGGCCTGCTGGCGCAGGAAGCCAAGGACCGTGGATCGGGACTCCTCGTAGTCCACCAGCAGGAGCTGCAGGCCCCGGCCGCGGTAGCGCTGGGCCTGGCTGGTCACCAGCCGCATGTCGGCCCGGCAGTTGGTGCACCAGGTGGCCCAGAAGTCGATCAGGACCGGGTGACCCGGGTCGGCCGCGAGAGACCCCCTCCCGCCCGTGGTGGAAGGCAGGACAAAGCCAGGGGCGGGCCGACCGACCGCCGCCACCCCCCCGGTGGCCCCCAGGCTGGTGTACACCCCCTCCTGTCGGAGCAGGGGGGTGATGCTGTCGAGCAGGGACTGGGGCGTCCAGCTGCCGCCCGAGTGGAGCTGCTGCAGGCCCTGGCTGTCCAGGTAGGTGTGGATGGTCTTGGGCAGGCTGTTCGCGCTGAGCTGGGGCCAGGACTGGTACTCCGTGACCACGTACCCCTCCGGGTTGATCACATCCAACACCGAGGCGTGGACCAGGTTGTAGGGCTCGGGCAGTCCGCTGAACTGGTCCACCTGCGCTGGGCCGTTCCAGGGCAGGGCCTCCACCGGCGGCACCTTCAGCTGCGCCCAGAACCTATCTATGGTGGCCTGGCTGCCGGTCAGGAGGGGCCAGCTGAGCCCGAAGCGCTGCTGGTAGCGGCGCAGGATCGGCGGGGTGTCGCCCGCCGGGTCCTGGGTCACCTCCACGATCTGCACCCTTCCCTGAAGCTGCTCCCGGTCCACCACCCGCTGGAGCTGGAGCAGGGCCGCGGCAACCAGCGGGCAGGTCTCCTGGCACTCGGTCAGGAAGTTGGCGAGGATCACCACCTTGCCGCGATACTCCCGCAGGCTGACCGGATGTCCGAACTGGTCGGTGAGGGTGACCTGGGGCACGGACATCACCGTGCCGGCGGCGACCTGGAGTCCGAAGTTGACCTCCTGGTTGCCGCCGTAGGCGGCCTGCAGGGAGGGCCGGCCCGCCCGGGGAAGGTGGAACGAGAAGAGCAGCGGAGCCAGCTGGCCGGCTGTCACCTGGAGGCGCACTGGGCTGCTGGCCACCACCTGGCGCCCCCCCAAGCTGTACGTGAGCTGGGCCGTCCCGTAAGTGCCGGCGGGGATCCCCACGACCGTGGCCGCGGCCGTCCCGGGAGCCAGTGCCGATCGCGTCAGAGAGAACGAAGTGTCGAGATGCAGCGACACCTCCCCGGCGGCCCCACCCGCCCCTCGCAGGGCGAGGGAGGAAAGCTTCCCCCGGAGGTCGAACTCGCCCGGTGCGGAGGGCGCCGCCACCGTCATCAGGATGAGGACCCGTCCGGTTGGCGGGGACCGGTGAGTGAGCCAGTATGAGGCGCCGGAGGCAATCACGAGGGCCCCGAGCACCGTGGCCAGGGCTGCCCGACCCCTGCTCGAGCCCCACCTGGAAGCCAGGCTCACCAAGGGCTCCCACCGCCTTCGGCGGGACCCGGCGCGCAGAGGTCCCGGGACCTGAAGCAAGGCTCCTGCACCAGAGCCATCCTAGCCAACCCGCAAGCGGTCAGTCGGTGAAGCAGAGGTCCCTCAGCCTGGAGGCCAGGCCCAGGTCCGGCACCGGCAGCTCCACCCGCCGGTAGAGCCACAGGAGGAGGTCAGAGGCCGTGGCCTCCAGCACCGGCGCCGCAGCCTCCGCCCCCCTGCGGTGCGACACGGTGCCGGGCACGCTCCCGTCCTGGACCGTCCAGGCGGCGTCCCAGTCGGAACAGGAGAGCACCAGCCGCCCTCGGAGGGCCGGCCTTGGGGGGTCGGCCGGGTCCGTCTCCGATGAGACTGAGAAGGTGAGGAACTCGTCCACCGCATCCGCCGCCTCCTGGGGATCGATCGGGGCCGCGACCCCGGCCGCCCGGGCGGCGTCCCAGTGGTGCACGGCGGCCTCCTGGACCTGGTGGCGGAGGACGAAGGCCACATCCCGCTGGGCCGGTGCCCACGTCCAGCACGGTGCTCCGGGATCGGCCGCCGCCAGGACCGCTACCAGCCGGTCCGCCCCGGCCGAGAACGCCTCCAGGAGCTCACCCTCCGGTGCCGGGGCGGGCCGCCGGGACTCCGGCGGCGGCTCCTGCAGCAGCTCCTCGACGATTGTCGCCCAGAACCAGTGAACCTCGGTGAGGTGCCGGACCAGGTCAGCCACCTGCCAGCCGGGGCATCCCCCGACCGGCTCCCCCAGATGGCCCGCAGCCGCCCTCGCGAGGCCCGAGCTGTGTTCGGCGATCGCCCTCAGGGGATCGAAGCTGGGCTGCACCCGGCGACCCTAGCACGCCGCGGTCGCGGCATGCTAGGCACCGCGAGCGAAGTTGCCGGCGGCGGTGGCGGCGGGCGAGGATAGTGCCATGGCTAGATGGGCGCACTGGCTGGGCAGCTGGGAGGCGCAGCAGCACGCCCTGCTGCCCGGGCGCGAGGAGCGCTTCAGCCTGATCTGCGCCGCCGTGGCGACCGGCTGCGGGACGCAGCCAAGGGTCCTGGACCTCGGGAGCGGGCCGGGCTCGCTGGCCCTCCGGGTGGCGCGCTCCCTGCCTGCGGCTGAGGTGGTGGCGGTGGACCGAGATCCGGTGTTGCTGGAGATCGGGCGCCGGGCGCTGGTGCGGCGTCCCCAGGTCTCCTTCGCCGACCGAGACCTCGGCGATCCCCTGCTGCCCGAGCTGGGATCCGGCTTCGACGCCGCGGTCTCCAGCACGGCGCTGCACTGGTTGGACCGGGCCGCCCTGGCCACGCTCTACCGCAGCCTGGCCCGAATGCTGCGGCCCGGCGGCCTCTTCCTCAACGCCGACCACCTCCCCCGGTCAGAAGGCCAGATCGCGGAGCTGGTCCGGGGGCTGGAGCACGGGGCCGAGGAGAGACGACCGGACCCGGCCCCCTCCGGCCCACGGAGCTGGGATGGATGGTGGACCATCGCTGAGGGGGCACCGGAGCTGGCCGAGGCGGTCGCCGAGCGGCGCCGCCGAGAGCACCGCCATCCCCAGCGCGGCGTCCCCCTGTCCCTGGAACAGCACCAGGATGCCCTGCGCGACGCGGGCTTCGCGGAGGTTGGATGCCTGTGGCAGCGCCTCAACGACCGCATCCTGGTGGCCATTCGCTGAGCCGGACCGCGTCCGAGCTGAGCGCCCACAGCCGCGGGCACCCCTGACCCAAAGGGCCCAGAGCGCCCCCGACGGCACCGTCGGCAGGGATCGATCTCCTGACCCCGCCCCTCAGGACGGCGTCGCGGCGCCACCTGTGGCCGCGGGCTGGGGAGCCTCCTCGGGGGCCCGGCGGGGGCGGAGCAGGGTGACCGCGAGGATGAGGGCCACCAGGCAGAAGCCGGCGAAGACCCGGAACCCGGCGTCCGTGGACTGGACCAGCGCCTGGCCCAGATGCCCGCTCAGCACCCCGCCCGCACCCAGGAACACCCGAACCGCCAGCTGGGGCGGGAGGCTGGCCTCGGCCACCACCAGAGCGAGGGTGAAGGAGAGGGCCATCCCCACGTTGCGCAGGGTGAAGAACATCCCCGAGGCCACACCGGTGCGGTCCCGCGGGACCGAGGACACCACCGCCTTGGTCAGCGCCGGCCAGGCGAAGCCGTTGCCGGCAGAGACCAGGAGCAGGGGCACCACCACCGCGGCCAGGTCCAAACGGGTGCCGAGACGGCTCAGCAACAGGGCCCCGCAGATGAGCAGGGCCAGCCCCAGCATGACGGGCCGGGCGGCGCCGAAGCGGTCCGCCAAGGCGCCACCCAGGGGGGCGAGTCCGAGTTGGGGAACGGCGATGGGAAGCAGCGCCAGCCCGGCGTCGAGCGGGCTGAGCCGGAGCGCGCCCTGGAGGTAGAAGGTGAGCAGGAAGGTGGTAGCGAACATTCCGGTGGAGTAGAAGACGACCACCGCCAGCGCACCGCGCAGCTGGGGCCGGTGCAGGAGCCGAAGGTCGAAGGTGGGCAGACGGGAGCGCAGCTCCCATCCCGTGAACCCGGCCAGCGCCACAGCCGAAACCACGAAGAGCCCCACGATCCGCGCCGAACCCCAGCCCCACGCCAGTCCCTCCGAGAGGGCCACGAGCAGGGCCACCAGCGCCACCGTGAAGGCGCCCGCTCCCACCCAGTCGGTGCTGACGCCGCGCTGGGAGGCGTGGTCGGACGGTAGCCAGTACGCTCCAGCCGCGAGCCCGGCCACGGCGAAGGGGACGGTGACGAAGAATACCCACCTCCAACCCAGACTTCCCACCAGCGCACCTCCGGCCACCGGGCCCACGATCGAGCCCATCACCCAGGCGGTCGAGTTGATCCCCAGGGCACGGCCGGTCTGGGCCGCGGGGAAGGCCCCGGCGATGAGGGGGACCGCGGTGGCGGAGGAGAGGGCCGCCCCCACCCCCTGCAACAGCCGCCAACCCACCAGGGCCTCTCCGGAGGGGGCGAAGCCGCAGAGGACCGTCCCCAGCCCGAAGAGCCCCACGCCGAACAGGAAGATCCGCTTGCGCCCCACAAGGTCCGACCACCGCCCCGCGGGCAGCAGGAAGACCGTGCTGGTGATGATGTACCCGGTAAGGGTCCAGAGCCCGGTGGTCATGGTGGTGTGCAGGCCCTGGACGATCCGGGGCAGCCCGACCACCACGATGGTGGCGTCGACATTGCCAATGAAGGCCACCACGGTGACCACGGCGAGGATCAGCCAGCGGCGCGGATGGCCTTGGATCTGGGACAAGCGGGCACCTGGAACAATGGACGGCACGCTCAGCACCCAGCGTGCCCAGAGGTCTCGAGTATAGGGGGAGCTCTCGCCCGCCCTCTCAGGCGCTCAGATGGCGGGCGAGAAACTCGAGCGCCCGAGGATAGGCATCCAGCCGGTTGCGGCGACGGGCGAGACCGTGTCCCTCGTCCGGGTACACGAGGAGGTGGCACTCCACGTGCCGCTCGGCGAGGCGCCGCGCCAACTGCTCGGCCTCGCTGAGGGGCACCCGGGGATCGTTGGCGCCGTGGATCATGAAGAGCGGGGCCCGGATGCTGTCCACTCGCGAGAGCGGCGAGGCCCGCTCCAGGAAGTCCAGATCGGCCTCCAGCGAGCCGTATTCGCGCTCCCGTGCCGCTCGCCGGTAGCCGGAGGTGTGGCGCAGGAAGCTGACCAGGGAGGAGATCCCGACGATGTCCACCCCCGCAGCCCAGAGCTGGGGCTGGAACGCCAGGCCGGCGAGGACCAGGTAGCCGCCGTAGGAGCCCCCCCAGAGGGCTGCCCGGCACGGGTCGAGGCCGAACCCCGGCAGCCAGCCGTGGATGGCCTCGAGGTCGGCGACCGCGTCCAGCCGCCGGCGGCCGTCGTCTGCCGAGTACCAGCTACGTCCGTAGCCGGTGGAGCCGCGGACGTTGGGGACCAGAACTGTGTGTCCCGCTGCGGCCAGGCCCTGGATCACGGGGTTGAAGCTGGCCACCGACTGGGACTCCGGACCGCCGTGGGCCAGGACCACCGCTGAGCCGGCGAGCTGAGCCGGAGGTGAGGTGGGCGCATAGACCCAGCACGGGATCGGCCGTCCGGCCGGGGAGGGAACTTCGTGCAGGGTGGGTTCGGTGAGGCCGATGGCGCCGAAGGTTCCCTGGCTGCTGGCCACGGTGGTCACCGCCCCGGTGAAAGCGTCCAACCTCAGCGCATCCCCAGGGACCGTGGGGCTGCTGAAGGAGATGGTGGCCCACCTTCCGGACGGCGCCCACACGGGAGATGGCAGGGTGGGTGCTCCGGTCCACCCGGCGGCGGGGATGGCGACCGGGAACGGCGCGCGCTCGCCCCCCAGGTCGTGAAGCTCGATTTCCGCCCGCCCCCCGCGGTTGACCCGCAGCAGGAGGCGTGAGGAGGCCGGCGAGAGGTGGCCGCTCACGTCCAGTCCCGGACGGGAGACGAGCTCCCTCCACGTCCCGCTGGCCAGGTCCAGGTCGGCGACTACCGTGTGCTCCCGGTCCCGGTCGGTGGTGAGGACCAGGCGGGTGGGGCCGGAGAAGGCCGCGAACAGGTGCTGGGCGGGCAGGTCGGCCTCGGTGAGCTCCCGAGCCAGGGCGCCGATGGGATCCACCAGGAGGAGTTGCTCCGACATGGGCCTCTTGCCGACCAGGGAGAGAATCGCCCTCTCCCCGGACGGTGACAGCGCCACCTCCTCGACCATGCCGCCCTGGCTGTACAACTCGCGCTCCGCCCCCGTCTTCAGGTCGCGGATCACCGCATCGAAGTCGACACCGTTGCGCCGGTTGGTGGCGTAGACCACCTGGCCGGCACGCACCCCGACCAGCAGGTGCAGGTACCGGGGATCGCGAACCAGCGGCTGGAGCCCGGCCGGCCCCACCGGCCAGGGCAAGGGCTGATCCAAGTCCAGCAGCGACAGCTGGCTGCGCTCGTCCCCGTCCTGGTCATGCTCCACCACCACCCGGCGCTCTCCGGGCAGGTACCGCCCGGAGCAGCCTCCGGGGAGGTCGGTGAGCCAGGTGGGGCTGCCATCCCCGTCGACCTCCACCAGCTGGAAGGTGCCCGGGGCGTCGCAGCCGGCCAGAACCCGGCCCTGGTCGTCCACGTCCAGCGCCCGCCACACCGGAGCGGACAGGAAGTCACGGATATCGCCAGGCACCACGGCGACTCTACCAGGGGCGAAGCGGGCCCGACCGGCAGGCGGGCGAATGGCACCCGCGGTGGCCGTGCCACTACGCTGGCCGGGTGGGGATCGCCCTTAGCCTGTTTGCCGCGGTGGGCTACGGCGCCTCGGACTTCCTCGCCGGCGTGGCCGGTCGCCGCGGCCCAACGGCCCTGGTGGCCGTCACCGGGCAGCCCGTCGCCCTGACCGCGGCGGTCCTGGGGCTACTGCTCTTCCCCTGGTCCGGACCGGCCCCCGCAGCCCTCGCCTGGGGCGCCGCCAGCGGCCTGGGCAGTGGCGTGGGGATCCTGGCGCTGTACCGCGGCCTGGCGATCGGGGAGATGACCGTGGTGGCGACCCTCTCCGGGGTGCTGACTGCCCTCATCCCCGCCGGGGTGGGGCTGGCGCTGGGAAACCGGCCGGCCACGGTGCAGATGGCCGGGATGGTGATCGCCGTCCCCGCGGTGGCCATGGTCTCCTGGCAGGCCAGGGACCACCAGGCGCGGGGCCGTGGCGTGCGAGAGGCGCTCCTGGCCGGGGTGGGGTTCGCCCTCCTCTTCATCGCCCTGGATAGGGCCGGCACCTCATCCGGCACCTGGCCACTCATCGCCGGCCAGCTGGTGTCCCTCCTGGTGGTCGCGGCCGCCGCGGTCCGGTCAGGGGGTGGCGGCTGGCGAAGGGTGGCGCCCCTGGCAGCGGGGGCAGGGCTCCTGGGGGGCGCCGGCAACATCCTGTTCCTGCGGGCGACCGGCCTCTCCCAGCTGGCCCTGGTGGCGGTGATCAGCTCCCTCTACCCCGCCGTGACCGTGGTGCTGGCTCGCTTCGGGCTGGGGGAGCGCTGGAACCGGTTACAGCGGGCGGGACTGCTGGCGGCCGCCATCTCAGTGGTGCTCATCGGGATCTGACCGGATCGAAGTCGGCGCCGCAGACCGCGGTCCGATTCGTGCAGGCCCGGCGGATCGGGTGTACACTGGCCGAAGCAAGCCATACCCCCAGGGGTACATTCACAGCGAGGCAGACATGGCCACCACCGCACTCGGCGAGGCAGATTTCGAGAAGACCGTAAGCGGGCCGGGGATCGTCCTGGTCGACCTCTGGGCGGCCTGGTGCGGCCCCTGCCGGGCGTTCGCGCCGGTCTTCCAGGCGGCTTCGGAGAAGCATCCCTCGATGGTGTTTGCCAAGGTGGACACCGAGGCCGAGCCGGGGCTGGCCCAGGGACTCGGGATCCGCTCCATTCCCACCCTGATGATCTTCCGCGACGGGATCCTGGTGTTCGCCCAGCCGGGCGCGCTGCCGGCGAGCTCCCTGGAGAAGCTCATCGCTGCGGTCGAGGAGCTGGACATGGACGAAGTCCGCGCCCAGGTGGAGGCGGCCAAGGCCACCCCCGCGGCCGTCTGAGGGTGGAGACGGGACCGGCGGCGGAGGTCGCGGTCCGGGTCGACCACGAGTCCGGGGACCGCTTCCGAATCTCCGTGCGCCAGCACACGCTGCACGTCGACCAGCCCGAGATGGACGGCGGGGAGGACACCGCCCCCACCCCCACCGAGCTCTTCATCGCCAGCCTCGCCGCCTGCGTCGGGTTCTACGTCCGTCGCTTCCTCTCCCGGCACGGCCACCCCGTGGACGGCCTAGCCGTGACCTCGGAGGTCGAGTACGCCACCCGGCCGTACCGGGTGAGCCGGATCTCCCTCGGGGTGGACGGCGTTTCCCATCTGCCCCCTGAGGTGCAGGAGTCCCTGCTCTCGGTCGCCGCCCGTTGCACCGTCCACAACTCCCTCCGCCAGCCGCCCGAGGTGAGCATCGCCGTTTCCGGGTAGGCCGGGCGCCGGTCTGGTCGCTGAGCCCCCGACGGCCGCCCGGGGACCTGGCACGGTGCCTCAGGCAGACGAGGGCCCGAGATTGACCGCCTCAGGCAGCCAGCGGGTCAAGAGCGAGGCCCAGAGCGCGAGCCCCACGGCCACCATGGCCCAGATCAGCCACATCCAGGGCCGCAGGAACGACCCGACCAGGACGCCGCCCAGGCTGGGGCCGACCAGCAGCCCAATCGCCCAGGAGAGGTTGAACGTGGCCATGTACCGGCCGCGAAGGGCCGGGCGCGCCAGGTCGGCGACCAGCGGGCCGAGGGTGGCGCTGAGCAGGCACTCACCGGCGCCGAAGGTCACGGCGAACACCCCAAGCCAGGCGGCCGCCGCCATGCCCCGCTCCAGGCTGGCCAGCCAGCCGACCATCCAGCAGGCGGACCAGACCGCTCCGCAGAGGGTGAGGGTTTGGGTGCGGGGCACCCTGCGGACCAGCCTCGCCAAGGGCAGCTGGGCGAGAACGATGAACCCGGTGTTGGCGGCAAGAATGAGTCCGATGGCGGCCGTGGGCACCCGCAGGAAGACCCGGGCGTACAGAGGCACGGAGGTGTCCAGCTGGGAGTAGGTGGAGACGACCACCATGACGTTGAAGACCACCACCCCCATGAAGCGCCAGTCCCTGAGGACCGCGACGTATCCTGAGCTCCTCACCCGCTCCTCGCGATGCCGTCCCGAGGGCACCCGCAGGATCGCCACCGCGGCGAAGACCACGAAGGTGGCGGCGTCCAGAAGGTAGACCAGGGTGAAGGTGCCCGGGCGAGAGGTGGACACCAGGAGCCCGCCCACTATGGCGCCCAAGCCGATGCCGAGGTTGTTGGCGGCGTACTGGAGAGAGGCGGCGGCGGCCCGCTCCGCGCGGGTGGTTATGGCCGCCAGCAACGCACCCAGGGCGGGGTAGAAGCACCCCGCGCCCAGCCCCACAAGCCCCAGGGAAAGCGCGGCCTGGGGGATCCCGGTGGCGAACCCCAGGGAGGCGAATCCCAAGGTCTGGAAACCCAGCCCGAGGAGAATCACCGCCTTGGGGCTGAGCCGGTCCACCAGGGTCCCCCCGGCCACCGCCACCAGCAGCGAGGCCAGGGCTGAGAAGGACAGGAGCGCACCGACAACCGGGATCGGGATCCCGCGCACCACGTGGAGGTAGATGGACCCGTAGGGGAGGACGAAGCCGTTGCCCAGGGCCGAGACCGCTCCACCCGCCACCACAGTCCACACCGCGGCCGGGAGCCGTGGTCGGAGACCGAGCAGATACCCGCCGACTCCTCCAAGCAGCCGGTCCGGCTCTTCCAAGGTGACCTCCAGCCTTGAGTTGCACCCGCCCGGCGCCTGGGCAAGCTCCGAGAGCGACCCCGGACACTCCATGAGCTCCGGCAGAGCCTGGGGCCGACGACGGCCGATGATACATCCGTTCGAGCGAGACCACCGACACCGGGCGCCCGGTGATCGACTCCTTCATCTTCGGTCCATGGACGAGGGGCCGTGCTGGCGCGACGCCCTGGCGGTGCGCGGATCGACGGTTTCGCTGGATCACGGGGGGCGCGAGGGGCTGGGCGAGCAGGCGTGGCCAGATACCCGAGGGGCAGCGTCGGCGGAGTGATCGGGGGCGAAGCAGCATTCGGCCGGGCCGGTTGTCATCCCGGCGACAGGCGGTGTCTGCCCGACTCGCCGACTTGCAGGCGCCGCTGCAGACACCAACACGGCCCCGAGGCAGCCTGGGCGGCGGGCGTTCGGCTGGATTCCGAAGGTGCCAAGACCTCCGGGGGCCCGCCCCGGGAAGGCGCCGGTCACTCCGGGAGCGAAGCGGATGGGAAGCTGGGGAGCGACGCTTGGCCCCGGCCGTGAAGGACCGGAACCACTCCGGGCCGGGAGGTGGCCCATCGGGGGTCGGGTGAGAGGCATCTAATGTTCACCTAATCTTGGGTTCATTGACCGGCCCCACTGTCCAACCCGGAGGTACCTGACCTTTGGAGCGGATCCCGTCGCTATCGCAAATCCCGAGAGCCGCCTGGCTGTCCCTGGTGGTGGGATGCGCCGTGGCGCTGGCGCTGCTATTGGGCACCAACCTGACGGTGCGTCCAAGCAGCGTCCCATCGGCGATACGGCTCGCCTCCGGCAGTCCCTCGGCGGCCCCGTCACCGTTGACCGGAGTCTCGGTGGCGGGCGAGCCGGTGGAGACCGTCACCCCACCAGCTCCGGTGATCACCGTGCCCACCCCTGAGTCGACGGATGCGAAGGGGAGCTGCCCCGGCGGAGACTCCTGCTCTGGCAGCGACGGCTGAGACCGGCCGGGACTGGGGCAATCGGGGGGTGCCGGGGGCCGCGGGCGCGATCCGAACGAGGGTGCCCCGGGGCCGGAGACTGGGCACGGCCCTGCGGCTGCTCCTGCTCCATGCCTTCGTGCTGGCCCTGGTGTTGGGAGTGGTCCTCCTGCAAGTGGTCCGCGACTTCTCGGCCCACTACCAGAACACCGTCCTGGCCGACCTGGGGGACGAGCTGAGCGGCTATGCCGCCTCCTTCGGGACCCGCCCTCCCGGGCAGAGCCTCGAGGCATTCAGCCGGGACTACCTCCTCACCCACCCGCTGCCACCCGGGGAGGTGATGCTGATCGCGGTCAGCCACCAACCGGTGCTGGGAAGCGGGGCGGCCGCGGCGATGACCCGGGCGCCCATCGTGCGCCGGACCCTGGCGAACCCGCCCCGGAGGACGACGACCCTTAACCTCTCCTTGGGCCCCACCCCGTACCTCGCTCTGGCCAGCCCGATCATGGAACGGGGGAGGGCTCAGGGTGTGGTCCTAACCGCGGGCAGCCTGAGCCGCCTCCAGAGCGAGACCGGCCAGGTGGCGCTCCTCGCCGCGGCCGAGGCCGCAGTCGCCCTGGTGGTCGCGCTTCTGAGCGCCTACCTGATCCTCCGGCGGGTCCTGCGCACCGTCGGAGCCCTCACCCAGACAGCGGTGGACGCCAGTTCCGGCGACCTGACGCGGCGGGTGGGGTACATGGGCGCGGATGACGAGGTGGGCCGCATGGCAGCGGCCTTCGACGAACTGCTCGGCCGGATCTCGGCCACCGTGGACTCCCAGCGAGCCCTGCTCTCCGACGTCTCCCACCAACTGAGGACCCCGCTGACCGTCGCCAAGGGGCACCTGGAAGTGCTCCGGCGGGGTGGTGCCCGGGACCCCAGCGAGGTCGCCGAGACGACGGCCGTGGTCGTGGAGGAGCTGGACCAGATGAGCGCCATGGTCGACCAGCTGCTCTTGCTGGGGCACTCCCTGGAGCCTGACTTCATCCAACGCGAGCTGGTGGACCTCCGGTCCTTCATGGCCGATCTCTCGACCGCCGCCCAGGTCCTGGCCCCGCGACACTGGGCGCTGGATCCGGTGCCGGACGCGGTGGTGGTGGTGGATCAGGCCAAGCTGCGCGGTGCCCTGCTCAACCTGGTGGACAACGCCGTCAAGGCCACGGTGGAGGGGGACTCCATCACCTTGGGGGCGAGCTGCGGGCCCGGAGTCAGACTCTCGGTCACCGACACCGGCTCGGGCATCGAGCCGGAGCTCCAGGCAGCGGTGTTCGACCGCTTCCGCCGCGGCGGTGATCGCGGCCAGAGGGGAGCCGGGCTGGGACTGGCGATCGTCAAGGCCGTGGTCCAAGGTCATGGGGGCCACGTGGAGTTGAGCAGCGCTGTTGGGCAGGGGACCTCGGTCGTTCTGGTACTGCCGCCGGCCTGCCTCTGGCCGGGCGGCCCGAGCGAGGAGGAGGCGGAATGATCCTGCTGGTAGAGGACGACGCTCGAATCTCGGCCTTTCTCGCCAAAGGTCTGCAGGCTGAGGGCTATGCGGTGACCAGGGCGCCCGATGGGCGCACCGCGCTCGGGGTGGTGGACGCGAGCGGCGAGGACCTGGATCTGGCCCTCCTCGACCTCGGTCTCCCCGATCGCGACGGACTCGAGGTGCTGCGTCTCTGGAGGGCCAGTAGGCCAGGCCTCCCCGTGATCATCCTCACCGCTCGCGACGATGTCGGCAGCAAGGTGGCGGGCCTGGACGCCGGAGCCACGGACTATGTCACCAAGCCGTTTTCGTTCGACGAGCTGCTGGCCCGGGTGCGGGCCGCGCTGCGAACCAAGGATCAGATGGTCTCCACCGAGCTGACGGTGGGCGACCTTCGGCTGGACCTGGTCTCCAAGGTGGCGTTCCGGGCGGACCGGCGCATCGAGCTGGCCCACCGGGAGTGGGCGCTCCTGGAGCTCTTCATGCGCCACCCGAACCAGGTGCTGTCTCGCACTCAGATTCTCAACCGGGTGTGGGAGTACGACTTTGACCCGGGCAGCAACGTGGTCGATGTCTACGTGAGCTACCTGCGCCGCAAGCTCAACCGAGACGGGCTGGCCCCCCTCATCCACACCGTCCGCGGGGCCGGTTACCGGCTGCTCGCGGTCCCCGGGCTGGGGAGCTGAAGGGACTCTAATCCCCGTCCCACGATCCGCTCATCTCGGGGGTGGATGCTCGAAGGAGCGCACGGAGCGTTTCTTGGAGGAAATCGAAGATGAGAACAGCAGTGGCAGGGGTCACGGTCGGAGCGCTGGCGGTGGCGGGGGGAGTTTGGGCTGCGACCCGGAGCGGGGGCTCGAATCAGGTCCCCACCCGGGTCAGCCTGGTGGCGGCGAGCAGCCCGGTGGCGGCGGCCGACCAGGCGGCGCTGACCTACGTAGGGCAGCACTACCCTGGAACGGGGACTGCCAGGGTCCTGCGGACTGAGGCGGACACGGAGCACGGCGTCCCGGTGTACGACGTGGTGGTCCAGGCGCCCAACGGCACCACCTACTCCCTGTCGGTGCGCGCCAGCAACGACTCGGTCCTCTCAGCCCACCTGGCCGAGTCGAGCCCGACACCGCTGGGCACCCTCGCCGGCCCCTCGCCCGCGTCGGGGGAGACCCCCGACCCTAGCCAGTCGCCCGAGCCCAAGGGGACGCCGGAGGCCCAGCAGACCCCGGAGGCCCAGCAGACTCCCGAGGCCACGGCGACCCCTTCAGGGTCAGGGGACAGCCCTGACCAGGGGAGCTCCGGTGGGGACACCGGCCAGTCGCCCCAGCCCTCAGACGGCTGACCCGGGTGGGTGGGAGGGCCTGCCCTCCCACCCACTCCGCTAACCGCTCGGGGGACCCGGCGCCTCCCCGGCACGTCGCGACCCCAACGCCGGGTGGGAGCGGCCCTAGCCATGGGGCTAGGTCGCGGCCACGGGTCGGCGCGGCGGCGTGGGGACGGTGCTGGCCCGTCCGCGGCAGCGCTGATCCCCCGCCTGCCTCTGGAGGCGCGGGCGGGCTGGAAGTCGGCAGGTCACCAGCGAGGGTCCCCACAGGCCGCACGTGTCCCGCCGGCAGTCGGCCGTCCCAGGCGGCGCCGGCCGGCAAAGTGCCCGGGTCCGCTCCTACTTGACAGCGCTCTAGCATCCTGTTTATATAGTGTTATGGATAAAGAGCTTGGGTTGGCCCGGTGATCGACTTCCACCTGGACACGCGCTCCGGCGTCGCTCCCTACCTCCAATTGGTCCACCAGGTTCGCGATGCCCTTCGCCTGGGGCTGCTCACGCCGGGTGACCAGCTCCCCACGGTAAAGTCGGTTGCGGGGCGCCTGGCCATCAATCCAAACACGGTCCTGAAGGCGTACCGGGAGCTCGAGCACGGCGGGCTCGTCGCGGCCCGCCCCGGGGTCGGGACCTTCGTCACCGGAAGGCTCACCCATGCCTCGCCCGCGGCCCACGAGGGGCTCCGGCGTGAGCTCCTGGTGTGGCTGGGTGAGGCGAGGGCGTCCGGGCTGGACGACGAAAGCATCGAAGCCTTGTTTCGCGAGTGCCATTGGTCGACGCAAGCGGAAGGCGCAGCGTGAGGTGTGCCCTGGAGACTCAGGGGCTGGCCAAGCTGTACGGTCACCGCCTGGCGCTCGCCGACTGCACTCTGACGATCCCCACGGGGCACGTCGCCGCCTTGGTGGGCCCCAACGGAGCCGGGAAGACCACCCTCCTGCACCTGGCCGTCGGCCTGCTCGCGCCCACTCGCGGTGCCATCCGCGTCCTCGGCGAGTCACCAGCCCGAGGTGCGAGGCAGCTGGCACAATTGGGGTTCGTGGCCCAAGAGACACCGCTCTATGAGGACATGTCGGTAGCCGACCACCTGCGCTTTGGAGGCTCGCTCAACCCCTCTTGGGACCGGGAGCTCGCCGAACGCCGGGTCGACCAGATCGGACTGGATCGCGCCCAGCGGGCCGGAGCGCTGTCCGGTGGGCAGCGCGCCCAGCTCGCCCTGACTCTGGCGATCGCCAAGCGCCCCCAGCTGCTCATCCTCGACGAACCCGTGGCCCGCCTCGATCCCCTCGCACGCCGAGAGTTCCTGCAGCAGCTCATGGAAGCGGTCGCGGAGCAGGGCCTCAGCGTCATCCTGTCCTCCCACCTGGTATCGGACCTCGAGCGGGTCTGCGACTACCTGGTCATTCTGGTGTCCTCCCGGGTCCAACTGGCGGGTGAGATCGACAGCCTCCTGGACTCGCATCGCCAACTGACAGGGCCGCGGCCCGGACCCTGGGGGCTTCCGGAAGGGCAGGAGGTGATCGAGGCCACACACACCGATCGGCAGAGCACCCTTTTGGTGCGAACGGACGGGCCCATTCTCGACCCCAACTGGGGGGTCGACCGGATCGGTCTCGAGGACCTGGTCCTGGCCTACATGCGCCGGGCCGGGCGCTCCGCGGCGCATTCGCCGATGGCCTCCACGGTGGACCCGTGACGCGCTTCTTCTGGCACGAGTTCCGCACCGCAGCCCTGGTCGTCGGCGGACTGCTCACCGCCTTGGCTGTGGTGCTCGCCGTCACGGGCGTCAACCTGACCCACCTCTACGACCTGCTGGTGGTCGATTGCCGCTCGGCCCACGACTGCTCGATCGCCGTAGGCCGGTTCCTCACGGCGGACTCCCAACTCCAGGTCGCCCTGGACGTCGCGGTGGTGGCCGCGCCGGCCCTCATTGGCGTCTTCTGGGGGGCCCCGCTGGTCGCACGGGAGATGGAGCGGCAGACGTTCGTCCTGGCTTGGACCCAGAGCGTGACCAGGTCGCGCTGGCTGGCGGCCAAGCTGGGCGTCGCCGGAACCTGCAGCGTCCTCAGCAGCGCCCTTCTCAGCCTGATGGTGACCTGGTGGTTCCGCCCGATCGATCTGGTGAATGCGAACCCCTTCAGCAGCTTCGATGCGCGAGACCTGGTCCCCATCGGATACGCCGCCTTCGCCTTCTGCCTCGGGGTGGCCGCAGGGGCACTGCTCCGCCGAACCCTTCCTGCCATGGTCAGCACCCTGCTGGCCTTCGCCGTGGTCCGGGTCGCGGTCCTGGAATGGGTGCGCCCCAACCTTCTCGCCCCCCTGCACCGGACTGTTGCCAACGCCACCATCGCATCCCTGGCGTCCCTGGGCTCGGCCCGCGCCTCGGGAACTTCCCCGGGACCCAACCCGGGCTCGATCACCCCAGCTCAGTTGACGCCTGGTCAGGGGGGTCTCCCGCCCAGCGCCTGGCTCCTGTCCGACAGGACCATCAACGCCGCCGGGCAGACCATCGGGCACAATGGGCTGGTCGGCGGGGGAGTCTCTATGTGGAAGGTACCGGGCGGCCACGGACTCACCATCCAAGGGGCCGGGACCTGCCCCGGAATCAGCGTTCCCGGGCTGCCCTCAGGGCCAGAGGTTCAGGCCTGTGTCAACGCGCTCCACATCAGGGACGTGCTGGCGTTCCAGCCGGCCGACCGCTACTGGACCCTCCAGGGATTGGAGACGGCGATCTTCCTTCTCCTGGCCCTGGCCCTGGCGGGCCTCACCTTCTACTGGATCCAGCGTCGCGCCGGCTAGTCGGAGCGCCTCCCGCTGGACTCTGCCGGCAGGGGCCGCGCCGCCGCCACTCGATCTGCGGTCTTGGGTTGGGCCCTCAACCGGTGCCGGGGTGGGTCGGCGTCGTGCCCCCAGCCATCAGGACATCGAATCCGTCCGGCTCGACCAGATACCCAGGAGCGGTACCGGGAACTCCCTTCACCCCGTACTGCCAGACCGAAGCTCCAGTGGCCGGGTCGATGGCGATCATGCGGTCGTTGTGGTCGTCGTTGAGCATGAACACCCCGCTGGGTAGGAGCTCGACCAGTGACGGATGGTTCAGGGCGCCCTGCCCCGAAGTCACCCGGTAGCGGTACAACGTCCGCCCCTGGCTGTTGAACTCCAGGATCACCCCGGGGTTGGTGTAGCCGGCGATGAGGTAGGTGTCGGGCCCGATCTGCTGGGGATCCGAGGGGTACGCGAGGTTCAGCCGGGCGGTCCACACCAGATGGCCCTGCGGTGTGTACTCGCTCACCCACCCCCCGTTGATCTCGGAGATCAGAAGGTTGCCGTTGGGCAGCGGGGTGTCGCCGTTGGGAGAGCCCAGGTGGGTGGGAGGGGCGTGCTGGCAGGACCTGGTGGTCCCGATCTGACTGGCGATCGACCCGTTGGGGTTGATGATCAGCACCCGGCAGTTGGCGATGTCGGCAACCGAGACTTGCCCGGACTTCAGCTGGTAGGCGTCGTCTGGGGTGTTGAGATATCCCGGGGCGCTCCCGGCCACCCCAGGGTGGCCGTAGGTCCAGAGGACCTTGCCGGAGGGATAAGCGATCTTTAGGATCTCCTGGTAGCTCTCCATGTTCACGATGATGCTGGTGCCGTGGTTGGCGAAGAAGGCGTCGTCGGGATAGAAGAAGCCCCCTGGAGGCGGGGGAGCAGAAGGGTTGGGGTAGGCCCAGATGACCTGGCCTTCCGGGTTGAGGAGGAGGATCCGGTTCGCGCCGGCGTCGGCGATCAGCAGATTGCCGCCGAAATACGGCGAGCCGGCGCCGACCTCTCCGGCCATCCCGAATCCCGGGTTGGGGGTGAGCATCTGCACCGCCGCCACCGGTCCCTGTGGGCCCTCCCCCCCCACCAGCCAGGCCCGCTGCCCCAGCACCGCGATGGCCGAGTGGGACACCGGGACCCGGAGCTGCCCCGCGACGAGTAGCTGATCGGACTGGGGGTCAAAGGCCCAGATGGTGCCGTTGGGGGCGGCCCCCCCCACCGCCGAGGTCTCGCCCCCGGCAACGTAGACCACGCCGGAGAGGGTGGCGGCGCTGGCGCCGGTGAGCGGCTCGGGAAGGGAGCCCAAGATGCGGGCGGCCCCGGTGGCCGGGTCGATCTCCTGGACGGCGGCTGTGGGCTCCCCGTCCAAGGTCTGCCCGCCGAAGACGTAGATCAGTCCGCCCCGCACGGCGACGGCGGGGTAGCGCACCGGGACTGGGAGCTGGGCGACCGTCCGGAAGGTCGATCCGTCAGTGGTGGCGAGGACCGCGGGATCGAAGGAGCTCCCGTCGTAGCCGCCGATCACATAGGCCGTGCCTCCGATCGCCACGGCGGCAGAATCCGAGCGTGCCTGGGGAAGGGTGCCAACCTGCGCCCCGGACCCGAGCGCGACGGGCAGTCGCTGCACCGTGGCCGAGCTGGCCACCACGCCCCCACCGAAGACCAGCGGCTGCCCCCCCAGCTCCACACCGGCGGCGTCATGGAGGGGGCCCAGGAGTGCGCCCGCGCCGGTGAGCGCCCCATTGGAGGGGTTCAGGGTGAAGACGCCCGAGGCCGACCCGCCACCAGCCTCGAGGCCCCCCAGGATCGTCAGCTGGCCGGCTCCCGGCCCCGGCAGCAGAACCTCGCGGCTGATGGGGTTGGGGAGCGACCAGGGCAGGACCCCGGATTCGGCTGCGGGCAGCTGCAGGGGCGCGGCGGTCGGGGACGGATGCGATGGGGAAGGTTTGGAATCCTTCACGGGATGGGTGGCGCACCCCGCGGCACTCAGCGCGAGAGCGCCCAGGGCGCAACCAGCGGCCACGAGCCTCCAGGGTCGCGAGGGGCTGTGAAGAATTGCTGGGGGGCGGCTCATCTGGACTCCTGCACCGGTCCCGGGCGTCCACCTATCCCCGGCCGGGAGGGTGTGGGTGCACCCGAGCGAAGGCTGTGTAGCTTCGGACCGGTGAGCTGGCGCCGACTGAGGCGTTCCGCTGGCGTCCATCCGCCCCGCCCGAAATGGCTCGTGTCAGACTACCGGGCCAGCCTGGGGATTGGCTGGGCGGCCGCCCTTCCCGCGGTAGTACCGTGGCCCCGGTGCGCGTCCGCTCGCTCGCCTTCCGGACCGACCTCATGGTCCTACGCCTGGCCGGTGGCGAGCTTGAGGATGCCGAGGACCACCTGGTGGTTCGCGCTCCTCTCAACCCGGGTTTCTATTGGGGCAACTTCATCCTCCTGGCGGGCGCGGCGCCGGTGGAGGACGCGTCCCGGTGGCTCCAGACCTTCCGGCGGGCATTCCCGGGCGCCCGACATGTCGCCATCGGTTGGGACCGCAGCTCGGAGCGCGGGGCCAGCCGCCTCGGGCCGCTGGTCGCAGCCGGGTTGCAGCTGACCCGCGACCGGGCCCTGCTGACGGAGCGGATCTCCTCCCCGCGGCGACCTCCGGCCGCCATCGAGGTGCGCCGGCTGGCCGGCGAGGACGACTGGGGAAAGTTCCAGGAGCTTACGGTGGCCTGCTGGTCTGCGGAGGCAGCTCCGAAGTACCAAGCCGCCCGGCAGGCCGACTACCGGCGGATGGAAGCCACCGGGCGCGCCGCCTTCTTCGGTGCCTTCTGGCAGGAGGGGCTGGTCTCCGGATGCGGGATCGTGAGCGGACGGGGCGGCACCGCCCGCTTCCAGCACGTGCAGACCCATCCGGGGCACCGGCGCCAGGGGCTGGCCAGCGCCGTCCTGGTCACGGCCTCGCGCCACGCCGTGACCCACCTCGGGGCCCGACGCCTGGTGATCGTGGCGGATCCAGGTGGACCAGCCATACGGCTCTACCGGGAACTGGGCTTCAGACCGGCGGGTTCGCAGCTGCAGCTCACCTACACCCCTGAGGTCGCGGGGGCCACACCCGGGTGATTTCTCGCTGGGGACCTTCGGGGGTCTAAGCTACGCTCGCGCTGGGGTCTGGCCCCGCAGGAGAGTCGGAGGGATGCGGATGGACACCGAGGCCGCGCTGCCGAGGGTCTGGGAGGTCATGAGCCGGGACGTGGTTTCCATCTCCAGCCACGCGCCCCGGGCCGAGGCGGTGCGCACCCTGAGGAAGCGCCGCTTGGTCACGGCCCCAGTGGTGAACGAGCACATGGAGGTGGTGGGAACGCTCGGTCCGAGGGAGCTCACCCGCCGGCACGGCCACACCGTCGAGGAATTCATGGCGGCACCCGCCGAGACCCTCGACGAGGAACGCCCCCTCACCGAGGCCGCCGACCTCCTCCTGAACCGCCGTCTCAGCACCCTGCCGGTGGTCAGCCACGGGAAGTTGGTGGGAAGGCTCTCCCGGACCGCCCTAGTCTCGTACTTCTGCCACCACGTCTGGGTATGCGGCCGTTGCGGCGCCTCCCAGCGGGGGCTCACGCCACCCTCCCCCTGCCCCGAGTGCGGCGGAGCGGCGGGCGAATTCCACCTCGAAGACTCCTGGCCGGGTCTCTGAGGAGGCTCACCCCACCGCACCACCCGCCACTGCCGGTACCGTCGCTCCGGTGACGAACCTGCGCCTCTCCCCGATCGAGATGGCCATCACCCGGCTGGAGCCGGGAGCTGAGATCCCGGCATGGGCGTGGTCCGGGGGCTGGAGCAGCGTCACCCGCACAGCTGACGAGGTCTCCATCGTCCACGCCTGGGAGCTCTCCGCAGCCGGGGAAGGCCGCAGCGGCCCCTGGCGGATGCTCAGCTGCGCGGGCCCGCTGGCCCACGAACTGGTCGGGGTGCTGCTGGCCCTGCTGGGGCCGCTGGCGGCCGCCGGAGTGCCAGTTTTCGTGCTCTCGACCTTCGACACCGATCACGTGATGGTTCCGTCGCCCCGGCTCGAGGCGGCCATAGAGGCCCTGACGCGCGCGGGGCACCAGGTCGTTAGACCGCCGGAGGGCTAGCCAGCGGCGGCCGGGGGGGCTCCCTAGCTGTTGCGCGGGGCCCGGGGCCGCCGGCGGTAGTGCTGCTGGTAGCGGAAGAGGGAGAGGACGGTCCAGATGATGGCCACGGCTATCACCACATGGATGATCAGCGAGAGCGCCGGAAGCACCACGAAGAAGATCACGAAGAGGGCCAGCAGGACCACGAGGACCAGGGAGAGGGGATGGCGGAGAAGGTGGGTCATACCCGGATGGTACGCCTTGTCCCGGATCCCAGCCGATTGGAGCGGGCAGCCTCGCCGTCAGAAGGGCAGGTCGTCATAGATCGAGCCTCGTTCCCGCCGCCGGCGCAGCGGCTCGTCCGGATGCACCATCTCCACCACCCGGCTGGGGTGGGTCGCGGCCCCGGGAACCCGCCACCTCTCCGCCCCCCTGCTCGGCCGGCGCGCCGGGCGGCGCTCGTAGCGTTGGGGTGCAACTGGGCGCCGCCTGCTGGCGGGCGCCCGGCGCTCCGTGCGAGGGCTGGCGGCGAGGGCATCTGAAAGACGGGAGGCCACCTCCCGCCGCACCCTGTGGTAGGCCCAGCGCTCGGCTCGCCCCAGGGTGTCGCGGTAGAGGGCGAGGAAGAGCAGGATCGCGGTCATCCCCGCCACCACGGCCCAGCCCCTCATGGTCGTGACCAGCGTCCCCTGCCGTTCCGCCTTCAGGCGGGCTGCGGCCTGCCGGGCCTGGGCCGCCTGATAGGCGAGCTGCTGGGCGTGAATGGTCTTGATCTGGGGGGCGAAGGCCAAAACTCCATCGTAGATCCCCTGGGCCAGCGCCTGACGGAAGCCGGGCTCGGCCAGCAGCTCGGAATCCTTCTGGTTGCTCATGAACCCGGACTCGATGGTGACGGTGGGCATGGTGGCGTGGACCCACAGCTGGGGCAGCGGCTGGGTCCCCCGGTTGCCCATCCCGTATGGCGCGATGGTCTTGCCCATGGCCTGGTCAATCGCCTGGGCGAAGGGGGTGTCCCAGGAGTGCGGGGTGAAGACGGTCACCCCCTCTAGGCTGGCGGTGCTCCAGTCGTTCACCCAGAGGCTGACGAAAACGTTGGCGTGGTTGTCCTCGGCCACCGCCTCCATGCCGGCGATGCTCACGTAGGTGTCGGAGGTCCGGCTCATGACCACCTTGACCCCCTCGGCCTCCAGAAGCGCTCTGAGGTCCAACCCAACCGAGAGGGTGACGGCCTTCTCCTTGAGCCCGTTGTAGGGCGAGACCGCCCCGGGATCGTACCCGCCATGCCCGGGAGCGATGGCCACCACATAGGGGGCGGGTGGGGCCTTGGGCGCCGGAGCGGCGGCGGCCGCGGGTATGAGGGCGAAGAGGGACCAGGCTCCGAGGCCCAGGGCCAGGGCAAGGACGTGGAGGAGACGGTGAGGCCCGCTGCGCATGGCGCTCGGGAGAGTATAGACGCCCGTGAGAGGGGGGATGGGCCGAAGGGCCTTGCGGCGCCGCGGTCCGGATCTCAAGATGGGCCACAACGGTGGACTCCAACCCGGCGGGAAGCGATCGCGGATCGGGAGGTGGGACGGAGATGGGCATGGAAGCCGCGGAGCCGGAGCCGGCCTGGGGACAGCTCCCCAAGCCCAGCTACTGGCTCTCGCAGCCGGCCGGACCGGCTCGGGCGCCCCTGGAGGAGGGCGTCGCCTCCGACTTCGCCATCGTGGGTGGCGGCTTCACCGGTCTCTGGTCGGCGATCCGCCTCGCCGAGGCGGTGCCCGGCGCCAAGATCGTGGTACTGGAAGCGCGGGAGGTCGGCTTCGGCGCCAGCGGTCGAAACGGCGGCTTCGCCATGACCATGGTGGGGCGCAACCTCCATGACCTGGTGCGCAAGGTGGGTCCCGCCGGGGCCCGCCGGGTCCACCTGGAGATGGTGGCCACCCTGGGCGAGATCGAGCGCTTCTGTGCTGACGAGGCCATCAACTGTCAGCTGAGCCATCCGGGTATCCTCACCGTCTCCAGCGGGCCGGAGCAGGACTTGCGCATCGAGCAGGACCTCCGCGCGGCGCGGCTGTGTGGGCTGGACGACTTCCGGGAGGTCATCGGCCCCGAGTGCTGGGAGATGGTGCGGGCGCACGGGACGCGGCGGGGCCACTTCGAGGAGCACGGGCTTCTGCTCGACCCGGCGGCTCTGGCCCGGGGCCTGCGGGATGCCGCCGAGCGCCGGGGGGTGAAGGTGTACGAGAACACCCCGGTGACCCGGTTGGATGCCCGCCCCTACCGGGTGCAGCTGGCCACCCCGCGGGGCCAGGTGGACAGCCGACAGGTCCTGGTGGCCACCAACGCCTACGCCCGGGTCGTGCCCCAGCTGCGGCGTTACCTGTTCACAGTCTGCGCCTACATCACCCTCTCGGCGCCGCTGTCACAGGAGCAATGGGCCAGGGTGGGCTGGGGACAGGGGATGGGGATCGAGGACAAGCGGATCATGCCCCACTTCCACCGCCCGACCGCCGATGGGCGCATCCTTTGGGGGGGCAGGGACGCCCCCCTTCTCGCCGGACCTCCGGACCCCGCCCGGGACTCCGACCCCCGGATCTTCCAACGGCTGGAGGAGACCTTCCGGCGGACCTTCCCCCAGCTCTCCGACCTGCGCCTGGAGCACGGCTGGGGCGGCCCGGTGGGGGGCACGATGGCCTGCATACCCCACGCCGGCTGGCTGGAGCGCGGGCGGGTCCTGTACGCGCTGGGCTACTCCGGCCACGGGGTGGGGCCCTCAGCCCTCATGGCCAAGGTGGCGAGGGACCTGCTTCTGGGCCGGGCGACCCCGCTCACGGAGCTCCCCCTGGTCACAAGGCGGCTCACCCCCCTGCCTCCCCCACCGCTCCAGTCCAAGGTGTTGGAGATCTCGCAGCGCGTGCTGCAGCGGTCGGACGACGAAGTCGGGGCCTCGGGGCCGCTGGCTCGCCTGGCCCTCCGGCTCCTGCAGTGAGCGAAGGCAGGGAAGCGGGCGGGAGCCCCCCTTGAGCCTCGGACTGGCCGCAGCCGCTGCCCTCCTGCTGGGGCTGGCTGCCGCGGCACAGCAGCGCGCCGCCGGGGCCCAGCCTCCCCACCGCCCGTTGAGCGTCCTGCTGGTCTGGGACCTGCTTCGGAATCGCGCCTGGCTCCTGGCGGTGGCGCTCATGGTGCTCGCCTACGGCCTCCAGGCGGCCGCCCTCGGGGAGGGTGAGCTGGCGCTGGTGGAGCCGATCCTCAGTGCCTATTTGGTGGTGGCGCTGCTGGTGGGAGCCGTCCTTTCGCGTCGGCTCCTGACCCTTGCCGAGCTCGCTGCCGCGGTGGGCGCCAGCTCCGGGATCGCCCTCTTCCTCCTTCAGCTGAGCCCGGGACGGGGCACCAGGGCGGCTCCGGGCCGGAGCTGGGCCGAGATTCTGGTGCTGCTGGCCCTGGTGCTGCTGGCCGCTCTCCCCCTCATCTGGCGGGCCACCGGTTCCAGCCGGGCCATGGTGCTGGGAGCCTTGGCCGGGCTCACCCTCGGTGTCTCCGACGCCCTCACCAAGCAGACCATCGCGGTGGTCGCCACCCACCGCCTCGGATCCCTCGCCACCTGGGAACCGTACCTCCTACTGGTGGTGGGAGCCCTGGGTTTCCTGCTGCAGCAGAGCGCCTACCACGCGGGCCCGCTCAGCTCCGGCCTGCCCCCCCTCAGTGTCCTGGAGCCAGTGGCGGGGACACTCCTGGGGCTGATCGCCTTCCGCGAGAGCATCGCTCCCAGCGCCTCCCCAACAGTCCTTGTGGCCGCGGTGGCCCTGATGCTCTGGGGCGTCCAGCGGCTGGCCAGGTCCGAGCTGGTCGTCGCCCGGTCCCGGGCCCCGGCCGACGGCTGAGCCGTCCGGTCAGACGCCGCCCTCGCGGGGCCGCAGGACGCAGAACTCGTTCCCCTCCGGGTCTCGCATCACCACCCAGGTGACCTCCGCCCCCTGGCCCACGTCCGCCCGGGTCGCGCCGAGCCCCTCCAGCCGCTCCACCTCCCGGTCCCGGTCGTCCGGGTTGAGATCCAGGTGGAGCCGGTTCTTGACCGTCTTGGCCTCCGGCACCGGCACGAAGATCAGTCCCGGGTAGGTGTCGTCATCCCGGGCCACCACCACCTCGTCGGGAGCGTCGTACACCACCCGGTAGTCGAGTGCGGCGGCCCAGAACTCCGCCAGCCGTCGCGGCTCTTTGGAGTCCACCACCACCGTGTAGAGGCGGGACGGCATCGAGGTCAGCCCAGCAGCTGGCGGTCCAGCTCGTGCCACTCCGCCAGCGGCACCGCGAGCGGATCCGGGGTCAGCACCTGGATCGCCACGTGGTCGGCGCCGGCCTCCAGATGCTGACCGATGCGTTCGGCCACCCTGGCCGCGTCCCCATGGGCCACGATGGCGTCCACCAGGCGGTCGCTGCCCCCGCCCTCGCAGTCGGCCTCGGAGAAGCCCAGCCGCAGCAGGTTTTGGCGGTAATTGGGAAGGCGGAGGTAGGCCCCGGTGTGGCGGCGGGCGACCTCCCGGGCCGGCCCCGGGTTGGGGTCGATGACCACGGCCTGCTCGGGGCAGAGCAGCTTCCCCGGCCCGAGGATCCTCCGGGCCAGCTCGGTGTGGGCGACGGGAACGAAGTATGGGTGGGCACCGTCGGCCCTCTCCGCGGCCAACTCCAGCATCCTGGGGCCGAGCGCCGCCAGCACCCTGGGTGGGGCCTCGGCCGGCGGGGGCGACTCGTACCGGGCCCGGTCCATGGCGTCCAGGTAAGCGCGCATCGCCGTGTAGGGACGGTCGTAGCGGTGGCCCCGGGTGTCCACCAGGGGCACGTGGCTCACCCCCAGTCCGAGAAGGAACCTGGCGGGGTAGGCCTCCGCCAGGGTGAGCTGCCCAGCCCGCATCGCCTGGGCGTCGCGGGCCCAGATGTTGGCGATCCCCGTGGCCACCACGAGGCGGCGGGAGGCGGACAGGAAGAGCGCGGAGTTGGCGAACGGCTCGCGCCGGAACGCCTCCCCAACCCAGAGAGCGGAGAGGCGGGTCTGGTCCAGCTCAGCGACCGCCTGCCGCACCGTGGCAGCGGGCTGGCGGTCCAGGGCCGAGGTCCAGATCCCGAAGCGTCCCAGTTCCACCGCGCCAGCTTAACCGCGATCGTCCACGGACGCTGATGATCGCGGGGATGTGAAGCTGCAGAAATGCCCCCTGGAAAGCGAAAGTCGTGTTGTTGACACGCGAGAGACCCC
>JAJYET010000049.1 GCA_021785655.1 bacterium | reverse complement strand
CCAGGTGCTCGAGCTCCTCCTGCAGGCGGCGCAGGCCGTCGGGAGTTAGGGGAACTGGCTTGTCCTGCATCTTTGTACTGGCTCCCTGCCGGCCGCAGCCGGCGTCTGTGGCCCGCCTTCGAGGTCTGGATGAGGCGTGGGCCGGGATGGGAAGTCTACCCGACCTGTGCCCAAGTGACAAGTCGGGCCTTGACGCGCGGGTTGGGGATCGGCCAGTGGCGAGGGCCGACCCCTTGGGCCGCCGGGCCCAGGCCGAGTCTCGCTGTCGGCACGCATCGGAGATCCACCCATCGCGGCGTTGAGGGTGGCGCACTCTCGCCTCCCGTAGCATTTCGAGTCGTGGCCGATGACAGCTGGGATCGAGACAACCTCGCCTGGTGGGAGGAACGAGTCGAGCTCCATCTGGGCTCCGACCTATACGACCTGCCCTCGTTCCGGGCCGGGCGCAGCTCGCTCTTCCCCTACGAGCTGGAGGAGCTGGGAGGAGTGGAGGGCAAGGACCTCCTCCACCTGCAGTGTCACGTGGGGCTGGACACGATCTCCTGGGCCCGCCTCGGTGCCCGGGCCACCGGACTGGACTACTCCGCGGGGGCGGTGGCCGCCGCACGTCGGCTCGCGGCGGCGGAGGGCGTGTCGGCCAAGTTCGTCGTGGCCAGCGTGGCCGAGGCCCCCGCCGTGCTGGGGAAGCAGTTCGACATCGTGTACACCGGGAAGGGGGCGCTCAACTGGCTGCCGGACCTGCGCTCGTGGGCCGAGGTCGTGCACCGCCTGCTCCGACCCGGCGGCCTCCTGTACCTGGTCGAATCCCACCCACTCATCGACTGCATGGGGGAAACTCCGGACTTCGAGTTGGACTACGTCGACCCTGAAGAGACGTTCTGGGACGAACCGGGGGACTACGCGGTCCCGGACGCCGCGACCACGAGCAACCGGACCCATGAGAAGGTCCATCCTCTCGGGGAGGTGGTCAGCTGCCTGGCGAGGGAGGGAATGGGCATTCGCCTGCTCCAGGAGCGCAGCGAGATCTTCTTCGCCCGCTTCCCCCAGCTGGTCGCAGCCGGGCCGGGGGTCTGGCGGCTCCCCTCCGGGTCGCCACGGCTACCCCTCAGCTACTCGCTGCTCGCCCAGAAGGGGTAGGTCGCGCCGGCCGCCGCTGGCGGGGGGCCCTTGGGCAGCCCCCGACTTCGGTGGGACGGGTGCGGGAACCGGGTCCCGCTGGCGCCAGTGACGCCGATCGCACGAGTCTGTAGCGAGACCTTCACCAGTTCGCAATTTGCCCCCGGAGGGGGGCGGTGGTAGGCTAACCGCGTGCCCCGGGGCAAGCCCCGGATTTACGTCGCCCCCCCCTCTCGGGGCGTCCCTTTCGGGGGGCGCCCTTTTTTTTGCCCTACTCGGGATTGAGCTCCGCCAGCACCCGAAGCCCTTCCAGGAGCACCAGCGGGTCGATCACGTCGACGCCCTCCACCATGGGCCCGACCAGCTCCGCCAGGCCGCCGGTGGCGACGACCCGTGCCGGCGTCCCCAGCTCCGCCCGCATCCGGCGCAGGAGTCCCTCCGCTTGGGCGGCGGCCCCGTACATGATCCCCGCCTGCATGGATGAGACGGTGTTGGTCCCGAGCACCCGGTCCGGAGCCACCAGGTCGACCCGCGGGAGCCTCGCGGCCTTCGCGAACAGCGCGTCCACCGACATCTGCAGACCCGGGGCGATGGCCCCTCCCACATAGCCGCCATCCTGGTCGATGGCGTCGAACACCGTGGCGGTGCCGAAGCTGACCATGATCGCCGGGGCCCCGTAGCGGTGGCGCACCCCTACGGCGGTGGCGATCCGATCCGCGCCCACGTCCCGCGGCGGGTCGTAGGCCACGCGCATCCCGGTGACGGTCCCGGGCCCGACCACCAGCGGATCCCGGTGGAAGTACTCTCGGCAGGCCTCCCGCAGCGGCTGATTCAGGGGCGGGACCACGCAGCTGATCGCCACCCTGCGGAAGTCGGGCGCGATGCCTCGGTGGGCCAGCAGCTGCAGAAGCTGCCCCCCGAGCTCGTCCGGCGTGGCATCACGGTGGGTGGCGAAGCGCCCATGGGCGGCCAGGCGGTCGCCATCAAAGACCCCCACCGTAAGGTTGGAGTTGCCTGCATCCAGTGCCAGCAGCACCAAGAGCCCTCCTCAGATCTGGCCGCTCCGGCCAAGCCGGACTATAGCCGGGTGGCGGGTGGGTGATACTGAGGGCAGAGAGTCAACCCCCCAGGACTGTTTGCCTTGCCCCCAGCGCTGAGCGCGAGATCCCTCCACATCGGGTCAGTGGAGCTCGCCAACCCCATCTTCATCGCCCCGATGGCCGGGATAACCGACCGTCCCTTCCGGTCCATGGCTCGGGAGCTGGGCGCCGGGCTCACCTGTAGCGAGATGACCGCCGCCGCTGCTCTGGTGCGGGCGCCCGCGGAGAGCCTGGAGCGAGTGCTGGACCTGGCCCCGGATGAGCACCCGGTGGCGGCCCAGCTGGTGGGCAGCGACCCCCAGATGATGGCGGATGCCGCCCAGATCTGCGTCGCCATGGGGGCCGACATCGTCGACGTGAACCTCGGCTGTCCCGTGCCCAAGGTGGTACGCCTCGGCTCCGGTGCGGCGCTGGCGCGGGAGATCCATCGCACTGTGGAGGTGCTGCAGGCGATGGTCGCAGCGGTGCCGGTCCCGGTGACCGCCAAGATGCGCCTGGGCTGGGACCACGACTCCATCAACGCCCCGGAGCTGGCGCGGGCGCTGGAGACCGTGGGGGTGGCCGCGGTCACCGTGCATGGCCGAACCCGTGGCCAGCGGTACACCGGATTCGCCGACTGGGAGCAGATCGCCCGGGTCAAGGAGGCGGTCGAGGCCATCCCGGTGCTCGGCTCCGGGGACGTGCGGGACCCTCGCGAGGTGGAGAGGCGGATCCGCGCCGGGGTGGTTGACGGGGTCGTGATCGCCCGGGGGATGATGGGTGACTGGCACCTTTTGCGGCAGACCGTCGCCCAGCTTCGCCAGGGAGACCCGGGGCCAGAGCCGAACTTCCAAGAGCGGCTCACCCTGGCCAGAGACCACTGGGACCGGATGGTGGAGTTCCACGGTGAGCGGCGCGGGGTACGCTTGGCTCGCAAGTTCGTGGTGTGGGCGATCAAGGGGTGTGCCGGCGCCGCCCGGCTGCGAGCCCGGGTGGCCGACCTGGAGCGGGCCGAGGACATCGACGTGATGTACCGGGAGATCCTGGCGGCGGGGGAGGGTCCCCAGGGGTGGCACCGACCCGAGTTCAGCTCCGGGGAGGGCTGATCGAGATGGCCGGGGCACGCCACCTCGTCTGTCCCAACTCATGCCCAGGGGGGACCTTCGAATTGCTGGGCGGTCGGGTTCTGGTCGACCCGGCCGGCCGCTGCCTCCGTCATGAGACTGGGGTGGCGACCTTCGCCTGCGCCATGTGCGGAGCGGTGGCGGTGGACCTGGCGGCGGCGGAGCGCGACCTGCGGCGTGGGGTCCCCTCGCCCGCCCAGGAGGAGCTCACCTGCCCCGGATGCGGGGTCACGCTGTTGGCACCGTCCGGGGTGGAGGCGCAGCTGGAGCTGCAGTGCCCGGATTGCGGCTTGGTGTTCGCCCCCGACGAGGGCAGGGCCAGGTTGCTTGGCTCCAGCACCCCTGAGGCCGACGACGAGCGCGGATGAGCGCTCGCTGCCCCCTCAGGTGAGCTCGTCGATCTTGGCCGCGACGATGAAGTCGTTGCGGGAGAGTCCTCCGGCAGAGTGGGTGGTCAGCTCCACCTCCAGGTGGCCGTATCCCAGTCGCAGCTCGGGGTGATGGTCTTCACGCTCCGCCAGCAGGGCGATCCGGACCGCCAACGCCACCGGCTCCCCGAACCCCCGCAGCCGGTACTCTCGCCGCAGCCGCCCCCCCTCTGAGCGCCAGCTGGGGCTCAGGCTGGCCAGCAGCTCCGCGCCCTCCTTCGAGGGGATTGCCGGCGCCCCCGGCTGGCAGCGCTCGCGGCTCAGCTCGCCCATCTCAGAGCACCTCCGCCCGCTGCAGTACGCGGTGGGCGATCGCCAGCGCCCCCGCATAGGTGGCCTCCATCCCCTCGAACCTGAGCCCCCTGGCGCCCAGCGTCCGCGCCTGGGTATAGGGGGTGTCCGAGGCGTAATGGATGATCCCGACGTCCATCGCCGGGCGGGTCAGGTCCACCTGTTCCCCGGTTGGATAGCGGGAGCTGTCCCCGGCCTCGTACACCGCCCCCAGGTAGGGGCCGCTCTCCATCTCCACCACGGTGTAGGCGTTGCGGTAGTAGAAGTCCAGATACGCCCGGTTCTGCAGGAAGGTGCTGCGCACTGAAACCGCTCGTTGGCGGTCGAGCACCGAGCGCGAGGTCACGTACGGAGCGACGGTGCCGAAGGAGAAGCAGTTGTCCACCCAGTAGGTGTTGGAGCTGTGCTCGTCGTGAACCACGTCGGGGATCATGACGTCGCCGACATCGGCGTTGAGGGTCGCTGCCTTGCCCAGAATGTAGACCCCCTCCACCCGATCGGTGGCCTCCAGGATCTGGCGGAGGATGTGATAGGCGCCCAGCCCCAGGGGGTACTGGATGTTCAGGACCACGTGTGGCGCCCGACCGAGGGCGGGGGCATGGGAGGCCCCCAGCCCCAGGCGGGGGTCGAGATGCTCCCAGGAGAGTCGGTCCAGGACCATCACCTGGGCGGCGACGGCGGTGCCCGACCGCGCCTCCACGTGGTAGATCCCCTCCAGCCGCTCCTCCGCAGCCCTGCGAGCGCGGGCTTCCGGGTGGGCCGCGAACCACGTCCGGGCGGCGAAGTACAGCAGGTTCTCCCGGGAGATCTGGGAGCCGGCCGAGCGGCTCTCCGCCAGCAGTTCGCGCAGCTCGAAGTCGGGCGAGTTGGCGGCCCAGTCGAGGATCTCCTCCTGATGGCGCCGGGCCACACCGGACAAGAGGTTCACCAGGGAGTGGGCGTTGCTGCTAACGAAGACCAGGGGCCGCTGACGCAGTCCCTCCCGGGTCAGCACCTCGCCGACCGGTCCCCACCACTCTCTGGTCGCCCGAGCGTAGCCGACCTGAGTCCCTCCCACCAGTCGCAGGCGCAGATCCATCGGGCGACGGCGGACCTCGGCGAGGAACTCCGGCATTCGCTCCCGGAAGAGGGCCTCGAGCCGGCCCCAGTCCTCGGGGCCGATGCCCAGGCGGGATCTGGCCACGCGCACCAGGTCGCCGGTGATTCGGCGGAGCCGGCGGTGGGCCTTGTTCCACTCGATCTGGACCGCGACCAGCATCGGCACCAGGTCGTCGAGGTCGGAGCTGCTGGCCAGGGCCGCGGCCAGGGTTCGGGTGTCCTGGCTCCACCACCACCGCCTCCTGCGTCCGGGGGCGGTCATCGAGACCCAGCTTCCGCCGCCCACCATCTCCGAGGGGGACTGTCCCATCACCACTCGCTCGAGGTGGGTCATCACCGGGGGCAGCCGCTGCAACGAGTACAAGAGGGCTCCGGTGTCGATCTGGTCCGATTCCGCCAGCGGGTGGAGTGACGACCCCATTTCCAGGTGGGCGCGTTCCAGAACCCGGGCGCGCACCTCGCCGGAGGAGCGTAGGACGGTGAGGAAGGTCCGCGTGTAGAGCTCCACCCGGTCGCGCCCGGGTGGCTCCGCCGGAGCCTCCGGCCAGAGGGGGCGGGGCGCCAGCCGCCGGGCGGAGGGCGGGCTCATCGCCGCAGGCGCAGAGGCTCAGCCATGACCACCGGCGAGTCGGGCGCGACCGGCTCGGGGAGGGGCGGGGCCGCCAGTGCCCGGACCGCGAATCCGTACCGTCCGGCCGCCATCGGCGAGAGCAGGGCCCGGTAGTGAGCGCGCCCGTTGGAGGCGGTCTGGTCCAACAGCATGGTCTCCACGGCGGCCGGCGCCAGCTGGCCGTCCTCGGTCACCGGCCCGTGCAGAAGCTGGACCTCCACCTGGTGGGGGCGGAGCTCTCCGAGCTCAGCCACCGCTTCCACCAGACGGTCGCGACCCTGGGCGGTTGGGCGGCTCCGGGCCGCCAGCCGAACCTTGCTGAAGTTGCGGCGCACCTGGGACCGGAATCCTGCCAGAGCCAGCGCTCCGCGCCCGTCTCCGGCCTCCAGCAGGCCCCTGGAGGTGGCCGCGGGCAGGTAGAGGCGGCGCACGTAATCCTCGAGCATCCGAGACCCCAGCGCCAGTGGGGTCACCGTGGCCATCGACCGCCTCAAGATCTCCAGCCACCTCTGCGGCAGGCCGTCGTGTTCCCGATCGTAGAAGGCGGGGAGCACCTCGTCCTCGAGCAGCTGGAACAGCGCCTCCGCCTCCAGCCTGTCCCTCCGCGCGAGATCCGTCTCGTCCTCAAAGGAGGGGATGGCGAACCCGTTGCCCTCCTGGTAGCCCTCGTCCCACCAGCCGTCCAGGATGGAGAGGTTGATGGCGCCGCTGACGGCGGCCTTCTGCCCGCTGGTGCCGCACGCCTCCATGGGGCGCCTCGGGGTGTTGAGCCACACGTCGGCCCCCTGGTACATCAGCCGGGCGAGAGCCAGGTCGTAGTCCTCGAGGAAGACCAGGCGGGAGCGCAGCTCGGGGTCCCCCGCGGCCAGGGCCAGCTGCTGGATGATGCGCTTGCCCTCCTCGTCGTTGGGGTGCGCCTTGCCGGCGAACACCAGCTGCAGGGGACGCTGCGGATCGAGAAGCAGCTTCCGCAGCCGCTCGGGCTGGGCGAACAGCAGGTCTCCCCGCTTGTACGTCGCCACCCGGCGGGCGAACCCGACCAGGATGCCGCCCTCGTCCAGCGCCCGGTCGGTCCACTCCAGCTCGGAATCCGGCACTCCCTGCCTCCGCAGGGAGTGCCGCAGCCGCTCCCGAACCGCCCCGATAAGTCTCTGTCGGCCCGGCCGGCGCATCTCCCAGAGCGCGGCTCCGGGCACCGAAAGCAGTTGGGAGAAGTCCACCTCCCCCGCCCGGTCCCAGCTCGGCCCCAGCCGCGTGTCGAGAAGCGCGGCGGCCTCAGGGGAGGCCCAGGAGCGCACGTCCACGCCGTTGGTGACCGCGGCGATCGGGATCTCGCCGCCACCCAGCCCTGGCCACAGCCGCCGGAACATCTCCTGGCTGACCTCGCGATGGAGCTCGGAGACCGCATTGGCCCTTCCCGACATCCGCAGTCCGAAGACCGCCATGTTGAACGGCGCCCCCGGCTCCTCTCCGGGGAAGTGACCGAGGGCCATCAACCGGTCTGGAGAGATTCCGAGGTCGGCGCAGAAACCACCCAGGTACCGCTCCATCAGCTCCCGGGGAAAGTGGTCGATGCCCGCCGGGACCGGGGTGTGGGTGGTGAAGACGGTCCCCGCCCGCACCAGCTCGACGGCCTCATCGAAGCCCAGGCCACGGTCCTGGACCAGCTCCCGCAGCCGCTCCAGCACCAGGAAGCCCGCGTGTCCCTCGTTGCTGTGGAAGAGGGCCGGCTCCTCACCGGCGGCCCGGAGCGCCCGGACCCCGCCGATCCCGAGCATGATCTCCTGGAGGAGGCGGTGCTCGACGTCGCCACCGTAGAGGCGGTCGGTGATCGGGCGCGCCTCCTCGGAGTTGTCCGCCCCCATCGTGTCCAGGAGGTAGAGCGGGACTCTTCCCACCCACTGTCGCCAGACCAGGGCTCGGACGGCGAGGCCGCCCATCGCCACCTCGACCCCGGTGCCGGCGACCGGCTCCAGCCCGCGGCCCGCGGGGTCCAGCTCTTCGTACGCCTCCTCCTGCCATCCTTCCGCTCCCAGCCGCTGGTGGAAGTACCCCAGGTGGTAGAAGAGGCCGACCCCGACGAGGGGCCGCCCCTCGGCCGCCGCGACCTTGAGATAGTCGCCCGCCAGCACCCCCAGTCCCCCTGAGTACTGGGGGAGGTCCTCGCTCACCCCGAACTCGGGTGAGAAGTACGCGACCTTGGGCATGGCGCCGGGACGGCCGGGATCCCCGGCCGGCGGTGCCGCAGCCTGGACCTCGAACGTCTCGACAATGCGCACGGCCCACAAGGTTACCGGCCGGGCCGCCCCCCATCCCGGCGCACCCTACGCGGACCGGTTGGAACTGGCCGGGAAACCGCAAGGCGCTCCTTGAGGTGGGGCCTCGCTGTCCACTTCGGCACCTGAGCTGAGAGCAGACGACCGGTGCCTCCTCCAGGGAGTTCGCGCCCTGGACTATGCCCCCCTTGACCGCGCCCGTGCTCATGTCGCGGCCGGGCGACCGTGGCGGCGGGCCGGCCCGGGGTGGAGGGGCCCCCGACCGGCGCGAGAGGACTGTGCGGGGGGATATCGACTTCCCGGCGCCGGTTCTGAATGCACCCGCTGAGGGCAGCGGACCACCCGGTTGTGGCTGCGACCTTCGACGCCTGGCCCTGCGAGGAAGCCCTTGGCACCGGGGATCGGACCGCGGCTCGCGGCCGGCGCCGGGGCGGCTGGCCCACGCCCGCCTGGCTCAGCTGCTCTATTTCGAACGGGACCGCCGCTGCGGGCGGCCCGAGCCGCTGACTCCGGCTGAGGGTGCGGCGGAGACCGAGGCGGTTAAGATCGCCACGTGAGTGAGCCAGTCGAGGAGCAGGGCGCCGCGGCGAGCGACGGCACTCGAACCAACTACGACCGGATACCCCCTCCCGCTCTACTGGAGTTCATGACTCAGGGATGGGAGCCTCTGCCGGGGGACGTGGTGAGCCCCATCAGCGGGCTGGAGTTGTACCAGGAGCGCCGCCGGCGAGTGGCGGAGATGTTCCCCGGCCAGCTGCTGGTCGTCCCCAGCGGGGTGGGTCGGGTCCGCTCCAACGACACCGAGTATCGCTTCCGCCCCGGCACCGACTTCCTGTACCTGGTCGGGGAGGGCGAGCCGGATGAGGTCCTGGTGCTGGAGCCCGTGGAGGGGGGCGGCCACCTGGCCCGGCTGTACTGCGAGCCCGAGGCCGACTTCACGCGGTCGGACTTCTTCACTGATCGGGTCAAGGGCGTCTTCTGGGTCGGGCCCCGGCGCGGACTGAGGGCCACCGCCTCGCGGTTCGGCCTCGAGGCTCTTCCTCTCGCCGAGCTGCCCCGGGTGCTAGCAGCCCACGACCGCGGGGCGGTGCTGCGGGGGCTGGATCCTCACGTCGACCGGCTGGCGGCGGATGTGGCGGGGCCGGACGAGGAGTTCCAGGCCCGCCTCTCGGAGATGCGGCTTCTCAAGGACCAGCTGGAGGTCGACCTCCTGCAGGAGGCGGTGGACCTCACCGTGGCGGCGTTCCGTGATGTGGTCCGGGAGCTGCCCGCGAGCCGGTCCGAGAGGGATGTGGAAGCGGTCTTCTTCCGCCGCGCCCGCACCGGCGGCTATGACACCGGGTACCCCACGATCGCTGCCGCCGGGGCGCATGCCACCATCCTGCACTGGAGCCACAACACCGGGGAGCTGCGACCGGGGGAGCTCCTGCTCCTGGACGCCGGGGTGGAGACGCAGCGGTTCTATACGGCAGACGTGACTCGCACCGTGCCCATCAACGGCCGCTTCACCAGGGAGCAGCGCCGGGTGTACGAGCTGGTGTGGGCCGCCCAGCGGGCCGGCTTCGCCGAGGTGCGGCCGGGAAACGACTTCCAGGCCCCCAACCGGGCGGCGCAGCAGGTCCTGGCCCGGGGACTGGAGGATCTCGGGATCCTGCCGGTGAGCGCGGACCAGGCGCTGGCCCCGGACAGCCAGCTGCACCAGCGATACACGCTCCACGGGGTCAGCCACATGCTCGGACTGGATGTTCACGACTGCGCCCACGCTGCCCAGGAGCTCTATCCGAAGGGCCAGCTGGCGGAGGGAATGGTGCTGACGGTCGAGCCCGGGCTCTACTTCCAGCCTCACGACGGCACGGTCCCCGCCGAGCTGCGCGGGATCGGGGTCAGGATCGAGGATGACGTGGTGGTCACCGCCGACGGCTGCCGGGTGCTCAGCGCTGCGCTTCCCTCCCGGGCCGACGAGGTGGAGGCGTGGATGGCGGAAATCTGGTCCGGGGGCCGGGGCTAGCGCCGATCGCCGTCGGCGCCTCTTGGGTCCGAGGGAGGCGGGTCCCTTTCGGGCGTTTTAGGAGACCAGCAGGCCCGCGCGGGCGGCGGGGGCCCGGCGGCGCGACGGGCCGGTTGACTCCAAGTCAGTCGGACTTCCGCCCTCGACCTGGTCCACCTCGCCCAACCCAAGTGGTCGGTGCGTGAGCGGCCACCGCCGCCTGGAGCCACCGGCACCTGAGGGCACCGCCAGAAGGTCGCCTTAGAACATCGCCGTCACACCAACCTTTCTCGCCGGAGTTCACCCGCTCCGGCTGCACCCATTACCATGGCCCCGTCACGCATTACCTCGTCCGCCTCGGGCACGGTCCCGCCTGGGACCCAAGCAGGCCCCGTCGCGCCCAGCGCGGATACGACGAGCACTCCGCATACATGGATGCCGTTCCTAGGCAACGGACAGGACGCTACACGCGTCTGTCCGTGTGCTGGGACCACCGGTCGAGGCGGTGGGCTCCGGGGCGGTCCCGGTTCCTGCTTCACGGCCACCTGCCGGGCGAGGCCCGGG
>JAJYET010000048.1 GCA_021785655.1 bacterium | reverse complement strand
GCTGACCCGACGCGCCGGCACCGGCATCCGCCCCTCCTGGAACCAGCGCAGGGCGGTCCGGGGGTGAACACCCTGGGTTCGAGCCCATTCGCTCAGCTTCATCACGCCCCATGATACACCTGTACGCTGCCTAGTGTCTTATCCGGCTCAGCAGTTCCCAACCCTTGTTGGGGGGCGATCTCTGACTTTGTCACACCGCGGCCCATCAGCCCCCGGTCCGCAAGCCACCGGTCCAGCCGGTGGGCTCAGGGTCGGTCCCATCGTGCTCCCCGGACACCCGCCGGTTGGGGTCCGACCGCCCGGCCGGATGGGCCCCAAGACGTGGCGCCGCCGGGCCCAAGGAGGCCCGGAAGCGGGTGCCGATGGCCTGGATCACCTCGCCCTCGCCCCGGATTCGCGGGCGGTCACCCCGCTCCCCGGACACCTAGCTCCTCACGACGACTGGCAGCACCGGCCTATCCGCAGACCGCCGGGGTGGTCCCATGTTCGATCGTCACGGAGGGTCCGTTTTCGGCTACGGTTCACCGCATGCTGGTCCGGCTGGCCTGCGTGGATGACGCCGCCGCTGTGCGCGACATCTACGCCCGGGCCGTGGAACACACCGCGGTCTCGTTCGAGATCGGCGCTCCATCGGTGGCCGAGATGGGGCGACGGATCGCCGAGCACCAGGCGGAGCACGGGTGGCTGGTGGCCGTCGACGGCGGAGCGGTCATCGGCTACGCCTACGCCGGAAGGTTCCGGCCACGTGCGGCCTACGCTTGGGCCGCGGAGACCAGCGTCTATGTCGCCGAGCACGCCCGCCGTCAGGGAGTCGGCCGGTCACTCTACACGGCGCTGCTCCACCTCCTCCGCGCGGAGGGCTACCACCGGGCGCTCGCGGGGATCACGCTGCCCAATCCCGGGAGTGTGGCGCTGCACGAGGCGATGGGCTTCTCCCCGGTGGGCGTGTTCCATCAGGTGGGCTGGAAGATGGGGGCCTGGCACGATGTGGGCTGGTGGCAGAGGGGCCTTGCCGAGCAGCCCAGCGGCTCCCACCCGGGGCCGCCTCGCCGGATGAGCGAGCTGGCCCCATCCCTGCTGGAGGCGGTGCTGCTGACCGAGCCCACCACCTCAGAGCGCCCGTGCCGCGAGCCGGGAACTTGCGGTTGAGGCCGATGGGCCTCTTCTGGATGGAGCGCCGGCCCGTCCCCCGGGTGGCGTACGGAGGCCATCTCCGCGGTGGGCTGCTAGTGCTGGGGACCCCGGGCCAGGAGCGGGGCCAGGGCGGCCACCCGGGCCAGGTCGGCGGCGGAGAGGGTGCCCACCAGCTGGCCGTTGGCGACCACTAGTGCCCCTTGCTCGAGGCGGGGGCCGAGGCGCAGCAGCGCCGCCTCGAGATTCTCATCGGGCCGCACCGTGGCGAGCTGCTCCGCGGCGAGGGCCACCTCCTCCAGCCTTCGCTCCGGATGCCCGGCTCGCACTGCCTCGTCCGCGCGGCTGCGGGGCAGATAGCCCATGGGCTCACCGCCCACGCCGTGCAGCGCGTACAGCCCGGCACCGGGGCCGCCCGCCTCGGCCAGCTGCCCGCAGGTGAGCCAGCTGGGAAGAGTGGGCACCGGGCTGGACATGACGGCTGCGACCGGGACCTGTCGCAGCCGGGATCGGATGCCCACCTGGCGCCCCTCGGCGGCTCCCGCAGAGAGCAGGAACCAGCCAATGAGGGCGAGCCACAGGCCGTTCAGCAGGCCCCCGGCCAGGACCTCGAGTGCTCCCAGCGCGATCAGCAGATAGGCGAAGAACCGCCCCACTCGGACCGCTCCGGTCGTGCCCCGGTCCTTGGAACCGGTGCGCCACCAGACTGCGGTGCCCAAGAGCCGGCCCCCGTCCAGGGGTAGGGCCGGCACCAGGTTGAAAACCCCGAGAACCAGGTTGAGCAGGGCCATCCAGGCAGAGAGGGTCACGAGAAGCAGCGGGGCGTTGAGGCTCGTGAGCAGCTGCTGGGCTCCGAAGAAGATGGCGGCGAGGACCAGGCTGGTGAGGGGCCCGACCGCCGTGATGAGGGCCTGGTCCTGGGCCCGGCTGGGCTCCCCTTCGAGCTGGGTCACCCCGCCGAAGAGCCACAGGGTGATCCCCGCCACCTTGACCCCCTTGCGCTTCGCCACCAGGGCGTGGGACAGCTCATGGGCCAGGAGGCAGGCGTAGAAGACGACGGTTCCCAGCACCCCCGCGATCCAGTACCCGGTGCTGGACAGCCCGGGGGCCCCCGAGGGCAGGACCTCGGTCGCCATGGTCCAGGCCACCAGGAGGAAGAAGGGGAGCAGGCTCCAGTTGAATCCGATCTCCAGGCCGAAGAGCCGGCCCAGGCGGATCGTTTGACTACCCACGACCTAGACCATAGGGCACCCGCGAGGGGCGGGCCACGGGGAAGCGGCCGGACCCTGGTTGATTCTCCCCATCCCGGCTCGCTCCGGGAGAATCCGTCCCGTGGAGCTGCACATATTCACCGAGCCGCAGCAGGGAGCGACCCAGGGGCAGCTGCGGGAGGAGTTCTAGCGCGCCCATGAGATCGCCCCGGGGATCGCCGACTTGATGAAGGCGGCGGTGGACGACGCCCCCGTCTCAGCCTCATCGTCTCGGGCAGCCGCCGTCACCTCATGGAGCAGATGGTCCAGGACCCCGATCACGGTCTGCTCTACAACGTGGGAGCGAAGCTGTACCTGGGCCGCATCTTCGCCGCCGACTTCTCCCAGTTCCTGCGGTCTCGGGCTGAGGCCGGATGGAAGCGACTCTCCTCGCAGGTGGCGGAGGGGATCTACCAGCTCGCCCTCGGCGCGCTGTACGACGTCCAGCTCCTGGCCTTCTGGGGCCTTCGAGCAACCGGGAGAGGAGATCACCGAGGCAGCCCTGGCGGCAGCACTGAGGTCGGCGATCGGTGACCAAAGCTAGGAGTGCCAGGCGGTGCGGGATGGGCTCGCCAGCTCCCAGCAGCGACATCTGAAGCTCCTGGCGGAGCGGCCGCTCGACATCCTGCGGGGGGAGGAGGCGCTTCAGCGCATCGCGCTCTCGCCAACCGTGGTGGCCAAGGCCGGCACGGTCCTGGAGCGCTCCGACCTGATCAGAAGGGGGGAGGCGGCCGGGGAGCTGACCTCCGCACTGATGGCCGAGTGGCTGCGCGGCGACTACGATTGACCCCCTCCGGGCTGCCAGAATGTCGGCCGTGGAGTTGCACATCTTCACCGAGCCGCAGCAGGGGGCCAGCCAGGAGCAGCTCCGGACGGTCGCCGTCGCCGCCGAGCGGCTCGGATTCGCCGGGTTCTTCCGCTCCGACCACCTGATGGCGATCGGCGCGCCACCCCGACCGCCGGGGCCCACCGAGTCATGGGCCAGCCTCGCCGACATCGCCGTGGCGACTCGCAGCATCCGGATCGGGACCCTCATGACCTCGGCGACCTTCCGCCTTCCCGGCCCGCTGGCGGTGGCGGTCGCCCAGGTGGATCAGGTCAGCGGCGGGCGCGTGGACTTCGGGTTCGGGGCGGGCTGGTACCAGGCCGAGCACGACGCCTATGGCATCCCCTTTCCCGAGGTGGGGGAGCGGATGGAGCGCTTCGCCGAGCAGCTGGAGATCGTGCGGGGAATCTGGTCGACCAAGGCCGGGGCCTCCTTCTCCCACCAGGGCCGGCACTACGAGCTGAGAGATTGCCCCTCGCTGCCGCGGCCCGTCCAGGCCGGGGGACCACCGATCTTGATCGGCGGCATGGGAGAGAGGACCACCCCGCGCCTGGCAGCGCGTCACGCCGCCGAGTTCAACTGCGCCTTCGTGCCCCTGGAGGCCGCGGGGGTCCAGTTCGATCGAGTCCGAAGGGCCTGCGCCGTGATCGGCAGGGACCCGGGGTCGATGCGCTGGTCGCTGGCGCTCACTGTCGCCTGCGGCAGGGACGAGCGAGAGGTTGCTCAGCGATGCGCCAACATCGATCGCGACCTGGAGACGCTCACCGAGGGCGGGCTGGCCGGGACCCCGGAGCGAATCCTGAGCCGCCTTGAGAAGGTGGCTGAGCTGGGATGCCAGAGGGCGTACCTGCAGCTTCTCGACCTCGGGGACACGGACCATCTGGAGCTGCTGGCTGAGCAGGTCCTGCCCCAGGTCCGGTGAGCCGTTGGACCAGCAGAGAGTCTCCTTCACACCCGAGCAAGCTGACTCCCTTCTGCCGGTGCTGTCCGCCCTGCTGCTCGGCCTTCAGGAGGAGCTGGGCATGGCGACCGACCAGGCGGCGATCGAGCGGCTGCAGCCACTCGCCGGCCACAACGGGGGAGGGGAGTGGGCCTCGAAGGCCCTGGCGGCCGGGGAGCGGGCCCGGCGCCGCCTCCAAGAGCTGGCAGAGAAGGGCCTGGTCCTGCGGGACCCGGGAAGCGGGTTAATCGACTTCCCCTCCGAGATCGACGGGGTTCCGGTGTTTCTGTGCTGGCGCCTTGGAGAGCCGCGGGTGGACTGGTGGCACCCGTGCGACCAGGGCTACACGTCCCGCCGCCGGCTGGTTCGTTAGGCGCGGCGGCAGGCGGCGGGTTGACGCTGAGGCGCTCTCTTCGAAATGGCCGGCGGGTGCCTTGGGAATCGCGAGGGGACGAATTGCCCGCTTCTTCGAGTGCCTGGCCGGCGCCCCGGGTGGTGGCGTCGGGGGGGTTGCATCTGGTTGGATGCATCCGAAGCGAGGGCCCGGCCCGAGCCGGTCGCCGCTCCGTGATCCACGCCGCCGTCGGCCGGGAGCGGGAGTTGACCTCCACGGCCCCGCGGCGCGGTGGTCGGCCCGCTGATCGTGGCGAGCTGCGCCGGAGGGGCACGATCCCCACCCGCCGTCATCGGGAGTGGCCGGTCGGCTGAGTCTCCCGCGGCTGTGTACGCCAGCGGACCGACAGCGCGGGCCGGACCCGTCATGGTGAGGGTTGTGCTTGTGCCAAGCGGGGCAACCTGGTGTTAGGGCGGCCGGACCAATCGGCAGGCGCGGGTGCGAACCTGAGTGCCCCCACCTTGGAGGCCGTCGGTCGCCTGGGCCGAGGTGACCTGACCCCGAAGCCATGCCTCCCTCTCACGGTTTGGCGGCAGCCCGGGGCTGTCCTCGCGGGCGAGATCCTGGCTGGGTGGGCGCCGACCGATGGAGCCACCAGCCGGATGCTGGGCCTCTGGATCGACCTGATCCGCCAGGCCGGCGCTCGGGCTACGGCGATGGCGCCGCCCAACGGCGGTGGGCTAAGTCGGCATCAGCTCAACGCTCTCGACTGCCTTGGGAGCGGACGACACACGGCAGGCACCCTGGCCCGGGCGCTCGGGGTCAGCACCGCTTTCGCTCTGGCGCTGGTTGGCCGCTTGGTCGGCGACGGAGCGGTGGTCGTGGTCTCGGACACCGAGGACGGCGGTCTCCCTTTGCTCGCGGCCACAGCCGAGGGCACCGGCATCGCCGAGGAGGATCGTCGGGTCCAATCGGGAGTGCTCAGCCGACTGCTGGACCAGCTAACCCCGGCGCGGTTGGTGGTGATGCGGAGGGCGATGGCCGACCTGGCCCGGGCGGCCGGTCAGCCCACCCAATTCGCCCCGCCTCCGACTTCGGCAGCGCAGTCGCCGCTGGAGTTGAGTTGGACTGATCGGTCCTCCCCCCCCGGCGGTCGCCGCGGCCGTCGGGGGTCTGGCCCCCACCTCCCCGAGGGCTATCCCGACCCGCGGCGGCGCCGTCAGTCGCCCCAGATGGATTGGGCCATCGTGGGCGCGGCGTTCGGGCCCCAAGCGGGGAGCGGGTCGCCTTCGTCGACGCGCCGGCTCCGGCGATCGAGAGCTGTGCTGGCGGGGCGGTCCCTGAGGTCGTCGCTGGCGGCTGGGCAGCCGGAGGCCGGGGAGCTGCGAATCACGGCCCGACCTCTGCCCCTTCAATCCCAGCAGCAGATGTCATGAAAGATCTCCAGGACCCGACCAAGGAAGAGACCGTGACCCTTGTCTCCGAGTCCCCCGGCCAGCGCCAGGAGACTACCAGTCGGACCGCCGGAAGAGTGACCACCGCGGGGTCCCGCTTGTCTCAGATGGTGTGGCTGGCGGCGGGCGTGGTGGCCGCCATCCTGGCACTGGATTTCGTCTCTAAGTTGATCGCCGCGGCCCTGGCCGCCCCGTTCCACGGAGTCCTCGCGACCACCGTAACGTCCGGAGCCCATGTGGCGTACTGGCCGAACGTGGTGGAGATCGTGGTCTACGGGCTCGCCGCCTGGGTGGTGGTGCGACTGGTCGGGACCAGCAACGCCCCGCGTGCCCACCACGCATGATCAAATCACTTGGAGGGAGGAAGAATGCTCTTGATGCTCCTGCTATTGCTGGGAGTGGTGCTGCTGTTCGGGCTGGGACTCACGGCCCACGTGCTCTGGATCGTGGCGGCCATCGCCCTCGTCCTGTGGATCCTTGGCCTGATGTTCCGGCCCAGACGCCTCGGCTGGCTGCGCCGCAGGCCCTGGTGATTTCCGGCGCTCCGGGGGCGGCCCGCCCCGGAAGCTACGCCGCCCGCCGAGATCGCACCGCGGGCCATACGGCTTCCCGGGGGTTGGTGATTCATCGAGGCTGGGTAAGCTGGGGCTGAGCCTCAGCTGGGCGGGGTAACCAGCACTCGCTCCAGTTCCGTCCGGATCACCTGGTAGCACTCGCAGGCCGCGCCCTCCAGCCCGCTTCGGTCCACAACCTCGATGTGACCCCGCTGATACTTGATGAAGCCAGCCCGCTGCAGGATGCTGGCGGAGAGGGTCACCGTTGCCCGCCGGGAGCCCAGCATCTGAGCAAGAAACTCCTGGGTGATGAAGAACTGGTCGACGCCGATGCGATCGTGGCTCATGAGCAGCCAGCGGCTGAGCCTCTCCTCGTTGGAGTGGAGGCGGTTGCAGGCGGCGGCCTGGGAGATCTGCCCGAACAGCGCTTGGACGTACCTGTCCACCAACCGGGCGAGGGCCCCTCTCTTGCTGATTTCGTAGACGAACGCGCTCGTCTCCATGGTCAGGCAACGCCCGGCGACCTGAGAGATGGCCCGCACCGCCAGTCTGCCCCCGAGCACCGCCGGCACGCCGACCAGGCCCTCATTGCCCACGGTGGCGACCTCCACGATGGCCCCGTCCTCCAGCGGAGTCACCAAGGAAACCACCCCGTCGAGCGGGAAGTAAACCGCGTCCACCGCCTGGCCCGGCTCGAAGAGCACCGTCTTGACCTTGAGGAAGACCTCGGTCAGCCGGGTCAGCAGCTGGTCCCGGTCGGAGGCGGGTAGGGCCGCCAGCAGCCGGTTCTCAGTCCCAATCAGGCCGTCGTCGCCAGGTCGCACGCTTCCTGCTCCACTTCGGCTGTTGCTGGCTCGCCCGTGCGGAGGCGCGCTGCCCTCAGCTAGCAGCCCGGATTCTACCGAATCGGCGACACTGCGCCGCCCGGCGTGCCCCGCGGGGTGGCCGTCAGCGGCGGGCCAGCCGGCGTCCGCTCTGGGTGTCGAAGGGCGTGTAGTTCTGCTGGTAATGGTGGTACAGGGCGGACTCATCCTCCTGCGACAGCTCCTCGCCATGCAGCTCGAGGTCCGGGGCGGATCGGACCTGCTCTCGGGTCACCGTCACCTGCAGGTTGTCGGGCCCAACTTTGATGCCGGCGAGGGGCACGAAGGTGAGGTGTCGGCCTATGAAGCCCTCCTTGACGGTGCCGAATTGAGGTTCATCAGTCTCCACGTCGACATACACGTCCTCGAGCTTGCCGATCCTTTCACCGTCGCGATCGACCAGTGTCTTGCCATGCCATGCGGCAATGTTCCAGGTCGCCTCTTCCCGTTCCTCAGCCATCCCCGTCACCTCAATTCACGGCCTTCCCAAGCCCCTCCCACTCAGCTCATACCAGCCTAGTCGCCAAGACGAGCGGCATGGTCGCAAGCCGCGCTGCCGGCGGTCGGGCCGCTCTGGACAGAACGATGGACGGGTTGAGCACTCGCTCCGGAGCGCTGGTGGGCAGCTCTCGACTCCGCTTGCTCTTGAGCCCAGTTCGCGGCTCAGGTGCTGGCCAGTCATGCCTACGCCCGGCGGCTTCGGGGCCGGCTTCCAGCCGGGCGGTCAGCCACCTGGTTCCGGTGCCGGGTGGCGGCGCCAACCAGGGCGGCGCCCACCAGCGCTACTCCCGCGATCAGGAGCCAGACGCCACCCCCGATGTTCCCCCCGGCTGTGGCGCCGGTGTCCGGGGCGCTGGGAGTCGCGGCGGGGGAGGGGCTGGTCGCCGCGGTGGTGCAGGCGGGTTGGGTGAAGGTGTTGTCGTCGAGGCTGACCTGGCCGTTGCGGGCCAGGACCCGCCCGGCGACCGTGGCTCCCGTCTGCACCGTGGCCGAGGTAAGTGCCATGAGGGTTCCGGCGAAACTCGAGCCGGTCCCCAGCGTCGCCGAACTCCCCACCTGCCAGAAGACGTTGCAGGCCTGGGCTCCGCCGGTCAGGTTGACCGAGCTGCTCGACGCGGTCGTCAGCCCCGATCCCGTTTGGAAGATGAAGACCGCATTGGGATCGCCCTGGGCATTGAGGGTGACCGCGCCGGTGAGCCCCATGCCGCTGGCCGCTCGGTACACGCCCGGGGTCAGGGTCTGTCCCCCGAGGTCGCTGCTCACCGTGGTCACCGGGCCGCGCGCCGCGGCATCGAGGTACGCGGTCGTGAGGTCGGCCTCAGCCTGCTGGGCGACCGCGTCGCCGGCGTGCAGGACCCCGTTGCTCACCACCCCGGGGGGGAAGCCGGTGATCGCCGTGCCGGGGTAGACGCCCACGTCGCCAGCGATCGACGATGGGCCGGTGTTGGTCACGGTGGTCCCGGCCAGCACCGCGAAGGGAGCCGCGGTTCCCAGCCCCACTGCGGCCTGCCCGGACGCTGCGACGATGGCGAAGCCGCCGGCAATCATCCAGCCACCGGCGCTCGCCAGGCCCAGCTTGACGAGCCAACCGCGATTGCGCCGCCCCGGCTTAGTCCGCGACAGTTTCGTCACTGGCACCATGGCAAGACCTCCAGGCGTTGAGCTCGAGGCCGAGGGTCCAGGTCCGGTTCCGCCCGCTCGGTCGGGAGACACTCCGCCTTCAGGTTGAGGCCGGGGGCCCGGCTTGTCGGTACGCCAGCGTACCCAGGTTGGTGAGGGGCAGATGCAACGGGCCCAGCCTCACCCGGCGCCCCTTCGGGAGTGGCCACAGGTCGTCTGCGTCACCCGGCCCCGTGGCGGGGGGCACGGGCGGCCGGCGCAGTCGGAACATCACTCCAGATCGCTACTTGTGCCCTGGAGGTCGATCCGCCAACGGGTCGCTGGGGACCAGGTCGGCTGATCGTGGGGCCCTGCCCACCGACCAGGCCGTGAACCGGGAGCGGCTGAGGGCGCTCGCCGCTCCCCAGCCAAACGCGGTCGCACTGGCCGTCAAGAGCGCGACCGGCAACAGCGACCAGGGCAGCGCCTCGTGGAGCGAGAGCGGCCGCGGCGCGACTTCCAAGAGGGGCCCGGCTCCGAGCAGCCAGATCGGGTGGACGATGTAGACACCCAGGGAGTTCCGACTGAGGCTATGCACCGCTCTCCGCGCGGTGGGTCCGCCCAGACGGCTCAGCGCTGGCGCCGCCGCCCAGATGTCGTAGAGAATGAGCGCGGTGAGAAGGACAAGGGAGGGGCGCAGGAAGGCTCCCGTCCCACCCACCCACGGTCCCCAGTTGGTGGCGATCCGTCCGGGCAGCCCGGCGAGGAGCAGGACAGCTGCGCCGATGGTGAGGGGCCCGGCCATCCAGGAGGACCGACCCAAGCGGGGCAGGCGAGCCGCGTGCAGTCCGAGGAACACCCCGATGGCGAAGTACCCGATCCAAAAGGGAGCCTCCTCGAATCCGTACTCAAGAAGGAGGATCTTCCCCCAGCCACCGTGGATCGGCAGCCACACTCGCGCCAGCTGCAGTGTGACCTGCAGGGCGAGGGCGGCCAGCATCGCCACCGTCGAGCCCCTCCTACCCTTCGGCCAGATCACGTAGAGCAGGTAGAGCTGGGGCATGAGGATGAGGAAGAACAGGTGCCCAGCACCTCCCGTCCACCAGCCCCAGCTCTGTGCCGGGGCCGGGGACATGCCGCCGACGGTCACGGTCAGAGCGAAGAAGAGCGCCGCCCAGAGCAACCACGGGAGGAGCGTTCGGCGGAGCCGACGCCGCCAGAACTGGAGCGGGTACTCAACGCGCGGGTACTGGTGCGCCAGCAGGAGACCGCTGATGATGACGAACAGGGGGACGGACACCCGCGCCAGCAGGCCGAGGTCGGAGTACACCGCCCGGGCCGCTGGAGTCGCATACGACGGCCAGGGGACACAGTGGATGACCACGACCAGTAGAGTGGCCCCCGCCCGGACCCAGTCGGCCTGAGGCAGACTCCGCCCCCTCCGGTCACCGGTCAAGGGGGCAGGTTGGAGGGCGGTCTGCGAGGCTGGGCCCGAGCGGGGGCCTCGAGTCTGGTTGCACCGTTCCTAGGCAACGGACAGGACGCGACACGCGTCTGTCCGTGTGCTGGGACCACCGGTCGAGGCGGTGGGCTCCGGGGCGGTCCCGGTTCCTGCTTCACGGCCACCTGCCGGGCGAGGCCCGGGC
>JAJYET010000047.1 GCA_021785655.1 bacterium | reverse complement strand
TCCGGGCCCGATGCTCCGCCAGCAGGCTGGCCCGGAGGTGGGCCCGATAGTTGGGCTCCGCCTCTCCGATCTCGACGGTGGTCAGCAGCTGGCGCAGCTTGCGCGCGGTGGCCAGCAGCCGCCCTTCCGGGTCCTCGCTCTCAGGGAAGACCACGGCCAGCTCGTCCTCGACTCCACGCCGGCGCCGCCAGAACCGATCAGCCATCGGCGCCCTCCGGGCTCTGGGCCGTGGCCCTCCCGGCGATCAGCCGCTGACGCAGGGTGGCGGTGCCGCGGAACACCAGCAGCTTCACCGCCCCCTCCGACTTGCCCATGATCTGGCCGATCTCGGCCAGCCTGAGGTCCTCCCCGTACTTCAGGGTCATGGCTATCCGCTGCTGCTCCGGCAGCTCCTCGATCTCGGTCCAGACCTCCTGGGCGGAGAGCCGGAGGGCCACCTCCTCGTCGACGGCGGGCGCCGTGTCGACGGGGTCCGGCACCTCATCGAGACTGTCCTCGGGATGCCGCCGCGAGCGGTAGTGGTCGGTGATGGCATTGACCGCGATCTGGTAGAGCCAGGAGGAGAAGGGGTGGCCGGTGCTGCGGTACCGGGGCAGCCCCCGCAGGGCCTTGAAGAAGACCTCGCTGGTGATGTCCTCGGCCACCTCGCGGCTGCGCACCCGGGAGGCGACGTAGCGGTAGATCTGCGGAAAGTAGCGGTCGTACAGCGCACCGAAGCACTCCGGGTCCTCCTTGGCTCTGGCAACCAGCCCCTCCTCTTCATCGAGGCCCGAGGTCAAGGCCAGAGACCTTCGGCCGTATTCCTGAACGCGGCCCTTCTGAGGCTGGTTACGCCCGCCACTTGGCTCCTCACCCGCAGCTACGGTATCCGGTCCCCCCGGCCAGGGGGATCTACATTCGCCACCCCTTATACTGCCTGGAGTTGTCGCCGGTTTCGCCGCCCCGCCCCACGGCTTGATCGACCGCTACGCTCCCCCGGAGCTGAGGGCGGTCTGGTCGGACGAGAACCGCATCCGGCTGTGGCTGCACGTGGAGGTGGCCGTGGCCCAGGCGCTGGCGGCTGTGGGCCAGCTCCCCGCGGAGGAGCTGGCGGCGATCGAGGCGGCTCCGCCGCCCGAGCTCTCCCGGGTGCGCGAGCTGGAGCAGGAGCAGGGGCACGACCTGGCCGCCTTCGTGTCGGCGGTCCAGGAGCAGGTGGGCCCGCTGGCCCGCCGCCTGCACTTCGGCCTCACCAGCCAGGACGTGGTGGACTCCGCTCTGGCCCTCCAGCTGCGGGAGGCCAGCTCGATCGTGCTCCAGGATCTGGAGCAGCTCCTCCAGTCACTTCGGGGAGCCGCCCGGCGGCACCGGCGCACCCCGATGATCGGGAGGACCCACGGGATGCACGCCGAGCCGGTCACCTTCGGGTTCGTCCTGGCCAACCACCTGGACGAGCTGGAGAGGGCGGGGCAGCGCCTCCGCCGGGCGGAGGCCGAGGTGGTGGTGGGCAAGATCTCCGGGACGGTGGGCACCCACGGCACCGTCTCCCGGGAGGTCGAGCGGGACGCCCTCTCCCGCCTCGGGCTGGAGCCGGCCGCCATCACCACCCAGGTGGTGGCCCGGGACCGCCACGCCGCCTTCCTCTGCTCGGTGGCACTGGCCGGCGCCTGCTGCGAGCGGCTGGCGACCACCCTCCGCCATCTGCAGCGCACCGAGGTGGGGGAGGTCAGGGAGCCGTTCTCGGAGCGGCAGAAGGGTTCCTCGGCGATGCCCCACAAGCGCAACCCCGTCAGCCTGGAGCAGGTCTGCGGTTTGAGCCGCCTCCTCCGGGGGCTGGCGGTGGCGGGCCTGGAGGACGTCAGCCTCTGGCACGAGCGGGACATCTCCCACTCCTCGGTGGAGCGGGTGGCGCTGCCCGACGCCACCATGGCCCTCTCCCACATGCTGCGCACCCTCCGCCGGGTGGTGGAGGGGATGGAGGTGGACGAGCCGGCCATGGCGGGGAACCTTTCCCGGCGCGGCGGGGTGGCGCGCAGCCAGCGGGTGCTGCTGCGCCTGGTCGCCGCGGGGATGGAGCGGGACCGCGCCTATCGGCTGGTCCAGCAGCTGGCGGCGAGCGCCGACCATCCGGGGGGCGACTTCCGGGCCAGCTGCCTGGCGAGCCCCCAGCTCATGGGGGCCCTCTCACCGGGAGAGCTGGAGGAGGCCCTGGACATCGAAGCCGACCTGGAGGCGGCGGCCGCCGCCGTGGATGCGCTGGCAAGCCGAGAGGACCTGCAGGGAGCGCCCCCCGGGTGACCGGGGAGGCCGTCGGCGCGGTGGAGCTGGAGGGGCTGCCGCTCTTTCGGCGGGGAAAGGTGAGGGATACCTTCGAGTTGGACGGCCGGCTCCTCATGGTGGCCACCGACCGGATCTCCGCCTTCGACTGCGTGCTTCCCGACCTCATCCCCGGGAAGGGGCGGCTCCTCACCTCCCTGACCCGGCACTGGTTCCAGCAGACTTCGGATCTGGTCCCCAACCACTTGCTGGCGGACGATCCCCGGCTCCTGCCCCCGCCGCTCTGGGAGCGGGTCGCCGGGCGGTCGATGCTGGTGCGCCGCGCCGAGCGCATCGACGTCGAGTGCGTGGTCCGGGGCCGGCTGGCGGGATCCGGGTGGGAGGAGTACCAGCTCCGGGGGACGCTGGCCGGCGAGCCCCTCCCCCCGCGCCTGACCTTCGGGGCGGAGCTGGACCCGCCGCGCTTCACCCCGGCCACCAAGAGCGACACCGGCCACGACCAGAACATCTCCCGGGCGCAGCTTCGGGAGCTGGTGGGGGCGGAGACCGCGGGCCAGCTGGAGGCCACCAGCCTTCAGCTGTACCGGGCCGGGGCCGCCGGCTATCTCCGGGCCGGATTCGTCCTGGTGGACACCAAGTTCGAGTTCGGCTGGATCGACGGGGTGCTGACCCTCATCGACGAGCTCTTGACCCCGGACTCCTCCCGGCTCTGGGAGGTGGGATCGGCCGGCACCAGCCCCGGCTTCGACAAGCAGCCGGTGCGCGACTGGCTCCTGGCGAGCGGCTGGAACCGGCAGCCGCCGGCTCCGAGGTTGCCCCCGGAACTGATCTCGGAGACCAGCCGCCGCTATGAGGAGGTACTGAAACGGACCCTCAGCAGCAGTTCCTAGCCGAGGTGGTCGTGACCCTCAAGCCGGTGGTCAACGACCCCCAGGGGCTGGCGGTCACCCAGGGGCTGCACGCCCTCGGCTACTCCGAGGTGCTGGAGAGCCGGGTGGGCAAGCACATCCAGCTGACCCTCACGGCCAGCGACCGCCAGAGCGCGGCGTCCCGAGTCGAGGAGATGTGCCGGCGGCTGCTCTGCAACGGGGTGATCGAGGACTTCCACTTCCAGGTCGCCGAGGCCGGCACCTGAGGTGACCTGGCGCTGCGGGATCGCCGTCTTCCCCGGGACCTGGTCGGAGCGGGACTGCGCCCACTGGGTGGAGCTGGCCGGGGGCGAACCCGTGATGCTCTGGCACGCCGAGCGCGAGCTGAAGGGGGCGGACCTGGTGGTCCTCCCGGGGGGCTTCGCCCACGGAGACTACCTCCGGGCGGGAGCGATCGCCCGCTTCGCCCCCCTGATGGCGGCGGTCCGGGATCACGCCCTGGCCGGCGGGCCGGTGCTCGGGATCTGCAACGGCTTCCAGATCCTCTGCGAGGCCCAGCTTCTGCCCGGGGCTCTTCTGCGCAACAGCTGCCTGCAATTCCGATGCCAGTCCACCCACCTCCGGGTGGAGGTGGGCCGGGGCCCTCTCCTCTCCGGGCTGGAGCCAGGAACGGTGCTGCGGATGCCCATCTCCCACGGCGAGGGGCGCTACTACGCGCCGCCCGATCAGCTCCAGGAGCTGGAGGCGGGCGGCCAGGTGGCCCTGCGCTACTGCGGGCCCGCCGGGGAGTTGGGCGACGAGCACAACCCCAACGGCTCGCTGGAGCACATCGCCGGGGTGCTGAACCGGGAGGGCAACGTCCTGGGGATGATGCCCCACCCCGAGCGGGCCTGCGAGCCCCTCCTGGGGTCCGAGGACGGCCTCCAGCTCCTCCGGGCAGCCCTCGCCGTCCTGGGGCCGCGGTGACCGCGGGGATGGCGGCTCCGAGCGCGGCCCAGCTGCGGGAGCTGGCTCTCACCGAGGAGGAGTACCACCACGCCGTCCGCCAGCTGGGAAGGGCGCCCAACGAGCTGGAGCTGGGGATGCTGGGGGCGCTCTGGTCCGAGCACTGCTCCTACAAGACGTCTCGCCGCCTGCTCTCCCAGCTCAGCTCCCAGGCACCCCAGGTGGTCGTCGGCCCGGGTGAGAACGCCGGGGTGGTGGACCTCGGGGAGGGGCTGCTCTGCTGCTTCAAGATCGAGTCCCACAACCATCCCAGCGCCATCGAGCCGGTGCAGGGGGCGGCCACCGGGGTGGGCGGCATCCTCCGAGACGTGTTCGCCATGGGCGCCCGGCCCGTGGCCCTTCTCGATGCCCTGCGCTTCGGAGAGCTGGGTGACCCCGCCCAGCGCCACCGCTTCGCCAAGGTGGTGGAGGGGGTGGGCTTCTACGGCAACTGCATCGGTGTGCCGACCGTGGGCGGGGAGACCTACTTCGACGACGCCTACCGGGGCAACTGCCTGGTGAACGCCATGTGCGTCGGGCTGGTGACCGCCCCCCGGCTGCTGCACGCGGTGGCCCGGGGGGTGGGCAACCCCGTCCTGCTGGTGGGGGCGGACACCGGCCGGGACGGCATCCACGGCGCCACCTTCGCCTCGGTGCAGCTGGACGAGGGAGCGGAGGAGCGCCGGCCCGCGGTCCAGGTCGGCAACCCCTTCCTGGAGAAGTGCCTCATGGAGGCCTGCCTGGAGCTGGCCGGCAGCAGCGCCCTGGTGGGGCTCCAGGACTGCGGGGCCGCCGGCCTCACCAGCAGCTGCGCCGAGATGGCGAGGCGGGGCGGGGCGGGGGTCCGCCTCGACCTGGACCAGGTGGCCCGCCGGGAGCTCGGCATGACTCCCTACGAGGTGATGCTGAGCGAGTCCCAGGAGCGGATGGTGCTGGTGGTGGAGCGGGGGCGGGTGGAGGAGGTCCGGGCCGTGTTCGACCGCTGGGAGCTCCGCTCGGACGTGGTGGGGGAGGTGATCGCCCAGGAGGAGCTTCAGATCAGCTCGGGGGGCCAGATGGTGGCCAGGCTGCCGCTGTCGCTGCTCGTGGAGGGGTTCCTTCCCCGCCGTCCCCCCAGCTCCCGGCCCCTGGAGGTGGAGCGCGCCCTCCGCGCGGCCCCTCTCACCGGGGGCTCGCCCTGGACGCTGGAGGAGGCCTGGCTGCGGCTCCTGGCCTCCCCCAACTGCTCGGACACCAGCTGGATCTACCGCCAGTACGACCACCAGGTCGGGGACGACACCGTGGTCCTCCCCGGGTGGGACGCCGCCGTGGTGCGGCTGCGGGGGCGGGGCGACGGCCTCGCCGTCAGCGTGGACGGGGCCCACCGCAGCTCCCTCTTGGACCCCCGCCGGGGGGCCCAGCTGGCGGTGGCGGAGGCGGTGAGAAACCTCTCCTGCGTGGGCGCCCGCCCCCTGGCCCTCACCAACTGCCTCAACTTCGGGAACCCCGAAAAGGAGGAGGTGATGTGGCAGCTGGAGGAGGCGGTGGCGGGGCTGGCGGAGGCCTGCCGGCAGCTGGCCCTCCCAGTGGTGAGCGGGAACGTGAGCCTCTACAACGACCTCTCCGGCGACTCCATCCCCCCGACTCCGGTGGTGGGGGTGGTGGGGCTGGTGGGGGACATCCGCCGCCTCCCGGGCCCCGGCTTCGCCGCCGCCGGGGACCTCATCTACGTCGTCGGACCCGGGGGGACCGAGCTGGGGGGCTCAGAGCTGCAGCGCCTCTTGGGAGGGATGGTTCTCGGCCCGCCTCCGGAGCTGGACCTGGAGCTGGAGAGAAGGGCCGCCGAGGCGGTCCGCCAGCTGGTCTCGGAGGGCTCGGCGCGCTCCGCCCATGACTGCTCCCTGGGGGGGCTGGCGGTGGCGCTGGCCGAATGCTGCGTGGCGGGTGGCCTGGGCGCCGTGGTCCGGGTGGGGGGCCAGTCCATCCCGGCCGATGGCGGCCACGCCCTGCTCTTCGGGGAGGGCTCCGGCCGATACGTCCTCAGCGTGGACCCCGCGGAGGGCGGCCGGATGGAGGAGGTCTGCGCCGGCTGGCGGGTGCCGTGCGCCCGGCTGGGGGAGGTGGGGGGAGACCAGGTGGAGATTGTGGGGCTCGCCCGGATCCCTCTGGCGGCCGCGGCGGCGGCCCGCCTTGAGGGGATCGCCGGCGCCATGGCGGGGCCGGTCCTGTGACCGGCGGCCACGCCCCGGCCGGTATGCTGCAGGGGTTGAGCGCCCCCTGCGGTCCCAGGCCGCCGTCCCCCTTTCCGGATGACAAGCTGCACGAGGCCTGTGGGGTTTTCGGGGTGTTCGCCCCGGGCCAGGACGTGGCCCGGCTCTGCTACCTCGGCATCTACGCCCTCCAGCACCGGGGCCAGGAGTCCGCGGGGATCTGCACCTCGGACGGGGAGCGGCTCCAGGTGCGACGGGACATGGGGCTGGTGGGCCAGGTGTTCGGCCCCCAGGACCTGGAGCGGCTCACCGGGGACCTGGGGCTGGCCCACACGCGCTACTCCACGACCGGCTCCTCCCAGCTGAGCAACGCCCAGCCGCTCACCTTCGAGCACGGCCAGCTGGGGCCCGTGGCGATCTCCCACAACGGAAACCTCACCAACTCCTCGGCCCTCCGCCTGGCGCTCCTCGAGGAGGGCTACCAGTTCGACACCTCCAGCGACACCGAGGTCCTGGCCGGCCTTTTGGCCCGCACCCCCGGCGACCGGCTGGAGGTGGTGCTGCAGCGGGCCCTGCCCCGGGTGGTGGGGGCGTACTCCCTCGGCTTCCTCACCAGGACCTCCCTGGTGGCGGCCCGGGACGAGCTGGGGCTGAGGCCGCTCTGCATCGGCCGGCTGGGCGACCTCTCAGCCCCCGGCGGGTCGGGGTACATCGTCGCCAGCGAGACCTGCGCCCTGGATGTGGTGGGCGCCCGGCTGGTCCGGGAGGTGGAGCCCGGGGAGATCGTCACCATCGACCAGCAGGGGCTGCACTCCGCCCACTTCGGCGAGGAGAGGACCCAGGCCACCTGCTCCTTCGAGTACATCTACTTCGCCCGCCCGGACTCGGTGATCCAGGGACGAAGCCTGTACGAGGTGCGGCTGGCCATGGGGCGCCGGCTGGCCGAGGAGGCCCCGGTCGAGGCCGACCTCGTGATCCCGGTGCCGGACTCGGGGACCCCGGCGGCCATCGGGTTCGCGGAGGCCAGCCACACCCCCTTCGCCGAGGGGATGATCAAGTCCCGCTACATCAACCGGACCTTCATCCAGCCCCAGCAGGGGATGCGCGAGGCGGGAGTCCGGCTCAAGTTCAACCCCATGCCCCATGTCCTCTCCGGCAAGCGGGTGGTGCTGGTGGACGACTCCATCGTCCGGGGATCCACCTCCCGCCAGATCGTGGAGGCGCTGCGCCGGGCCGGGGCCCGGGAGGTGCACATGCGGGTGGCCTCGCCACCGATCCGCTTCCCCTGCTTCATGGGCATCGACATCGCCAGCCGCAGCGAGCTGATCGCCGCCGGGCGCAGCGCTGAGGAGGTGGGCCGGATCTTGGGGGCCGACTCCCTCGACTACCTCAGCCTCGAGGGGCTGCGCTGGGCGCTGCGGTCCGGGCCCAGCGGAGCCGGGTTCTGCTTCGCCTGTCTGGACGGGGCCTACCCGCTCCAGGTGCCCCAGCAGCTGGAGATGGACAAGCTGGCGCTGGAGGGCTGACGGTGGGAGTGGACCGTCCGGCCTCGCGATACGCCGCCGCCGGGGTGGACCGGGGGCGGGCGGCAGAGGCGGTGGCCAGGGTGGCGGAGCTGGCGGCCACCACCTGGTTGCCCCCGCTGGCGGCGGGGATCGGGCCGTTCGCCGCGGTCTGGAGGCTGCCCCGAGACCTTCCCAAGGGGGCGGTGCTGGTGTCCTCCACCGACTCCGTGGGCACCAAGACCAAGCTGGCGGTGGCCCTCCAGCGCCACCGGGGGATCGGGGAGGACATCGTCAACCACTGCGTCAACGACGTCCTCACCACCGGGGCCGAGCCGCTCTTCTTCCTCGACTACTTCGCCACCGGCAGGATCGACCCTGAGGTTCTGGCCGAGGTCGCCGAGGGGATGGCCGCCGCCTGCCTTCGGGCGGGCTGCTCCCTGGTGGGCGGGGAGACCGCGGAGATGCCCGGGGTGTACGGGATCGGAGACTATGACCTGGCGGGCTTCCTGGTGGGGATGGGAATCGAGGACCAGCTGCTGGGCCCGGCCCGGGTCCGCCCCGGGGACCTCTTGGTGGGCCTGGCCTCCAGCGGCCTGCACACCAACGGCTACACCCTGGTCCGACAGCTGGTGGCCGAGCTGGAGATCGACCTCGCCCAGCCCGTGCCCGGAGGCCAGGGGTCGCTGGGGGAGGAGCTCCTGACCCCCCACCGTCCCTACCTCGCCGAGGTCCGGCTCATCAGGGAGTTGGGCGGGCTGCACGCCCTGGCCCACATCACCGGGGGCGGCATTCAGGAGAACCTGGCCAGGGTGCTGCCCGAGGGGACGCTCGCCCGGGTGCGGGTGGAGGGCTGGGAGGTGCCACCGCTCTTCCGGGAGATCCAGCGGCTGGGCCACCTTGCCGACGACGAGATGTGGCGCACCTTCAACATGGGGGTGGGGATGATCTGCGTCATGGACGCCCCATCGGCCGCCCGGGCGGTCTCCGAGCTGGGGTGCTTCCCGGTGGGAGAGGTCGTCGCCGGGGCCGGGCGGGACCGGGTGGTGCTGGCCTGACTGCCGGGAGGCCCGGGGCCGGGGTGCTGGTCTCCGGGCGGGGCACCAACCTCCTGGCCCTGCTGGCGGCCGCGGCCGAGGCCACCTACCCCGCCGAGGTGGTGGCCGTGGCCAGCAACCGTCCCTCCTGCCCCGCCCTGGCCGCCGCCGTCCAGAGAGGAGTGGCTGCCCGGGCCTTCCCCGCTCGCCAGTTTGGCCAGGACCCGGTCCGCCGGGATCTGGAGATGTCCAACTGGCTCCGCTCCCAGGGTGCCAGCCTGCTCGTCCTGGCCGGCTACGACCGCATCCTCACCGAGCCGCTGCTGGCCTCCTTCGCCGGGCGGATCCTGAACCTCCACAACAGCCTGCTTCCCGCCTTCGCCGGAACCATGAACGCGGTCTCGGAGGCGCTGGAGCACGGGGTGAAGGTCACCGGGTGCACCGTCCACCTGGTGGATGCGGGAGCGGCCGATGGAGGGCCGATCGTGATGCAGGCGCCGGTCCCGGTGCGTGAGGAGGACACCGAGGAGACCCTCCTGGCGCGCATCCACGAGCAGGAGTGGCGGATACTCCCCGCCGCCCTGGCGCTCCTCGCCGAGGGGCGGCTCAAGGTGGAGGGTCGGCGGGTCCTGGTTCTGGAGGGGGCGCCGTGAGACCCCGGCGCGCCCTCCTCGGGGTCCACGACAAGCAGGGCGTGGTGGAGCTGGCCCGGGGCCTCCTTGGCCACGGGGTGGAGCTGGTGGCCACCGGGGGAACGGAGCGGGAGCTCGTCTCCGCCGGTCTGCCCGTGACCCCGGTTCCGAAGGTGACCGGGGTGGGGGAGATGATGGGTGGACGGGTCAAGACCCTGCACCCGGCGATCCACGCCGGGATCCTGGCCCGGCGCGATGTCGCCTCCGACCTCGAGGAGCTGCGAACGGCCGGCCACCTCCCCTTCGACATGGTGGTCGTCAACCTCTACCCCTTCGCGGCCGCGGCGGCGGCCGGGCTGCCGCTCCCCGAGGTGGCGGAGCAGATCGACATCGGCGGCCCCACCCTCCTGCGCGGGGCCGCCAAGAACTGGCGCTGGGTGGCCGCGCTCTCCTCGCCGTCGCAATACCGCCGGGTGCTGGAGGAGCTGGATGCCGGGGGGCTGGGAGAGGAGCTGCTCCTCTCCCTGGCGCTGGACGCCTTCTCCCTCACGGCCGCCTACGACGCCCAGATCGCAGCCCATCTCGGTCGCCAGACCGGGGCCGTCGCCTGGCCCGATTGGCTGACCATCCCCCTCGCCAGGGTGAGGGAGCTGCGGTACGGGGAGAACCCGCATCAGCGCGGCGCCCTGTACGCGGCGCCAAACTCCTCCGGGGTGGCCCGGTCGCGCCAGCTCCAGGGACCCGAGCTCTCCTACACCAACTGGCTGGACGCGGACTCCGCCCACCGCCTCGTCGTGGGCCTCAGGGGGCCCGCCGCGGTGGTGGTGAAGCACACCAACCCCTGCGGGGTCGCCCTCGGTGAGGACAGCGCCCAGGCCTTCCAGCGAGCCTACGACTGCGATCCCCGCTCCGCGTACGGAGGGGTGGTGGCCCTCAACCGCCCCCTGGACGAGCGAGCCGCGGAGCTCATCTCCTCCCACTTCCTGGAGCTGGTGCTGGCCCCGGAGGTGACCCCGGCGGCCCGGCAGCGGCTGGCCCGCCGGGAGCGGATGCGGGTACTGGAGGCCCCGCCTCCCGGAACGGCCCTGGAGCTGCGCTCGATCTCGGGCGGGGTGCTGGTCCAGGAGCCGGACCCCGGAACGGAGGGGGAGCCTCAGATGGAGGTGGTGTCGCAGAGGGAGCCCAGCCCGGAGGAGTGGGAGCAGCTGGAGCTGGCCTGGCGGGTCGTGGCCCAGGTGAAGTCCAACGCCATCGTGCTCTGCCAGGGGGGGATGGCGGTGGGGATCGGCGCCGGGCAGATGTCCCGGGTGGAGGCGGTGGAGCTGGCGGTGGCCCGGGCCGGCGATCGGGCCCGGGGCAGCTGCCTCGCCTCGGACGCCTTCTTCCCCATGGCCGACAACCTGGAGGTGGCGGGGCTGGCGGGCATCACCGCCGCGGTCCACCCGGGGGGGTCCAAGCGCGACCCGGAGGTGATCGCCGCCGCCAACCGTCTGGGGATGGCCCTGGTGACCACCGGGAGGCGGCACTTCCGCCATTGAGGGACCCCTGGCGGTCCCGGTTTGCTATGGTCGGGGCGTCCACTCCCGGGAGGAGCTTTCGTGGTGAGCGCGGACCGGCGCTGGCAGCGGTGGGCGCTGGACGGAGCGCCCCTTCTCGTGCTGGCCGCGCTCTTCTTCGTGGACCTCTTCGTCCCCTGGACGAGTGGTACCGCCCTCTACGCCTGTCCGGCCCTCCGAGATGTCCCATCCTTCTTCAACTGTGGGGTCTCCCAGAACGGGCTCGGGGGGTCTGGGGATGCGGCGGCCGCCATGGCGGTGGCGGTGGCGGTCTTCGAGGGGCTGCGGGTGGGGCGGCTGGCGCTCCCCATCTCCCTCGCCTATCG
>JAJYET010000046.1 GCA_021785655.1 bacterium | reverse complement strand
GGACGACACGCGCGCATACAGCGCGACCGTCTGGGGACGGGGCACGGCCACCGTCTCCACCAGCACGGTGCGCGGGCTGACCCGACGCGCCGGCACCGGCATCCGCCCCTCCTGGAACCAGCGCAGGCGGTCCGGGGGTGAACACCCTGGGTTCGAGCCCATTCGCTCAGCTTCATCATGCCCCATGATACACCTGTACGCCGCCTAGTGTCTTATCCGGCTCAGCAGCGCCCAACCCCAGGGCACCGCGGCCGCCCCCAGCGGCGGGTCGAGCACCAGTCCCGCACCCGCCCTCGCCACCATCGTCCCGTTCGCCAGCTGGTCGGCCAGCATGGGAAGGATGACCAGGGGAACACCGGCACCCAGTGCCCCCAGAACCGTCCCCGATCCACCGTGGCAGACCACCACCGCGGCCTCACCCATCACGGTTTCCTGAGGGACGAAAGGCTCCACTTGCAGGTTGGCGGGGGGGCCGTCTGGCAGACGGGGTAGTCCGTCGGCAACAGTAAGCAGTCCCCGCACCGGCAACCGCGAGACGGCCTCGGCCATCGCCTCGAAGGTGGCGCCGGCCTGTGACGCGACCGTGGGGGCCACGGTGCCCAGCGTCAGGTAGACGAGGGGCCGGGGGTCGTCCCCCCACCGGCCCCGCCACGGGCGCCCGGCCTCCTCCAGGACCCGGTAGCGCCTGGTATCCGGGAAGCGGTCGGGGTTCAAGGAAGCTGGGGAACCGGGACAGGTAGGGGGTGCCCCTCAGGGCCGCGGCCGTCCCCGCTCGGCGCTGGTCCAGGGTGGGGCCGGCCAACCGGAGGGCACCAGCCTCCACCCGGCCCTGGGAGATCGCCACCGTGGCCTGGGGCACCCCCAGGTTCAGAGCCACCACCGCCGATGAGTACTCGCAGGGCTCGCGCAGGATGAGGTCGGGGCGCCATGACCGGGTGGCGCGCTCCATCGTGGGCAGCAAGGCCACCGCCCGGGGCCCCGGGAAGAGCAGGCCGTCCACCAGGCGAGCGCGTCGGCGGGGCGTGGCCCAGGCGAACTCCGCCCAGATCCAGGAGACGTCCTCCTCGGGAGGATCATCGCCGAGGGCCACGGGGATCCCGGCCGCCTCGGCCCGGGGGCCGCCGGACTTGGGGGTCACCAGCAGGAGTCGGTGGCCGTCGGCCCGCGCCGCGGCGGCGAAGGGAAGCAACGGGTCGAGGTGCCCCTGGAGTCCGGTGGAGGCCAGCAGCAGCCTCAGGACGGTGGCCCCGGGAAGCCCGGCATCAGCCGCCTCCGGAGTCCGCCTGCTCCAAGCGGTGGTAGGCGTCCCTCTCGGCCTCGGGCAACGGGGTGCGGGTCGAGGGGCTGACCCGCACCCGCAGGTACAGGTCACCGGCGGTACCCCCCGACTGCAGCGAGGGGATGCCCTTGCCCGGAACCCTCAGCGTGCGGCCGCTGGCGGTGCCGGGTGGGATCGTAACCTCGAGCCCCCCTCCGGCCGGATCCCTTGTGGCTACGCGCCCCCCGATGGCCGCACGGTAGTCCCGCACCGGGAGATCGGTGTACACGTCGCGGCCGCGGACCTCGGTTCCGGCGTCCAGGTCCAAATGGACCCGGAGATAGAGGTCGCCCCGGGCCCCACCGTGGGGACCGGCGCGGCCCTCGCCGCTCACCCGCACCCGGGAGCCCTCGGTGACGCCGCGGGGGATCGTCACCTTGAGGCTGCGCCGCCGGGTCTGGCGGCCCGTTCCCCGGCAGGTGGGGCAGGCCTTCACCTCGACCTTGACCGCCGTCGCGCCTGCCGCCGGCTGCTCGGTGACGTGGCCGGTTCCCTGGCAGGTGGGGCACTCCTCATCTATGGAGAGCTGCATGGTCCGCTCGCTCCCTGTGGCCGCCTCCCGCAGGGTGACCTCCACCCGGTGCTCGGAGTCCTGACCCCGCCGGGGAGCGTTCTGCTCCCGGCGGAGGCGCTCCAGCTCGATCTCCACCAGGGGGTCCGGTCTCGAGTCCGCACCCCGGCTGCCGAAGAAGGTCTCGAAGAAGTCGCTGAATCCGCCGAACCGGGTGCCGTGCTGGGCCGGCTCGAAGGGAGGCGGCTGCGGTCGCCGCGCCTGGGCGCGCTCCACCTGCTCCCAATCCGCCCCCAGGCGGTCGTACTTGGCCCGCTTCTCCGGGTCTTTCAGGACCTCGTAGGCCTCGTTGACCCGCTTGAACCTCTCGGTGGCCCGGGGGTCCTTGTTCACATCCGGATGCAGCTCCCGGGCCAGCTTGCGGTAGGCGGCGCGGATCTCCTTGTCGGTGGCGGTGCGCGCCACGCCGAGGGTGGTGTAGTAGTCGCGGAACTCCACAGTGCCAAGGTACCGCCTCCGGGCCCACGGCGAAACCACGGGCCCCACTTCGCCCCTGAAGTACGATCGCCCTGGAGTCGTGAGCGCCAGCATCACGGTGGGGACCTCGGAGCTCCGGATTCACGGGCAGGACCGAGTCCTGGTGGACCCGGAGCTGGGGCTTTTCGCGGTCTTCGACGGTGTCGGCGGGGTGGCCGGCAGCGAGCGCGCCGCGGAGTGGGCCGCCCGGGAGCTCCCCCAGCTCTGCCGCCGGCTTCCGGGTGGCCCTCTGGAGCGGCTGGCCCGGGCGCTCACCGCCCTCAGCTCGACGATCGCCGCCCGCCAGCTCGGGGCCACCACCGCGACCGCCCTCTGGTTGGTGGGGCGCGTCGGCTGGTGGATCTCGGTCGGAGACTCCCGCCTCTACCTCCTAAGAGACCAGGAGCTGGTCCAGCTCAGCCGGGACCAGGGGGAGGGCAACCTGCTCGACTCCGCCCTCGGCTTCCCCGAGCCCGATGGCTCCCTTACCCGCCAGCGAGGGCGGCTGGACCTGCACTCCGGGGACCGGATGGCGCTGGTGACCGACGGGATCACCGGCGACTTTCCCCCGGACCTCCTGGGGCCGGAGGAGTTGGCGGCAGCGCTTTCCGGCTCCTCCGCCCAGCTGGCCGCCGAGCTGCTGGTGGGGGCGGGCCGCAAACGGGACGACCGCACCGCGGTGGTCCTGGACTGGCTGGGACCTATGGACGAACCAGACCCGGCTCCAGCTCCTGTCGGAGGGCCAGGACCGCTGCCGCCAGGTGGGGCAGGAGCTGTCCCCCGGCCCCGATGAGGGGCCCCTCGAAGATGACGCGGGCGAGTTCCTTCCCCGGTCCGGCCGGGCGTCTTCGCACCAGCCCCACCCGGCCTGGCTCGGGTCCGGCCAGAGTTAGGCGCCGCCCGGGGACCAAGCGCCCCTGCGCATCCCAGGTTCCCTCCCGGCTCACCGCCGGCTCCGAACCCGCGAGCCGGCCCAGCTGGTAGAGGATGAGCTGGGACCAGCGGCAGCCGAGCGGGGCGCCGCGGTCCTCGGCGAGGCCAAAGGCCGCCAGGTGCAGGTCGAGAAGGGAGCTGCCATGGGGACCGGAGAGGGACCAGAGGGGGACGCTGGCCACCAGGCGGGGGTTCACCTCGATGCACCAGGGCCGCCCGGCCCGGTCCACCACCAGGTCCACCCCGAAGATCCCGCGATGCCCGAGCTCCCGGAGCCACTCGCCGGTCTGCCGAGCCACCCGAGCCACGGCCCCCGCGCCGGGTACCGGGGAGCTGAAGTCGTTGCCGCAGGAGCCGAGGGGGTGCGGGGTGAGCTCGGGAATGCCGGTCAGCTGGATGCAGGGAGGTCCCAGCGCCACCCGCCCTTCCAGGGCCACCCCGGTCACCGTGACCGGCGTCCCGTCCACCCACTCAGCCACCCGGCAGGGGTGACCCCGGAACCGGGTGAGGAGCTCACCCAGCTCGCCCGGGCCGTGGACGGGATAGGTCGCGGCCCCGGAGTATCCCCGGGCCAGTTGGAAGACCGCCCGCCCCAGGGGCGAGGCAGCGGCCAAGAGGTCGGGGCCGGCCGTGCCCGAAACGCTCCTGGGCACAGGGATCCCCCGGGCGCGGGCGGCGTCTTGGAAGTGGGCCTTGTTCTCCAGCCGCCGGGCCACCCCGGGATCGCTGTTGGCGTTGGCGATGCCGAGACCTGAGAGCCGGAGTCCGGCGGCCGCGGACCCCGTCCAGAGGATCACCGCCGAAGCTTCCTGCTGGAGCTTCCGTCCGACCTCGGGGAGTTCCAGGAGGGAGCGGCCGGACCTGCCGCCACCCGAGACCACCGTGAGCCTCTCGGGGTCCGCCTCCAGTCCGGCATCGCTCGCCGCCACGACCGCCAGGGTCGAGCCCAGCGCGGCCACGGGGTCGGGGGCGACGTAGAACACCCGGCGCCCGGTCACCGCCCTCCCCCGCGGCGGAACCCCATGCGCTCCAGGATCGAGTCCAGCTCGGCGGGCGTCTCCGCTGCCGGGACCAGGGGAGTGGGGGAGGGGGCAAGATCCAGCTGCCATTCCGCCCCGGTCAGCAGGACCACCGTTCGTCCCCCGGCCTCCCGGGACCAGAGGGAGGCTGCGGCCAGCGCCGCCAACCCTTCCCACGAGGTCTCCAGCCCACAGTCGAGCGCTGCCGCCCCAGCTTCCGCCAGCTGTCCGGCATCCACCCTCCAGCCCCGTCCCCCCGTGCCCTTGACCAGCCGGCGCAGGAGGGGCGCGAGCCGGCTGCGGCGGGTGCCCAATTCGCCGACCTGGGCCGGCTCCAGGGGTGGCTGGCCCTGGTACCAGGGGCGGGTCAGCTCGCCCCCCGGAGCCCCCTCGACCGGGTGCACCTGGGGCGGGGTGCCGTGCCCCTGCCAACCCTGGCAGAGGCCAAGGGCGGTGGCGCCACTGCAGCTGTAGACGAAGACCGCGGACCAGGGTCCGGCGGGAGCGAGCTCACCGGCGAGAGAACGGTAGGCCAGAGGCGCCCCGTGATTGGTCGAGCCGCGGAGGTCGGTGAGCCCCCAGCCGTCCACGGCGTGGTGGAGCAGTCCCACCGGGTGATGGCTGGCCACCACCGTCTCGCCGGTCTCCAGGAGGCGGCGCAGCTTCACCTCCGGGGTGAGTGGGGACACCAGCGCCAGAAGCCGGACCCCGTTGGCCCCGGCCCGGCGGGCCAGCGCCAGGGCGGCGTTGCCCGAGGAGCTGACGACCGCCTGGGAGCGGCCTTGGGAACCTAGCTCCGCCAGCATCCACTCGGCGCTCCGGCCCTTGTGCGAGCCGTCCGGGGAGAGGTCCTCCCGCTTCAGCCAGAGCTCCTCAATCCCGAGCCGGGCACCCAGCTCGGGAGCCGGCTCCAGGGGGGTCAGGGGCGGGGAGGGCAGGGCGGACGCTAAATTGGGACGAGCGGGGACCCCGCCGCCGGCCTCAGCCGCCGCCACGCAGGAGATACCAGATGGCCGACCAATCCGATCGCTGCTGCCCTGACTGCGGTGCCGACCTGGACCTCTTGGGGGACGAGGAGGTGGGGGCGCTGGTGGACTGTGCCCACTGCGGCGCCGTCTTCGAGGTGGTGGCGACAGTGCCCTTCACCCTGGCCCCCTTCGAGGACGAGGAGAAGTAGCCCCGCTCCGCAGGGCCCGGCGGTAACCTCCCGCTCCGTAGTGGGCGGAGAAGAAGCCCGGGCAGGCGGGGGAGAGGAGCACGGCGTCTCCAGGACGGGCGAGGGAGCGGGCCGCGTCGACCGCCGCCTCCAGGCTTCCCATCTCCCGCACCAGCGCTCCGCCGCCGCTCCGCCGCACCGCCGCCAGCAGCCGTGCCGAACCGGTCCCGGGCAGCAGCAGCACCTGGCGCACCTCCCGCCCCACCAGCCCGGCCAGTTCGTCGAAGGGGATGGCCTTGTCATCGCCCCCGCAGATGAGCACCACCTCCCGCGCCAGGGTCCGGACCGCGGCCACCGTGGACTGGGGAGTGGTGCTGGAGAGGTCGTCGAAGTAGTCCACGCCGCCCTGTTGCCAGACCAGCTGGATGCGGTGGGGGAGGGGGCGAAGGTCGGCCAGGGCCCGGGCCGCCTCCGGGAGTGCCGGCCAGCGAACCTCGTCCAGGGCGGTCAGGACGGCCAGCGCCGCCCGCACGTTGGCCCGATTGTGCTGGCCGGGAAGGCGAAGTCCGCCCAGCTCCAGCACGGCCTGCCGCTCCGTCCCGCGCCGGACCACCGCCCAGCCGTCCTCCTCGAAGCACCCGTCACTCTCCCCGAGCGACGCCTCTTCCCGGGCGAACACCACCTGGCGAACCCCCCGGGGCAGGGGCCCCGCCGACCAGCTCACGGGGTCGTCGGCGTTGCGGACCCCGACCGCGCAACCGGGAAGCTCGTAGATGCGCCTCTTGCAGGCCACGTAGGCATCCATCCCCCCGTGCTCGTCGAGGTGGTTGGGGGTGATGTTGGTGATGCAGCCCACCCGGGGCGCCCGGTCCATCTGCAGCAGCTGGCGGTTGGAGATCTCCAGCACCAGCCAGCCCTGGCCGGCCCCGTCCCGGGACACCGCCTGCAGCGCCTGCTGGTTGTGGCGGTCGTTGCCGGCCAGCCACACCACGGGAGCCAGCGCCCTCAGCCCGCGCGCCACCAGCGCCGAGGTGGTCGACTTGCCGTGGCTTCCCGTGACTCCCACCACCGGGCCGCGGGAGAGGTCCAGGTAGGCCTGGATCAGGGAGTAGAAGGGGACCCCGCGGTCCCGGAGCTGGTGCAGTTCGCGGTTGCGCGGGTGGAGGAACCAGGCCTGGGTGGGCACCACCAGGCTGCTCTCCGAAACGCCCTCCAGATACCGGTCCCCGAGTTGGAGTTCCGCCAGGCCGGCGAGCAGGCTCTCCAGCCGCTCCCGGGCGGCCTCGGCGCCCAAGCCGGCGTGGGCGAGCCGGTGCGCCCTGGCCAGCTCCGAGAGGTCGGGGCTGAGGTCGTGTCCCACCACCCGGGTGAAGCCGGCCGCCAGCAGGAAGTGGGCCATCTCCCCCCCCTCCACACTTCCCACCCCGATCACGTCGACGCGCCGGTCGCATAGGCCCTGCAGCCGGGAGGGCACGCGGAGGGCAGCGGCTGCCGGGTGGGCCTGCGTCGCGGCGGGAAGCACCGCCTCAGATTACCGGGAGTCTCGGTGGACGCCCGCGAGCCGCCGCACGGCGACCACCTGGTAGCGATCCTGGAACTCCCGGAGCGGCTCCCGACGCACCGCCATGGTCTCGCTGCAGGCGTGGACGACCTCGTCAGGACCCAGGGCGAGGGCCACATGGCTGCGCCGGGCCGGCCCCCGACTCAGCGCCGCGACCAGGTCCGCCGGTTGCAGGTCGGAGACCCTGACCCGGCGTCCCATGAGCCGCTGCGCCCGGCTGTTCCGGGGCAGCAGGACCCCCGCCTCGAGAAAGCTGCGCCAGACGAGTCCCGAGCAGTCCAGCCCCTCGGCCCCGGTGCCACCCCAGACGTATGGGCGGCCCAGCTGGCGCAGGGCTGATCCCAGCACCTGCTCGGGGTCCCAGGAGGTCTGGCTCTGGATGGCGTCCGGCGCGGGGCCGACACGGAATGCTGCGGACCGCGCCACCCAGCCCACGGCCTCCCCGGGGGCCCGCACCAGGAGGTGGTCGGGAAAGACCGCCAGGAGCGCCGCCCCCGGGTCCCCGGGCAGGAGCTCGGTGGTCAGCTCCCGCTCCCCCCGGCTGGTCGGGAGCGGGGAGCGCCAGACCCTGAGGGGCGGCCCCTCGGCGTACACGCCGGCCCGGGGCCGCCTCTGTGCCAGCACCAGGAGCCTCGCGCGTCCCCCGGGCCAACTCCCGCGCACCAGTTCCCGGACCGCCTCCTCCTGGGAGGCCAGGCCGACGGACCCCATGACCCCGCTCCCGAGCACCTGAACTCGCACCAGCGGCACTCCGTAGCGCTGACGGGCCTCCTCCGCCAGCTCCGCGATCCCCCTGGCCACGGCCGGCCGACCCCCGCTCACCTCTCCCGCAGCCCCAGGAGCTGGCGCCAGCCGGACCACGGCCGGCGCGGTAGCGCCTCCGCCGGGTGCAGCACCACGGTCGTGCCGTCGGTGGCCAGCACCTGGGGGATGAGCGGGCTCCGGGCCATGCCGTACAGCCGTCTTGAGAGATGCTGGAGCTGCGGCGCGCTGGCCGCCTCGCCCACCGCCCCCACCACCATCCCCCGGTCGGGCACCAGGAGCGCCGCCTCGCCGCCGCCCCGCTGGGCCAGCGCCGTGAGGAACTCGGGGACCACGACCAGGCTGCTGGAGAAGAGGGGGTCATCGGAAAAGAGCCAGCGCCGCTGGCCGGGATGCTGGTTCAGGGTCTCGCGCCAGCCCCCCAGCCGCAGCGCGGTGTTACGGTCGGCCAGCTCCGCCAGACGCTCGGGAGCCAGGCCCGCCGCGCCGGCCTCCGTGGCCGACACCCCTCTCATGACCTCCCCGGGAAGGGCCTCGGAGACAAAGGCCAGCAGCCCTCCCGGCAGCGCGCGGGTGACCAGTTCCGGGGACCTGCTGTAGCCCCGCACCACCTTCTCCAGCCGGACGCACCAGACCAGGGCGTCGGGGTCCGGCGCCGGCCCGGACTCCGGTGCGGCCTCGGCAGCCGCCAGCCGGGGGGCGGCCGCCGCGACGAAGCTGGAGATCAGGGCCGGGGTCGCGGCCTGCTCCTGGCGGCAGCCTCCGTACAGGGTCTCCAGGGTGAGCGTGACCCGCGCTCTCTCCTTGCGGGCGAGGACGCCGAACCCATCGGGAGCCGCCTCCAGGGACCAGTCGGGATAGCGGGCCCGCAGCTGGGTCAGCAGGCGGAGCTGGAACTCCCGCCGCCGGGGGTCCAGGGAGGTGGTGGGCACCCGGATCAGACGCCTCCGGCACGCGAGCTGACGTAGTCCACGAGCACGTAGTCTCCCAGCCGGTCCGGGCTGACGAAGAAGGCCCGGCCCCGATTGAGGCGGGTCAACTGGCGCACGAAGTGGACCAGGTGGCTGTTGGTCTCCAGCATGAAGGTGTTGATCACGATGCGCTCCTCGGTGCAGCGCCGCACCTCCTCCAGCGTCTTCTGGAAGGTCTCGGGAAGCGGCGGGTAGCGGAATACCAGCCGTCCGCCATCCAGATGGGCTGTGGGCTCACCGTCCGAGACCACGATCACCTGCCGGCTGCCGCCGCGGTGGCGGCTCAGGAGGTGCCGGGCCACCATCAGCCCGTGCTGGAGGTTGGTGCCGTACACGTACTCGCTGTAGGAGAGCTCGGCGAGGGCCGTGGCCGGGATCTCCCGAGCGTAGTCGGAGAACCCCACCACGTAGAGGGTGTCGCGGGGGTACTGGGTGCGGATCAGCGACTCCAGCGCCAGGGCCATCTTCTTGGCCGCATAGAAGTATCCCCGCAGAGGCATGCTCCGGCTCATGTCCAGCATGAGGACCGTGGTGGCCCGCACCTGGCTCTCGGAGCGCACCACCTCGAAATCATCCTGCTGCAGGGTCACGGGGGGCGGGCCGGAGCCCCTCAGCAGGGCGTTGCGCACGGTGCGCTCCACGTCGAGGCGGAAGGGGTCGCCGAACTCGTACCTCTTGGTCTCATCGCCAGGGTCCACCCCGACCCCGGTGCGGTCGATGCGGTGCCCGCCGAAACGGTCGGGGGGCAGGCGGCGGAAGACGTCGCCCAGCGCCTTCTGGCCGATCTTGCGCACCCCCTGCGGCGTCAGGGTGGCGCTCTCGCCACTCAGCCTCAGCTGCCCCGCGTGGGCCAGCTTCGCCAGCAGCTCCTCGATGGCGGCCACCCCCGAGGCCGCCTCTGGCCCCAGCTCCTCCATGAGGGCGGAGCGCTGCTCGTCGCTCAACGGCTGGCCCCGGTAGGCGGCGCGCAGCGAACGCTCCAGCTCCTCGGTGCGCCGCAGCCTCCCCATGACCTCCATGGCCTCGGGGAAGTCCAGCCCGTCACCGCCGGAGAACGCCATCCTGCCGCCCAGGCGGCCGCCGGGGGCAAGCTCGGAGAGTAGCTGGCCCAGCTGAGTCAGCTCCTCCTGGATCCCGGGGTCGGCCAGGGCCGCCGCCATCATCGCCTCCAACTCCGCTCTGGACTCGGGGCTGAGGGACTGCACCAGGGACTCCATCTCCGCCATCCGCTGCTGCAGCTGGTGGACGAAGTCTTCCAGGTTGTCGGGATGGTCGGGGAAGGCCCCGCCCCAGCGCTCCATGAATTGCTGGTAGCGATCGGGCTCGCCAGCCAGACGGCGCTCCAACATCGAGTTGAGGTCCGAGACCATCTCCTTGAGGCGGGCCATTTGTGGCCCGCCCATCTCCCCAAGGCGTGCGCCGACGTGCCGGAGGTGGGACTCCACCAGCTGGCGTCGGAGCTCCTCCAGGAGCTCCCGGAAGTCGGCCTCGGCAACCGGATCCACGAACTCGTAGTTCTGAAGGAACCGGATAGCGGAGCTGGTCTCGGGGGGAAGCTGATCGAGCTGCTCTTGGCGGGCTGCGAGCAGCCGGCCCGCCAGCCCCTCGCCGTCCGGGCCCAGGGCCGCTCCCCGCCGCTCAGCCAGCGTCGTCCGCTCTTTCTGGACGATCCGGTCCAGCCGCTCCTCGAGGTTCTGGAAGAGGCTTTCCAGGCTGTAGCGCTGCAGTTCCGTCTGCCGTCGCTGGCGGAGCTGCTCCAGAAGCCCTTCCAGTCCCGGGATCCGGTTCCCCTCATGGTCCTGGAAGCCCTGCCCCAGCAGCCGCCGCAGCGCGGACTCGAAGTCCCATCCCTGGAACACGTCCTCCGCCAGCCGGGAGAAGACCTCCTGAGGGTCAGGGGCTCCGAGGTCCTGAGTCCCGTCCCAGCGGCTGTAGCGGGCCGCTGCCACCCTAGCCTCAGCCGTTGTACACGGCGGTCCCGTCGACCGTCGTCTTGTTGAGCCGCTTGGCGAGGTGCAGCCCCTCTAGGACCAGCTCCAGCGCCGCCGCCACCGCCGCAGGCTCCCGGGGCTCGTCCAGGTCAGCCAGGATCCGGGGGGTGTCGGGCAGCTGAGCGGCCGCCGCCGCGTAGGTGGCCGAGGCCAGCATCTCGCCCACCTCCACCGTGAGACCCTGCTCGAACAGCGCCAGCAGGGGGGCGAACTCGGCCAGCGAGAAGTGGCGGCGGAAGACGTTCTGCACGGCACCACGGGTCAGCTTGGACAGCAGCTGCGAGTCCTCCCCCTCCTCCCAGGTCTCCAGCTCCAACTTCCCCGTGGTGGAGGCGGCCAGGGCCCCCAGGTCGCTGACGCGGGGAACAGCGACGGGCTCCTGGAGCAGGATGGCCCGCCGCACCGCGTTGGCGCAGAGACTCTCCTGGTTGGCGATGGAGAGCCGCACCGACACCCCGGAGCGCTGGTTCACCTGGGGGTTGCGCCGGGCCAGCTGGGAGATCTCCGCCACCACCTCGCGCATGTACTCGGGCAGGTGGAGCTCGACGGGCAGTCCCTGGAACGGGGCCTGCTCCTGGCGCACGATCTCCACCTCCTGCTCCGCGGTCCGGGGGTAGTGGGTGCGCACCTGGGCCCCGAACCGGTCCTTGAGGGGGGTGATGATCCGGCCGCGGTTGGTGTAGT